>DASVDZ010000101.1:0-58745 GCA_036380835.1 Candidatus Eiseniibacteriota bacterium | reverse complement strand
CCGGCGTGGTGACCGCGGTGAAGACCGCCGTGCCGCAGACGCCGCCGTTCGTGATGTAGATCTTCCGTCCGTTGACGACGTAACCGCCGCCCTCCTTGACCGCGCGGGTCTTGGTCCCGCCGGCGTCCGAGCCGGCCTCCGGCTCGGTGAGCCCGAAGGCGCCCAGCTTCTCGCCCATGCAGAGGGCCGGCAGGAACCGCTTCTTCTGCGCCTCCGTGCCGAAGAGGTAGATCGGCGTCGTCCCGAGCGAGACGTGCGCCGCGAGCGTGATGCCGGTGGAGGCGCACGCGCGGCTGACCTCCTCCACGGCGATCACGTACATCAGCGTGTCGGCGCCGCTCCCGCCGTACTGCTCCGGGAACGGCAGGCCGAAGAGGCCCAGCTCCCGCATCTTCTTCACGTTCTCCCACGGGAACTCGCCGGCATCGTCGAAGCGCGCCGCCTTCGGGGCGATCTCGTGGTCGGCGAAGTCGCGCAGGGTGTGCTTCCACTCCCGCTGCTCCTCGGTCAGCTCGTAGATATCGTCCCGCCGGGAATCGGTCGTTGTCAGCATCGAATCCTCGAGCCGGCCTAGACCGGCATTTCGGCCACCTCGTCCACCAGGAGCTCGGCCTCGGTCGCACGGAGGATCTCGTCCACCGTGACGCCCGGCGCCCGCTCCAGGAGACGGAGGCCCTGGGGTGTCACCTCCATGACCGCGAGGTCGGTGATGATGAGATCCACGACCTTCTTCCCGGTCAAGGGAAGCGTGCATTTCTTGAGCACCTTGCTGGTCCCGTCCTTCGCGGCGTGCAGCATCGTCACGACGACGCGCTTCGCGCCCGCCACGAGGTCCATCGCTCCGCCCATTCCCTTCACCATCTTGCCCGGAATCATCCAGTTCGCCAGGTTCCCCTCCTGATCCACCTCCATGGCGCCCAGGATCGTGATGTCGACGTGGCCGCCGCGCACCATGGCGAAGGAGTCGGCGCTCGAAAAGAATGCCGCGCCGGGGAGCACCGTGATCGTCTCCTTGCCGGCGTTGATCAGGTCGGCGTCCTCCTGGCCGGGGTCGGGATACGGGCCGACGCCCAGGATGCCGTTCTCCGACTGGAGCACGACGTCGATGCCGGACGGGATGTAGTTCGACACCAGGGTCGGCATGCCGATGCCGAGGTTGACGTAGTCGCCGTCCTTAAGCTCGAGCGCCGCTCGCCGGACGATTCGTTCTCTTTTCGATTCGCTTGGGTCCATAGGTCCCCTGAAAGACGTGGTCGACGAAGATGCCCGGCGTCACGACCTGATCGGGGTCGAGCGCGCCGGGGTCGACCAGCGATTCCACCTCGGCGAGCGTGATCGCGCCGGCCGTGGCGGCCATGGGGTTGAAGTTCCGCGCGGACATCCGATAGACCAGGTTCCCCATCCGGTCGCCGCGCCACGCCTTCACGAACGCGAAATCCGCGCGGATCGGCATCTCGAGCACGTACTCCCGCCCGTTGATCACGCGCACCTCCTTCCCCTCGGCGACCATCGTGCCGGCCCCCGTGGGCGTGTAGAAGCCGCCGATTCCCGCGCCGCCGGCGCGGATCCGCTCCGCGAGCGTCCCCTGCGGGCAGAGCTCCACCTCCAGCTCGCCGTCCAGGAACTGCCGCTCGAACGTCGCGTTCTCGCCGACGTAGCTCGAGATCATCTTCCGGATCTGCCGCGTCTTGAGCAGGAGGCCGAGCCCCCCGTCGTCCACCCCGGCGTTGTTCGAGACGCAGGTCAGCTCCTTCACCCCGCTGTCCCGAAGGGCCACGATGAGGTTCTCCGGGATGCCGCAGAGGCCGAAGCCCCCCAGGACGATCATGGCGCCGTCCCGGATGCCGGCCCTTTCGATCGCTTCGCGCGCGTCGCGCACCACCTTGTTCATCGCGTCGCCCCCCTCAGGGGGGCCGCCACGGCGTCGGACCGATGCTGGGCCACCCAGGCGCGGACGTAGTCGATGATGGCGCTCGTCGGCGTGCCGGGCCCGAAGAGCTCGCCCACGCCCTGCTTCCCGAGCGCGTCCATGTCCTCCCTCGGAATGATGCCGCCGCCGGTCAGGAGCACGTCCTTGAGGCCCGCCTCGCGCATCAGCTCGAGCACGCGCGGGAAGAGCGTCATGTGCGCGCCGCTCAGGATCGAGAGGGCGACCGCGTCCACGTCCTCCTGCACCGCGGCCTGCACGATCATCTCGGGCGTCTGGTGGAGCCCGGTGTAGATGACCTCGAAGCCGGCGTCGCGCATCGCGCTCGCCACCACCTTGGCGCCGCGGTCGTGGCCGTCGAGCCCCGCCTTCCCCACGAGCACTCGGATCTTTCGCGCCATCGATTCCCCCCTAGAAGACCGCGGGCTCGCGGTAGACGCCGTACGCCTCGCGGAAGACGTCGCTGATCTCGCCCAACGTGGCCTCGGCGCGGACCGCGTCCAGCACGTACGGCACGAGGTTGCGTTGGCTCATGCAGGCGTCCCGGAGCGCGCCCATCGCCAGGGCGTGCGGCTCGGACGGCCGCCGCGCGCGCACCGCCTTCACCCGCTCGACCTGGCGCCGCTCGATCTCCGGATCGATCTTGAGCACCGGGATCGGGATCTCCTCGTCGGCGTCGAAGCGGTTCACCCCGACGATCACCCGCTCCCCGCGCTCCACCTGCTGCTGGAAGTGGTACGCGGACGCCGCGATCTCCTTCTGCGGATAGCCGCGCTCGACCGCCTGCACGATGCCGCCCATCTCGTCGATGCGTCGGATATATCGCATCGCTTCGTCCTCGATCTTCGCCGTCAGCGCCTCGACGAAGTAGGAGCCGCCGAGCGGATCGGGCGTCCCGACGACGCCGGTCTCGTACGCGATGATCTGCTGCGTCCGAAGCGCGACGGTCGCCGCCTCCTCGGTCGGGAGCGCCAGCGTCTCGTCCATCGAGTTGGTGTGGAGGGACTGCGTGCCGCCGAGGACCGCCGCGAGCGCCTGGATCGCGACGCGGGCGACGTTGTTCAGCGGCTGCTGCGCCGTGAGCGACACCCCGGCCGTCTGGGCGTGGGTGCGGAGCTGCCAGCTCCGCGGATTCTTCGCGTGGAAGCGGTCGCGCATCACCGTCGCCCAGATCTTCCGCGCCGCGCGGAACTTGGCGATCTCCTCGAAGAAGTCGTTGTGGACGTCCCAGAAGAAGGAGAGGCGCGGCGCGAAGACATCGACGTCCATGCCGCGCTTCACGCACTCCTCCACGTAGCCGATCCCGTCGGCCAGGGTGAAGGCCAGCTCCTGCGCGGCCGTCGCCCCAGCCTCCCGGATGTGATAGCCGCTGATCGAGATCGAATTCCACTTGGGCATCCGCTCGGCGCACCACTCGATCATGTCCACGCAGATCTTCACCGAGGGCTTGGGCGGGCAGATCCACTCCTTCTGCGCGATGAACTCCTTCAGCATGTCGGCCTGGATCGTGCCGCCGAGCTTCTCCGTCCCGATCCCGCGCTTCTCCGCCACCGCGACGTACATCGCGAGGAGGACGATCGCCGGCGCGTTGATCGTCATCGACGTGGTGACCTGGTCGAGCGGGATGCCGCGGAAGAGGATCTCCATGTCCTCGAGCGTCGAGATCGCGACCCCCTCGCGCCCCACCTCGCCCAGCGCCATCGGATGGTCGGCGTCGTAGCCCATGAGGGTCGGCATGTCGAACGCGGTGGAGAGGCCGGTCATCCCCTGCGAGAGGAGATAGTGGAAGCGCTGGTTCGTGTGCTCGGCGGTGCCGAAGCCGGCGAACTGGCGCATCGTCCAGAGGCGCGTCCGGTACATCTCGGCGTGGAGGCCGCGCGTGTAGGGGAACTCGCCCGGCTTCCCGGCGCGCGCGTCGAGATCGGGCGGCAGGTCGCGCTCGGTGTAGAGCGGCGCGATCGGGATGCCCGAGAGCGTCTCGAAGAGGATCCCCGGCGGCCCGGCGGCCGCGGGCTTCGGGGCGGCGGGCGGCGCGGCCGGCTTCCCGGCTTTCCTCGCGGCCGGCGTTTCAGTTCGCGCGTTGGCCATGTCGGATCGTCATCCTTTCCGTGTCATTCGTTCGATCAATTCGCGGGCGGCCCGGTACGGCGACTGATCGCCGGCCAGCACCCGCTCGGCCGCGCGGTCGAGGAGCGAATCGAGCCCCTGTCCCGCGAGCCACTCCTCGAGCAGCCCTTCGCGCACCGCGTGGCGGAGCCGCGCGCGGATCTTGTCGCGGCGCCGCTCCGCGGCGATCTCGGGCGACGACGCCCAGGCGCGATGCGACCCGACCGCCTCGTCGAGCGCGTCGAGCCCCTCCCTTTGGGTCGCGATCGTCCGCACGATCGGCGGCTTGAAGCCGCCCGGCGGCCGAAACGCGAGGGAGGACCGGAGCGCCGCCTCCATCTGGTCCGCGCCCGAGTGGTCCGACTTGTTCAAGACCAGCACGTCCGCGATCTCCATGAGGCCCGCCTTGAGCGTCTGGATCGCGTCGCCCGATTCCGGCGTCAGCACGACGACGGTGGTGTCGGCCGTCTCCGCCACGTCCAGCTCAGACTGCCCCACGCCGACCGTCTCGACCAGAGTGACGTCGCTCCCCCACGCGCTCAGGAGCTCGCACAGCTCGCCCGTCCGCGCCGCCAGGCCCCCCAAGCTCCCCCGGGTCGCCATGCTCCGGATGAAGACCTTGGCGTCGGTCGCGTGCTCGCTCATCCGCACGCGGTCGCCCAGGATCGCGCCGCCCGTGAAGGGGCTCGTGGGATCCACGGCGACCACGCCGACCTGGCGGCCCCGACCGCGGAGGAGCCGCGTGTACTCGGCCACGAGCGTGCTCTTCCCCGCACCCGGCGGCCCCGTGAAGCCGATCCGGGGCGCGGCGTCCTTCCTCCCGTAGACCTGGTCGAGGATCGACTCCGCCTCGGCGGCCCCGCTCTCGACCAGCGACATCGCGCGCGCCAGCGCCAGCGCGTCGCCGCGGAGAATCCGCTCCGGCAGCGACGCCCGCGCGGCCGGCGCCGCGGACCTCGGCGCGGGCCGCGCCGCCGCGCCGGGCTTCGCCGCGGCGGTCAATACTCCATCCCGGCGCGGGATTCGATCCCCTTCTTGTAGTGATGCTTGATCTCGCGCACCTCGCTCACCGTGTCGGCAAGCTCGATGAGCGGCGCCGGGGCGCTCCGCCCCGTCGCCACCAGATCCATCCAGCGCGGCCGCGCGCGCGCCAGCTCGAGCACCTCCTCCACCGGGACGAGCCCGAAATCGGTCACCACGTTGATCTCGTCCAGGATCAGGAGATCGTGCTGCCCGCTCCGGACGATCTCCCACGCCTTGTCGAGCCCCTCGCGGGCCAGCGCCCGATCGCGCGGGTCGACGTTCTTCGGGTCGATGAAGACGTTCCGGCCGAACTGGTAGACGTCCACGCCGAGCCGGTCGCGCAGCACCGTCAGCTCGCCGTAGATCCGGCCCTTCATGAATTGGATGACGGCGACGCGGAATCCGTGCCCGAGCGCGCGGAGCGCGCACCCGAAGCCCGACGTCGTCTTGCCCTTGCCGTTTCCGGTTATGAGGAGGAAGACGCCGCGCCGGGTTTCGCGTCCTTCGGTCGAGAGCGCCGATCCCTGTGTGGCATCATCACTTGCGGTTACTTTTGACACGGATCGAGGCTATCACTATAAGGAGCGGGGTGTCAATCGGCGCGGGGGTCTCCAAAAGTATCCCTCCGGGCCGGGGAATCGGCCCGGCCGGCGCCCGTGCCGGGTACCGGGCCGGGCCGCCGCCCGTCAGGCCGACTTGCCGGCGGCGATTCCCCACTGCGCCCTGGTGAGCGGGCCGTGGACCCCGACGAAGAGCACCGCGGCGGCGTAGATCAGGAAATCCCACCGTACCTCGTGGTTCACCGCGTGCATCAGGAACGCGGCGGCGATGACGGCGAGGAGGACTCCGGCGCCGGCGCGGAGCGTCCGCGGCACGAGGAAGACGAGCGCCGCGGCCAGTTCGACCAGGGCGAGGAGCGCGACGTGGAGGTCGAGGACGCGGCCGCCGGTCACGGCGTGCTGGAGCGTCCTGAGGCTCATGACCCCGATCGCGATTCCGAGGGTCCACCAGAGCAGGACGAACGATCGAACGAGATTGCGGGGCGGCATCGGGTCCTCCCTTTCGTTGGCGCTTCCCGTGGCGCGGCGCTTCCGGGGTCGTGGATCGTGAACGATGGTACCCGATCCCGCGCGCCGCTAGAACGCCCGTGTCAGGAGCCAGACCCCGACCGCCCCGACGGTCAGGGCCACGAGGCGGCGGTGGGTCTCGCGCGGGAGGCGCGCGAAGAGCCGTTCGCCGAGGAGCGTCCCGGCCAGGCATCCGGCGGCGGTGACGGCGATGAGGAGCCCGTGCGCGCGGAGCGCCGCCCCGGCGTTCGCCACGTAGACGGGGGCGCGGGCGACGTCGATCAGCACGGCGACCGCCGTGCTCGTGGCGATGAACGCGCGCGGCGTGAGATCGAACGCGGCGAGCCCCGCCGCGCGGAGGCCTCCCTGGTTCCCCGCGACGCCGCCGAAGAGGCCCGAGAGCCCCCCGAGGGCCAGCGCGAGCGACGGCGCGGGGCGCCAGCCGCCGAATCCGCTCGAGAGATTCGCCACGGAGGTCGCGACGAGGAGCGCGCCGAGGACGCCGAGGAGCGCGGGAGACTGGAGGCGCGACTGGAGGAGCGCGCCGGCCAGGCCCCCCGCCGCGCTCGGGAGCCCGAACCGAAGGAGGAGCGCGCGGTCCACGGTCCGCCGGTGCTGCCAGTAGCGGACGGCGCTCGCGAGCAGGTGCGGCCCGGCGACGACGCCGATCGCGAGGGACGTGTCGAGGCGCGTCACGAGGAGTGGCGTCACGAGGCTCCCGATCCCGAAGCCGACCACCGCGGCCGTGCCGCCCGCGACGAAGCTCAGGGCGAGAAGGGCGGCGAGGAAGAGGGGTGGAGCGATCATCGGGCGGCGAGGGCCCGGTCGATCCACGCGTCGTAGGGCTCCGGCGGGCGATAGACGAGCGTCGGTTCGCCCGCGTCGGGCCACTCGAAGTCGCGCGCGAGGTCGCGCAGGATCGCCTCGGTCACCGGCGGACGCAAGGGCGACGCCTCGTTCGCGCGGAGGCGCCGGACCGCCTCGTCGAGAGGCACGTCGAGGTGGATCACGAGGGACGCGATCCCGTGGCGACTCGCGAGGCCCCGGTAGGAATCACGGAGTCGGCGGAAGCAGCACGTATCGTCGACGATCGCGGAGCGGCGCTCCCCGAGGAACGCTTCGAGCCTCCGGAGCGCCTCCTGGTGCGTCGCCACCCATTCCTGGACGGGGATCCCGAGCCCGCCCTCGAGCCCGCGTTCGGCGTTGATCGCGTCGAGGCTCACGATCGCGGCGCCCGTTCGCTCGGCGATCCGCGCGGCGAGCGTCGACTTCCCCGCGAATGCGAGGCCGCAGAGGAGGTAGAGGGTGAGGTCGGCGCGCGCCATGCCGGATACTCTACACCAGAGGGCGACCAGACGTCGGCCGACCCGGCGGCGCGCCCAATCGCTACCGCAGCGTCGCGAGCTTCTCGGTGAAGACGCGCCCGCCGGCCTCGAAACGGGCGAAGTAGATCGCGGCCCGGACGGCGCGCCCGCCGTCGTCGCGCAGGTCCCACGCGATCGCGTGCTCGCCCTGGGACTGGGTCCCCGAGGCGAGCAGCCGCACGCGGCGGCCGCTCGCGTCGTAGACGGCCAGCCTCACGGGCACCTCCCGCGGGAGCGAGAACCGGAGCATGACCGAGCCGCGCGCGGGGTTCGGTCCCGGGCGGCCCAGGGCGAATCCGCGCGGCGTCGCCGGCGGCACGCCCGTGGGAGCCACGGCCTGCACCTGCACGGCGTAGATGTCGAGGTCGACGCCGCTTCGCGTGTCGGTCCACGCCACGATCGCGCCGCCTCCGCCGGTCGGAGCCAGCGCTGGGTCCCCGCGCGAGCTCGGCAGATCGCACACCCGGAGCCCGGCCGCCGGGTACGAGGGATCGAGGAGTCCCGACGCCAGCACGTGCTGGGCCATGACCTGGAAGCGCTCGTCCCACGCGACGATCGCGCCGCCGGCGCCGTCCGAGACGACTTCCGCGTGGTCCTGCTGCTCCTCGCTCAGGCTCAGGCGCCTGCCGCCGGACGGCCACTCCGGGTCCACGACTCCGGCCGCGGTGACGTGCTGCGCGTAGAGGCTCAGCTGGTTCAGCGCGGTCGTGAATCCCTGCCACGTCACGACGCCCCCGCCCGAGCCATCGGCCACGAGGAGCGGGCGCGTCTCCACGTCGGCCGCGTCGGAGACGGGCCTGCCGTTCGCGGGCCACGCGGGATCGACGGCGCCCGTCCCGAACACGTGCTGCGCGAAGATGTGATCGGTGGCGGCGAAGCGGCCATCGGTCCACGCGATGACGGCGCCGTGCGCGCCGTCCGGGACGATCGTCGGGAACGCCTGACTGCCGGCGGCCGTGCACACGGCGAGCCCGTTCACGACCCACGCCGGATCGACGACGCCCGAGCCAAGGACGTGCTGCGCGTAGATGTCGAAGTTCGGGTCGTCGCGCCGGTCGTGCCACGTGATGATCGCGCCGCCCGCGCCGTCGTCCGCGATGGTGGGGGCCTCCTGGGATCCGGCCGCGGCGCTCACGGCGATGCCGTTCGCGGGCCAGCGGGGATCGACGACGCCCGAGGCCAACACGTGCTGCGCGTAGATGTCGGTCCCGTCCGCTCCCGGCCGTCCGTCGAGCCACGTGACGATCGCGCCGCCCGCGCCGTCCGGAGTCATGGTCAGGCCGTTCTGAATGCCCTCGATCACGCAGAGCGCCGTCCCGTTGGCCGGCCACGCCGGATCGACCGCGCCCGTCGCCAGAACGTGCTGCGCGAAGAGGTCCGTCTCGGTCACCGGGCTCCGGAGGTCCTGCCAGGCGACGATGGCTCCCCCGGCGCCGTCGGAGACGATGATGGGGGACGTCTGCCCACCGTCCGCGGTCGCCATCGCGAGCGAGTCGGTCAACAGCGCTTGCCCGTCGGCGGGCCACGCGGGATCCAGGTCGCCGTTGGCCAGCACGTGCTGGGCGAAGACGTTGATCTTCGGAAAGCGGAAGTCCTGCCAGGTGACGATCGCCCCGTCCGCGCCGTCCGTGGCGGCGTTGGAATGCTGCTGGGTCTTGGCCGCGGTCACGATGCCGCGCCCGAACTGCGGCCATGCGGCCGAAGCGGGACGCGGTGTCGCGACCGTGGAGAGAACGACGACGGCGAGCACGAGGGGGACGGAAACGGAACGCGATCCGATGCGCATGAGGAATCTCCTGGGTTGGCGGCGCGACCTGGCTGGCTGGCACCGGTAGTACGCGCTCCGGGTGACGTCGTGACCGGCGGACCTTCTGGCGCCTCGGGACTTCCGCGGCATCCCGCCAATGAGTTGACCGCTCCGGCTCGACTATCTAGAATCCGCCGGTGAGTTGCCGAGCCGCGATGCTCCTGCCGTTCCTGGCCCTGCTGGCCGCGGCTCCCGCTTCAGCCGGCCCTCCCGCCGCCTACCTCCCGGTCGAACATCCCGCGTACGAGGACCTCGAGTCGCTCGTCGCCGGCCGCCTCGTCGATTCGCTGGCCATCGACACGCGCCCGCTCGCCCGGACGGACATCGCGGCGGCGCTCCTGCGCGCGGAGCGTGGGAATCCGGCTCTCGCGGGGGATCCCCGCTATGGCCGCCTCGCCCGCGAGCTGGCGCGAGAGTTTCAGGACCTGGGCGCGGATCCCCCGACTCCCGAATCGCCGCCGCTCGTGGACGTCGGCCCGCGGGAGCGGCGCTTCCGATTGTCCCTGCTCGGGCACGTGCGCGGGGACTTCGTGGACGATCGCCCCGTCGCGCACTTCCAGCTCCGCGACGAATCGAGCCTCCTCGCGCGGGCGGACCTCCAGGTGTGGCCCGGCCTCGCGGTCTACGAGAATCTGGGGATCACGCGCGTCCGCTCGCAGCGCGCGTTCATCGACCCGATCGTCTACCGCACCGACCTCGAGATCACGTCCTCCCGCGCTGGGATCACGGGGCGGGCCGGCCCGTTCACCGGCGCCGCCGGGTACGACACGTTCCGCTGGGGGCCGGGCCGGCGCGGAACCCTCCTCCTCTCGGACGCGGCCGGGCCCATGGGATTCGTCGCGCTCTCGGGATCCTTCGCGGGACGGATCACCGCGACCTCGCTCTCCGGCATCGTCTCGCAGGAGGACGGGCAGTACCTGGCGGCCCACCGCCTCGAGTTCGCCGTCACGCCGCGGCTCACGGTCGGCGCGAGCGAAGCCGTGCGATATCACGGGCGGGGCCTCGATCTCCTCTACGCGACCGGGCTCCTTCCCTACGCGGTGGTGGAGCGGATCCACATCCGGGATGGATTCAGCGATTCCGTCCGGGTGAGCGCGCGGGCGAACATCATGGCCTCGATCGACGCCGAGGCGCGCCTGGGTCGCGGCGTCTCCGCGTACGGAGAGCTGCTCATCGACGACTTCGCCACGAAGAACCGCGACATGCCCGACCGCTTCGGCTACCAGGCGGGGGCGCGCCTCGACCGTTCGATCGGCGATCGGGTCCTTCGGGTGCTCGCCGAGTACACGCGGGTCCGGCGTTTCACGTACGCCACGTACTACGGGCAGAACTTCGCGCTCCGGGACCGGCCCCTGGGCTTCGCGTTGGGGCCGGACGCCGAGAATACGCTCGTGGAAGGCGCCCTGGATCTGAACCGGGACTGGCAGATCCGGTCCTCCTTGGACCTGACGAACCGGGGAGAAGGGGTGCTCGGCGAGGCGTGGAACCCGGACGAGGGATTCGTCTCGAACTCGGGGCTCTCCGGCGTGGTGGAGCGGACGCGGGAGGTCTGGTCGGATCTCCGCTTCATCCCCGTGGATCGCCTCGACCTGAGCGCGGGCGTCGGGCGGCGGTGGATCACGAACGAGCGGCACGTCCTAGGCGCCGATCGCTCCTCCTGGATGGCCCGGCTGGCGGTGGACGCCCGGTACTGAGCGGGGCACTCCGCCCGTCTCCCGGGATCGGAACCACGCGACCGCGATCGGGATCGCGAAGGGGTAGACGATCCAGATGATCCGCCCGTCGGTGTAGGCCGAGAAGAGCGAGTAGAGGTACATCGCGGACGCGAGGACGCAGCCGACCCCCAGGACGGCCAGAAGGGGCGCGCCGATGGCCTTCGCCCGGCCGCTCACGAGCGACATCGTCGCGAGCGACGCCGGGATCAGGACCGTGAGCGCCAGGCTCAGATAGGTCCTCGGCCGGGATAGGTTCTCGGCCACGGATGCGAGGCTGGGCTTCCAGGTGAATCCCGGATCCGGAAACGGAGCGAGGGCGTGGACGCCGAGGATCGCCGCGACGCAGGCGAGCGGAATGAGCGCGCGCGGTCCGAGGTCGCGGAGCGTTCGGCGTCCGCGTGCCGCCTGGAACGCGAGGGGGAGAATCGAGAACGCCGCGTTCGTCTCCTTGACGAGCGCCGCGAGCACGGCGACCGCGGCGGTTCCCCAGACGGGCGCGTCGGCGACCACGCACCAGAGGAGCAGCGCCACGGCGAAGACGGCGACGGGGTCCACGAACCCGACGGTCGCGTAGTAGAAGGTTGGAAACGAGACCGCGAACATCGCGCCCCCGATCACGCGCGCCCGGTTCCCGAGACCCATCCGGCGCATCGCGCGGTCGATGACCAGGAGCGTCGCGAGCAAGGACGCGAGGTCGACGAGATCGAGCGCGGTCAGGGGCGCCGCCGGGATCGCCGAGGCCGCGAGGGGGGCGATGATACGGAAGCAATAGGGCGGCATCATGCTGTCCGCGGGAGCGAGGCCCCGGAAGTACTCGGTCAGCCGGATGTAGCCCTCCACGTCGATCCCGTGCCCGAAGGGCAGCGCGCGGACCGACGTGGTGAACCGGCCCACGAGACCCGGGTCGCGGTAGTCGAACCGGATCGACGCGACCAGAACGAGCGCCGCCATCTCGGCGGCGATCCACGCTCCGGTGGCGACGGCCCGCTTCCGTTCGACTACCATGGAGCCCCATGATACGCGATCTCGCGAAGCGCCTGATCATCGGGACTCGATGGGAAGCGACGATCCGGCACGCGCACGGGCTCCTCACCGGGTCCAAGAACAGTCGCTACGACTACCAGACCATCGCCATCATGCGGCGCGTGCTCGGTCCGGACTCCGTCGCGGTCGACGTCGGCTCGTTCCAAGGGGGCATGCTCCGCCACATGATGCGATTCGCTCCCCGGGGCCGGCACGTCGCCTTCGAGCCCATCCCGAGGCTCGCCGAGGATCTGAGCCGGCGTTTCCCGACCTGCCGCATCGTTCCCGCGGCGGCCGGCGAGTCGCCGGGCGAGGCCACGTTCCGCGAGGTGACGCGGAGCCCCGCCCTGAGCGGTCTTCGGCGCCGGATCGACCTCCCGCCGGACACCGCCATCCGGGAATACACCGTGCCGGTCGAGACCCTCGACCGCGTGATCCCGGCCACCGACGCCGTGGCGCTCGTCAAGATCGACGTGGAGGGAGACGAGCTGGCGGTCCTCCGCGGCGGAAGGGAGACCCTCCGGAGATGCCGTCCCGTCGTGGTCTTCGAGTGCGGGCTCGGAGGCGCCGATTCGTACGGGATCCGTCCGGAGACGTTATTCGCGTTCGTCACGCTCGAGCTCGGAATGAGGATCTTCCTCCTCGACGCATGGCTGAAGCGGAGCGCGCCGCTTTCCGAGACCGAGTTCGTCGCGCGGTTCGATCGTGGCATCGACTACTACTTCGTCGCCGCTCCCTAGACCCGCGCGAGCATCCCCTCCGCCACGGCGTATGCCGACCGCGGCCTCCCGAGTCCCCGCGCGCGTTCGGACATCTCGCGGAGGTGATCGCGGCGTCCGAGGAAGTGGGTCACGCGGTAGTGCAGCTCCTCCAGGTCGTGGACGCGGAACGCGGCGCCGGCCTCCTGGAGAAACGAGCAGTTCCGTTCCTCCTGCCCGGGGATCGGCCGGTAGACGAGCATCGGCACGCCGCGGGCCATCGCCTCGCTGCAGGTCATCCCGCCCGATTTGCTGATCAGGACGTCGGAGGCGGCGAGGAAGAGATCGACCCGGTCGGTGAAGCCGTGAACGCGGATCCGCGCCGCGTGGGGCCGCGTCATCTCGGCGAGCCGTTCGCGCAACTTCTCGTTCCGCCCGGCGACGACGAGCGCCTGGACGCTCGAGGGAAGCTCGAGCACCGTTTCGAGCATCCCTTCGATCGGCCCCCATCCAAACCCTCCCCCCATCAGCAATAGGGTCAGCCGCGCGGGATCGGGGTCGAGCCCCAGCTCGCGCCGCGCCTCGGCCTGGGCGATGGGGATCGCGAACCGCGGGTGGATCGGCACGCCGGTCACCTCGATCCGGTCGGCCGACACCTCTCCCGTGTCGATCAGCTCCTCCTTCACCGTGTCGGTCGCGACGAAGTAGCGGTCCATGCCGGGATGAACCCAGACGGGGTGGATCGCGTAGTCGGTGATCACGGTCGCGACGGGGACCGTCACGCGCCCCTCCTCGCGCCATTGGCCGAGCACCTCGGCCGGGAGGAACTGCGTGCAGAGGATGGCGTCGGGATTGAAGCGCCGGAAGATGTGCTTGTAGCCGCGGCTCCCCCAGACGGCGAGCCGGGTCCGGATCCGCTGATGGCGGCTGTTGAAGGGCGCCGCGGATCGCTTGTAGACGGCGCCCCAGACGCGCGGCGCGCGGGAGAGCACCCGGTTGTAGGTCGAGGCGTAGGTGGCGCGGAGGAAGTGCGAGGAGAACTCGAGCGCGTCCCGCACCTCGGTCACGGTGCCCGGCGCGATCTCCCGGAGGGCCGCCGCGACGGCGCGCGCGGCGTGCTCGTGCCCGGCCCCGGCGCGAACGTGGAGGAGGAGGATTCGCCTGTCAGTAGAAATAACGCCCTCCGCCCGGGAAGGCGTTCGCAACGTGCTCGGCCCTGAGCTCCGATCCATCGGCCTCCCAGGTGATGGCGACGACGTCGAACCGGACGGGCCGCTCCGTCAGGCCCCGCCGCGCGAGCCATCGCGTCGCGGCGCGCCCGACGTCCTCGCGCTTCTTCGCGTTCACCGCCTGGAGGGGCGCCGCGCGATCGCGCCCCGTCCGGAACTTCACCTCGACGAAAACGACCGTCTCGCCGTCGAGCGCCACCAGGTCGATCTCGCCCCGCCCCTCGCGCGCGTTGCGGTCGACCACGCGCCAGCCGCGGAGCGCGCAGATCGCCTCGGCGATCCGCTCCCCGGCGCGCGCCGCGCGCTGCTTCCACGCGGCGCCCGCGTCGCGGCCCCCGGCGCCCGCACCGCGCCTCGCGCCGCCCTCCGTCCCTTCCCGCACCACCCCCATGGCCCCCCCGTCTCAGAAGATCGCCAGCACCTCCTGCACGCACAGGAGCTCCCGGACGGGGCGGAAGCTCCGGCGGTGGATCTCGCAGGGGCCGTGGACGCGGAGCGCCTCCAGGTGCTCGGGCGTCCCGTACCCCTTGTTCTGCGCGAACCCGTAGGCCGGATAACGCGCCTCCTCTTCGTCCATCAAGGCGTCGCGCGTCACCTTCGCGAGCACCGACGCCGCGGCGACGCAGAGGCTCTTCGCGTCGCCGTCCACGACCGCCTCGACCGGCGTCTCGCAGAACACCTCGTCGCGCCCGTCAATCAAAAGGCCCCGGGGCGTGATCCCCAGGGCCGACACCGCCCGGCGCATCGCGAGGAGCGTCGCCATGCGGATGTTGAACGCGTCCACCTCCGCGACGCTCGCCACCCCGACGGCGGCGGCGATCGCCACGGCCCGGATCCGTTCGAGCGCCTCTTCGCGCTCGGCGGCCGTCATTTCCTTGGAGTCGCGGACGCCGCGAAGCGTGGCCTCGGGGGGCAGCGCGACGCACGCCGCCACCACCGGACCCGCCAGCGGGCCGCGCCCGGCTTCGTCGACGCCGGCGATCAGTCCGCCCCAGCGGGCTCGGTATTCGTCGTCGAAGCGGACGAGCCGCCTACGTCTCATCGCCTCCGAGCGCTTCGCGCTCCGTCACCTTCGCCGCCTTCCCCTTCCGTCCGCGCAGGTAGAAGAGCTTCGCGCGGCGGACCTTCCCCTTGCGCGCGAGGTCGATCCGGGCGACGGACGGCGAGTGGAGCGGGAACGTCCGCTCGACGCCGATGCCGCCGGAGATCTTGCGCACCGTGAACGACGTCCGCATGCCGCTTCCGCGGACGTTGGTGACGACGCCCTGGAACACCTGGGACCTCACCTTCTCGCCCTCCACGACGCGGACGTACACCTTGATCGTGTCGCCGGGCGCGAAGTCGAGCTTCCGGTCGGTCTGGAACCGGGCCTCGAACCGTTCGATGACGCTCATTTCGGATCCGCCTCCTTCTTTATCTCGTCCAACAGTTTTCGGTCTTCATCGGCGAGCGCGCGGCCCCGGACGATATCGGGCCGTCGCGCGAGGGTACGCCGGAGCGCTTCCCGGCGCCGCCAGAGGCGGATCTCCTCATGGTTCCCGCTCAGAAGCACGTCGGGAACCCGAAGCCCTCGATACTCCTCGGGCCGAGTGTACACGGGCGCGTCGAGAAGCGCTTCGGAAAACGAATCCGTCTCCGCCGACTCCGCGTCGCCCAGCACCCCCGGCTGAAGCCGTGCCACGGCGTCCACGATCACGAGCGCGGCGGGCTCGCCCCCCGAGAGGACGTAGTCGCCGATCGAGACCTCTTCCGCCCCGACGAGGGGGATCACCCGCTCGTCGATTCCCTTGTACCGACCGCAGACGATCGCGAGGTGCCGCTCCGCGGCCAGCTCCCGCGTCCAGGCCTGGTCCAGGACCCGGCCCTGCGGCGTCGTCACGAGCACCCGAGGCGCCCCGCCCTCCGCGTCGCCGCGCAGGCTCTCGCAGGCCGCCACGATCGGCTCCACCTTCATGACCATGCCGGCGCCGCCGCCGTATGGGTAGTCGTCGGTCGTGCCGTACCGGTCGGTCGTGTACGACCGGATCGGCACCATCGAGACGGTGAGGAGCCCCTTCTGCCGCGCGACGCGGACCATCCCCTCGTCGAGCGCCCCGGCGAAGAAGCCGGGATTGAGCGTCAGGATCGAGACCCGCACCGGGTCACCCCTCTTCCGGGATCCCCGGCAGCCCCGGCGGGGGATCCACGGTCATCCCCTTCGTCTCCACGTCCACCGCGATGACGACGCCCGGGAGGAGTGGGATCAGCACCTCGCCCCCCTCCCCGCGGACCACGAGCACGTCGTTGCTCCCGGTCGCGAAGACCTCCGCGACCTCCCCCAGATGGCGCCCGCTCGTCGTCGTGACGCGGAGCCCGACCAGCTGGAACCGGTAGTACTGCCCCGCGGGGAGCGGAGCCACCTCGTCGGCGCCGATCGTCAGCTCGGCGCCGTGGAGCGCCTCCGCCTCCTCGCGCGACGCGATCCCCTCGATCCGGACCAGGAGGCGCCCGCCGAAGGGGCGCGATTCCTCGATCGTCACGGCGCGCGTCCCGCCGCCCCCGACCGTCGCGCGGAGCACGCTGCCCGGCGCGAACCGCTCCGGCGCGTCGCTCAGGACATCGACGACCACCTCGCCGCGGAGCCCGTGGGGTTTCGCGATCACCCCCACGAGGATCCGCTCGGAGCCCTCAGTCGGCAATCTCGAGCGCGGCGTGCCGACCCTGCGCCTCGGCCATCGCGGAGAGGAGCGTGCGCATCGCGTGCGCGGTCCGCCCCTCGCGCCCGATCACCTTCCCGAGGTCGCCGGGCGAGACGCGGAGCGTGAGCACCGTGGTCTCCCCGGTGTCGTGCTCGTCGACGTGGACGCCCTCGGGGTGATCGACCAGCTTCGACGCCAGGTATTCGATGAACGCCCTCATCGCGACCCTCCGCTACTTCGCTGCCTTCTTCTTCGCGGCCTTCGGCTTCGCCGTGCCCGCCTTCTTCTTGGCGCGGGCCTTGGCCTTCTTCGCCGTCCCCTTCGTCGCCGCCTTCTTCGCGGCCTTCTTCTTCGACGCCGGGGCGGCCTTCGCCTTCGCCGTCCTCGCCTTCTTCGGCGCGGCCTCGGCGGGTGCCTCGGGGGCGACCGGAGCGGCCAGCGGCGCCGGACGCAGCGCCTCGGGGGCGTGCTTCGCCATCATGACGCCGACCGACTCCGACGGCTGCGCGCCGTTCCGGACCCAGCCCGCGAACTTCTCCGCGTCCACCTTGAACGTCGCGGGCTCGGTGAGCGGATCGTAGAAACCGAGCTGCTCGATGTAGCGCCCGTCGCGCGGGCTCCTCGAGTCGGCGACGACGACGCGATAGAACGGACGCTTCTTCGCGCCCGCGCGCTTCAAACGAATGACCACCGCCATGCCGTTTCTTCCTCCGTTGTTTGTGTTGACCGTCCGGCCGGGCCCTACCGGGTCCCCATCGGGAGCGATCCGCGCCGCCCCTTGCCGAAGCGTTTGAGCATCGTCTGCGTCTCCGCGAACTGCTTGAGCAGCCGGTTCACGTCCTGCACCGTCGTGCCGCTGCCCTTGGCGATCCGCCGCCGGCGGCTCCCGTCGATGAGGCGCGGTTCGGTGCGCTCCTGCCGCGTCATCGACTGGATGATCGCCTCGGTGCGCCTCAGGTCCCGATCGTCGATCCGCGCGCCGGCCGGGACGCGGACGCCCGGCAGCATCTTCACGATCTCCTCGATCGGCCCCAGCTTCTTCATCTCCTGGAGCTGGCCGAGGAAGTCCTCGAGCGTGAAGCGCTCCTTGCGGAGCTTCTTCTCGAGGTCCTGCGCCTTGCCCAGGTCGAGCCGCTCCTGCGCGCGCTCGACCAGCGTGACCACGTCGCCCATCCCGAGGAGCCGCGACGCGAGCCGGTCGGCGTGGAACGGCTCGAGGCCGTCCACCTTCTCGCCGACGCCGAGGTACCGGATCGGCGCGCCGGTGACCGCGCGCAACGAGAGCGCCGCGCCGCCGCGCGCGTCGCCGTCCATCTTCGAGAGGACGAATCCGCTCACGGGGAGCCGCTTCGTGAACGACTCCGCGATGGCCACCGCGTCCTGGCCGGTCATGCCGTCGAGCACGACGTACGTCTCGGTCGGCTCGAGCGTCTTCGCGACCAAGGCGACCTCCTCCATCAGCTCCTCGTCCACGTGGAGCCGGCCCGCGGTATCCGCGATCAGGAGGTCGAAGCCTTCCTTGTCGGCGCGACGCCGCGCCGCCTGCGCCAGCGCGACGGGGTCCTTCGCCTCCCGATCCAGGTGCACCGGGACGCCGATCGACTTGCCGAGCACCTCGAGCTGGTCGATCGCCGCCGGGCGCTGGAGATCGAGCGCCGCCAGAAGGACCCGCTTTCCGCGCTTCGACCAGAAGCTCGCGAGCTTGGCCGCGGTGGTCGTCTTGCCCGAGCCCTGGAGCCCGGCCAGGAGGAGCACCGCCGCGCGGTTCGACGGGAACTGCATCCCCGCCGTCGTGGCGCCTCCGCCCAGGAGCCGCACCAGCTCGTCGTGGACGATCTTCACGACCTGCTGCCCCGGCTCGATGCTCTGGACGAGGTCGGCGCCCACCGCGCGCGCCTCGACCGCCTTCAAGAAGTCGCGCGCCACGTTCAGGTTGACGTCGGCCTCGAGCAGCACGCGCCGAATCTCGCGCAGCGAGTCCTTGACGTCCTGATCGCTCAGCCGCCCCCGGCCCAGCATCTTCCGGAAGACCCCGCCCAGCCGCTCGGTCAGTTCCTCAAACACGGCCGTCCATCCGGAATCGGGGGGTGCGTCGCCCAGGAGCCATAAACGCCGAAGGCTAACATTCTTCCACCCCTCCGGCAACCGGCTTCTGAGGGTCGCGCGGGGCCGCGAGGCCGCGGGAAGTGTCGCCGAATGCCGTCGGTCGGGCGCCGGGAGGGGGTAGCGGGCGCCTCCATCGGCACGAATGATGCTGCGATACCGTCGGCCCACGCTGATTTTTTCGTGCTTTCGTACATTCCGGTTGACAGCGTCAGAGTGTGTAAGGTAACTTTCTAGTCGAGCGGAGTTCCCTGCCGCCTCGTGCCCAATCCGCAGCTAAAACCTAGTCCAATGAGCCGGTCGTTTCTTGCGGGGTTTTAACTTGCGACTCACGTGGATGCGCGGGGAACTCACTCAAATTTTTTTCCCCTCCCGCTTGCGATCTCTGCGATTCTGACGACACGTTCGTCGTCCCCCCCGATCGCCGAATAGGAGCGAACTCCACCCTGCGGCAACTTCTCGTCGTCGCGCTCGTCGCGCTCGCAGGTTGCAGCGCCGACGGAATCCATTCGACTCAACAATTCTTCCCCGGCTCCGAGCTGACGTCGTGGGACGCGTGCGACAAGTTCGCCACGTCTGGCGACCACATCGCGGTCTGCGCGACGAAGGGGCTCCTTCCCGACGGCGTCACCGTGGCGTACTCGATCCAGTTCGCCCTTCCCGCTCCCGCGCACGTGCGGATCGCGGTCTTCGATTCCCGCGCCGCGCTGGTCAAGGTGCTGTTCGATTCCGACGAACCCGCCACCGTGGCGGGCTACTTCCGCACGCCGCCGATCGAATGGGACTTCACCGACGCGCACGGCGCCCTGGTGAAGCCCGGGCCATACCGCCTCTACTTCAAGGCCGAGGACTACACGAGCACGAGCGACGTGGTGTACCCGTGAGGAGACTCCTCCTCGGGATCGCCGCGGCGTCGCTCCTCTCGCTTGGCGTGCCCGGAGACGCCTCGGCGCAGCCCGTTCCCGGAGAGGAGACGGCGCCTCCCCCGGCGGCCCCCGACAGCGCGGCATTCGCGCCGGCCGACTCGGCCGAGACGGCGGCTCCGGCCGACACCAGCGCGACGCTCGTTCCCGGCGCCTTCGGGATCATCCATCCCGACACGGTCTCCGCCCCGCGCCGCGCGCGGCGCGATCCCTTGGAGACCGATCGGTTCGAGCTCGGCGTCGCCACGGTGAAGGGGCCCTTCGACGCGATCGGCACGTTCGCCTATCATCGCTTCCTGCTCGAGCGCGGCCCCTTCGAGCATTCGCTCCACGTCGAGGTCTCGTACGGGAAGTCGGGCTACCTGTCCGAGGGAACGGCCAGCGTGGCGTATCTCATCCGGCCGACCCGGAGCTACCGCCAGACGTCGCGGGTCCGCCCGATCGTCGAGGCGGGCCCCGCCGTCCACGTCGCGTTCCAGGCGGCCGACATCGTCGGCTTCAGCGACACGGCGTTCCACACGCGGAGCTTCGTGAAGACGGAGGGGTACCTCGGCGTGGAAGCGCTCCTCTCCGGGCGCTGGGGCGTCGTCGTCCGCGGCCGCATGTCGGTGCCCGACCACCGCCCCTTCGACTACGCGCAGGCGGCGATCTTCCTCAGGTAGGCCCCCGTCGCCGACGCGTCGCTCCGCGCGAGCGCCGCGGGCGGCCCTTCCGCGACGATTCTCCCGCCCTCGTCGCCGCCGCCCGGGCCCAGCTCCACGAGATGGTCGCACGCCGCGAGGAAGTCGAGGTTGTGCTCCACCGAGATCACCGTGCCGCCCCGCCGCGTCAGCTCCCGGAGCACGTGGAGCAGGGTGCGAACGTCCTTGCGATGGAGCCCCACCGTCGGCTCGTCGAGGAGGTACAGGGTCTCCGAGGCCGAGCGGTCCGACAGCTCGCGGGCCAGCTTGAGGCGCTGCGTCTCGCCCCCGCTCAGCGTGGTGAGCGGCTGCCCCAGCCTCAGGTACCCGAGCCCGACGCGCTCGAGCACCCAGAGCGGCTCTACGATGTCGCTCTCGTCATGGAAGAGCGCGATCGTCTCCTCCACCGTCCGGTCGAGGAGCGCGTCGATCGAGAAGCCGTGGACGGTCACCTCGAGCACCTCGGGACGGTAGCGGCGGCCTCCGCACGTGTCGCACGGCACCCAGAGATCCGCGAGGAAGTACATCTCGACCTTGGTCACGCCCGCCCCCTCGCAGCTCTCGCAACGCCCTCCCGCCACGTTGAACGAGAAGGTCCCCGGGGTGTAGCGCCGCTCGCGGGCCAGGGGAGCGCGCGCGTAGCGCTCCCGGATCCGGTCGAACGCCTTCACGTACGTGGCCGGGTTCGAGCGGCTCGACCGGGCGACGGGCGACTGGTCGACGAGGGCCACGCGGTGGAACGTCTCGAGGCCGGAGACGGCGTCGTGCTCGCCGGGCGCGGGCGCCGATTCGCCGAGCCCGCGCGCGGCGGCGCGCCAGAGGATCTCCTCCACGAGCGTCGACTTGCCCGACCCCGAGACGCCGCAGACGCCGCTCAGGGACCCGACAGGGAACCGGACCGAGACGTTCTTGAGGTTGTGCTCGCGCGCCCCCCGGATCTCGATCGCGCGCGCCTCCCGCCTGCCCCGCTTCCCACCGGCGCCGTAGGGAGGCGGGGACTCCGCGGCCAGCTCCGGCGGCTCGAGCGCCTCGGCGCGCGACGGCCAGCCTTCGATCGGCCCCTGGTAGAGGAGCGAGCCGCCGCGCTGCCCCGCGCCCGGGCCCAGCTCCACGATCCAGTCGGCCGCGGCGATCACGTCGGCGTCGTGCTCGACGACGAGGACGGTGTTCCCACGCCCCCTAAGCCGCCGAAGCACCTGGATCAGCCGCTCGGTGTCGCGCGGGTGGAGCCCGACGGTCGGCTCGTCGAGGACGTAGAGCGCGTGCGAGAGCGATCCTCCCAGGGCGTTCGCCAACTCGATCCGCTGCGCCTCGCCGCCCGAGAGCGTCTTCGACGCGCGGTCGAGCGTCAGGTAGTCGAGCCCGACCTCGCCCAGGTACTCGAGCCGGCCCTTGAGCTCGGTCAGGATCGGAGCCGCGACCGCCTCCCGGACCGGATCCAAGGCGAGCGCCAGGACGAACGCCCTGAGCCTCCCCACGGTCATCGAGAGAAGCTCGGCCACATTGGCGCCCCCGACGTAGACTTCGAGTGCCTCGGGCTTCAGCCGGATACCGCCGCACGTGCCGCAGGTCACCGTTTCCTGGTAGCGCTTCACCAGGAAGCGCGCGCTCGACTTGTATGATTTGGCGCGGAGCCGCTCCAGGAACGGGAAGACGCCCCGGAACCCCGGCTCGCCGTAGAGGAGGAGCTTCCGGTGTTCCTCCTCGAGGGAGCGGAACGGCACGTCGAGGGAGAAGCCGTGCTCCTTCGCCAGCTTCTTCATCTTGGGCAGGAACCACGAGCGCCAGGAGTTGGCCCACGGATCGAGCGCCCCCTCGAGCACCGACTTCCCCGGGTCCGGGACGACCCGCTCGAGCGTGAACGTGAGGATGTTGCCGAAGCCCTTGCACTCGGGGCAGGCGCCGTAAGGGCTGTTGAAGGAGAAGAGCTGGGGCCTCGGCTCGGGAAAGGTGCGGCCGCAGGTCGGGCAGACGCGGCCGTCGGCGTAGGTGAGCGTCTGCCCCGACGGGCGCTCGATCTCGACCCGCCCGTCTCCCTCGCGCCAAGCCAGCTCGAGCGCCTCGCGGAGCCGCATCCGGTTCGCCGGGACGGCGGCGAGCCGGTCGACCAGGACGCGCACCGGCCCCTTCGCTCCCGCGGGAAGCGGCTCGTCGAGGCGGAGCCACGCGGCTGCGTCGCGCGGGCTCGCGCGGAGGAATCCGCGGGAGAGCGCCCGCTCCCATACCTGAGGCAGCCGCTCACCCGGCCTCGCGTGGAGCGTGACGGCCACCGCCACCTCCTCCTCCCCGTGCCGAAGCGTCGCCTCCAGCACCGAATCGACGCTGTGCCGCGGCACGACGTTCCGGCAGCTCGAGCAGCGGGTCTCTCCGACCCGGGCGAGGAGGAGCCGGAGATAGTCGGCGATCTCGGTGACGGTCCCCACCGTGGAGCGGCCGGTCTGCGCCGCCGCTCCCTGGCGGATCGCCAGCGCCGGGGCGAGACCTTCGATGCGGTCGTAGTCGGGGCGCGGGAGTCGGTCGAGGAACTGCTTCGCGTACGTGGAGACGCACTCCACGTACCGCCGCTGCCCCTCCGCGTAGATCGTGTCGAAGGCGAGCGACGACTTCCCGGAGCCGCTCACCCCGGTCACGACCGAGAGCGACGCCCGCGGGAAGGAGACGTCCAGGTTCTTCAGGTTGTTCTGGCGGGCGCCGAAGAGGCGGACGAAGGCGTCGTCGGTACCGGATTGGCGGCGGGGCACGACGCGATTGTCCCCGGCCCGGAGCCGCGTGTCAAATCACGGGGCGGCGCGTCCGGCGCCGGAGGGCCGGCGCGGGCCGAATGCACGAGGGCCGCCCGACAGTGTCGAGCGGCCCCTGAGGACGTGCCCAATCCGCGTATTTGTTACTTCTTCTTCGCGGCCTTCTTCTTGGCGGCCTTCTTCTTCGCCGGCATTCAGTTCACCTCCCCTCGCGTTGGAATCGTTCCCGGTTTCAGCCCGACGAATTTCCGCCGGGCCCGATCAAGCTCCTCACTTCATCCACGAGCGCCGTCAGGTCGAATGGCTTCCTCAGGTAGCGATCCACCTTCAGCCGCTTCGCCTCCGACTTCACCTCCGGCGTCTCGTACGCCGTCATCAAGATCACCTTCGACTTCACCGCCCGGTCGCGCACCCGCTTGAGCATCTCGATGCCGCTCTCGTGCGGCAGCCGGTTGTCGACGACGATCAGATCGAAGGGCGACTCCGCGAACACGTGCCGCTCGGCCTGCTCCGCCGACCCCGCTACGGTGATCCGGTATCCCGCCTCCCGTAGGACATTGGAGAGGGTGCGCGCCAATAGCTGTTCGTCGTCCACGATAAGGACCGACTTCGGCAATCCACACCTCCCCCTCTCCGATGTGATGTCATCGCTATAGAAGGAAAGCAGGAAGCGGGCCAACGAACGCGATCGCGGGTGCGGACCTCACGCGTGCGCGCTCATCGCGCGAAGGTCGCGCGAGTTACGTGGAGCGATGAATGTGCGGTGAGAAGATTCGGCGCGCGCGACGCCGCGCGCGCGACTGTCACGGGAATTAACAGCGAAGAGGTCGAGAGTCGATCGCTCACGACGCGCACCGAGGGAAACGCGCGCGCTGTCGAGAAACGCGACATCCCAAGAAAGACGACACCCGAATGCGGCTCAAGAAGGCGCGCAATCAGCGCGCGAGCTGCGATCCCCGCGTCGCCGCGATCCGCTTCAGCCGCTCGATCAGACTCTGGCGCGAGATGCCGAGGACGCGCGCCGCCTGCGATCGGTTGCCTTCGGTCGCGTCGAGCACCTTGAGGATGTGCTCCTGCTCGATCTCGGCCAGCGTCGGCATGTCGGCGTCTCCCTCGCCGCGGGCGGCGAGCGCGTCGCGCAGCACGCGGGGCAGCGACTCGACCTGCGCGACCATCTCGGCGGGCAGATGATCCTCGCGCAGCACCTCGTCGTCCTCGAGGAGGACGATCCGCTCGAGCAGGTTCTTCAGCTCGCGGACGTTCCCCGGCCAGCGGTAGGCGCGGAAGATGGCCTCCACCTCCGGGGCCATGGAGTGGAATCGCTTCCGGAACTTCTCGTTGTAGAAGGAGAGGAAGTGTCGGCCGAGCGCCAGGACGTCGTCGCCCCGCTCCCGGAGCGGGGGGAGATGGACCGAGACGACCTTGAGGCGGTAGTAGAGGTCCTGGCGGAAGCTCGACTCGCGGACCGAATGCTCGAGCTCGCGGTTCGTCGCGGCCACGATCCGGATGTCGACCGTCAGATCGGCGGATCCGCCGACGCGCTTGAAGGTCCGGTCTTCGATGAACCGGAGCAGCTTGGCCTGGGTCGCGGTCGGCAGGTCCCCCACCTCGTCGAGGAAGAGCGTCCCGTCGTCGGCCAGCTCGACGAGTCCCCGCTTCGGCTCGCGCGCGTCGGTGAACGCGCCGCGCTCGTGGCCGAAGAGCTCGTTCTCGAGCAGGTGCTCCTGGAACGAAGAGCAGTTGATCGCCAGGAAGGGGGCGTCCCGCCGCGCGCTGTCGAAGTGGATCGCCCGCGCGACCAGCTCCTTTCCGGTGCCGCTCTCCCCCTCGATCAGCACCGTCGTCGTCTCGCTCTGCGCCACCTTGGCGGTCATGTCCCAGACCCGGACCATGGCGGGCGAGTCGCCGACGATCCGCGTCTTGAGGAACGACTCGAGCTCCCCGCGGCGGAAGGCGTCGAGCTGCGTCTCGCGGACGAGCCCCGCCTTCAGGCGGCCCATCGCGAGGAGCATCTCCTCCATCTCGTACGGCTTCTTGAGGAAGTCCGTCGCGCCCTGGCGCATCGCCTCGACGGCGGTCGGGAGGTCTCCGAACGCGGTGATCACGACGACCTTGAGGTCGGGCGCCATCGCCTTGAGGCGCGGGAGGAGGTCGAGACCGCTCCCGTCGGGGAGCCTGAGGTCGAGGATCAGGACCTGGGGCGGGTCGCGCCGGACCGTCTCGAGCACTTCGGCGGCGGTGCCGACCGAGTCGACCGAATAGCCCTCCGCCGAGAGGAGCTTGGTCAGCGACTTCCGGATCAGCTCCTCGTCGTCGGCGATACGGACGCGGAGGAGCATCCTACGCCTTCTCCTCGCGCGGCTCCTCCGGCTCGGGCGGCATCATCGCGGGGAGGCTGAACCGGAAGGCGGCTCCCTGGGTCAGGTTCCGGGCGGTCAGGTTCCCGCCGTGCTCCCGGGCGATCTGGAGCGAGATCGAGAGTCCGAGGCCGGTGCCCATCGAGCGCGTGGTGAAGAAGGGGTCGAAGATCTTCTCCTTCACCTCGTCGGGGATCCCCGGCCCGGAGTCGATCACCGAGACGTCCACGTAGGCCTTCTTGTACCGCGTCCGGCGGAGTCCCGTGCTGACCCGGAGCGTTCCGCCCTCGGGCATGGCCTGGATCGCGTTGATGACCAGGTTCAGGACGACCTGCTGCGCCATGTCGGGATCGACCGTTACCTGGGGGAGCGACTCCTCGGGATCGAAGTCGCGCTCGACCTCGATCCCGGCGTCCGTGAGCCGCCGCGCCAGGTTGTCGAGCACCTTCTCGACCACCTCGCGGAGGTCGGTCGAGACCGGCTTCGCGGCCTGGGGCCGCGCGAAGAGGAGAAGATCGGTGATGATCTGCTCGATCCGGTCGAGCTCCTTCAGCACGTCGTGGAGATCCTCGCGCCGGGAGTCGCCGGCGCGGAGCTTCGAGGCGACGAACTGCACCGTGGTCCGGACGCCGGTGAGCGGGTTCCGGATCTCGTGCGCGACCCGGGCCGAGAGCTCGCCCAGGGAGATGAGGCGCTCCGTGTTCCGGAAGACCTCCTCTTCGGTGTCCGCGTCGACCAGGTCCTCGACCCGGATCAGGACCGCGCCGCCGTCTCCGAGCGGGGCGACGCCGTAGCGCATCAGCACCTCGCGGTCGGCCACCGTGCCGCGCACTTCGCGGGTCGACCGTCCCGACTCGCCGCGCGCGCCGCGCTCGGGGAGGTACCACCGCTCGGTCTCGGACCTGAAGATCTCCGAGAGGGGGCGACCGGTCACCTCGTCGCGCTCGACGCCCCAGCCGCGCGCCAGGGTCTCGTTGATCGCCGCGATCGCGCGATCGCCGTCGAGCGCCAGGAGGCCCGTGTCGACGGCATCGAGCACCTGGAGCAGGAGCTCCCGTTCGATCTCCGGGGCGTCAACGCGCGCCATCGCCGCACCTCCCGTTCGTTCCCGAATTCATCACGGCCACGTTGCCTCCGCGATGCGGGAAGGTCAACGGAAATCGATCGTTCGGCGCGTCCGCGGCGCGCGAACGGGAACTTGCGCGGCGGGGCGGCGGTTGCTAGCCTTGATGGCTCATTGAACCATTCCCACGGCGCCACCTCGGCGCCGTGCGCGTCCGTCACGGCCAACGATCAACGAGGAAGCACGCCATGATGCAGGGACTCCGCGACAACATGAAGCTGATCATCTGGATCACGGCCATCGTGTTCCTCGTGGGCTTCGGAATTCTCCAGCTGGGCGGCGTTTTCGACACGAATCGGTCGGAGCGCGGCCCCAACGGCGTGATCGCCGAGATCAACGGCGAGCCGATCCGGCTCGAGGACTTCAACCAGACCTACAACATGATGGTCCGCCAGCTGCAGCAGCAGCGCGAGCTCCAGCCGGGAGAGGACAGCTACGTCCGGGAGCAGGCCTGGCAGACCATCGTCCGGAACACGCTGATGATGCAGGAGGCGCACCACCGCGGCATCTCGGCGACGCCGGAGGAGATCAAGACCGCGATCCGGGTGGCGCCGCCCCAGTTCCTCACGCAGGCCCCGGGGTTCCAGACCAACGGGCAGTTCGACTACCGGAAGTACCTGTCGGAGCTCGACAACCCGAACTCGCAGGTCCCCTGGGCGCAGGTCGAGGCGATCGTCGCGCAGAACCTCCCGGTCGAGAAGCTGCAGGAGGACGTGGTCGCCGCGGCGAAGGTCTCGGACGGCGACGTCCGCGACCGGTTCCTCCTCCAGAACGACAAGCTCACCGCCCGGTTCGTCCAGTTCGCGCCGGAGAGCTTCGCGGTCGACACGAGCCGGATCGGCGGCGCGGACATCGAGTCCTACTACAAGGCGCACCCCGAGGAGTTCAGCGGCCCGGAGGAGGCCAAGATCGCGGTGATCCTCGTGCCGCGCAAGGCGGACGAGTCCGACTTCTCCGCGGCGCGCGAGCGGCTGCGGGGCGTCCTCGACATGGCGAGGGCGGAGCCCGACTCCTTCCCCTCGCTGGCCCGCACGTACTCCGACCTCCAGAGCGCCAAGGTGGGAGGCGATCCGCGGATCGAGCCGTACCTCGACGCCCTCCAGCCGGCCGTCCAGAAGGGCCTCGCGAACGTCCAGCCGGGGCAGATCTCCGACATCATCCAGGACACGCAGATGCTCCACATCTTCCAGGTCGACAAGCGCTACCCGGACCCGACGACGAAGCGCGAGAAGATCCACTACCGTGAGATCGCGGTGCGCGTCGAGCCGGGCTCGGCCGCGATTCGCTCGGCGCGCGACCTGGTCACCCAGATCTCCAAGGAGGCCGGGCGCGAGGGCTTCGGCCCGGTGGCGACGAAGCATGGGCTCCGCACCTTCGAGTCGCAGTACTTCGCGCGCGGGCAGAGCGGAAACGACATCCTGCAGCGCTTCCCCGAGATCGAGAGCTGGATGTTCACGGCCAAGGTGGGGTCGATCTCCCACGCGGTTCCGACCGAGCTGGGCTGGTACGTCTTCCAGATCGCCGACCGGAGGGCCAACGGGATCCGCCCGCTCGACCAGATGGAGCCCCAGGTGAAGGCCGCGTTGATCCGCTCGCTCCGCATGGAGAAGGCGAGGGAGGCCGCGACCGCGGCCCGCGCGGCCCTGCAGGCGAACGAGAGCGACGAGAAGGTCGCCGCCCAGTTCCACGGCCGTGCCCTCACCGCCGACGGCATGACGAGGAACGGCTACATCGCCCCGGTCGGCGATCGGGAGCCGCGCGTGGCCGGCGCCCTCTTCACCTTGCCGGCGGGGGCCTTGAGCCCCGTCCTGACGGGCGTGCACGGCCTCTACGTCTTCCGGATCGAGACGCACGCGGCGCCGAGCGAGGAGGACTTCAAGAAGCAGGAGGCGCAGATCCGCGAGGCGCTCCTCACCGAGAAGCGCCAGGTCATCTTCCAGGAGTGGATGCAGGGGGTCCGGAGCAAGGCGAAGATCAAGGACTACCGCGAGAACTACTTCGAAGCGTGACCCGAGGGGACGCGGGCGCGATCCCGCGGGGAAACGAAACGAGCCGGGCCGGCATCGCCGCCGTCCCGGCTCGATCTTCTTTCGGTAGCGGACGCGCTTCGAGCTAGGACTTGCGCTCTTCCGAGGGGCCCTGTGTCGGCGTCGGCGCCGGCGGCGTCGGCCCCGGCTTGTCGGAGACGTTGATCTCCGTCTCGACGTCGCGCATTCCCTTCTTGAACTCCTGGATGCCCCGTCCGATCGACCGCCCGATCTCGGGGATCCGCTTCGCCCCGAAGACCAACAGCACGATCAGGAAGAGCCAGAACAGCTCCTGGGGGCCGATGTTGAACATGGTTTGCGTCCGCCTCTCCGAGCCCCGCGCCCGCGGGGCTCCGTGGTGGTTACGGCGCCTGGGTCCAACGCCGCGCGTCCCGGCCCACGATGACCGTGACGTCGATCATTTCCTGGGAGCTCAACTGCTCGATGAGGTGGCGGGTTCCCAGGTATTCCGCCACGACTCGTCCCGATTCGCTCGCCTCCGTCCGGCTCACGACCAGCGTGTTCCGGTAGTCGGCTCGATCCGCGTTGCTCACCTCGAGGACGTCGAACCCGCCGTCCCTCAGATACGAAGCCATCGCGCCGGCCAGCCCCGAGCGTCCGCTCCCGTTCAGGAGCTCGATCCGGATCGGCTGCTTCGGCCGACCCAGCGACCGGGGCCCCACGCGCAGCGCGACCGACACCGCGCAGAGCGCGATCGCCACGAGGAGGACGAGGATCGAGGCGTCGAGCGCCGGCGATCCCGCGCGCGCTTTCTTCGGCATGCGCCGCCTCGCCCTCCTCAGCGGGCCCGGCGTCGCGTCTCGGTCGCGTCGAGCGCACCCTTGAGCCGCCGGTACGTCTTCGCGAGCGGCTCGGGCAGCACCTTCGTGTCGCCGAGCACCGGCATGAAGTTGGTGTCGCCGTTCCAGCGCGGCACCACGTGCCAATGCAGGTGTCCGAGCACGCCGGCGCCCGCGGTCCGGCCCAGGTTCACACCCATGTTGAACCCGTGGGGCCGATACTCACGCCTCAGCGCCCGCTCCACGCGCCCCAGCCACCTCGTGATCTCGACCGCCTCCTCGGCGGTCAGGTCGGCCGGCGACGCCCGGTGGCGGCGCGGGGCGACCATCACGTGCCCTATATTGTACGGGTAGAGGTTCAACATGACGAGCGCTTGCGGGGTAACCGAAAGGAGCAGGTTCCGCGCCCCCGGCCTGCGCTTCGCCATGCCACAGAAGAGACACGGGGACTTGGTCTTGCGGGAGGAGCCCTTCGTCGCTTCCGCGATGTAGGCCATCCGCCACCCCGCCCAGAGCCGGTCCACGTCAGCCCTCTCCCCACGCGCGCAGCGTCTCTTCCACGAGCCGGAGCTGCTCCGGCGTGTTCACGCCGAAGCACTCGCGCGGATCGGCGGCGCGCTCGATGCCGACCCGAAGTCCCTTCCCCCGCAACGCGGCGAGGGTGTCGGTCAGATAGTACTCCTTCTGGCGGTTGTCCGCGCGGAGCGTTCCGAGCGTCTCGCGGAGCGGCTCCTTGGCGAAGGCGTAGATCCCCGAGTTGACCTCGCGGATCGCCCGCTCCTCGGGCGTCGCGTCCTTCTCCTCCACGATCTTCACGAAGGCCTCCGTCGCGTCGCGGACCACGCGCCCGTACCCCGATGGGTCGTCGAGCGCCGCGGAGAGGAACGTCCCGGCGTTCCCCTCGCGGGCGTGCCGCGCCGTGAGGCGCCGGAGCGATTCGGTCCGGATGAGCGGCATGTCGCCCGCCAGGACCAGGACCGTATCCGAGCCCGGCGCCACCTCCTCCCACGCCACCTGGACCGCGTGCCCCGTGCCGAGCTGCGGCGACTGCGTGACGAAGCGCACGCCCCGCGACGCGAGCGCGGCGCGCACCAGCTCCTCCCGGTGTCCCACCACGACGACGACGCGGTCGGGCGCGAGGGGAGCCACGCGATCGAGGACGTGCTCGATCAGCGTCTTGCCGAGCGCGCGGTGGAGCACCTTGGGAAGGTCGGAGCCCATCCGCTTCCCGAGCCCGGCGGCGAGGACCAGCGCCGTCGGTGGCGGCGGCGTCCGGCGCGGAGGCGTCGCGCCCGGGGGCGACGGCGTCATCGGCGGCCTCGCGGAGTCACGGCCATGTTGTCGATCAGGCGGGTCGACCCGATCCGGATCGCCGCGATCAGGAGCCCCCGGCGGTCGAGACGGCGGATCGGCTCCATCGTGCGGGGATCGACGAGCGCCAGGTAGTCGACGGCGTCGGGGCGCGCCTCGCGGATCAGGATCCGCCGGGCCGCCGCGACGACGCGCGCGGCTTCGCGTACGCCGGTCCGGGCGGCGTGGCGCCCCGCCTCGAGCGCCAGGTAGAGACCGCCGGCGCGCCGCCGCGCCTCGCCGTTCAGATAGGCGTTCCGCGACGACATCGCGAGCCCGTCCGGCTCGCGGACGATCGGCGCGACGTCGAGCCGCGCCGGGATGTCGAGGTCCCGCATCATGGCGCCGACCAGGACGGCCTGCTGCGCGTCCTTCCGGCCGAGGATCAGCGTGTCGGGCTCCACGATCTGGAGGAGCTTCAGGACGACGGTCAGGACGCCGGTGAAGTGTCCGGGGCGGACGGCCCCCTCCCACCGCGCGCCGAGCGGGCCGGGGACGACGCGCGTCGCGGCGCCGGCCGGGTAGAGGGCGCGCGCGGACGGCATGAAGAGCCAGTCGACCCCGGCGTCCCGGCAGAGCCGCGCGTCGCGCGCGGGACGGCGGGGGTAGCGGGAGAAGTCCTCCCGCGGGCCGAACTGGAGCGGGTTCACGAAGACGCTGGCGACGACCTTGTCGTGGCCGCGGCGCGCGCGGCGGAGGAGGGAGACGTGGCCGTCGTGGAGCGCGCCCATCGTGGGCACGAAGCCGACCGTCCCGCCCCGCGCCCGCGCGCGGCGGACGAGGGCGCGGAGCGCGGCCGGCCGCCTCACGATTCGCAAGAGGACTTCTCCGGGGTGGGAATCGGCTTCACGGGCGCGCGCTCGGGCTCGGGGTCCGGCGCCGCGGCGTATGATTCCGCGTCGCTCGGGTAGCGGCCGGCGCGCACGTCGTCCCGGAACGAGGCGACCGCGCCACGGATCGTGTCGCCCACCTCGGCGTACCGCCGCACGAACTTGGCCGGGCGCCCGAAGGAGAGCCCGATCAGGTCGTGGATCACGAGAACCTGGCCGTCGCAGCCCGGGCCGGCGCCGATCCCGATCGTCGGGATCGAGAGGGCGCGCGAGACCTCGGCGCCGAGTTCCAGCGGAATCCCCTCGAGCACGATCGCGAAGACGCCCGCGCGCTCGAGCGCGAGCGCGTCGGCGAGCAGCGCGTCGGCCGCCTCACGGCCCCGCGCCTGCACGCGGTAGCCGCCGAAGGCGTGCACCGACTGCGGCGTCAGCCCGAGATGGCCGAGCACCGGGATGTCGGCGGCGACGATCGCCTCGACCTGTGGGAGCACGCGGCGCCCCCCTTCGAGCTTCACCCCTTCGGCCCCGCGCTTCACGAAGCGGGCGCTGTTCCGCACGGCGTCCTCGGGACCCGCCTGGAACGACGCGAAGGGGAGGTCGGCGATCACGAGCGCGCGCGGGCTCGCGCGGACGACGGCGCGGAGGTGGTGCGACATCTCCGCCATGGTGACGGGGATCGTCGAATCGTAGCCGAGCACCACCATGCCGAGGGAGTCGCCGACCAGGATCAGGTCGACGCCGGCCTCGTCGGCGAGGCGCGCGGTCGGGTAGTCGTACGCGGTGACCGAGACGATCTTCTCGGCGCGAGCCTTCATCTCGCGAATCCGGCGGACCGTGATCTTCGGGCGCGCGGTTTCGCGGGCGTCCGGACGGGATCCGGCGCTCACGGCGCGCTTCCGGCGCTTCCGCTCGGGCTCACGTAGGCGACCCCCTCGCGGTGGCTCTCGATGCGGGCGACCAGTTCTTCCAGGTCGGACCGCCGGTCCACGAAGTTCATCTCGTTGGTGTTCACCACGAGGAGCGGCGCCTCGCGGTAGTGGAAGAAGAAATAATTGTACGCCTCCGCGAGGGTGGCCGTGTACTCCTGATCCATCGACTTCTCGTAGTGGCGCCCCCGCTGCTGGATCCGGCTCCAGATCACCTCGGGCGTCGCCTGCAGGTAGACGACCAGGTCGGGCGCGGGAACCTCCTGCTCGAGCACCGGCGCGACCTTGTCGTAGAGCTGGAGCTCGCGGTCGCTCAGGTTGATGTTCGCGAAGATGCGATCCTTCTGGAACAGGTAGTCGCTCACGACCGCGTCGTGGAAGAGATCGGGCTGGCGGAGGTCCTTGAGCTCCTGGTAGCGGCTGATCAGGAAGAACATCTGGGTCTGGAAGGCGTACCGCCGCGGGTCCTTGTAGAAGTCCTCGAGGAACGGGTTGGCGTCCGGCTGCTCGAGGAGGAGGTGCGCGTGGAGCCGTTCGGCGAGGAGCCGCGCCAGGCTCGTCTTCCCGACTCCGATGACCCCTTCGATCGCCACGTAGCGGCCGGTCACGGTCGCACCGGGCGCTAGGTCCAGAAGCGGCCGCCCTTGCGGACGGGCGGATTCGGGGGCAGCTTCTGGAGCATCTTCGCGACCGTCTCCCCGGTCACCGGGTGCCGGAACGCCGGATCGAGCTCCTGGAGCGGATAGAGGACGAACGCGCGATGGGGCACCTCCGGATGCGGCACCGTGAGGTCGGGATCCTCGATCTTCTCGATTCCGTAGAAGAGGAGATCGAGGTCGATCGGACGGGGGCCCCAGCGCTGAGACCGGACGCGCCCCATCCGCTTCTCGATCAGGAGCATCTGCCAGAGCAGATCGCGCGCGGCGAGGTCGGTCTCGAGCCACGCGACCGCGTTCAGGAAGGCGGGCTGGACCACGTCGCCCACCGGATCGGTGTCGTAGAGCGAGGAGACGCGGATCACGGTCGTGTGCGGGAGCTTCCCCAGCTCCTCGAGCGCCTTCCGGATCAGGTGCTCCCGCTCGCCCAGGTTCGAGCCCAGGCCGACGAAGACGCGGCTCACGTTCGCACGCGCTCCACCGCGATCTCCGGAACGCCGGAGAAGTCGGCCACGGGAACGTGCACCTTCCGCAGGCGGACCCGCACGCGCGGCGGGTCGAACTCGGCGAGAAGTGCCAGCGCCAGCTCCTCGGCCAGGGTCTCGATCAGGCGGCAGCGCGCCATGCCGATCTGCGACCGCACGACGCGGCAGACCTCCTCGTAGTCGATGCACGCGCTCAGGGCGTCGGGGCGCCGGCCGGACGCGACCGGGTCGTACGCCAATTCCACGTCCGCCTCGAGGCGCTGGCCCAGGTCGCGCTCCTTCTGCGTCACGCCGAGGTGCCCGTAGGCCTGGATTCCGATGAGGCGGAGCCAGTCGGTCGGGAGCGCGCTCGCGGCCGGCCGCGCCGGCTCAGCGCGGCGACGGCGACGCGGGGGCATGGGAGGCCTTCCACGGATCGAGCGCTTCGAGCTTCCGGAGCGCCTTGGCCAGCGATTCCACCGGCGAGGTGAGCGCGATGCGAAAGTAGCCCTCGCCCTCGTCGCCGAAGCCGACGCCAGGCGTGAGCAGGACGCCCGCGCGCTCGAAGACGCGGCTCGCGAAGTCGATCGACGGCTCGCCGTCCGGCGCGCGGCCCCATAGGTAGAAGGCGCCGCCGGGCGGGCGGATCGGGCAGCCGAGCCGCTTGAGCCCGTCGAGCGCCAGGTCCCGACGCTCGCGGTAGACCGCGCGGAGCGCCGGCCCGTGCGACGGCAGGAGCGACGCGAGCGCGCCGGCCGCGGCGAGCTGGATGGCCTGCGGGGCCCCCGAGTCGAGGTTCGCCTTGAGGCGGACCAGCGCGTCGATCAGGGGCGGCGCGCCGACGGCGAACCCGAGCCGCCAGCCGGTCATGTTGAAGGTCTTCGAGAAGGAGTGGAACTCGATCGCGCGGTCGCGCGCTCCCGGGATCTGGAGCACGCTGGGCGCCGGCGCCTCGTAGTAGAGCTCGCCGTACGCGGCGTCGCTCGCGACGATCAGGTCGCGCTTCCGCGCCCAGGCGACGAGGGTCTCGTAGAACGAGAGGGGGGCCGTGGCCCCGGTCGGGTTGTTCGGGTAGTTCACCCAGACGGCGCGCGCTCGGGGGCCCGCGGCGCGGTCGATCGCCCCGAAGTCGGGAAGGAAGCCGTTCGCCTCGCGCAGCGGAACGCGCCGGGGCATCGCGCCCGCGAAGACGGTTCCCGCCGCGTAGACCGGATAGCCCGGATCGGGGACGACGACCTCGTCGCCCGGATTCAGGAGGGCGAGCGGAAAGTGGCCGATCCCCTCCTTCGAGCCGATCAGGATCGCGATCTCGCGCCGGGGATCGAGCGTCACCCCGTAGCGTCCGGCGAACCACTCGGCGATGCGCGTGCGGGCGGACACCATCCCGGCGCTCGACGGGTAGCGGTGGTTCGCGGGATCGAGGCCCGCCTCCGCGATCCGGTCGAGGATCGGGCGCGGGGTCGGGAGATCGGGATCGCCGATCGAGAGGTCGATGACCTCCCGGCCGGCCGCCTCCGCCTCGGACCGCTTCCGCTCCAGCTCCGCGAAGAGATAGCGCGGCAGGGCGGCGAGCCGCGCGCTCGGGTCGATGGATGCCATGGGGATCGACGGTATCGGGGTTTGCCCCGGGGGTCAAGGGGGACCGGGGCGCGGCGACGGGCGTCGCGACGAAGAGGTCTAGAGAGCGCCGGGCGCGGCGGGATCGATCACGACCATCACCTCTTCTTCGAGCGTGATGCCGTTCGCTTCCTCGACGCGCCGCTTCATCTCCTGCGCCACGTGGAGCACCTGCGCGGCGGTGGCGCCGCCCTGGTTCACGATGTAGTTGGCGTGGAACGCGTGCACGCCCGCGCCGCCCTCGTGGATCTCCTTCGCGCCCGCGGCCTCGAGGAGCTGCCCCGCGGCGACCTTCGTCCCGTCGGCGAGGATCGGGTTCTTGAAGAAGCACCCCGCCGTGTGGAGCCCCTTCTCCTTCCGCCGCGCGCGCTGGGCGGCGTGCTGCCCCATGACGCGGTCCATCTCGGCGCGGTCGCCCGGGGCGAGCTGGAACTCGGCCTCGACCACGATGTGGTCGTTCTGCTTGAGGCGGCTGTGGCGGTACGCGAATCCCAGCTCCTCGGGCGTCCGATCGACGAGCGTCGTCCCCTCGAGGAGCCGGATCCGGACGGAGACGTCGCCGACCGAGCGGCCGAACGCGCCCGCGTTGCCGCGGATCGCCCCGCCCACGGTTCCGGGGATGTCGATCGCGAACTCGAGCCCGGTCAGCGAGTGGTGCCGCGCCGCCTCGACCACCTCGCCGAGATCGGCGCCCGCTCCGGCGACGATCCGCGTGCCGTTCACGGCCAGGTGCTCGATCCGGTTCACGATGACGAGGCCGCGGTAGCCGGTGTCGCCGACCAGGAGGTTCGATCCGCCTCCGATCAGGAGCCAGCGAGTCTTCGTCCGGATCGCCTCCCGGACCACTTCCTGGAGGGCTCGCTCGTCGTAGACCTCGGCCAGGACGTCGGCCGGGCCGCCGATGCCGAACGTGGTGTAGGGCGCGAGCGGCTCCGCGCGCTTGAGCACGAGGGAGGTCTTGGGCGAAGTGAGGGTGTCGAAGGTCACGATGAGGCTCCGTTTCGGGTCCGATGCGCCGCCTCGTGCGACGCCAAGGCCAGGATAGGGGCGCCGTCCGGCCGGCGCCACGGATAAGGTGCGGCCCCTTCGCGGGCGGCGGCGGCGCGGGCCGCCGCGGCCGCCGTCCGGCCTCTGGATCATCGGCACGGCGCGGCGAATTCTGAAGCGCCGATCGCGCCACTAAATTAGCTTTACCTAACGTAGTAGTTTGGGTAGCCTATCGTCGTGCACCCGCTCACGCGATCCCGCCAGGACTACCTGAAGGCGCTCTTTCTCCTCGAAGCGGAGGGGGCCGCGGTGCCGACGTCGCGCCTCGCCGCCCACCTCGGCGTCAAGGCCCCGTCGGTCACGAACATGATCGCCCGCCTCGCGGCGGACCGGCTCGTCCGCCACTCCCCCCGCGCCGGGGCGCGGCTCACCGCGCACGGCCGGCGCGAGGCGCTCCGGATCGTCCGCCGCCACCGGATTCTCGAGACCTTCCTCGTGCGCGTGCTCGGCCTCGACTGGTCGCTGGTCCACGACGACGCGGAGATCCTCGAGCACCACATCAGCGACCGGGTGCTCGGCGCGATCGACCGGCTGGCGGGGCATCCGGCGGAGGATCCCCACGGGCATCCGATTCCCGACGCCGCGGGGCACCTGGCGCGCCGCTCCCTCGTCTCCCTCGCGGCGCTTCCCCGGGGAGCCCGAGCGCTGGTGCGGGAGATCCAGGATCTGGACGGCCCGCGCCTCGCGCGCTGGAAGGAGATCGGCCTCGTGCCCGGAGCGTCGGTCCGCGTGCGCGAGGTTCGGGGGCTCGAAGGGACCGTCGAGCTGGAGGTCGCCGGACGGCGCCACGTCACCGGGAGCGCCGCGCTCGCCGGGGTGATGGTGGAGCGGGCCATGGAAGGAGGATCGCGTGGAGCCTGATCGGCACGGCCGCTCGCTTCACGAGGTCCACCGGACGGTGCGCATCCCGGACGGCGCGGGCTGGATCCGCCGCATGCTCGCCTTCTCGGGGCCGGCCTACCTGGTCAGCGTCGGGTACATGGACCCGGGCAACTGGGCGACCGACCTCGCCGGCGGGGCGCGCTTCGGCTACCAGCTGATCTGGGTCATCCTCCTCAGCAACCTGATGGCGGTGCTCCTCCAGACGCTCTCGGCGCGCCTCGGGGTGGTGACGGGAAAGGACCTGGCCCAGGAGTGCCGCGACTACTATCCGCGCCCCCTCACGATCCCGCTCTGGCTCCTCGCGGAGATCGCGATCGTGGCGTGCGACCTGGCCGAGGTGCTGGGAGCGGCGATCGGGCTCAAGCTCCTCTTCCACGTGCCGCTCCTCTGGGGCGTTCTCCTCACGGCGATGGACGTGCTCCTCCTCCTCGCCCTGTCGCGCCTTGGCATCCGGCGCCTCGAGGCCTTCATCCTCACGCTGATCGCCACGATGGGCGCCTGCTTCGCCCTCGAGATCGCGCTCTCGCGGCCGGAGCTCGGCGCCATCCTGCGCGGATTCGTGCCGCGCGGCGCCGACGGGACGCCGAGTCTCTTCACGCCGGCGCCGGGGGGCGGGTGGTCGGTCCTCGGGTTGAGCGGCGATTCGCTCTACATCGCGATCGGGATCCTCGGCGCGACGGTGATGCCGCACAACCTCTACCTCCACAGCGCGCTCGTGCAGAGCCGGGCCGTGGCCGATTCCGTCGAGGGGAAGCGCCAGGCCACCCGGATGAACCTGGTCGACTCGGCGGTCGCCTTGAACGCCGCGTTCCTCGTGAACGCCGCGATCCTCGTGTTGTCCGCGGCGGTCTTCCATTCGACCGGGCACCAGGGCGTGGCGCGAATCGAGGAGGCCTACCGCCTCTTGGCGCCTCTCCTCGGCACCGGGCTCGCCTCGACCCTCTTCGCGGTCGCCCTGCTCGCCTCCGGGCAGTCGAGCACCATCACCGGCACGCTCGCGGGCCAGGTGGTGATGGAAGGGTTCCTCCGGCTCCGCATCCAGCCCTGGCTGAGGCGGCTCATCAGCCGCTCCTTGGCGATCGTCCCCGCCGTGCTCGTGATCGGCCTCCAGGGTGAGCGCTCGGTCGACGCCCTCCTGGTCCTATCGCAGGTGGTGCTGAGCCTCCAGCTCTCCTTCGCCGTCATCCCGCTGGTCACCTTCACGAGCACCCGGTCGCGCATGGGGACGTTCGTGAATCCGCCGTGGGTGATCGCGCTCGCGACCCTCGTGACCGCTCTCATCGTGGGATTGAACGCGAAGCTCGTGCTCGACTCGGTGGCCGGGTGGTGGGCGGCCTCCCCCGGCGCGTGGTGGCTCTCCGGCCTCCTCCTTCCGGCGATCTTCGTGGTCGCCCTCCTGCTCCTCGCGGTGGCGGCCACGCCGCTCCTCCGCGTCCTTCGCCTCGCGCCGCTCCCGGAGCTCTATCCGCCGGTGCCGCTCGCCTACGTGTCGCGCGCGCGTGAGCCCCGCCGCGGGCCGCGGGCGATCGCCGCGAGCGGTCCGCGCCGCGTGGCGGTCGCGCTCGAGATGGGCCGGGCCGACGAGGCCGTGCTCGAGCACCTCGCCGGCATGGCGCTGCCGGCCGACGTGGAGATCGTGCTGATGCACGTGGCCGAGAGCGCCGCGAGCCGCTATCTCGGGACGGAGAGCTTGGACCAGGAGAGCCGCGAGGACCTGGCCACGCTCGAGCACCTGGCCTCGGACCTGGGCGAGTCGGGCTTCCCCAGCCGCGTCCTGCTCGGAAACGGGGACGTGAAGGGCGAGCTCGCGCGCATGGTGCGGGAGACCGGGGCCGATCTCCTGATCACCGGATCCCACGGCCATCGCCTCCTCGGCGACCTCTTCCTCGGCGCCACGACCTCGGGCCTCAGGCATCGCGTGAGCTGCCCCGTCCTGACGGTTCGATCGCGGCGGAAGTAGCCGCTCGACAAGACGCTCCGTCTCTCGGTACGCTCCCGGGAGGCGGATCGCCGCCTGGGGAGGAACCGCATCGTGAATCGAACCATACCGGCCGTCCTGGCCGTGCTCGCCGCCCTGGCGCTCTACGCGCCGCCCACCCGCCCCGCCCAAGCCGCCGCCGCGGGGGATCTCGTCCGGGAGGCGGTGATCGACGGGCCGCCCGGCCTCGTCTGGCGCCTCCTGACCACCAAGCGCGGCATGGAATCGTGGCTCGCGCCCCACGCCGACGTCGATCTCCGGGTCGGCGGGCTCCTCCGGACCCACGAAGACCCCTCGGGCAAGATCGGCGACCCGAAGACCTTGGTCAACACGATCACGGCGATCAAGCCGGGCCGTCTCCTCTCGCTTCGGGTCGAGCAGGCGCCCGAGGGATTCCCGTTCGCGAACTTCGTGGTCGGAACCTGGTACGACATCCTCGTCGACCCGGCGGAGAAGCACCGGACCCGCGTCCGGTGCGTCGCCCACGGCTTCGGGACCGGCCCCGCCGTCTACGCGGTGCGGCCCGTCTTCGAGCGCGGCGCGGACGCGGCCTTCGAGCAGCTGGCGAAGGCGGTCGCGGCGAGCGCGCCGGGCGCGGCGGAACGGAGGAACTGATCATGGAATCGCCGACCGCGGGCAGCGTGAGGAAGCTTCGGAAGTCGCGGAACCGGATGATCGGCGGCGTCTGCGGCGGGATCGCCGAATGGATCGGATGGGACCCGACGGTCGTGCGGGTCCTCTACGTCTTCGTCTCGATCGTGAGCGCCGCGTTTCCCGGAATCCTGACCTACCTGATCCTCTGGATCGTGATGCCGGGGCCGGATTCGTAGGTCCGCCCGGCGCGCCCGCCGGAGGCACGAGACCGAGAGCAACGAGAAGGCCCCGGCGACGCGAGCCGCCGGGGCCTCGTGTTTCACTAGTGTCGGGGTCTCGGGCGCGTTACATCCCCATCCCCATGCCGCCCATTCCGCCCATGCCCCCCATCCCACCGCCGCCCGGGGGCGCCTCCTTCTCCTCCGGGATGTCGGTGACGATCGCTTCGGTCGTCAGGAGGAGGGAGGCGATCGAGACCGCGTGCTGGAGCGCCGAGCGGGTGACCTTCGTCGGGTCGACGATTCCCTCCGCGACCAGATCGACGAACTCACCGGTGGCGGCGTTGTAGCCATTCGGGCCCTTGAGCGCCTTGATCTTCTCGACGATCACGGAACCCTCCGAGCCGGCGTTCGCGGCGATCTGCCTCGCCGGGGCCTCGAGCGCGCCCGCGACGATGTCGATTCCGTGCTTTTCGTCTCCCACCGCCTCGAGCTTCGCGAGCCCGCCCTGGGCCCGCAGGAGCGCGACGCCGCCGCCGGGGACGATCCCCTCCTCGACGGCCGACTTGGTGGCCGCGAGCGCGTCCTCGACGCGGGCCTTCTTCTCCTTCAGCTCGATCTCGGTCGCGGCGCCGACGTGGATCACCGCCACGCCGCCCGCCATCTTGGCCAAGCGCTCCTGGAGCTTCTCCTTGTCGTAGTCGCTCGTCGAATCCTCGATCTCCTTGCGGATCTGGTCGACGCGACCCTTGATCTCGGTCTTCTTGCCCCCGCCCTCGACGATCGTGGTGTTCTCCTTGTCGATCACGATCCGCTTGGCCTTGCCGAGATCGGCGAGGGTGGCGTTCTCCAGCTTGTAGCCGGCCTCCTCGGTGACGAGCCGGCCGCCGGTGATGATGGCGATGTCCTCGAGCATGGCGCGGCGGCGGTCGCCGAATCCGGGGGCCTTGACGGCCGCCACGTTCAGCACGCCGCGAAGCTTGTTCACCACGAGGGTGGCGAGCGCCTCGCCCTCGATGTCCTCCGCGATGATCAGGAGCGGGCGCCCGGTCTGGGCCACCTTTTCCAGGATCGGGAGGACGTCTTTGATGGACGCGATCTTCTTGTCGTGGATCAGGACCGCGCCGTCCTCGATCACCACCTCCATCCGCTCGGGATCGGTGATGAAGTAGGGGGAGAGGTAGCCGCGGTCGAACTGGAGCCCCTCGACCACCTCGAGCGAGGTATCGAGGCTCTTCGCCTCCTCGACCGTGATGACGCCGTCCTTCCCGACCTTGTCCATCGCGTCGGCAATCAGCTTGCCGATCTCGGGGTCGTTGTTCGCCGAGATGGTCGCGACCTGCGCGATCTCCGCGGGCGTCTTGATCGCCTTCGACTGCTTCTTCAGCTCGGCGACGATGGCCGTCACCGCGCGATCCATGCCGCGCTTCAGGAACATGGGATTGGCGCCCGCCGCCACGTGGCGGATGCCGTGCTGCACGATCGACTGGGTGAGCACGGTGGCGGTGGTGGTCCCGTCGCCCGAGACGTCCTGCGTCTTGGACGCCACTTCCTTCACCATCTGGGCGCCCATGTTCTCGTAGGGGTTCTCGAGCTCGATCTCCTTCGCGATCGTGACGCCGTCGTTGGTGATGGTCGGCGCGCCGAACTTCTTGTCGAGGACGACGTTTCGTCCCTTGGGACCGAGCGTGATCTTCACGGTGTTCGCCAGCTTGTCGACGCCCCGCTGGAGCGCGTCGCGCGCCGCGGCGTCGAAGAGCAACTGCTTCGCCATGGTTGGGCTACCCCTCCCTGTCGCGCCCAGGGGGCGCGGCTCGAAATTGGCACTAGATGGATGAGAGTGCTAACGCCGTGAATCTAGCGGAAGCCGCGCGGCCGCGCAACCCCCTAGCGCGGCCGTCCGTCGGAGTCGCTAAGAGATTATAAATAGGCAAGTTACTGGAAAGTTTGCCCCGGTCATCGCCTCTTCGAGGGCCTCGCCGCGCGGGAGCCCGCCTCGCCCTTCCGCTCGAAGATCAGCCGAAGCCCATGGAGCGTGAGGTCGGGATCCACCTTCCGGATCGACTTCGTGTGCGGCGCGATCGCCGCCGCGAGGCCCCCCGTCGCGACGACGACCGGGCGGAAACGCCGCTCGGCGGCGATCCGCCGGACGATCGCGTCGACCTGCCCAGCCGCGCCGTAGACCACGCCCGATTGGAGGCTCTCCTCGGTGCTCCGCCCCACCACGTTCGCCGGCGGCGTCACCTCGAAGGCTCCGAGGCGGGCCGCGCGGCGAACGAGCTGCTCCGCGCCGGTCAGCACCCCCGGCGCGATGACGCCGCCCAGGTAGCGCCCGTCCTTCGAGATCACGTCGAACGTGGTCGCGGTCCCGAAGTCGACGACGATCGCGGGCGCCCCGTGCCGCTCGATCACCGCGACGGCGTTCGCGATCCGGTCGGCTCCGACGGCGCCGGGATCGCGATAGTCGATCGGAAGCCAGGGCGCCGCCGCGGCCGTGATCTCGAGGGGGCGGACCCCGACGAGCCGGCGGACCGCCTCGGCGAAGAGCGGCGTCTGAGGCGGGACGACCGAGGCGATTACCGCCCGTCCGCCCGCGCCCCGCTTCGCTTCCGGGACCGCCTGCGCGAGGAGGAGCGCCGCCTCGTCGGCGGTGCGCCGCGTCTCGCTGCTCACGCGGAAGGAGCGGACGAGCCGCGCGCGCTCGAAGAGGCCGAGCGTCACCTCGGTGTTCCCGATGTCGATGGCGAGGAGCATCGAATCCCCCTTTGCCTTCCCCACGGCGCGCGGGTTCACGCGAACCTTCCGCGGCTCTTGAGCGGCCGTCCGCGAGCGCGCCAGAGGATCCACGCGACGAGGACGCTGATGAAGTAGAGGATCACGAGCGGCGCGGTCAGGATGAGCATCGAGGGCCCGTCCCCCGGCGTGACGACCGCCGCGCCGAGCGCGATGAAGAAGACCGCGTGGCGCCACGCCTTCCAGAGCGCGGCCGGCGAGACCAGGCCGTACCAGGCGAGCAGGCAGAGAACGAGCGGCATCTGGAAGAGGAGGCCGCATCCGGCGGCGAGCTTGACCGCGAAGTGGAGGAGCGCGCTCACCGAGACGCGCGATTCGACGTGCGGGGTGGCGAAGGACTGGAGCATCCCGACCATCGCCGGGAGCAGGAGCTCGACGGCGAAGGCGATGCCGGAGTAGAGGAGCACCCCCGAGGCGATCATCCACGGCATGGCGAAGTGGCGCTCGTTCTTCTTCAGTCCCGGAGCGACGAAGCGCCAGATCTCGAAGAGGAGGTACGGGACCGCGATCAGGCCCCCCGTCCAGAGCGCGATCTCCATGCGCGCCGAGAACGATTCGCCCGGCGTGAGCGCGAGCGCCTTCTGGTTCCCGATCAGGCGGACGATCAGCGCGTCGAGGAGGCGGTCCGAGAAGGCCCACGACGCGGCGACCAGGACGATCGCGACGAGCGCCGCCCGGAACATCGTCCGCCGGAGCTCCTCGAGGTGGCCCAGGAGCGGCATGGCGCCCCCGCCGTCGCCGCCTTCGCCGTCGCCGCCGAATATGCCGGAGAAGAGTCGCGTCACTTGAGGAGGGAACGCAGCTCTTCGAGGAACTGGTTCAGGTCCTTGAAGTGCCGGTAGACCGAGGCGAACCGAACGTACGCGACCTCGTCCAGCTCGTGGAGCGCCTCCATCACGCGCTCGCCGATCTCGCTCGACTTGACCTCGTCCACGCCCTGGCGGAGGAGGTCGGCCTCGAGCGCGTCCACGATCGCGTGGAGCTTCTCCGCCGGGATCGGGCGCTTCTCGCACGCGCGGAGGAGCCCGTTCAGGATCTTCTCGCGGTGGAACGGCTCGCGGCGCCCGTCCTTCTTGATCACGAGGAGCGGCGTCGTCTCGACCGTCTCGTACGTCGTGAAGCGCCGGTGGCACTTGAGGCACTCGCGGCGCCTGCGGATCGCCTGCCCCTCCTTGGCGGAGCGGGAGTCGATGACCTTGTCCTCGAGGTGGCCGCACGTGGGGCACTTCACGTCAGCTCTCCCGCCGAGACGGTGACCAGGGCGCCTTCCTTCGGCTCGCGGACCCGGAGCGCGCCCGTCTCGGTGACCCCCTCGACCGTGCCGGCGACGATCCGGTCGCCCACCGCGACGCGCACCGGCGTTCCCGCCCGCGGGAGCCGCGCGGCCAGGGCCTCCCGAAGCGAGTCGGCCCCCCGGTCGCGCGCCTCGAGACGGTAGCGGTCGAAGCGGCCGAGCACCGACGCGAGGAGCGCGTCGCGGTCGACGCGGCGCCCGCCCGCGGCGGCGCGGAGCGACGTCGCACGGTCGCGGATCTCGGGCGGGAACGCCTCCGCGCCCTGGTTCACGTTGATCCCGGCGCCGATCACGAGCGCGGGCCGCTCCGCCTGGCCGGCGCGCGACTCGGCCAGGATGCCGCAGAGCTTCCGGCCGTCCCAGAGCACGTCGTTCGGCCACTTCACGTCGAGCGCGGTGCCCGTCGCTTCCTCGCCCGCCTCGGCGACGGCCGCGGCCATCGCGATCCCGAAGAGCGGGTAGCGCGCCGGCGCGATCGCGGGGCGGAGGACGAGGGAGAAGAGGAGCGAATCGCCCGGCTGATCCCACCAGGAACGCCCCAGCCTGCCGCGTCCCGCGGTCTGCTCTTCGGCCACGACGACGAGTCCTTCGGGCGCGCCCTCGGCGGCCCGGAGGAGCGCCTCGTCGTTGGTCGAGCCCACGATGCCGCGACGGATCACGGGAACGCCGAGGTAGGCCGCCGTGGGCGGCGCCGTCGCGCCCGGCCTCCCGCGCCCGGGATCGCCGCTCACGGCGTCACCTCGTCCATGAGGAGCGAGAGATCCGCCGCGGGGGCGGAGTGGGTCAGCGCGCCGATCGAGATGAAGTCGACGCCGGGCAGCGCGAAGTCCCGCACGTTGCTCAGGCGCACGCCCCCGCTCACCTCGATCCGCGGCACGGCGCCCGGAGGCTCCGCGCCGCCCTTCCGCGCGCGCGGGAGGCCGAGCCGCTTCGTCACCTCGGCGATCCGGCTCGGCGTGAAGTTGTCGAGCAGGATCCGGTCGACGCCGAGCGACGCGGCCTCGAGCGCCTCCTCCAGCGTCCGCACCTCCACGACGACCGGGATCCCGAGCGCCCCCGCGGCCGCCTTCGCGCGCGTGATCGCCGCCTCGAGCCCGCCGGCCGCGGTCACGTGGTTCTCCTTCACGAGGACGCCGTCGAAGAGCCCGAACCGGTGATTCTGCCCGCCGCCCATCAGCACGGCCACCTTCTCGAGCACCCGGAGCCCCGGCGTCGTCTTTCGGGTGTCGAGGATCGCGACGCCGGTCCCCTCGACCGCCGCGACGAAGGCGTGCGCCATCGTCGCGATCCCCGAGAGGCGCTGGAGGAAGTTGAGCGCGACCCGCTCCGCCGTCAGGATCGCGCGCGCCTTCCCGGCCAGCGTGGCGACGGTGCCCCCCTTCGCCAGCGCGCCGCCCTCGGGGACGAGCCAGTCGATCGCGATCTCGGGGTCCAGCTCGCGGAAGGCGAGCCCCGCCACGGTGCTCCCGGCGAGGACGCCCTCCTGCCGCGACACGATGTGGGCCCGCGCGCGGGCCGAGGCGTCAACGATGGCGTCCGTCGTCACGTCCCCGCCCCCGACGTCCTCGGTCAGGGCGAGACGGACCGTCGGCAGCGCGAGCGCTTCCAGCCGCACGCGGCGCCTCCTTTCCCGGTTGGAGACGGATCTCGTCGAGCCGGTCGCGGAAGACCGCCGCCAGCTCGAACTCTTCTCGCGCCGCCGCCGAGAGCATCTCCCGCTCCAGGAGCTCGATCAACGAGTCGCGGTCCAAGTCCATGGCCCGGGCGGGAAGCAACTCCTCCACCTCGGGCGGCGCCGACGCGTCGGCGACCGAGGTCGCGCGCATCACTTCGTCCACCGACTTCACGATCGTCTGCGGCGTGATGCCGTGCTCTTCGTTGTAGCGGAGCTGCGCGTCGCGACGGCGGGTCATCTCGCCGAGGGCGCGCTTCATGGCGCCGGTCATCTGGTCGGCGTAGAGGAGCACCAGCCCCCGGATGTGGCGGGCCGCGCGGCCCGCCGTCTGGATCAGCGACGTCTCCGAGCGGAGGAACCCCTCCTTGTCGGCGTCGAGGATCGCGACGAGCGACACCTCCGGGAGGTCGAGGCCCTCGCGCAGGAGGTTGATCCCGACCAGCACGTCCACCTTCTGGAGTCTCAGCGAGCGGAGGATGTCCATCCGCTCGATCGTGTCGATGTCGGAGTGGATGTAGCGCACCTTGACGCCCGACTGGAAGAGGTACTCCGTCAGGTCCTCCGCCATCCGCTTGGTCAGGGTCGTGACGAGCACGCGCTCCCCCGCCTCGACGCGCTTCCGGATCTCCTCCAGGAGGTCGTCGATCTGCCCCCGGGTGGGGCGCACCTGGACGATGGGATCGACGAGTCCCGTCGGCCGGATGATCTGCTCCACGATGACGCCCCGCGACTTCCGGAGCTCGAATTCGCCCGGCGTCGCCGAGACGTAGATCGCCTGGCGGACCATCCCCTCGAACTCGTCGAATCGAAGGGGCCGGTTGTCGAGCGCGGACGGAAGCCGGAACCCGTACTCGACGAGCGTCTGCTTCCGCGACCGGTCCCCTTCGTACATGCCGCCGATCTGCGGGATCGTGACGTGCGACTCGTCCACGATCAGGAGGAAGTCCTCCGGGAAGTAGTCGATGAGGCACTGCGGACGCTCCCCGGCCTTCCGTCCGGAGAGGGGGCGCGCGTAGTTCTCGATCCCCGGGCAGTAGCCGATCTCGCGCAGCATCTCCAGGTCGTATTCGGTCCGCATCTTGAGCCGCTGCGCCTCGAGCAGCTTCCCCTCGCGCTGGAAGAGCTCGAGCCGCTCCGTGAGCTCCTCGCGGATCGCGCGGAGCCCCTCCTGGAGCCGCACCGGGTGCGTCATGAAGTGCTTGGCCGGGTAGATCGCCGCGACCCGGATCGGCTGCATCGTCTTCCCGGTCAGGGGATCGACGACCGAGATCCGTTCCACCCGGTCGCCGTCCAGCTCGATCCGGAGCGCCGTCTCCTCGTACGCGGGGTGGACCTCGATCACGTCGCCGCGGGCCCGGAACGTGCCGCGCTTCAATTCGAGATCGCCGCGCGTGTACTGGCTGTGCACCAACCGGCCCAGGATCTCCTCGCGGGTCGCCTTCTCCCCCGTCTCGATGAGGAGCATCTCACGCTGGAAGTCCTCGGGCGAGCCGAGGCCGTAGATGCAGGAGACGCTCGCCACGATCACGACGTCGCGGCGCTCGAGCAGCGCGCTCGTCGCCTGCAGGCGCAGCCGGTCGATGTCGTCGTTGATGGAGGCGTCCTTCTCGATGTACGTGTTCGTCTGCGGGACGTACGCCTCGGGCTGGTAGTAGTCGTAGTACGAGACGAAGTAGCCGACCGCGTTCTCCGGGAAGTACGACTTGAACTCGCCGTAGAGCTGGGCCGCGAGCGTCTTGTTGTGGGAGATCACGAGGGTCGGGCGGTTCACGGCGGCGATCACGTTGGCCATCGTGAAGGTCTTGCCGGAGCCCGTCACGCCGAGCAGCGTCTGGTAGGGATCGCCCCGGCCGAGCCCCTCGATCAGCTCCCGGATGGCGACGGGCTGGTCGCCGCGCGGCTCGTAGGAGGCCTGGAGCTTGAACGGCGCCCCCGGCGCGTCGCGGAGGAGGAGCGCCCGCGGGCGCTCGGGCTCCGGCCGTCCCGCCCCGACGCCGGGCTCTTCCGAGGTCATGACCGGGTCCGGATGGTGTACGTGATCGTGGCGGGCTCTTCGGGCTTCACGGTCACCGGGAACTCGAACGTCGTCGCGTCCTTCTTGGTCGCCGGCTGGCTCGACTTCACGATCTCCCAGTCGCCCGAGGCGTGCTCGACCACCGTCACGGCCACCGGCGCGGTCTTGTGGTTCCTCAGGGCGATCTCGAACGTCGTCTCGGTCAGGCGCGGCGTCACCTGCTTGAAGTCGGTCTGCTTCCGCTCGGGCGTCACGTCGAACGCGGCGCCGACCGCGACGCGCACCGTCTCGTTCTTCGGCGTGTGCTCGATCGCGTCCTCCCCGGCCAGCTCGAGCGACCCGTCGGTGTCGCGCTGGAAGACGCGCACCTTCCCCGCCGGGAGCGGCATCCCCAGGCCCGAGGCGGCCGCGTTCTCGAACTCGATCGTGACCATGACCTTGTCCTCGCTCTTGGTCGCGTCGTACGTGAACTTCTTCGCCGAACGGACGCCGTCCGCGTGGAGGAGGCCGAGCTGCTTGACTTCGCTGTTCGAGAGCGTGGCCCGAAGCGGCACCTCGTAGAGGTGGTACTCGAAGAACTCGCGCTCGGCCACCTTGGCCGACGCCATCATGTCCGAGACCACGCCGCCCCGGTAGAGCGGCCTGGGTTGCGGCGCGCGGTGGATCGATCCCGCGACGAGCTTGATCTGCGCGTCCTCGAAGGTCGCGCCGGAGTTGTTCTCGACCGAGGCCCAGCCCTGGAGATCGAGGCTCGTGCCGGCCTCGTTCGCCACCGCCACGTACTCGGCGTGCCACGACATGCCGCCGGTCATGTACGAGACCTCGACCGGCTGGTCGCCGCCGCGCTCGGAGCGGAGGCGCCAGACGAGCGTCGGCCGCGTGATCAGCCCCTTCGGGAGCGCCGCCAGCGAGATCTGCCGCACCTCGGCGCGGCTCACGATGGCGAGGCCCCCCTGCCCGTCCTTCAGGACGAGCGACCCCGGATCGAACGAGAGGAGCGTCCCCTCGCGCATCTGATCGTCCTTGGTGTTGACGCGCACCGCCTGGTCCACGTACCGGGCGAGGAGCTTGTCGGTGTTGACGAGATCGTAGCGATAGTCCTGCCAGAGGACCTCGAGCGCCGTCTTGCCCAGGGGGCGCAGGTGGACCGACGTCGGGTCGATCTGCGACGCGACGTCGGTGAAGGAGAGATCCGAGACGCCGGCTCCGATCGGAAAGGCGCGGCGGTCCTTCACGACGCCGAGATTGTCGTTGTAGACGGTGACGGCCACGTCGCGCTTCCCCGGAGCGCCGGAGGTCCCCGGCGAGGCGGCGGGCGGCGCGGCCGCGAGCGTCGCGACGAGCACGAAGGCGAGCGGAGCCCTCATTGCAGCACCTCCAGATTCCGTTCCAGCTTCTCCTTGGTCGAGCCGAGCGCCTCGAATTTCTCCCGCTCCCGCTCGACCACGTCTTTCTTCGCCTTGGCGAGGAAGTCCTCGTTTTGCAGCTTCCGGCGCGAGACGTCGAACTCGCGCACCACCCGATCGTACTCCTTCGTGAGCCGGGCGCGCTCCAGGCCCACGTCGATCAGGCCCTCGAGCGGGAGGAAGATCTCGTGGTGCCGGACCACCGCCGAGGCCGCGACCTTCGGCTTCTTCACGTCGGACCCGACGTCGAGCGTCTCGCCTCGCCCCAGGAGGAGGATCAGGTCGGTCTGCGCCCGGAGCGTTTCCGCGTCGGGGCCCGCGGCCCGGATCCGGATCGGCGCCTTCCGCGCGGGGGCGATGTTCATCTCGGAGCGGAGGTTCCGGATCGCGCCGACCACGTCCTTGAGGAGGGCGATCCGCGCCTCGGCCTCCGGGTTCGCGGCGCCGCGCGCCGGGATTGGCCACTCCGCCACCGCCACGTCCCCCTCCGTGCCCGGAAGCGCGTGCCATAGCTCCTCCGTCAGGTAGGGCATGAACGGATGGAGCAGGCGGAAGACGGTCCGGAACACCGTGTGCGCCACGTAGCGCACGGCGGGCGCGTCGGGCGAGCCGGGCCCCGCGTAGAGGCGCGGCTTCGCCATCTCCAGGTACCAGTCGCAGAGCTCGCGCCAGGTGAAGTCGTAGATGTCCTTGGCCGCGTCGCCGATCCGGTAGGCGCGCAGGTTCCGCGTCACCGACCGGATCGTGGAGGCGAGCACGCTCAGGATCCAGAGATCCTCGTCGGCCAGCCGGGGCCGCGCCTTCCCCTCGTCGGGGGTGAATCCGATCAGGTGCGGCTGGACGAGCCGGAACGCGTTCCAGAGCTTGTTCGCGAAGTGGCGGCCGAGGTCGACCTTCTCGTCCGAGAAGCCGTGGATGTCGGCGCCCTGCGGCGAGAGGAGGACGAGCGTGAACCGGAGCGAGTCGGCCCCGTAGCGGTCCATCAGCTCGATCGGATCGGACGAGTTGCCGAGCGACTTGGAGAGCTTCCGCCCCTGCGCGTCGCGCACGATGCCGTGCAGGTAGACCTGCGGGAACGGGCAGCGTCCCATGAACTCGTAGCCCGCCATCACCATGCGGGCCACCCAGAAGAAGATGATGTCGGGGCCGGTGATCAGCACGCTCGACGGGTAGAACCGCTTCAGGTCCTCGGTTTCCTCGGGCCAGCCGAGCGTGGAGAAGGGCCAGAGCCAGGAGCTGAACCACGTGTCGAGCACGTCCGGGTCCTGCGCCAGGTCGCCGCTCCCGCACTTCGGGCAGGAGGCGGGCGTCTCCACCGCGACGATCTCCGCCTTGCACGCGCCGCAGGTCCAGACCGGGATCCGATGCCCCCACCAGAGCTGGCGGGAGATGCACCAGTCGCGGATTCCCTCGAGCCACCGGAGATAGACCTTCTCCCAGCGCCGCGGGAGGATCGTCAGCTCGCCGCGCTCGATCGCGGCGTAGGCCGGCTCGGCGAGCGGCTTCATCTTCACGAACCACTGGAGCGAGAGGTACGGCTCCACCACCGTGTCGCACCGGTCGCAGCGGCCCACCGCGTGGCGGTAGGGCTCCACCCGCGCGAGGAGCCCCCGGTCCTCGAGCGCCGCCACGATCCGCTTCCGCGCCTCCTCGCGCGAGAGGCCCGCGAAGTCGCCCGCGTTCTCGTTCATGTTCGCGCTCTCGTCGAGCACGGTGATCGGCGTCAGGCCGTGGCGCTGCCCCATCTCGAAGTCGGTCGCGTCATGCGCGGGGGTCACCTTCACCGCGCCCGTGCCGAACTTGGGGTCGACCGCCTCGTCGAGGACGATCGGGATCTCCCGGCGCAGGAACGGCAGGATGGCGGTCTTCCCGTGGAGCGGGGCGAACCGCTTGTCCTTCGGGTGGACGGCCACGGCCACGTCGCCCAGCATCGTCTCGGGGCGCGTGGTCGCCACGGTCACGTGGCGCTGCGACCCCTTGATCGGGTACTGGACGTAGTAGAGCTTGCTCTCGGTCTCGACGTGGTTCACTTCCTCGTCGGAGAGCGCCGTGTGGCAGCGCGGGCACCAGTTGATGATGCGGTTGCCGCGGTAGACGAGCCCCTTCGCGTGGAGCCGCACGAAGACCTCGCGCACCGCGCGCGAGAGCCCCTCGTCCATCGTGAAGCGCTCGCGCGTCCAGTCGACGGAATCGCCGAGCCGCTTCATCTGCTCCGTGATCCGCGCGTGGTACGTGGACTTCCAGCGCCAGACCTCCTCCACGAAGGCCTCGCGCCCCAGGTCGAACCGGGTCTTCCCCTGCTCGGCGAGTCGCTTCTCCACCACGTTCTGCGTGGCGATTCCGGCGTGGTCGGTGCCGGGGAGCCAGAGCGTGGGGTCGCCCATCATCCGGTGCCAGCGCGTCAGGAGATCCTGGATCGTGTGGTCGAACGTGTGTCCGAAGTGGAGGCTTCCGGTCACGTTCGGCGGCGGGATCAGGATCACGAAGGGCGCTTCGGGGCCGTCCTTGGGGCGGAAATAGCCGCGCTCCACCCACTGGGCGTACCAGCGCTTCTCGACCTCGGTGGGGTCGTAGTTCTTCGGCAGCTCGGCCTGGCTCATGGGATCGGGGGTTGGCTCCTCGCGCGCCCGCGGCGCCGGTCAGCGACGCGGCTAACTGACGCGGTATCAAGTGAATCAGGAACGTTATCACAGGCCCCCACGAGGGTCAATTCGACGCCCCGGCCGGGCGCCCTTCCGGCGCGCCGTGGCGGGCTCAAGTCGGCTCCGTTTCGGCCGATAGATCCTCGGGCGCGTCCGCGCCCCGCGGGCCCCTGGGGGCGGAGGGATAACGTTCATGTCTCGAATGGCTTGGGTGGTCTTCATCGTCTTCTTGGCCGGGACGATGCCGCATTCGGCCGGCGCTCAGATGTTGAACGCGCGGCGTCTGGGAATGGGCGGGGTGGTCACGAGCGACAACGGAGCCGCCCGGTCCGCGAACGTCGCGTTCCGCGCGGTGCCCAAAGGGCGGGGGTACTCTTCGATTCCGCTCCCGATCGGGTTGATCCAGTACGCCGGCGATCACCCGACGTTCGACTCGAACGACCCCGATTTCAACATCTTCGAAATCCTCGACCTCGCGGCGAACCCGCCGCTCACGCTCTCGCTCTCGAAGCCCTCCACGGTCTCGAGCGACATCTCGGTCTACATCGCGCGCGACTCCCTCCTGCTCGACCTCGAGGACGTGCGGCGCGCCGTGCCCAAGGACCCGATGGAGTTGGGCGGCGTCTACCACCTGATGGGGGTCGGATTCGGGATCAAGTCGTTCTTCGTCGCGGTCGACCCGCTGATCCACGTGCGGAACACCTTCGACCTCGATCCCAATCTCCGCGCCGCGCTTCGGGACGCCCAGCCCTTCACGTCGGACACGCGCTACGGCCTCTCGGACGCCGGCGTGGCCCAGGCGGCGATCGCCTGGCAGGCGGGCGTGGCGGCCCGGGCCCTCTACGTCCCGGCGCCCGACGGAAACGAAGGGGACGAGGACGACCCGTCGGCGGACGACCCGCGCCGGAACGGCGCCACCGCCCTCTACCTCGGCGCGGCGCCGAAGTACCTGCTCGGCCTCGCGTACGGATCGGCGGGCGGCGCCGGCGGCGTCACCACCGGCGACACGCTCTTCGGGAGCAGCGACCCGGTCGCCTTCGACATGACCGCCCTGACCCGCCACGCGGAGATCGGCGGCGACGGCGGCACGGGGCACGGCTTCGGCGCGGACCTGGGCGGCGTCCTCTACTGGAACCGGTTCGAATTCGGCATCGGCGTGAACGACTTCGGCAGCGAGATCGAATGGTCGACCACGGTGCGCCGTCACGTCTACAGCGACTCCCTGAACGAGTTCTCGACGACGACGGTCGCGACCGACGAGAAGTTCACGAGCCGCATTCCGGCGACCACCACCATCAACGTGGCCCGGCGCATGGGGCCGACGACGGTCGCCGCGGACCTCGTGAACGGCGAGCTCCACCGCCAGGTCCACCTCGGCGCGGAGACGTGGGTCGGCATGCTGGCGCTGCGGGGCGGGACCTACCGCGACACCGGCGGCCGCTGGCAGTGGACCGGCGGGACGGGGCTCCGCTTCGGCGGGATCGGCCTCGACCTGGCCGTCGCCACGCACAGCCGGAACATCGAAGAGAAGCGCGCCGCGGAGCTCTCCGCGTCGCTCACGCTCTACTAGGGGGACGACCATGCGCCGCGCGATCGCGTTTTTCGCCCTGATCCCGCTCGTCCTCGCCGGATGCGGCGATCGGAGCCTCATCCTCACCGTGGACGTGCTGTCGTTCCTCGACCCCGCGGACGTCTCGGGCCCGTACGGGCCGATCCCCGGGGGCCTCCCGTTGACGACCGTCGACCTCGCGAGCCAGGAGGCGAATCTGCTCCCCGGCATCCAGGACGTGACCGAGGTCTCGAGCGCCAAGCTCGACGTGGGCGTCTCGTTCGACAACCAGACCGGTTCGGCCGACGCCCACTTCCAGATCTTCATCACCTCGGCCGACTCCGCCGACGTCTTCAGCGGAACGCCGATCGCCGACATCCCGGTGACGCTGACGCCGAGCAACGTGACGAACGTCGCCACGGAGATCTCCTCGACGGAGCTCGCGCAGGCGCTCGTTCAGGACAAGGCGAAGATCGGCGTTCGCGCCACGTTCGACACGACGCCGAGCGGCGTCACCCCGGTCCAGGGGACCGAGACGATCACGCTCCTCCGCGCCACGGTCATCACCAAGAAGAAGCTCTAGGCCGGCGCCGGGGCCCCTCGGGCGCGGCCGCCCCGGCGGGGCTCCCGCCCGGCCCCCGGCACGAGCCGCCCCTTGCCCTCACGGGAGCCTCCCCCCTATCCTAGGGGGAGCGCCACCCGGCGCCTCCCATGACCAGCCATCCCCCGACATCCGCGGGCGCCGCGCCCGGCGTCCGCCGCGAGGAAGTGATCGCGCTCCTCCACGAGCACACCGAGAACCCCGGCCTCCGGAAGCACGCGCTCGCCGTGGAGGCCGCCATGCGCGCCTACGCGCGCCGGCTGGGGGGCGACGAGGCGCTCTGGGGAGCCACCGGGCTGATCCACGATTTCGACTACGAGAAGCACCCCACCCCGGCGGAGCATCCTTTCGTAGGATGCGGCATCCTCCGAGAGAAGGGGTACCCGCCCGAGATGATCGATGCCATCCTTGGTCATGCTGCGTACACCGGCACGCCGCGCGTGACCCCGATGGCCAAGGCCCTCTTCGCCGTGGACGAGATCTGCGGCCTGGTCACCGCGACCGCCCTCGTACAGCCTGGAAAGACCCTGGCGGAGGTGACCGTGGAATCCATTCTCAAGAAGATGAAATCGAAGGGATTCGCGCGCGGCGTGAATCGAGAGGACATCGCGCGCGGCGCCGAGGAGCTGGGCGTGCCGCTTCCCGAGCACGTGGGCGTCGTATTGGCCGCGCTCCAGGGCGAGGCGGAGGCGATGGGACTATGAGCGCGCGACGGGACAACGGCGCGGTGAAAACCGCGAAGAATCGGACGGTGCCGAAGCTCCTCCCCGAGAAGGCGCACGGGCCGGACGTCCAGGCGCTCGAGCGGTTCCTCCGCTCCCTCGGCCTCGACCCGGCGCGCGACCCCGAGTACTCGATCACCGCGCCGCTCCTGGCCGAGCTATTGGCCGAGCGGACGATCGGGCTCCGGTCGGAGCCGCCGGTGCTCCACCCGCTCCCCTATCACGGCCGCCCCGGCGAGACGGTCACGATGGAGGGGATCGTCTTCTACGGCCTCTGCCCGCACCACCTGGTGGCGTTCATCGGCGAGGCGTCCGTGCGGTTCCTGCCGCGCGAGCGGCTCTGCGGGGCCGGCGCCATGGTGCGCGTGGTCCGCGACCTGGCGACGGTGCCGCGGCTCCAGGAGAACCTGACGCAGGCGGTCGCCGACGTCGTGGAGCGCGACCTCTCGCCGCGCGGCGTCGAGGTGCTGATCGTGGCGCGACACCTCTGCATGGAGCTTCGCGGCTGCGAATCGCGCGCGCGGCTCGTGACCGAGGCGGTGCGCGGCGAAGCGCTCCCGCCGCTGGTCGCCCACGGACGCGCGGCACGCGGCGGACATCGCTAGACGGTGCCGTCGGTCTCCATCGTCCTTCCCACCCGCGACCGCCCCGAGCGGCTCCACCTGGCGCTCGAGGCGGTCGCGCGGCAAACCCATCCCGAGCTGGAGCTGATCCTGGTGCGCGACGGCGGCGCGCCGCTCGACGAAGCGGCGCGCGAGGCGATCGCGCGACTCGATTTCCCCACGACGCTCCTCGAGCACGACGACCCCCCCGAGGGGCCGGCGCGCTCCCGGAACCGGGGGATCGAAACGGCGCGCGCGGAGGCCTTCGCCTTCCTGGACGACGACGACGACTGGACCGCCGACCACATTGCGCGGCTCGCCGCGGCGCTCGACCGAGAGCCGCGAGCCGACGTCGTCTACTCCGACGTGCGCGTCGTGAACGAGGAGGAGGGCGCGGAGCGCCGGATCGCGCGCGACTTCGACTTCGCGGTCTTCTCGCGCGACGGGTTCATCCCGCCGAGCGCGATGGCCGCGCGGCGCCCGGTCTTCGAGCGCTTCGGACCGTTCGATCCCGAGTTCGCGGCCTCCGAGGACTGGGAGTGGCTCGTCCGGATCGCCAAGGGGGGCGGCGTCATCGCCCGCGTCCCCGGGGCGACGGCGACGGTCCGGATCCACGGCGGCGGCGCGAGCCGCATTTCGCCGGACCGCCTCGCGGAGCGCCGCCGCTGCCTCGCGCTCCTCTCCGAGCGCCACGGCCTTCCCCCGATCGAGCCGAAGACCTTCTGGGAGGTCGCCGAGGCGCTATGCCGCGACCCGAACGCCACGACGCCCTGATCGTCGGCGGCGGTCTCGCCGGACTCTCCGCCGCCTTCGTCCTCCACGGCTTCGGGCTCGACGCGCTGATCCTCGAGGGGGCGATGCAGCCCGGGGGCCAGCTCCACGAGATCCACGCCAGCGTGCGCGACGTTCCCCTCGCCTTCGGGTGGGACGGCCGGCGGATCGCCGACCGACTGCTCGGCGACGCCCGAGCGGCGGAGCTGAAGATCCTGGTCGGGTCGCCCGTCACCCGCCTCTCCGCGCGTGGGCGCTGGGTCGAGCGCGGCGAGGGAGCCGCCGCCGAGCGCTACCAGGCGCGCGCGATCCTCATCGCCACGGGGCTCGAGCGCCGGAGCCTCGGCGTGCCGGGCGAAGCGGCCTTGACCGGGCGCGGCGTGAGCGTCTCGGCGAACCAGGACCGGGAGCGATTCGCGGGGCGTCCGGTCGCGGTCGTCGGCGGAGGAACCGCCGCCGTCGAGGACGCGCTCCTCTGCGCCGACGTCGGATGCGACGTGACCCTCCTCCATCGTTCCACCCGTTTTCGCGCCCGGAGCGATTTTCTCGCCCGCGCGCGGTCGCATCCCCGGATCCGGTTCGTCACGAACGCCGCGGTCCTCCGGATCGTGGGCACGGAGCGGGTCGAGGCGATCGTCTACCGCGTGGGACGTGGCCGCTCCGAGCGCTCGGCCGGTGTGAACGCCGTCTTCGTCCGGATCGGATGGAAGCCGCGCACCGATTTCCTGCGCGGCGTCGTCCGGCTCGACCGCGCGGGCTACGTCAAGGCGGGCGAAGGAGGCGCGACGAGCGCGCGGGGCGTTTGGGCCGCCGGCGACGTCTGCTCGCCGCGCTCGCCCTCGATCTCGAACGCCATCGGACAGGGCGCCGCCGCGGCGTGGGAGATCACGCGCGCGCTGGGGCGCCTGCGGGGGTAAGAGCGGGCTGGACGGTCACGGAGTGGCCTGAAACGTCGAGAGCGCGAGGATCAGCGCGATGAGCGCCGTGGCCGCGCCGGCGACGGCGCCGAGCCCCACGCCGGAACCGACCTTCGCCCCGAGGCGAAGGTCGATGCCGCGCTGATCCGCGAGCCCCGGCGCCAGGTCCGATGGCCCGGTGTAGCGCACGGCCCGGCTCCCGGCCTGGGCCGTGATCGATAGGATCCCCTCGACCTGCCAGTTCACCTGCCCAAAGAATCCCGGCGCCTTGAAGTCGAAGTTCCGGTCGTCCTCGCTCCCCAGGAGCGACACGCCCGCCTCGTAGTCGATCGCGGTGCGCCGGGAGAGCCAGCGGCGGTAGCGGAGCGCGGGGCCGAAGCGCGCGCGATACGATCCGGCGTCGAGGTGCGCCACGACGCCGAGCGCGTTCGATGGCGACCGGTTCTTCATCCACCCGTAGTCGACGACGAACGAACCCTCGCGATCGCCGCGAGCCGCGTCCACGGAATTGAGCGGGACGAGATACCCCACCTCGGTGATCGCGAACGACGTGCACTCCGGAAGCGGCCGGCCCCGCAGGCGGAACCCCGGGCGACCGAGACCCCCGGCCTGCGTCCCGGGCAGGCTCCCGATCTCCCCCCGCTTCTCGAGCACGTCCCGGGTGTAATCCTTCCCGTCGAAGTCCTCGACCGAGAGGACGTGGAGGATCGCCACGTAGCTCTCGCGCCCGTTCGGCTCCACGATCCGGATCGTTCCCATCGAGGCGTAGCCGACGTACGCGGCGTCCATGGTGCGCCCCTGCTCGAGGAAGACGCGAATCGGAAGGCTCGGCCCCACCGCCGCGGCGGGCGGCGGGACCTGATCGGCCGCGACGGCAGGGCGCGCGATTCCACCGCCCAGCAGGAGCGACGCGAAGAGGAGCGCGAGGGCGGCTCCCATCAGAGCGGGGAAGGCACCCTGTAGATCACATGTGGCTCTGTCGCGAATTGACCAAGCGCCACGAACGTCGCGAGCGCGCCGGTGATCATGCCCGAGGGTCCGCCGACCGTGAGCCCGGCCATGAACCCCGTCTCGCGGCGCGCCTCCTCCCCGATCAATCCGCGCCGAATCGTATAGCCCTGCGCCGTCAGGGTGATCCCGGAGCTCGTGAAGAGGCCGAGCCTCGCGACCCACCCGGGAGGGCGTCCGATCATGTCGCTGTACTCGTCCTGGGCGATGATGATTCCCGGGGCGAGTTCGACGCTCGTGGCGTCCCCGAGCCACCGCCGGAAGCGAGCCCTTAGACCCAGGTCGGCGTAGTCGTTTCCGGAACCGACGAACATGGAGAACCCGAGCGCGTTCCTGGCGGAAATGTTCTGTTCCAGGCCAACGTCGCAGCCGAAGTACCAATGGTGATCGGCCCTGGCCTGGTCGTTCGTCGCATGCGCGCCGAGGAGAAGCGATCCCTCGGTCACGGGGAATGCCCTCACCTTGGACCGAGGTCCGATCCGGGCCGGCGCGAACAGGCTCGGAGGCGTGGCGGCCAGGCGCGGCAGCGGCCTCCCCACCGTCTGGCGGCGCTCCAGCACGTCGCTCGTGCGGTCGGCGCCGTAACCGTCCCGGATCCGGAGGACGCGATTCGCCGAGAGGTAGCGATACGTGCCGTCGGGCGTCGTGATCCGCAGCGTCTGGTAGGGCGCCGGTTCCACGGCCAGGGCCATCAGCGTATCGCCCTTCTCGAGGAACACCGAGACGAGGCTCGCGGGAACGTACTCGGAGGGTATGGATGCTTTGGCGCGGGGCGCGCCGAGGAAGAGCAGGCAAATC
>DASVDZ010000100.1:0-2320 GCA_036380835.1 Candidatus Eiseniibacteriota bacterium | reverse complement strand
CTCCCTCTCTTCCCTATACCTCCCCTGGTTCGGCCACGACCAGGTCGCCGAGGTGGACTGGATCCAGGGCGCCTTCCTCGTCGTGCGCGGCGAGGTGGTGCGCGCCGTGGGAGGGTTCGATCCCGAGTTCTTCATGTACGGCGAGGAGATGGACTGGTGCTACCGAATCCGGCGCGCGGGATGGAGGGTGGTGTTCCTGCCCGAGCCGCCCGTGGTCCACGTGGGGGGCGCCAGCAGCGACCCGATCGCCGGCCCCATGTTCGTCGAGAACCTGAAGGGCCGGGTGCGCTTCCTGAGAAAACACCGGGGCCCGCTCATCGCGATGCTCGCTCGCGCGCTGATCGCGGTCTCAGTGCTACTCCGCCTCGCGTGGCGCGAAGCGCAGGGGGCCGGCCGGGCGCTCCGGGGGCGGCCCGTGGAGGAGCCGCTCCGCACGACGCGGGCCAAGCTCCGCGCGGCCGCGCGCTGGGTGGCGCGAGGGCTCCCGCTCGCGCCTCCATCGTTCGAACCCGCCCCGAACGGCCCGCGATGAGCGCCGGCCAGTCACCGCGTCCCTGCCGGGTCTGCGGCAATCGGGAGAACAACACGGCGCACATCGCGCGCGAGATGATGTTCGGAACGCGGGATGCCTTCGAGTACCTCGAATGCGGCGCCTGCGGATGTCTCCAGATCGCGGACGTGCCGGCATCGCTCGCCGCGTACTACCCACCGAGCTACTATTCGTTCCACGCCACGCACGAGGGGCCGTTGAAGCGGTTCCTCAAGAGACTCCGGGCGTCGCACGCCTTGGGCCGCCGGAGCTTCCTCGGTGGGATCCTTGCCGCGCGATACGGCCCCCCGCCGTACGTCGCGTGGGTGAAGGCCGCGGGGATCGGCCCGAGCGACGCCATCCTGGACGTCGGGAGCGGCACCGGCCGGCTCCTCGTCGACATGAGCCTGGCCGGATTCGAGAACGTGACCGGGGTCGATCCGTACATCGCCCACGACATCGCCTACCCTCGCGGCGTCCGAGTCCTGAAACGGACGCTCGCGGAGCTGGACGGACGTTACCGATTCATCATGTTCCACCATACGTTCGAGCATCTCCCGGATCCGGCGGAAACGTTGGGGGCGGCGTCGCGCCTCGCGGAACGGGACGGAACCGTCCTGCTTCGAATCCCGGTGGCGGGGTGCTTCGCATGGCGTCGCTACGGCGTGAATTGGGTGCAGCTCGACGCGCCGCGCCACCTGTTCCTGCACACGGAGCGAAGCATCCGCTTTCTCGCCCGCGAGACCGGCTTCGAGGTGGCCCAGGTCCGGTGGGACTCGACCGCGTTCCAGTTCTGGGGAAGCGAGCAGATCGCGCGCGGGATTCCGCTCGACGATCCGCGGTCTTACTTCCGGGACCCGAAGAGGTCGATCTTCACCCCGCGGCAGATTCTGGAATTCGAATCGGAGGCAAGGGCGCTCAACGAGAATGGGGCCGGGGATTCCGCCTGCTTCTACCTGCGCCCGGCGCGCGACGCGCCGTCGTAGGAGCGGGGGCGCGGCGGGTCACGCCCCGCCGGTGTCCGACAGGTGCGCGCCGCGCGAGCGCCGCACGTTCCATGCGACCCAGGCGGTCGCGGCGAACGCCGAGATCGCGAAGCCGAGCGCCGTCAGGAGACCGCGGCGCGGCCAGATCCGGCGTTCCGGCGGGTCGGCCCGGTCCAGCACCTCCACCGTGGGCACGTCGCGCGCCTCGGTGATGCGCGCCTCCTCGTACTGCGCCGAGAGGAGCGAGAAGACCTGCTCCTGGATCTTGACGGTCCGCATGAGCCGCGCGAGCTCGAGCCCCAGGTCGGGCAGCGCCCCGATCAGGCGGTTGACCTCGTCGAGCTGAACCCGCAAGCGGCGGACCTCCGCGCTCGACTCCGAGGCGTATTGCCGGGCGACGCCGAGCTGCACTTCGAGCGCCGCCTGGTTGGCGAAGAGACGCGCCCCGCCTTCCACCGCCGATAGCTGGTCCGACGAGAGCGCGACCGCGTGGTGCCGCTCGCCGTATCGGCGGAGCGCCTCCTCGGCGTCCGCCAGCTCCTGCTGTGTCTCCTTGAGTCGCTGCTCGACGAAGAGCCGCGTGCGCCGCCCCTTGGTCATCCGGATCTCGCGATTGAATCGATCCAGCTCCTCCGCGTAGGCGTTCGCCAGGTCGGCGGCACGTTTCGGATCGCGATCCTCCACCCGCACGACCACCGTGCCCGACTCGCCCAGCCGGAACGTCGAGCGGCTCTGGAGGATCGTGATCGCCTGGCCGCGCCGCCTCGCCCGGTAGACCTTCATCAGGTCGAATCGGTCGACGAGC
>DASVDZ010000099.1:0-12193 GCA_036380835.1 Candidatus Eiseniibacteriota bacterium | reverse complement strand
GGAAGATGCGATAGATCATGGGGCTCCCGGCCTCGGGAGCCGCCCGCGCAGCGCCACGATCAGCGCCGGCAGGAGCGCCAGCGTGAGCAGGGCGCTCGTCAGCATCATCGCCACGATGAACGCGCCGACGGTCACGTAGGGCGTGAGCGGCGCGAAGAGCATCACGGAGAAGGCGGCCGCGAAGAGGACCGCGTTCCGGAGGATGCCGCGCCCCGGCCTCGCGACGACCCAGAGGAGCGCCTCGGCGATCTCACCCCGCTCCGGCGGCCCGCCCGGCGACCGCTCGCCGAGCCGTCTCTGGAAGCGCGCGATGAAGTGGATCGGGAAGTCGACCGCCATGCCCAGGGAGAGGCACGAGAGGACCGCGATCGGCATGTCGAACTCCTTCCCCACCCACCCGATCACCCCGTAGATCACGAGCACGGTGAGGAGGAGCGGGACGTAGCCGACGATCGCCCACCGGAGCGATCGGAAGTTCACGACCAGGAGGACGAAGACCACCACCAGGGCCAGGGAGAACCCGCGGATCATGTCGCCCAGGACCTCGTCGTTCCAGACGAGGTTGAAGTAGGCGGTGCCCGCGGGGGTGAACGTGAGGCCGGGCGGCGCCGCGGCCTGGACCTCCTTCAACGCGTCGAGCACCTGGCGCATCGCGCTCGCGTCCCACGTCCTGAGCTGCACGATGACGTTCGCGTGCTCGAGCGACGGGTCGACGACGGCGTCGAGGTCGGAGGCGCGCGCCGCGCCGGCCAGGATGAAGACGTACTGGCCGATCGTCTCGGGGTCCGACGGGAGCGTCTCCCAGGCGGGGTCGTCGTCGTGGAGCACGCGCTGGATGCGCCGCATGTAGTCGGCGAGGGAGAAGGTCCGCCCCACGACCGGGAGCCGCTCGAGGCGGCGCTGGAGGACGTCGAGCGCGTGGAGCCCCTCGGGCGTCTTGAAGAACTCCGGCGTCTCGGACGTCGCCTCGATGTACGCGACCGACGTCCCGCCGAGGGCCGCGTTCAGCACGTGGTCCGCCTGCCAGAGGTCGCTCGAGCTCCGGAACCAGTCGACCACGTTGTTGTTCACCACGATCCGGCTCGCCCCGACGCCGGCGAGCACCGCCAGGACGCCGGCCACCGCGAGGAAGACGCGCGGGCGGCGGACGCCCGCGGCGGCGACGCCGCGAAGCGCTCGGGCCGCGGGGCCGTCCCCCGCGGCGGCCCCATCCGCCGGCCGCGCCTTCGATCGCATCGCTCCCTCCGGCAGCAGCATGAGCACCGCGGGGATGAAGCTGAAGCTCAGGACGCGGAGGAGGATCGTCCCGAACGCGACGAGCCCGCCGAAGATCCGCACCGGGACGATGTTCATGAGGAGGAGCACCGAGAAGCCGGCGGCGGTGGCCAGCGCCGTGCCCCGGACCGGCCGCCCGACCGCTTCCATCGTGGAGAGGATCGCCGTTCGCCGGTCGGCGACTTCTCCTCTCCGGAACGAGTACTCGTTGAAGATGTGGATGCTGTCGGTCGCGATCGCCATGAGGAAGACGGGGGCCATGGAGCTCATGATGTGGATCGGGAGGCCGAGCGCGACCAGGGAGCCGAGGCTCATGACGATCGCGACCGTCGCGACGGCCATCATCGTCGCGGCCAGGGCGAGGCTCCGGAACATGCGGTAGACCGCGAGGAACATGATCGCCCCGGCGATGGGCGAGAAGAGCCCCATGAGGCGGAACATCTCCACCCCGAACGTGTCCCGCGCCACGGGGTCGCCTGCCACGTAGTAGCGCTCGCTCCCGCGCTCGCGCCCCACGATGGCGCGGATCCGATCGGCCACCGCCTTCCCGTTCGCGCCGGGCTCGAGCGGCACGTAGATGGCGGCGATCTTCCCGTCGCGCGACACCATGCGGTCGGCGAGGAGGCGATTGCTCCGGAGCGCCTGCCGGAACGACGCGAGTTCCTCGGGAGTCCGCGGCGTCTTCGCCATCAAGGGGCCGATCACGATCGTCCCGCGCTCGGACGTCACGTTCGTGACCGAGGAGAAGGCGGTGACGTCCTCCGCGGCCACGCCGGGGATCGCGAGGATGGCCTCCGTCACCTCGCGGATCCGGTCGAGCGTGGCGGTATTCAGGAGGCCGGCGTCGTTCCGGATCCCGACCACGATGACGTCCTCGTAGAGCCCGAACGTCCGCTCGACCTCCGCGTTCGTCACACGGACGGCCGAGGTGGACGGGAGCATGTTCTTGGGGTTGGTGTCGGTCCGGATCCTCGGGAGCGGGAGGAGGAAGAGGATCGTCAGGGCCGCGGTCAGGAACAGCACGAGCCGCGGGTGATCGACCGAGAAGCGGACCAGCGAGAACGAGCGCACGGCGGCGGCCCCGGCGACGTTAGGGCTGCGCGGAGGGGCTCCCGCGGGTGGCCAGCACCACCGCGAGATCCTTGTCGCCGCGCCCCGAAAGATTGACCACGACGAGCGAATCGGGTTCGATCCGCCCCGCCTTCCCCTCCCGCAGCACCCACGCGAGCGCGTGGGACGACTCGAGCGCGGGGAGGATTCCTTCCGTCTGTGCGAGCGCGTCGAACGCGTCGAGCGCCTCCCGGTCGGTGACCGACGTGTAGCTCGCCCGTCCGGTCGCGCCGAGCATCGCGTGCTCGGGACCGACGGCGGGATAGTCGAGCCCAGCCGAGACCGAGTGGGTCTCGCGCACCTGCCCCGACTCGTCCTGGAGCACGAGCGTCTTCGTTCCGTGGAGGACCCCCGGAGCCGGCGCGGCGAACCGGGCGGCGTGGCGCCCGCTCGCGATCCCCTCGCCCCCCGCCTCGACACCCACCATCCGAACCGCGGCGTCGCCGAGGAAGGCGTGGAAGAGCCCGATCGCGTTGCTCCCGCCGCCGACGCACGCGACGAGGAGGTCGGGAAGGCGCCCTTCCGCTTCCTGGATTTGCGCGCGCGCCTCGCGCCCGATCACCGACTGGAAGTCGCGGACCATCGTCGGGTAGGGATGCGGGCCGAGCACCGAGCCGAGGAGGTAGTGCGTCGTGCGAACGGACGCCGACCAGTCGCGCATCGCCTCGTTGATCGCGTCCTTGAGCGTTCGGGAGCCCGAACCGACCGCGACGACCCGGGCGCCGAGGAGCCGCATCCGCTCGACGTTCGGGCGCTGGCGCTCCATGTCGACCTCGCCCATGTAGACCACGCACTCGAGCCCGTACCGCGCCGCGACGGTCGCCGTCGCGACGCCGTGCTGCCCCGCGCCGGTCTCGGCGATCAGGCGCCGCTTCCCCATCCGGCGCGCGAGGAGCGCCTGGCCGATCGCGTTGTTGATCTTGTGCGCGCCCGTGTGGAGGAGGTCCTCCCGCTTCAGATAGACGCGGCGGAGCGACGCGAGCGCTCCGAACCGGCGCGCCGGGAGGAGCGGCGTAGGCCGCCCGGCGAATTCCCGGAGGTCGCGCGCCATCTCTTCCTGGAACGAGGCGTCGGCGCGCGTCCCCTCGTACGCGCGCGCCAGCTCGAGCACCGGACCGAGGAGGGTCTCGGGCACGTACCGCCCCCCGTATTCCCCGAACCGGCCCTCGGCCGCGGCGGGAGCGGTCGCGCGTTTGGAGTCGTCGCTCACGATCGCTTTGGCCGTTCGTGGTCGGCGGCGCGGACGCGTTCGATGAAGGCCCTCACCTTGGCGACGTCCTTCTTCCCGGGCGCCGACTCGAGACCGCTCGAGGCGTCGACGCCGAACGGACGGACGTCGAGAACGAGGCCCCGCACGTTCTCGGCGCTCAACCCTCCGGCGACGAAGAGGCGGAGGCCGGCCCTCACGGCCCGCGACGCCCATTCCCAATCGGCGCGGCGTCCCGTGCCGCCGGGGCGGGCCGGATCGTGCGCGTCGAGGTGGTACGTCCGGAGCGGCACCATGGGGAGCGAGGTCGGCTCGGGGAGTGCCGCGTCCCGGAGCACGTGCCAGACCTCGAACGCCGAGGGATCCGGACGATCGAGCCACCCGCGCACCTGGACGGCCGCGAGCGCGAGCGCGAGCGCCAGCGGCTCGACGATCTCCGGAGGCTCGTCGGCGAAGACGCCGACCAGGGGAGCGTCCTCGGGGAGCGCGGCGCGGATCGAGCGCGCCATTTCGGGGGACACGCGGCGGGGAGACTCCGTGAGCACGAGGCCGACGTAGTCGGCCCCGGCGTCGAGCGCCGCCCGCGCGTCCTCTAGGCTCATGATTCCGCAGACCTTGATCCGCGTCCTCATCGGTTCCCCTTCCCCGCGTCGCCGCCGGCGCTCCGGTCCCCCGCCTCGCCGGCGCCCCCGCCCTCCGCCGTCCCGAACAGCGCGGCGAACCCCTCGGCGACCGTGGACGCCCGAAGGAGCGCTTCGCCCACCAGCACCCCGTCGGCTCCGGCGCGTTCGAGCGCTTCGATCTCCGCGCGCCGCCGGTACCCGCTCTCGGCGATCCGGACCCGCTCGGCCGGAACGCGCGGCAGGAGCCGCTCGGCGAGCCCCGGCCGCACCGCGAGGGTGCGGAGATCGCGATTGTTGATCCCGATCACGCCCGGCAGCTCGAGCGCGCGGTCGATCTCGTGCTCGTCGTGCACCTCGAGGAGCGCCGTCATGCCGAGCGCCTCCACGATCACCGCGTAGTCGCGGAGGCGCGGCCGCTCGAGGAGCGCCAAGATCAGGAGGACCGCGTCCGCGCCTCGGGCACCCGCCTCGAAGATCTGGCGTTCGTGCACCACGAAGTCCTTGAGGAGCACCGGGACCGGAACGCGCCCGCGAACGGCCGCGAGGTGCTCGATCGACCCGTGGAACCGGGACGGCTCGGTCAGGACCGAGATCGCCGCGGCGCCGTGCGTCACGTATTCCTCCGCAAGCGCCACGGGATCGTACCTCGCGCGGAGCGTTCCCGCCGAGGGAGAAGCCTCCTTCACCTCGGCCACGACGCGAAGCGGCGCGCCTTCGGTCCGGTGGACCGCCGCCTCGAACGACCTCCGCTCCCCGATCCGTCCCTCCGCCTCCTCGCGGAGCGCGGCGAAGGGTGGGCCGGCCGCCGCGTCCCGAAGCACGCGCTCGAGCCGCTCCTGGCCGATGGTGGCGAGGAAATCGCTCACGCGGCCCCCTCGCGGTTCGAGAGCGCGACGTAGCGGTCGAGCGTGAGCGTGGCGGCCCCGCAGTCGATCAGCTCCCCGGCGTAGACGGCGCCGGCGCGGAGGGTCGCCACCGCCCCCGCGATCCAGAGGGCCGCGGCCGCGTTCAGGAGCACCGCGTCGCGCTTCGGGCCTCGCTCGCCCGCGAAGACCCGGCGCAGGATGGCGGCGTTCTCCGCGGCGTCGCCGCCTAGGAGCGCCTCGGGCGGGGCGGGCCTGAGCCCGAGATCCCGCGCGTCGATCTCGTGCGCGCGCGAGGTGATGGCCGCGGCCGACGTGGCCCAGGACGACTCGACCGCGATGTTGCCGGGTTCGAGTCCCAGCTCGTCGAGCCCGCCCGCGCCGTGCACCACGAGGGCGCGGGCGACGCCGAGCCCTCCGAGGACGCGGGCGACCGTCTCCACGCGCCCCGGGTCGGGGACGCCGACCAGCTGATGGCTCGCGCCGGCCGGGTTCGCGAGCGGGCCGAGCCAGTTGAAGAGGGTCCGGATGCCGAGCCGCTCGCGCACCGCCGCGACGCGCTTGATCGCGGGGTGGAAGCGTCGCGCGTAGAGGAAGGTGAAGCCCGACTCCTCGAGGACACGCGCCGCCGCGTCGGGCCCGAGGTCGATCGTCGCGCCCAGCGCCTCGAGGACGTCGGCGCTCCCGCAGCGGCTCGAGACCGAGCGGTTCCCGTGCTTGGCGACCGGGACCCCCGCGGCCGCGGCGACGAACGCGACCGCGGTCGACACGTTGAACGTGGCGCGCGAGTCGCCGCCGGTGCCGCACGTGTCGAGGAGCGGTCCCCCGGTCGACGGGAACGGGACCGCCTCCGCGCGAAGCGCCTCGGCGCCGCCCAGGAGTTCGGCCTCGGTCTCGCCCCGCCGCGCGAGCGCGACGAGGAAGGCCGCCACGTCCTCCTCCGGCTCCTCACCGCGCACCATGCCTCGCACGGTCGCGGCCGTCTCCTCGCGCGTGAGCGATCCTCCGGCCGTGAGTCGCGGCAGGAGGTCGCGGATCACGGGGCGGCTACCGCGCCGCGGCGGGGGAAAGGCCGGGGACGAGGCGGAGGAAGTTCCGGAGGATCTCCTTCCCCTGCGTCGTGAGGATCGACTCGGGGTGGAACTGGACGCCCCACGTTTCGTGCGAGGCGTGGCGGATCGCCATGATCTCGTTCTCCGGGGTCCAGGCCACGACCTGGAGCGTCTCGGGGAGGCCCTCGCGCGCGACGATCAGCGAGTGGTAGCGCGTCGCCTGGAACGGGTTGTCGACGTCGAGGAAGATGCCGCGCCCGGTGTGGATCACCGCGGAGGTCTTGCCGTGGACGAGGCGCTCGGCGCGGACCACGCGGCCGCCGAAGACCTCGCCGATGCACTGGTGCCCGAGGCAGACCCCGAGGATCGGCACCCTCCCCGCGGCGCGCTCGATCAGCCGCTTGCTGATTCCCGCGTCGTCGGGGCGGCCGGGGCCCGGGGAGATCACGATCGCCGCGGGTTCGAGCGCCATCGCGGCCTCGACCGTCAGATCGTCGTTCCGGACGACGCGCGGCGTCTCCCCCAGCTCGCCCAGGTACTGGACGAGGTTCCAGGTGAACGAATCGTAGTTGTCGATCATCAGGATCACGCGTCGAGCCCCCGCGCCGCGAGACGGATCGCTTCCTCGACCGCGCGCCCCTTGTTCCGCGTCTCCGCCCACTCCTCGGCCGGATCCGAATCGGCCACGATGCCGGCCCCGACTCCGACGTGGACGCGCCCGCCCTCGAACGTCGCGGTGCGGATCGTGATGCAGAAGTCGGCGTTCCCGTGGAAGTCGAAGTACCCCATGGCGCCGGCGTAGGCGCCGCGATGCGCGGGCTCCAGCTCCTCGATGATCTCCATCGCGCGCTTCTTCGGCGCGCCGCTGACGGTCCCGGCCGGGAAGCAGGCGCGCAGCACGTCGAACGGACCGAGCCCGTGGCGCAGGCGCCCCTCGACGTGACTGACCAGGTGCATGACGTGCGAGTAGCGCTCCACCGTGAGGAACTCGGTCGCCTTGACGCTTCCGATCTCGGCGATCCGGCCGAGGTCGTTCCGGCCCAGGTCGACGAGCATGACGTGCTCCGCCCGGTCCTTCTCGCTCGCCAGGAGGTCCCGCTCGAGGGCCAGGTCCTCCTCCCGGCTCTTCCCCCGCGGCCGCGTTCCGGCGATCGGCCGGAGGGCCACCGTGCGTCCCGTGGTCCGGACGAGGATCTCGGGCGAGGAGCCGGCCACCGCCCGGTCGCCGTAGCGGAGGTAGTACATGTACGGGGAGGGGTTCAAGATCCGGAGCGCCCGGTAGACGTCGAAGGGCGACACGGCCGCGGTCGCCTCGAGACGGTGCGCCACCACCACCTGCACCACGTCGCCTGCCCGGATGTGCTCCTTGGCGGCCTCGACCGCATGCTTGTAAGTGGCTTCTCCCATGTTGCTTGTGAACGACACTTCGCCGTTCGCTGGAACGTTCGACGGGGACGACGGCGCCGGCTGCCCAAGCCGGAAGAGCATTTCGTCGATCGCCGCCACGGCCTCCCGATAGGCCCGGTCGGGATCCCCTTCCGGGCGGCTGTTGGCCACGAGGAGGAGGCGGTGGCGGAAGTTGTCGAAGACGAGGACGACGTCGGGGAAGACGAAGTGGAGGTCGGGATGGTTCAGGTCGTCGGGGAGCCGGGACGGCAGGCGCTCCAGGAACCGCACGTAGTCGTAGCCTACGATCCCCACGGCGCCGCCGCTGAAGGGCGGGAGCCCCGCCACGGGGGCCGCCTTGACCGCCCCGAGGAGCGCCTGGAGCGTCGCGAGCGGATCGTCCGCCTCGGAGCGCTCGGTCCGCTCCCCGCGGCGCAGCTCGACCACGCGTCCCTTGGAGCGGAACTCGACCGACGGGCGGAAGCCGAGGATCGAGTAGCGTCCCCACGTCTCCCCGCCCTCGAGGCTCTCGAGGAGGAAGGCGGCGTCCCCGCGGTTCAGCTTGGCGAACGCCGAGACCGGCGTGTCGAAGTCGGCCAGGACCTCCCGCACCACGGGCACGAGATTGTACGTGCGCGCGAAGGCACGGTATTCCTCGAGCGTCGGGGTGATCATCGTCCTCCCTTGGCGGCGCGCTTCATGGCCGGGGCCGGCGGTTCCACCGCCGCCCCCAAGAGCTCCCGCGCCTGCCGGAGCGTCGTTTCGCTGACGCGCGCGCCCGCCAGGAGACGGGCGATCTCCGCTTCGCGCTCCGTCGCCTCGAGCGTCGCCACCGACGTGACGGTGCGCCCCGCCTGGACCCGTTTCGCGACCAGGAAGTGGCGCGCCCCGTAGGCGGCGATCAACGGCAGGTGCGTGATGCAGAGCACCTGGCGCCGCTCGCCGAGCGCCCGGAGCAGGCGACCGACCTCCTCGCCGACGGCGCCCCCGATTCCCTGGTCCACCTCGTCGAAGACGAGCACGGCCACCTGGTCGCGCTCGGCCATGAGCGACTTGATCGCGAGCATCACGCGGGACAGCTCCCCTCCCGACGCGATCCGCTTGAGCGGGCGGGAAGGTTCGCCGGGGTTCGGCTGGAACGCGAATTCTAGGGCCGGAATCGGAACAGGGTCAATCGCCGCGCGGCTCCGGTCGCCCTCGACCGCGGCCACGGCGAGCGCCGCCTTGCCGAAGCCGAGCCTGGCGAGGCGGCCGCCGACCTCGCGCGCGAAGGCGCCGAACCGCTCGGCGCGGTGCGCGACGAGCGCGTCGAGACGGCGCTCGAAGAGGTCGAGCCGTTCCTGGTGCGCGCGCTCGACCCGGGCCATCGCCCGGCCGTCGGGGTCGAGCGCCGAGACGCGCGCGCGGAGGTCGTCGCGGAGCGCGGCGAGGCCCGCCGCGTCGGTCCGATGCTTTCGCTTGAGGCGATGGACCCGGTCGAGCCGTGCCTCGACGTCCTCGAGGTCGAGCGGCTCCTCGAGGAGGCGGCTCCGTTCCCCCTCGAGCCGCGACGCGAGCGCGGCCAGGGCCTCGGCCGCCGCGTCGGCGCCGTCGAGCGCCGGGGCGAGCCCCGGGTCGAGCGTCGCGGCCTGGCGGAGCGCCTTGACCGCGCGCTTGAGCCGCGCCTCCGCGCCGTCCTCGTCGTCGGAGAGCGCGTGGAGCGCCTCCCCGGTCCCCGCGAGGAGCCGCTCCCGGTGGGCGAGGCGATCCCGGTCCCTGCGGAGCGATTCCTCGAGGTCGAGATCACCCGTCGCCAGGTCGAGCTCCGCCAGATCGTCGCGGAGCCGGGCCTCGTCGTCGCGGTCGCGGGCGAACGCCGCGCGCCGCTCCTCGAGCTCCCGGCGCGAGACGAGGAGCCCGGCGCGCTCCTCCTCGAGCGAGAGGCGCTCGGCTAAGAGGCCGGCCCACGTGTCGAAAAAGTCGGTCTGCCGGTCGATCTTGAGGAGCTGCTGGTGCTCGTGCTGTCCGTGGAGGTCGATCAGGATCTCGGCGACCGTCCGGAGCGGCCCCAGGAGGACGCCGCGCCCGTTCACGAAGGCGCGGCTCCGGCCGTCGGCCGTGATCTCCCGCCGGAGGACGACGCGTTCCTCCTCCGGCTCGACCTCGAGCGCGTGGAGCGCGGCCACGAGATCCGGGCGCCCGCGGAGGTCGAACGTCCCCTCGACCGATCCCCGTTTCGCCCCCGAACGGAGCCACGTGGCGTCCGCGCGCTCCCCGAGGAGGAGCCCGATCGACCCCAAGACCAATGATTTCCCGGCGCCCGTCTCCCCGGTCAGGACGTTCAGCCCCGGGGCGAAGGAGAGCTCCACCGAGTCGACGAGCGCGAGTCCTTCGAGCGCGAGCCAGGCGAGCATCGGCCTATTCCGGCTTCGTCCCGAGCGGGTTCGTGGCCCAGGCGAGCTTGCTCCGGAGGACGTCGTAGAACGTGTCGGCCGTGAGCAGGATGATCGAGACGTGCCGGCGGGCGCGCCGGATGCGGATCTCGTCGTGCGGCGACAGGCGCCGCAGCACCTGTCCGTCGAGCGCGAGCGTGGCGGGCGGGTGGCCGCGGAGGATCTTCACGTCGATCGACTCGTCGGCGCCGACCAGGAGCGGCCTCCAGGCCAAGGTGTGGGGGCTGATCGGCGTGGCGAGGAGCGCCTCGACCGTCGGGCGGACGATCGGGCCGCCGGCCGAGAGCGAGTACGCGGTCGACCCGGTCGGGGTCGCGATGACCAGGCCGTCGCCCACCAGGGTCCCGATCGGCTTCCCGCCGATCGTCAGGTCGAGCGCGATGACCCGCGACCGCTCGGTCGGATGGATCACCGCGTCGTTCAGGCCGATCGCCGACCACTCCCGCTTCGTGCGCGAGGAGCGGACGCGCGCCTCCACCATCATGCGGCGCTCCAGGTGGAACCGCCCCTCGAAGAGCCGCGTCAGCGCGGGATAGAGCGAGTCCCGTCCGGTCTCGGTAAGGAAGCCGAGGCCCCCCATGTTGACCCCGAGGATCGGGACGCCCCCTTCGGACGCGACGCGCGCCGCGTGGAGCATCGTGCCGTCGCCCCCCAGGACGAGGAGGGCGTCCACGCGGCGGACGAGGGTCGCGAGGGAGAGGCCGGTCCCGACGCCGCGGACGCCCTTCGTGAGCGAGCGCTCCAGCGAGACCTTGCGTCCCTGCTGGCGGATCCAGCGGACCAGGGCCGGGAGGAGCGCGCGAACGCCCTCCTTCTCCCGATTGCCGACGATCCCCAGGTGGCGGGGCGGGCGGCTCATGCGTTCGAGACGACGGGGGCGAGCGGTTCCGGGGTCGAGCGGGTCTCGTCGCGGAGCCAGCGGGAGATCTCCGCCGCGAGGAGGTCGGGGGCGAGTCCGGCGGCGCGAAGGAGCGAATCGCGGGCGCCGTGATCGAAGAACCGGTCGGGCACGCCGAAGCACCGCGTGACGAGTCCGGGGACGTCGTGGCGCGCGAAGAGCTCGAGCACCGCGTCGCCGAAGCCGCCGGGGAGCGCCGCCTCCTCCAGGGTCGCCACGCGCGGCACCTTCCGGGCCCACTCGAGCAGGAGATCCTCGTCGAGCGGCTTGGCGAACCGCGCGTTCAGGACGGCGGCGTGGATGCCTCGCGCCTCGAGGATCTCGGCGGCCCTCACGGCCGCGGCGACCATCGTGCCGTACGCCACGAGGACGACGTCGGACCCCGGCCGAAGGACCTCGCCCTTCCCGATCGGGAGCGGCTCCGGGTCGGGGTCGAGGGCGACGCCGAGTCCGGCGCCCCGCGGGTAGCGGATCGCGCAGGGCCGATCGTCGATCCCGGCCATGGTGACGAGCATCCGGCGGAACTCGTTCTCGTCCTTGGGCGCCATGAGGACGAAGCCGGGGAGACAGCGAAGGTAGGCGATGTCGAAGAGCCCGTGGTGCGTCGCGCCGTCCTCCCCGACGAGGCCGGCGCGGTCGAGCGCGAAGCGGACCGGGAGGCGCTGCACCGCCACGTCGTGGACGATCTGGTCGTACGCCCGCTGGAGGAACGTCGAGTAGATCGTCGTGAACGGCTTGAGCCCGGCCGCGGCGATTCCGGCGGCGAAGCAGACGGCGTGCTGCTCGGCGATCCCGACGTCGTGGAACCGGTCGGGGAACTGGAGCGCGTACTTGGCGAGCCCGGTCCCGTCGGTCATCGCGGCGGTGATGGCGACCGCCTTGGGGTCGCGCGTCGCCACCTCGATCATCGTCTGGCCGTAGATCTCGGTATAGGCGGGGGCGGAGGGCTTCTTCGCGCTCGCGCCGGTCAGCTTGTCGAACGAGGAGACGCCGTGGAACTTGCGCGCGTCCTCCTCCGCCGGCTTGTACCCCTTTCCCTTCCGCGTCAGCGTGTGGAGGAAGACGGGGCCCTTGAGTTCCTTGAGCTGCGTGAGCACATCGAGGAGCGTGTGGAGGTCGTGCCCGTCGATCGGCCCGTAGTACTTGAACCCAAGCTCCTCGAAGAGGATCGTCGGGACGACCAGGTTCTTCATGCTCTCCTTGATGCGGCTCGCGAGCTTGCGCGCGGCGCCGCCGGCGGGGAGCTTGCCGAGGAGATCCCAGAGGTCGCCCTCGAGACGGCGGAAGATCGGGCCCGACGTGAGGCGCGTCAGGTACTGGGAGATCGCGCCGACGTTCGGCGAGATC
>DASVDZ010000098.1:0-58990 GCA_036380835.1 Candidatus Eiseniibacteriota bacterium | reverse complement strand
ATCGAGCAGGGTCCCCCTCTCGGCGTGCGCCGCCCGAAGCACCGTCTCGACCAGCGTCTCGGTCTCGGGCCTCGGGATGAAGACCCCCTCCTCCAGATCGAGCGTGGCCGAGCAAAAAGGCAGCGTGCCGAGGAGGATCTGGAGCGGAACGCGGGCGGTGCGCCGCTCGGCCAGGGCCATGAGGTCGGCCGCCTCGCCCGGCGAGAGGGGGGCCCCGGGTTCCGACCAGAGGTCGGCCCGGGAAAGATGGAGCGCGCGGAGCATGAGGACCTCCGCGTCGTGCTCGGGGGACTCGATGCCCGCGCGCTCGAGGCGGCGGACGAGCGCCGCGAGCGCCTCGGTCCGCGACGGCGCCGAGCCGGCGGTGGCGTTCCGGCGGCCCCGAGCGCCGCGGGGTCCGATGCCCGCCCTCACGCGTGGGCTCCCGGCGCCGGCACGCCGGCGGTCGCGCCCGAGGCGGCGAGCCGCTCCGCCTGCTCGGCGGCGAAGAGCGCGTCCACCACCTCGTCCAGATCGCCCTCGAGGACCGCCTGCAGGCGGTAGAGCGTGAGGCCGATCCGATGGTCGGTCACGCGCCCCTGCGGGAAGTTGTACGTGCGGATCTTGGCGCTCCGGTCCCCGGTCGAGACCTGCGACTTCCGCGTGGCCGCGAGCTTTCGCTCCTGCTCCTGGATCTGCATGTCGAGGAGCCGCGCGCGGAGCACCTTGAGCGCCTTCGCCTTGTTCTTGAGCTGCGAGCGCTCGTCCTGGCACTGCACCACGATGCCCGTCGGGAGATGGCGGATCCGGACCGCCGAGTCGGCCGTGTTGACGCTCTGCCCCCCCGGCCCCGAGGACCGGAAGACGTCCACCTGGATGTCGGCCGGCTTGATCTCCACGTCGACCTCCTCGGCCTCCGGGAGCACGGCGACGGTCACGGCCGACGTGTGGATGCGGCCGCTCGCCTCGGTCTCGGGGACGCGCTGGACGCGGTGCACGCCGCTCTCGTACTTGAAGCGGCTGTACGCCCCCTCGCCGGTCACCTGGATCGAGACCTCCTTCATCCCGCCCCACCCGCTGGCCGCGCTCGAGTCGATGAGCTCGGTCCGCCAGCCGTGTCGCTCGGCGTACTTCGTGTACATGCGGTAGACCTCGGAGGCGAAGAGGCCGGCCTCGTCGCCGCCCGTCCCCGCGCGGATCTCCACGATCACGTTCTTGTGGTCGAGCGGGTCGGGCGGAAGGAGGAGCCGGGGGAGGTCGGCCTCGAGCCGCTCCCGCTCGACGGTCAGCTCCTCGATCTCGGCCTTCGCGAGCGCCGTGAGCTCGGGGTCCTTCTCGCTCTTGAGGAGCGCCGTGTCGTCGGCGATCCGCCCGAGGAGGTGGTCGTAGCGGTCGATGGCGACGACCAGCGGCTGGAGCGCGCTCCGCTCCTTGCTGATCCGCTTCATCTCGGCCTGGTTCCCGTGGACCGCGGGGTCCTCGAGCATCCGGGTCAACTCCTCGAAGCGGGCTTTCGCCTTGTTCAACGCGTCGCGCATGGGAACCGATCGCTTAGAGGACCGCGCGGAGCGCGGCGATGGCGACTTCGAGCATGTCGCGCGAGGGCTCGCGCGTCGTGAGGCGCTGGAGCTTGAGCCCCGGCTCGCTCAGCCACCGTACCCAGGGCGTGTCGTAGTGCGCCCCGGCGAAGCGGATGATCTCGAAGGAGAACCCGGCGATCACCGGGATCAGGGCGAAGCGGAGGAGCCGCGAGCCGATCGACACGGGGCGCCCCATGAAGGCGAAGACGATGAACGAGACGATCACGACCAGGAAGAGGAACGAGGTGCCGCAGCGCGGGTGGAAACGGCTCTGCGCTTCCGCGTTCTCCGGCGTCAGGTCGATCCCCGCCTCCAGGTTGTGGATCGTCTTGTGCTCGGCGCCGTGGTACTGGAAGACGCGCCGCATCTCGCCCCAGAAGCCGATCGCCAGGACGTAGAGGAGGAAGAAGACGAGCCGGATCGCCCCGTCGATCAGGTTGTACGTGAAGGGGTCCTTGACCCCCGTCCGGTCGGCGAGAAAGAGCGGCAGGTAGAAGAAGACGAAGAATCCCACCGCGAACGAGAAGAGGACGGTGAAGCCCATGCCCCAGCCGAGCGTCCCGAATCGCCGCTCGCCCTTCGGCTTCGTCCCCTCGTCTCGAACGGCCGCCTCGGCGGAGAAGGAGAGCGCCTCCACGCCGATGCGGAGCGACTCGACGAGCACGACGGCGCCGCGGAGGATCGGGAGGCCGAGGAACCGGAAGCGGCGCGAGATCGACTCGTACTCGCGCGCTTTGACCTCGATCCTGCCGTCGGGCAGGCGCACGGCGGTCGCGATCCGCTTGGGGGAGCGCATCATCACGCCTTCGATGACGGCCTGGCCCCCGATGGGAGCGTAGCGATCGGCCATGATCGGATGGGATTCGCGGCGTCTCGGACGGAGCCGAGCTTACGCGGAGGGCGTCCCCGCCGGGCTGTCGGTCTTCATGCCGTACTTCCTGCGGAACCGCTCGATCCGGCCGGCCGTGTCCACCAGCTTCTGCTTGCCGGTGAAGAAGGGATGGCAGTTCGAGCAGATCTCGACGTGCAGCGTCTCCTTCACGGTCGCGCGCGTCTCGATCACGTTGCCGCACACGCAGACGATCCGCGTGTTGTAGTAGCCGGGGTGGAGGTTCTTCTTCATGGCGTGACTCCGTTCGACTCCGGGATCAGGTGTTCATCATGGCGAGGAACTTCTTGTTCGTCTTGGTCTGCGCCATCTTGCCGATCAAGAATTCCATCGCCTCCATCGGATTCAGCTCGTTCAGGAACTTGCGCAGGATCCAGACCTTGTTCAGCTCCTCCTGCGTCATCAGGAGCTCTTCCTTGCGCGTGCCCGACCGGTTGATGTCGATGGCCGGGAAGACGCGCTTGTCCGCCAGCTTCCGGTCGAGGATGACCTCCATGTTACCGGTCCCCTTGAACTCCTCGAAGATGACGTCGTCCATCCGGCTGCCGGTCTCGATCAGGGCCGTGGCCATGATCGTGAGGCTGCCGCCGTTCTCGATGTTGCGCGCGGCGCCGAAGAAGCGCTTCGGCTTCTGGAGCGCGTTCGCGTCGACGCCGCCCGAGAGGATCTTGCCCGAGTGCGGCACGACCGTGTTGTGCGCGCGGGCGAGCCGCGTGATCGAGTCGAGCAGGATCACGACGTCCCGGTTGTGCTCGACCAGCCGCTTCGCCTTTTCGATGACCATGTCGGCCACCTGCACGTGGCGCTCCGCCGGCTCGTCGAACGTGGACGACACCACCTCGCCCTTGACCGAGCGCTCCATGTCCGTGACTTCCTCGGGCCGCTCGTCGATCAGGAGCACGATGAGCATCACCTCGGGGTGGTTCTCGGTGATCGCGTTCGCGATCTTCTGGAGCAGGACCGTCTTTCCGGCGCGGGGCGGCGACACGATGAGGCCGCGCTGCCCTTTGCCGATCGGCGTCAGCAGATCCATGATCCGCGTCGACATGTCCTCGGGCTTGAACTCGAGCCGCAGCTTCTCTTGCGGATAGAGCGGCGTGAGGTTGTCGAAGAGGATCTTGTCCTTGGCGACCTCCGGCGGCTCGAAGTTGACGGCCTCGACCCGGAGGAGCGCGAAGTAACGCTCCCCGTCCTTCGGCGGGCGGACCTGTCCCGAGACCGTGTCTCCGGTCCGGAGGTCGAACCGCTTGATCTGCGAGGGCGAGACGTAGATGTCGTCCGGACCCGGCAGGTAGTTGTAATCCGGGGACCGGAGGAACCCGTATCCCTCGGAGAGGATCTCCAGGACCCCCTCGGCGAAGATCAGACCGTTCTTCTCGGTCTGGCCCTCCAGGATCTTGAAGATCAGCTCCTGCTTCCTGAGCCCGCTCGTTCCTTGGATGCCGAGCGAGTGCGCCAGCTCCATCAGTTCCGCGATCGTGCGGCTCTTGAGCTGGATGATGTCGAGCCCTTTGGGAGAGCCCGGCGCTCCGGCGGGTGCCGGCGGCGCTTCGGTTTGCTGCTGTTCCATTTCGGCGTGTGACTCCTCAGTGGTGGATGCGGCGGCCTCGGAATCGGTTCCGCGGCGTCGTGTTGGGGTGGTTGGGCGGGACATGGCTTACGGCCGAGCGACTGCCCTCAACGTTTGGGGGATGATGGCGCTACAGATGGGTTCGTCGGATTCCGGTGTGGCTTCGGGATCGGGATCGGGCTCGCCGGTTTCGCGATCCGATTCGGGGGGGATACTACGAAAGGTATCGAGCGAATCCGCCCCTCACGAGCCCCCAGGTTGGCGCTGCACCCAACAATCTATCGGACGAACGCGACCGATGTCAAGGTCTATCTCGGCGGGCCGGGAGCGGCCGCGCCCGGCCCACCGAGACGCCCGGTCACGATTTGGCCGGCGGGAACGTGGTCTGGGAGAGCAGCTGCCCGTCCAGGAAGGTCACCGCCTTCCCCTTGGTCCAATAGAACCACGTTTCGATCTGCTTCCCGTTCTCGTCGGTGTAGGTCCGCACCTCGTCCGGATACGCTCCGCCCTCCTTCTGCATCGTCGCCTTGAGCTGGTTGTTCGCCCCGAGGCGGTTGCCCGCGGCGTCGATCCAGGTCTTGAGCGTCGCCCCGGTCTTGAGCTTTCCGCCGTTCAGCGCCTTGTAGAGGGAGTACTCGCCGACCGACTCGTCCTTCTTCCCGAGCTTGTTGTAGGTCAGGAAGAGGAACTGATGCACGGTCTCGTCCTTCGGGTTCTCCGCGAGCGCCCGCTTCAGCATCTCGAGGGCGCCGGTCCAGTCGTTCGCCTGGTACTTGGTCTGTCCCGCGAGCGACAGGAGCTCGAAGTTGTTCGGGAAGGCCCCGACGGCGACGTCGAGGGTGGCGGCGGCGTTCTTGTAGTCCTCCCGGTTCGAGTAGATCACCGCGATGTTGTAGAGCGCGTTCTCGCGCATCGTTCCCGAATCCGGGGGAGCCTGATCGTAGAGGTATCGGAACGCCGTGATGGCGCTGTCCAAGACCGCGGTCCGGGCCGGCCCCTCCTTCTCCTTGTCCATCCTATCGCCGGCCCGGAAGTAGGCGTCGGCGATCTGGGAGAGGTAGAGCATCTTGCTGTCCGGGTCGGCCTCCCACGCCTTCCGGTACGCCGGCACCGATTCCACGTACTGGCCCGCGTTGAAGAGGCGATTGCCGCGCCCCATCGCCGCGACCCGCATGTTCCGGCTCAGCATCGGGTCGCCGGGCTTGATCGCGAGCCCGAGGCGCGCCGCCGTCATGGCGTCGTCCGCCCGCCCGAGCACCTCGAAGACGTACGAGAGGTTCTTGTACGTGTCGGCCGACGTGCTCGACTTCGAGTCGACGAAGGAGGTGAGGGTGAAGTCGTAGGCCGCCTCGGCCACCTTCGACCCGCCCTGGTACTCGCCGTAGACCGTGGTGTCGGTGATCGCCTGCTCCGGATCGGGCGCGCCGGCGTAGGGCTTGTAGTCGAACTTCTCGGGCGCCGTGGCGCCTGGGCCGAAGTAGTAGCCGACGCCGGCGTCGGGGTAGTACCAGAACTCTTGGACCTGGCCGTTCTCGGTGAATCGCGCGAAGTCCTTGGGCGCCCCGCGCTCCTTCTCGACCGCGGCCTGCGGGGTCCCGTCGTCGGTGGTGCGGCTCTCGTCCTGCGCGATCTCCCTCCCGGCCCGGTTCAGCGCGCCGACGCCCTTGTTGAAGAGCTGGTACGCGACGGCGTTCCGGTTGACCGTCAGCTCCTTGGCCCGCTTGTCGTCCTTCTTCGCCTCGGCCATCTTGAGACCGATCGCGAACGCGGCACCCGAGGAGGCGTATTGGTTCATCTGGGCGCGCGCGAAGGCGAGGAGCGAGTAGACCTGGAGATTGTCCGGCTCCTCCTGGCGCGCCAGCTCGAGGAAGTGGCAGGCCTTGTCCCACACCTTCTGCTGCACGTAGACCTTGCCGCTGGTGAAGTTCACGCCGGCGTCGGCGGGCCGCGCGAGGGCCGCGGCGAAGAGCGCGACCACGGCGACCGCGGCGAGCGAGCGGCGAGCGATCAAGCGTTGCATGGAATCCTCCCTGTCCCTTAGTACCCGGGAGCGAGCCGGGGCGTTCCTGCTTTGCGGCCCGATTGAACCCGCACCGGGCCCGGCTGTCAAGCGACTTCGCCCCCGGCGGCGGGCCAGGTCGAGTCGGTAAGTTGCATCTATGGATGCGGTTACAGGAGCTGGGCCGGATCCACGTCGACCGCGACGTGGAGGCCGGGAAGGCGCAGCCGGCGAACCTCGGGGAGACTCCGCGCCAGGAGGTCGCGGAGCGCCGCGCGCGAGCGGGAACGGAGGAGCAAGTGCCACCGCTCGCGTCCCTTGAGCCGGGCGAGCGGCTTCGGGGCCGGCCCGAGGATCTCGACGCCCGTTCCCTCCGCCGACCGCGCGAGGACGCGCTTCACGCTCGTCCCGCCTTTATAGACGCGGTCGGCGCCGCGCCCGCGCACCTCGATCTCGACCAGGTGGCCGAATGGCGGATAGAAGAGATCGCGCCGCTCGGCCGCCTCGAGGCGATAAAAGGACTCGAAGTCCTGGGCGGCCGCCGCGCGAAGGGCCGGGTGCTCCGGATCGTAGGACTGCATGATCACCTCGCCGGGGTTCTCGCCGCGCCCGGCGCGCCCCGCCACCTGCGTCAGGAGCTGGAACGTCCGCTCCGCCGCCCGGAAGTCGGGGAGGTAGAGCTGGAGGTCCGCGACCACGATTCCGACGAGCGTCACGCCGGGGAAGTCGAACCCCTTCGTGACCATCTGGGTCCCGAGCAGGAAGTCGACCTCGCGCGCGCGGAAGGCGCGAAGGATGGCGCCGGCGGAGCCCTTCCGCCTCACGGCGTCGAGATCGAGACGGGCGATCCGCGCCGCCGGGAAGAGACGCTCCGTTTCGCGCTCGATCTTCTGGATGCCGACGCCTCCGAACCAGAGATCGGCGGCGCCGCACCCCGCGCAGGTCGCGGCCATCTTCCGCGACGCCCCGCAATAGTGACAGCGGAGCACCGCCTCCTCCGCGTGCACCGTGAGCGGCACGTCGCACCGGTCGCAGTGCGCGACCAGGCCGCAGCCGCGGCACTGGAGGTACGTGGAGTGGCCGCGGCGGTTCAGGAAGAGGATCCCCTGCTCCCCCCGCTCGAGCGTCCGGCCCATCGCCTCGAGGAGCGCGGGGGTCAGGTGCTTCGACGCCGGTCCGCCGTCTCCCCCTCGCGCGCGCACGCGCAGGTCGGCCAGCCGCACCGTCGCGAGCGGTCGTCCGTCGACGCGCCGCGGCAGGCGGAGCAGCGTCGTCGTGCCCCGCTCGGCGCGGGCGTAGCTCTCCAGGCTCGGCGTCGCCGAGGAGAGGACCGCCACCGCGCCGAGCCGCTGCGCGCGCACGAGCGCGACGTCGCGGGCGTGGTAGCGCGGCGCCTCGTCCTGCTTGTAGGCGCCGTCCTGCTCCTCGTCCACGACCAGGAGGCGGAGCGCGGGGAACGGAAGGAAGACCGCCGAGCGCGTCCCCACCACGACGTCCAGCTCCCCGGCGGCCGCGCGCCGCCAGACGTCGGCGCGCTCGCGCGGGCGAAGCGCGCTGTGGTAGACCGCCGCCCGGGCGACGCCGCGACGCCGGAACGCGTCGAGCGCCTGGGGCGCCAGCGCGATCTCGGGCACCAGCACGAGCGCCTGGCCGCCCCGGCGGATCGCCTCGAGCGCGGCGTGGAGGTAGACCGCGGTCTTTCCGCTGCCGGTGACGCCGTAGAGGAGGAACGCGCGAAAGGCGCCCTCCGCGATCGCCTCCTCGATCGAGGCGAGCGCCGTCCGCTGGTCGTCGTTGAGCGCCTCGCGCGACGGCGGATCGGCGGCGTGCCACGGCTCGTCGTCGAGGAGCGCTTCGCGCGGGGCGCGGCTCTTCAGGGCGGCGAGCGAGGGGGCGGCGGCGGCCAGGACCTCGCCCAGGCTCGCGGCGTAGTAGCCGGCGATCCACCGGCAGAGCGAGATCAGCTCGGGCGTGAGCGAGAGGCGCGGCTCCGGGATCCCCGCGACGGGGCGGACGCGGACGTCCTTCGGCGCCTCCGCGGCCTCTTCGAGCACGGTGCCCCAGACCCGTCGGCGGCCCAGCGGCACGAGCACGCGCAGACCCGCCTCCGGCGTCTCGCCCTCGGGCAACGAATAGACGTAGGGTTCGTTCTTGGGAATGGGGACGGCCACTCGGACCAGGCGCATCGCGAGCGCATGGTAGCACTCGCCGGGCCGCCGGACGGCGGGGAGAACCGGGGGCTAGGAGGAGGGAGACTGGCGCTCGCCGACCGTCTGGCCGAGGAGCTGGTTGATCCGTTCGACGAGCTTGCGCGGGCTGAACGGCTTCGTGATGTAGTCGTCCGCGCCGACCTCGAAGCCCATTTTCTGGTCGACGTTCCGTCCCTTCGCGGAGAGCAGGATGACGGGAATCTGCTTCGTCGCGGGATCGGCCTTCACGGCCTTGCAGACCTCATACCCGTCGAGCTTGGGCATCATGATGTCGAGCACGATGAGATCCGGCTTCTCGGTCTTCAACTTCTCGAGCGCCTGCTCGCCGTCGAGCGCCGTGACGACTTCGTAGCCCTCCATCCCCAAGCTGAAATCGAGGATGTGGACGATGTAGATCTCGTCGTCGACGACCAGGATCTTGCCCTTCGACATCCGCGTCACCTCCTCCAGACCAGTACCGGTTCTATCGGCGGCTCAGGCCGCTTCTGGAGCCCGAAACGAGTTCACATCCTCTTGTCCGACAGCCGTTTGCACGAACGCGTCGACGACCTTGGGGTCGAACTGCGATCCCGCGCACCGGCGCAGCTCGTGGACCGCCTCCTCGTGGTTCATCGATTGGCGGTAGGGCCGCCCCATCGTCATCGATTCGTAGGCGTCGAGCACGGCGATGATCCGCGCGGCGAGCGGGATCTGCTCTCCCTTGAGGCCGCGCGGGTAGCCGCGCCCGTCGATCCGCTCGTGATGCGCCAGGATGATTTCGGCCACCTGCTCCTGGAACTCCAGCGGTTTCAGGATCTCGACCGAGCGCGCGGGGTGCCGCGTCACGCGGGCCCACGCCTCCGGATCGAGCTGGCCCGGCTCGTGGATCACGGGGGCGCCGATCTGGGCCATCCCGACGTCGTGGATGCTCGCGACGTACGCGAGGATGCGCAGGTCCTCCTCCGAGAGCCCGAGGCGGCGCCCGACGGCGGTTGCGCGCGTCGCCATCGAGCCGGCGGTCAGCTTGAGCCGCGCCCGGCGCGCGTTCTCGACGATCGCCGCCATGGCGTGCGCCGCCTGCTCCGCCCGCTCCGACGACTCGTCGGCGGCCGTCGCCTGCTCCCAGGCCCGCGCCACGCGCTCGGCCAGCGACGTGAGGAGCGCCTGGTCGTCCTCCGTGAACGGCGTGCACGAGATCTTGTTGTTGATGTTGATCACGCCCACGACCCGCTCGTCCACCTTGACGGGCACCGAGAGGAGCGACTTGGTCTCGTACTGGTGCCCGTTCTGCCGGCCGAATCGCGGATCCTCCTCGATGTCGGTCACGAGGAGCGGCGTGCCGTGCTTCGCCACCCACCCGGAGATCGAATCGTTCATCTTGAGGCGCGTCCCGCAGACCACCTCTTCGCGGAGGCCGCGGGCCGCCTTGATGTACAGCTCCTCGTTCTCGTGGTCCACCAGCATGAGCGACGCGATGCGGGCGTTCATGATCTCGGCGACCATCTCGACCGTGAGCCGCGTCAGGTGGTCGGAGACCGACCGGGTCGGCGACCACGCCGCGTGGGTGATCACGCCGGCGTCGTTCGCCGTCACCGGGAGGAAGACGCTGAATCGCGAGCCGTGCCCGGGCTCGCTCTCGGCGTGGATCTCGCCGCCGTGCCATTCGATGATGCTCTTCGCGACCGAGAGCCCGAGGCCGACGCCCGGGTACTCCCTCGAGAGGCTGTCGTCCACCTGGTAGAACTTGTCGAAGATCTTCTCGATCTCCCCGGGCGGGATTCCGATGCCGGTGTCGGTCACGTCGATCCGGGCCGTGCGCCCCTCGCCCGACACGCGGAAGACGACGCTGCCGCCGCGCTCGGTGAACTTGATCGCGTTGGATCCCAGGTTCAGCACGACGCGGCGGACGAGATAGCGGTCGGCATCCACCACGACGTCGCGGCCGCCCGTCTCCGAGCGGAGCTCGATCCCCCGCTCGGCCGCCATCGTATGGAGGACGCCAATCGTCTCCTCCACGACCTCGACGAGGTTCAACGGCTCGCGATGCATGCGGAAGCGGCCCGATTCGAGACTGGAGAGCTCCAGGATCGACTCGATGAGGCGCTTCAGCTTCAGGCTCTGCTCGTCGATGACGGTGAGGAATTCGCGCTGCATCTCGATGTTGGACGTTCCCACGTTCTCGATCAGCGCCTCGACGTACGAGCGGATGTGGGTGAGCGGCGTCTTGAGCTCGTGGCTCACGATCGAGACGAAGGACGACTTCAGGTCGTTCATCTCCTCCGCGCGCTCCGTCGCCTCCTCGAGCTGGCGCAGGCTCTCGCTCAGCCGCTCGTAGAGCGCGCCGTTCTGGAGCGCGACCACGGCGTGCGTCGCGAGGATCTCGAGCGTCTCGACGATCTCCCGCGTCGGCCGCCGGCGGTCGACCGGATCGTCGACCGAGAGATAGCCGATGACCGCCCCGTCCTTGGTCGTGAGCGGCACGAAGAGCACGTCCTCCGCGTTCCACTCGCCCTCTTTCCGCTCGCCCAGGTCGGGGACGTATCCCTCGTCGTCTTGGTCGCCCCAGAAGTGGCGTTCGTGGCTGATGAAGTAGGAACGCCCCATCCGGAACTCGTCCCGAAGCCAGCCCTCGAACTCGGCGCGCGGCACGGGGGAATCCTCCAGCTTGGCGATCGCCTCCCGGTCGAGGCCCGCGAACGCCCGTGCCTCGAAGCGGTCGGTCCGGTCGTCGAGCACGCGGAGGAGAACGATCCGGTAGCCCGCCGCGTCCCGCACGGCGTGGACGATCTCGTGGAGCACCTTGTCGAGCGCCAGATTCGAGTTGAGGCTCGTCGCCACGTCGAGGATCTTCCGGAGGCGCCCGGCGCGTAGCCGGCTCGCGATCAGCTCGCCGCGGTAGAGCGCGCCCACTTCCTCCGCGGCGCGCGTCAGCTCGTCGTTCCGCTGCGCCGCCGACTCGAGCGACCCCTTGAGCGAACGGATCTCCTTATGGAGCGAGCGGCGGTGCCGGGTGACCTCCCAGAGGAGGAGCGCGGAGGCGGCCAGGGCCCAGGTCAGCTCAACGGACGGCATCGCGTTTCCATCCCGTCTCGACGGGGCGGCCCGCGGGGCGGGCCGGGGGCGGGCCGGGGTCGCGCGCGGGCTCGGGCGCCCCGGCGCGCTCCGCGAGGAGCGCGGCGAACGCGTCGACCACGCGCGGATCGAACTGCGTTCCCGAGCAGCGGCGGAGCTCGGCCACGGCCTCGTCCTCCGGCAACGGGTCGCGGTAGGGACGCCCCATGGTCATCGACTCGAACGCGTCCACCACCGCGAGCACGCGCGACGCGAGCGGAATCTGCTCCCGCGCGAGGCCACGCGGATACCCGCTTCCGTCCCAGTGCTCGTGATGGCCGAGGATGATCTCGTTCACCAGGGACGCCAGCTCGATGCCGCGGAGCATCTGGACCCCGGCCTGCGGGTGCCCCTCGACCTCGCGGCGCTCCTCCGTGGTATAGCGGCGGGCGGAGAGGAGGAAGCCCTCTCCCAGCGAGAGCATCCCGACGTCGTGGATTCGCGCGACGTACCCCAGCACCTCGAGCGACTCGGGCGTCACGTCGAGGCGCCGTCCCAGCTCGGCCGCCAGCTTGACGGCGCGCCGGCTCGTCGAGAGGAGGTGCGTCCGTCGCGCCCGCGTGATGGCCCGGATCGACCCGATCGTCCCCTCCACGTCCGGGCTCTGGCCGGCCGCGCGGATGCGGTCGATCGCGGCGCCGATCCGCTTCTCGACCGCCGCCAGCAGGAGGAGGTCGTCGTCGTCGAACGGCGTCCCCGTCCGCTTGTTGTTGACATTGATCACGCCGACGGTCTCGCCCTGGACCCGGAGCGGGACGCAGAGGAGCGACTTCGTCTCGTACTGCGGGTGGTTCATCTTCCGGAAGCGGCGGTCGCCTTCGATGTCGCGCACGAGGAGTCGCTCCGACGTCTGCGCGACCCACCCCGCGATGGAATCCCCGATCTTGACCCGCGTCCGCGCGACCGTGTCGGTGTCGAGCCCGTACGCGGCCTGAATCGCGAGCTCGCTCCCTTCCTCGGTCAGGAACATGAGCGAGACGAGCCCCGCGTCCATCACCTCGGCCACCATCTCGGCCGTCGCCTGGAGCATCGCGCGGAGATCCGGCTGCTCGAAGAACGGCTGGAGGGAGCGCATCAGCGCGCGGAAGCCCTGCTGCTCGCGGGGCAGCTCGACGACGAATCGGCTCCCCAGGCCGACCTCGCTCTCCACGCTCACGGAGCCGCCGTGGAGATCGACGACGCTCCGCACGATGGCGAGCCCCAACCCGGTCCCGGCCACCCGCTCCGCCCCCTCGCGCTCGACGCGATAGAAGCGGTCGAAGATCCGTTCCCGCTGGTCCGCGGGAATTCCCGGGCCGTGATCCTCCACGGCGAACCGGATCCGGTCCCCGTCCGCCGAGGCCTCGACCCGGATCTCCCCGTCCAGGCGCGAGAACTTGACCGCGTTGTGGATCAGGTTCACGAGCACCTGCTTCAGGAGGTCCGCGTCGGCTTCGAGGCAGGGAGCGTCGGCGGGAAGGTCGAGGCGGAGCTTGAGCCGCTTCTGCCTGAGCCCCGGCTCCACGGTGGGCAGCACGTCGTCGAGCAGCCGGCGGAGCGAGACCGGCTCGGAGCGGAGACGGCGGCGGCCCGAGTCCATGCGGCTCAGGTCGAGCACGTCGTTCACCATCCGCGCGAGTCGGTCGCACTCCTCGTTGATGATGCCGAGGAACTTCTCCTGCATGGTGAACGTCGGATCGCCCGCGTTGTCGATCAGGGTCTCGGTATACGCCTTGATCGCCGTGAGCGGGGTCCGGAGCTCGTGACTCACGATCGAGATGAGGTCCGACTTCGCCTCGTCGATCCGGCGGAGCGACGCTCGCGCGGCCTCCAGCGCCTGCGACTTGGCCTCCAGCTCGGTGTGCGTGCGGATCCGGTCGACCGCGAGGCCGATCTGGTCCGCGAGGAAGAGGAGCGCCCGGCGACGGCGGTCGGTCAGCGTGGCCGGCACGCGGTACCCGAGGAGCGCCACGCCCAGGAGGGACGGGCCGATCAGGATCGGAACCCCGATCCGCGTGCGGTCGGCTCCTTCGGGCCAGGCGAACCCGGCCTCCACCCCTCCGGCCTCTCGTTCGATCAGGAGCGTCTCGCGCCTGAGGACGCGTCCGAGGAAGCCCGCGGGATGCGGCTCCACGCGCGCGTGGGCCGCGACGCCGCGGCGGCCCCGCTCGAAGACCTCGCCCTCCAGCGTGCCCGTTTCGTAGTCGAGGAGGAGCAGCGCGAAGGCGTCGGCCCGGGCCAGCTCGAGCACGTGCTCGGCGACGGCGGTGACGAGGCCGACCGTATCCCACGCGGACTGGACGGCGAACGAAAGGCTCGTGAGGCTCGAGAGCGCGCGAACCGGAGCGTCGCGCTCCGGCGATGTCCGGTCGGCGCTCACGCGCCCTCTTCCGCTCCCGTCGCGTGGGCGGGCGGCAGGAGCGAGCCGTCCGAGCGGCGGTCGGACACGACGATGCTTCCCTCGGTCGCCTTTCCGATCTTCTTCAACTCCTTCGCGATGTCGCTCACCTGGGCGCCGTGCTGGATGTCCCGCCCGACGTTGGTCACGACGAGGATGGTGATGGAGAGGATCGCGAAGCTCTTCACGCCTCCCTGGCGGCTCGAGAGCACGGAGATCGACCCGCGGTCCCGGTCGGCCGCGTCGTACTGGAGCGGGACGCGCGCGTCGAACGATTCGCGGATCGCGTTGGCGATGTTCAGGGCGCGCGGCGGCGACGTGATCACCACGAAGTCGTCGCCTCCGATGTGCCCGACGAAATCGCCGTCGCCGCCGAGGCGCTGGAGCTGCTCGTGGAGCAGCGACGCCGTGAAGCGGATCAGGGAATCGCCGCGGGCGTAGCCGTAGTAGTCGTTGAACGCCTTGAAGTGATCCAGGTCGATGTGGAGGAACGCGAACCGCTCGCCCGCCGCGATCCGGCGGTTCAGCTCGGTCTCGATGAGCACGTTCCCGGGAAGGCCGGTCAGCGCGTTCGAGGAGAGCTGCGCGCGGCGCGTCTTGAGCTGGTTCCGAACCCTGAAGAGGAGCTCCTGCTGCTCCCACGGCTTGGTCACGTAGTCGTCGGCGAAGGACTCGAGCCCGTGCAGCCGGTCGTCGAGCGTCGACTTCGCCGTCAGGAAGATCACCGGGATGCGGCTCGTCAACGGATTCGACTTGAGGCGGCGACAGACCTCGTAGCCGTCGAGCCCGGGCATCATCACGTCGAGGAGGATCAGGTCGGGCGGGTCGCGCATGACCGCCTCGAGCCCCTTGATGCCGTCCTCGGCGGTGCGCACTTCGTACGCCGCGTCCCGGGCGTCCTTCAGCTGCTTCTCGAGGATGAAGCGGAGGCGCGGCTCGTCCTCGATGACGAGGATGCGGCCCCCCTCCGCCGGTACCGGCTGGCTCACGGATGACTCCCCACTTGGGAACGTGCACGCCTCCGCCGCGCGGCCGCGACGAAGCCCCCCCTGGAAACGCATCGACCCGAGCGAGAACGGGCGCAATCGGCGTGCCATCGCGAAGACGGCGACACCGGGCCGGGCGCCCGGAACTCGGTTCCGCTGCGCCATTTAATCGGGCGACCGGGACTCGATCTTGAGCGGGAAAGCAGGCTGCGAGGCGGCGGTGCAGGCTGAGACGGGATCTTGCAAGCCGCAGTGCAACATGCGCTTGCCAGGGCGGTCCGGTGGCGGCGCGGCTAGATCGAGGGGAAGGCGTCCAGGTTCGGCACGGCCGATGCGTCGAGCGCGGTGGCGTGGCCGCGCTCGAGCGCGAGCCACCCCGCGTACGCGATCATCGCGCCGTTGTCGCGGCAGAGAGGTGGCGAGGGAACGAGCGCCGGGATCCCGCGCGAGCCGGCGAGGCGCGTCGCCTCGCGGCGGAGGAGCGTGTTGCACGCGCATCCGCCGGCCAAGGCGAGGGCGCGCGCCGGGTGGCGGTCGAGCGCGAGCGCGAGCCGCTCGATCAGCGCCGTCACGACCGCGCGCTCCGCCGACGCCGCGATGTCGCGGACGCGCGCGGGCGGCATCGGCCGCGGCTCCTTCTCGACGAGCAGCTTCACGGCCGTCTTGAGGCCGCTCATGCTCACGTCGAGCGTGTCGGTTCCCAGACGCGCGACGGGAAAGGCGATCGCCCCCGCGTTCCCCTCGCGCGCCAGACGGTCGACCTCGGGTCCGCCGGGGTACGGGAGCCCGAGCAGCTTCCCCACCTTGTCGAACGCCTCGCCCGCCGCGTCGTCGCGCGTCGAGCCGAGACGTCGCGGCCGCCCTGGCTCGGGCACGTGGTAGATCTCGGTGTGGCCGCCGGACGCGACCATCCCGACGTAGGGATAGGGCAGCTCGTGCTCGAGGGCGGGCGAGACGAGATGCGCCTCGACGTGATTCACGCCGGCGAACGGGATGTCGCGTCCCATCGCGAGCCCCTTCGCGAACTCGAGTCCCACGAGGAGCGACCCGACCAGTCCCGGCCCCACCGTCGCCGCGACGCCGCCGATCGCGTCGAGGGAGACGCCGGCCCGCTCGAGCGCTTCCGCCACGACCCGCGGCAGGAGCGTCACGTGCGCGCGTGATGCGAACTCCGGCACCACGCCGCCGTACTCCGCGTGCACGTCCTGGGAGCGGACGACGTGGGCGAGGAGCTTCCCGTCGCGGACGATGCCGGCGCCGGTGTCGTCGCAGGAGGTTTCCAGGCCTAGGACGATCATGCGTGCCCCGCTATTGCTGCTTGGCCCCCCCCGCCATCGCGAGGCGATTCTTCGCGCGGTCGAACGCCCGGGCGGCCCGGTCGCGGTCGAAGTGGTCGATCGGCTCCCCGCGACCCTGGAGGCGCGCCTGCGCCCGCTCGAACGCCGCCGCGGCTCGAGCGCGGTCGATCTCGGTGACCCGCTCCGCGGCGTCGGCGAGCACCGAGGCGCGATTCCCGGAAACCTCGAGGAATCCACCGCTCACGGCGTAGGTCGTGACGGCGCCGTGCGGATCCTTCACCTCGAGCTTGCCCGGCCGAAGCGCCGTGATGAGGGGCGCGTGGTGCGCGAGGATGCCGAGGTAGCCCTCGGAGCCGGGCGCCTGGACGAACGACACCGGGCCCTCGAAGAGGAGTCGCTGCGGCGTGACGAGCCGGAACTTGAATTCGGCCATGGTCGCCGGGCCGGCCTAGGCGCCGGTCGTCACCCCCATCTGCTCGGCGCGCTGGAAAACCTCGTCGATCGTTCCCGCCATGTAGAACGCCTGTTCCGGGATCCCGTCGCACTTGCCGTCCACGATCTGCTTGAACGAGCGGATCGAGTCCTCGAGCTTCACGTAGCGGCCCGGCAGGCCGGTGAAGGGCTCGGCCACGAAGAAGGGCTGCGACAGGAACTTCTGGATCTTCCGCGCGCGGGCCACGGTCAGCTTGTCGTCCTCCGAGAGTTCGTCGATGCCGAGGATCGCGATGATGTCCTGGAGATCCTTGTACCGCTGGAGGATCTTCTGGACGGCGCGCGCCAGGTTGTAGTGCTCCTCCCCGACGATGTTCGGATCGAGGATGCGCGACGTCGAATCGAGCGGATCGACGGCCGGGTAGATGCCCAGCTCGGAGATGCGCCGCGAGAGCACCGTCGTCGCGTCGAGATGCGAGAAGGTGGTCGCCGGCGCGGGGTCGGTCAGGTCGTCGGCGGGCACGTAGATCGCCTGCACCGACGTGATCGAGCCCTTCTTGGTCGACGTGATCCGTTCCTGGAGCGCGCCCATCTCGGTCGAGAGCGTCGGCTGGTACCCGACGGCGCTCGGCATGCGTCCGAGGAGCGCCGATACCTCCGAGCCCGCCTGCGTGAAACGGAAGATGTTGTCCACGAAGAAGAGGACGTCCTGGTTCTCCTGATCGCGGAAGTACTCGGCCATCGTGACGCCGGTCAGCGCGACCCGAAGGCGCGCTCCGGGCGGCTCGTTCATCTGGCCGAACACCATCACGGTCTTGTCGATGACGCCCGACTCCTTCATCTCGATCCAGAGGTCGTTTCCCTCGCGCGTGCGCTCGCCGACGCCGGAGAAGACCGAGAACCCGCCGTGCTCGGTGGCGATGTTCCGGATCAGCTCCTGGAGGATGACCGTCTTGCCCAGTCCGGCGCCACCGAAGAGGCCGATCTTGCCTCCCTTCGCGTACGGCGCGAGGAGATCGACGACCTTGATGCCGGTCTCGAAGATCCGGGCCACGGTCTCCTGCTCCTCGAACAGGGGAGGCGAGCGGTGGATCGGGAGGCGCTGTTCCGGATTGGAGATCGGACCGCCCTCGTCGATCGGGCGGCCGAGGAGGTTGAACACCCGGCCGAGCGTCTGCCGGCCGACCGGAACGGTGATCGGCCCGCCCGAGTCGTGCACGGGCATGCCGCGCACGACGCCGTCCGTCGAGGACATGGCGACGCAGCGCACCACCTCATCCCCGATGTGGAGCGCCACCTCGAGCGTCAGGTCGATGCCCTGCTCCTTCTCCTCGATCCGGAGCGCGTTCAGGATCGGCGGCAGGTGCTCGGGCTCGAATCGCACGTCCACCGTAGGCCCGATGACCTGGATCACCCGCCCGATGTTCCCGTTCTTTCCGTCGGTCGTCGCCATGTTCCTTCCTTCTTACCGAAGCGCCTCGGCGCCCGCCACGATCTCGACGATCTCGCGCGTGATCGTGGCCTGCCGGGTCCGGTTCATGTGGAGCGTGAGGTCGTGGATCATTTCGTTCGCGTTCTTGGTGGCCGAGCCCATCGCGATCATCCGCGCGCCGTGCTCCGAGGCGGCCGACTCGGCCAGCGCCATGTAGAGTCGCATGGTGAGCGTGTAAGGCACGATCCGGGCCAGGATCTCCTCGGGACCGGGCTCGAACAGGTAGTCCCGCTTCGAGGCGTTCGCGGCCCCCTCCGCGCCGAGCGGAAGATAGGTCTCTTGAACGATCGCGCGGCTCAGGGCGCTCTTGAAGTGGGTGTAGATGAGGTCCACCTCGTCGAACTCGCCCGCGACGTACCGCGCGACCAGGTCCCGGCTCATCTCCTCCGCGAATTTCCACGACGCGAGTCCGCCCAGCTCCGAGTTCGAGGCCAGGATCGGCGCGTTCCGCCGGCGGAAGTAGGCGACCGCCTTCTTGCCGAGGAGGACGAGCCGCGCCGGCGTGGCCGTTTCGCGCATGCGGAGCTCCGCGGCGCGGATCAGGTTCGCGTTGAACGCGCCGCAGAGGCCGCGGTCCGACGTGATCAGGATGACCAGCCGGTTCTTCACCTCGCGCCGCGCGAACGCCGGGTGCATCGCGTCGCCGGAGGCCCGCGCCAGGTTCCCGAGCACCTCGAGGAGCTGCGTGGCGTAGGGTCGCGCCGACTCCACCGTGGTCTGCGCCCGGCGAAGCTTCGCCGCCGACACCATCTCCATGGTCTTCGTGATCTGCGCCGTGCTGCTCACGGAGCGGATCCGGCGCCGGATGTCGCGTAGGGTCGCCACGGAACGCTAGAGCCCTTTCGCCCGCTTGAATTCCGCCTTGAACGCCTCGACCGCCTTCCGGAGGCGCGCCTCGACCGCGTCGTTGAGCTCGTACTTGACGCGGAGATCATGGAGCACGTCCGCGAACTCCTTGTCGAGGAAGGCGTAGAAGGCGACCTCGAAATCTCGGATCGCCGTCACCGGCAGGTCGTCCAGGTAGCCGTTCGTGCCCGCGTAGATGATCGCCACCTGGCGCTCGACGGGGAGCGGCTGGTACTGGCCCTGCTTCAGGATCTCGACCATCCGTTCGCCGCGCGTGAGCTGCGCCTGCGTCGCCTTGTCCAGGTCGGAGCCAAATTGCGCGAAGGCGGCGAGCTCGCGGTACTGCGCCAGGTCGAGCCTCAGCCTCCCCGCGATCTTCTTCATGGCCTTCGTCTGCGCCTTGCCGCCGACGCGCGACACCGAGATGCCGACGTTGATCGCGGGGCGGATGCCCGCGAAGAAGAGGTCACCCTCGAGGAAGATCTGCCCGTCGGTGATCGAGATGACGTTCGTCGGGATGTACGCCGACACGTCGCCCGCCTGGGTCTCGATGATCGGGAGCGCGGTGAGCGAGCCCGCGCCGAGGCGCTCGTTCAACTTGGCGGCTCGCTCGAGGAGCCGCGAGTGGAGGTAGAAGACGTCGCCCGGGTACGCCTCGCGGCCCGGGGGCCTGCGGAGAAGGAGCGACAGCTGCCGATAGGCGGCGGCGTGCTTCGAAAGATCGTCGTAGATCACGAGCGCGTGCTTCCCCTTGTCGCGGAAGTACTCGCCGATCGCGCACCCGGTGTACGGCGCGACGTACTGGAGCGGAGCCGACTCGCTCGCGCCCGCCGCGACGACCGTGGTGTACTCCATGGCGCCGTGGTCCTCGAGGATCTTGACGACCTTCGCGACCGTGAAGTCCTTCTGGCCGACGGCGACGTAGATGCAGTGCAGGTCGCCGCCCTTCTGGTTCAGGATCGTGTCGATCGCGACCGCCGTCTTGCCGGTCTGCCGGTCGCCGATGATCAGCTCGCGCTGTCCGCGGCCGATCGGGATCATCGAATCGATCGCCTTGAGGCCGGTCTGCACCGGCTGGTTCACCGGCTGGCGGTCGACCACGCCGGGGGCGCGGCTCTCGAGCGGCCGCGTCTCCTGGGTCACGATCGGGCCCTTGCCGTCGATCGGGTGGCCGATCGCGTTCACCACGCGCCCGACCATCGCGTCGCCCACGGGAACCGACGCCAGCGTTCCGGTCCGGCGCACGGTGTCGCCCTGCTTGATGAGATCGGCCGAGCCGAAGAGCGCGGCGCCGACGTTGTCCTCCTCCAGGTTGAGGACGATGCCCGACACGTCGCCCGGGAAGAGGATCATCTCTCCCGACATCGCGTCGTCCAGGCCCCAGATCCGGGCGATGCCGTCGCCGACCTGGAGGACGGTCCCGACGCTCTCCATCTTGAGCCGGGACTCGTAGCGCTCGAGCTCCTGCTCGAGGACCGAACTGACTTCTTCAGGCTTGAATGCCATGCCTCAACCTCTGCCCTGGACCCGCGTCGAGAGGAGCTGCCGGCGGATCCGCCACAGCTCCGTCGCGAGGGTGCCGTCGATGACGTGATGATCCAGCGAGACGACCGCGCCGCCGATCAGGCGGGCGTCGACCTCGCGCGTGAGCAACACCTTGAGCCCGGTCCGCGCGTGGAGCGCCTTCGTGAGCGCGTCCGCCTGCGCGTCGGTCATGGCGAGGGCGGTCCGCACCGTCGCCCGCCGGATCCCCTGCGCGTGCTCGGCCAGCTTCACGAACTCGTCCGAGATCGCGATCACGTGGTCCAGCCGGTGGCGGCGGAGCAGCACCATCAGCAGTCCGTAGACGGAGCCGCAGAGGTGGGGTTTGCAGCGCTCCTCGAGGAACGTGATCTTCTCCAGCCGCGTGATGTTCGGCGTCTCGAAGAAGCGGCGGAATCGCGGGTCGCGGCTCATCATGTCCGCGATCGTCGAGAGCTCCCGCTGCGCGCGTTCGAGGTGGCCCTTGCGGCGCGAGAGGTCGAGGAGGGCGCGGGAGTAGCGCCGCGCCAGCGTGGTCGATATCACCGGGCCTGTCCGACCTCGGCCAGGAACCCGTCGACGAGCTTCCGGTGCTTCTCGACGGTCAGCTCCTCGTGGACGACCTTGCCGGCGATGTCCATGGCCAGGCGCACGACCTCGTTCCGAAGCGCCTCCTGGGCCTTGTCCCGCTCGATCGCGATCTCGGCGCGGGCCCGCTCCGCGGTCTCGTTCGCTTCCTTCCGGGCGATCTCCCGGATCTCCGCCGCGACGCGCTGGCCCTCGGTCACCGCGAGCTGGATGCGCTCGCGGCTCTCGGCCTCCACCTTCTTGAGATGCGACTCGTACTGCGCCCTGAGCTCGCCGACCGCGGCCTTCTCCTGTTCGATCCGCTCGAACTCGGCCCGGATACGCTCCCGCCGTTCCCGCATGGGCGGGTAGATGATCGCGGCAAAGGCGCCCCGCACCAGCACGAGGAAGATCAGGAAGCTGATCGCGTGGGCGAGCAGCTGATTCAGATGGATGAACTGGTTCATGCCCTTTCTCGGGTTCGGGGCGGGCGCGGGACCGCGACGTCCGGCCGGCTCCGCCTCCGACCGGTTACTGGATCTTCCCCTGGAGGAAGAACATCGTGACGAACGCGTAGATCGTGAGCGCTTCGATGAAGCCGAAGCCGATGATCATGGCGACCTGGATCTTCGGCAGCGCTTCCGGCTGGCGGCCCATGGCCTCCATCGCGCCGCGGCCCATGAAGCCGAGGCCGATCCCCGAGCCGATGGCCGCGAGGCCGATCCCGATCGGGAGCGCCAATCCGAGTGTGGCGGCGAAATTCATGACGTCACCTCCTTGGGGGTTGGGTCTCTCTGGTTCTCAGTGCGCGTGCGATTCGCCTTCCCCGTGCGCGTGCGCCTCGTGGGGCAGCATCATGTACAGGTAGACGGTCGCCAGGAGCGAAAAGATCAGCGCCTGCACGATGCTCGTCAACATCTGGAGCAGCATGAAGAGCGCGGTGATGCCCGCCATCGGCGGCAGCGCGAGCAGTTGGAGCGACGCCTTCATGCAGAGCGCCGCCACGCCGACGAAGACGACGATCAGCGTGTCCTCGCCGAAGATGTTGCCGAAGAGTCGGCACGACAGGCTGACCGGCTTGACCAGCTCGCCCAGCACGTGCACGGGAATCATCACGGGGAGCATCGCGAACCCGACCACGTCGCGGGGCGACCCGGCCAGGTGGTCGAGGTAGCCGAGGATGCCGAGGTTCCGGATCCCCGAGAACTGCACGTAGAGGAACGTGATCAGCGCCAGCGCGAGCGTCACGTCGAGGCTCGAGGTGGACGACTTGAAGCCCGGGACGATGCCGATCAGGTTCATCACCAGGATGTAGAAGAAGATCGCCATGATGAACGGGAAGTAGCGCTCGGTGTGTTTTCCGAGCATCCCGCCGCAGACGTCCTCCATGCTGTCGACGATCCACTCGATCGCGTTCTGGAGCGGGCCCGGCACGAGGGTCGCCCGCCGCATCGCGAACCAGGTGAATCCGAGGAACACCACGCCGGCGAGCCACGCGAAGACGAGCACCTCGTTCTGGTGCATCCAGTGGACGACGGGGTTCTGCGGGAACCAGTCGTTCAGGATCGTGAGGAAGTTGGGCAGGTGCTCCTCGCCCCCTTCCTGCGTCCCCTCGGCGGCGTGGGCGGTGGCGGGGCCCGCCGCGGCGCGGCCGGGTCCGGCGAGGGCGAGCGCGATCGTGCCGAGGAGGAAGAGCAGGGCGGCGAGCTTGGCCACGGAACCCGCGGGTCCGGCCGTCGAACGTGCCCGCCGCCAGAGCGTGGCCGGCCCGGAGCCGAGGGCCAGCATGACGGACTTGAGGAAGAGCGTGAGGAGCGGAACCGTGAGACCCGCGAGGAGCGCGACGTAGTCGAGCCCGCGCCACCGCGTCAGGGCGAACGCGCCGCCGTAGATCAGCGCCACCTTGGCCGAGGCGAGGAGGAGGAAGCGCGCGCGAACCGGCGCCGCCTCCGCGGGCGTGCGCGCGAGCGCCGCCTCTGTGAAGAGTTTCACAAGCTTCTCGAGGAAGAAGAAGTTGAGCGCCGCCACGAGCTGCCCCAGGGCGAGCGAGAGCGCGGCGACGGGATGCGCGGGCAGGAGCAGCGCGACGAGCGCCAGCGCGAAGAGCCAGGACGCGGCGATGGCGCGGTGGAGCAGGTTCGCCTCCGTGCCGCTACGACCGAGGAGCAGGGGTCAATCCTCCAGTTGCGACAGCCGAATGATCCGAATCGTCTCGCGCACTCCCGCCACGAAGCCGAGTCCGAGCAGAATGAGGCTCAGCCAGGGCTTCGTTCGGAACCTCGTGTCGAGATATTGCCCGAGGAAGAATCCGACGATGGGCGCCAGCGCGAGAATGAACGGAATCGACGACAGCAGTCCGATCTGCCGCCAGGACGTGACCTTGTTGGGCTCCTTCTCGGTCACACCGGGCCTCCGCGCGTCGCCGCGGCGGTGGCGGTCGCGCCCGTGGGGCGGATCGCGTCTGCAGAATGAATCGTGACGCCGACTACGAGCCCGAAAATGTAGCGGAGAGGTGCCGCGAGGGTCAACGGAAATTCATCGGGCAAGCGGCGTTGGCGGGAACGACGGGCGGCGCGGGCGAGGCGAACCGGGCGCTCGACGGCGCCGCACGGCCGCTGCCCGCCGCACGCCCTTCGAATCAACTGGCGGGACGCCCCTTCGCCTCCTCGGCTTCACCACACCGCGGCCCCGACTCCGCAGTGCTCTCCCCCTGCAGGGAACGCCCCGCCATACACCATATATGTAGTAGACGCTCTTCGATCTCGATCCATGCCCGGCGCCCGCCGATTCCCCGCCCCGCTTCGACGCGATCGGCGCCTCCGACATCGTGATCAGAGAGCAGGCGCCGTGCCGGGTCGCGCGGTCCCGCCGGGCGGCGCTCGTAAGGAGGTCCGCTGCAATCGCTTCCGTGGAACGCCCGGCGCCTGCAACGAGCGCCGGGCTCGGGGCGGGTCGTCGCCCCTCGTTGACCCCGTGCCCGGGGGAGGGGCCTCCCTCCAAGGCGCAACCGACGCGTCACCCGCCAGTTGGCGCCGCGCCAACGACTCTCGAAGCCGGTGAACGCCGGGATGCGCCCCCAGCGCGCCACCCGCGGTCGGGCCACGAATCCCCGCTGAGGTGGAGATCACCCTGCAACATGCCGAATAGGACCGAGAACCGGTCCGAGGCGGGGCGATTGGAATTGGCGCCCTCGGCGCTCGGGCGACCCATGGACGACGGGGGAAGTCGCGTTGAGCGCGCCCAAGAGCCACACACGCATCTGGATGGACGAGGGGGTCGAAGTGGAGCGCGTTCGCGCGGCGCAGCGGGGCGACGACGCGGCGTTCCGGGAGCTCGCGCGCCACCACCTGCGCCACGTCTACCGCCTCGCGTTCGCGCTGACGCGCGACCGGGACGACGCGACCGAGTTGACGGCCGAGACCTTCGAGCGGGCGCGGGCCGGGATCAAGGGGCTCCCTCCGGGCAAGCGCTTCTTCCCATGGCTCCTCCGGATCACGCGGAACCTCTCGGTCACGCTGGCGCGTCGCCGCGCGGGAGAACCGGTGCTCGTGAACGCCCGCGCCTGGAAGCCGGGGGACGCGGCGCCCGAGGACGTGGAGGCCGAGCTGCGCGTTCTCAGGGCGCTGCCCGAGCTTCGGCCGGACGAGCAGATGGCGCTCGCGCTCCGCGTGGTCGAGCGCCTGTCCTACGAGGAGATCGCGGCGCTGCTCGATCATACCGTCGCCGTCACGATCGCCCGGCTCTCGAGCGCGCGCGGGCTCCTGCTCGCGCGGGACGGCGGGGGCGAGGCGCCCGAGCCGTGATCCATCTCACCCTGCAGCAGATCTCCTCCTACATCGACGCCGAGCTTCCCGAGGCGTCCGTGGAGCTGGTCCGACTCCACCTCTCCGCCTGCGCGGAGTGCACGGAGCGCTTCGCGCGGATGGAGGAGCAGGAAGCGATCCTCGCGCGGGTCCTGACGATCGACCCGGGGCCCGAGTTCTTCGAGGGGCTCCTGGACGATCTCTCCGGACGGAAGGGCGACTTCAGGAAGCGCGCGAAGAGGAAGCCGCCGGCGGCGGATCCCGCCCCGCGGGGCGAACGGGCTTCTCAGGGACCCCGGCCCGACCCGGCGGCGGACGGTCCACCGCGCCGCGGAGGTTCGATCTGGATCGCGGTGGCGCTCGCCTTGATCGCGGCGAGCCTCGCCGTCATCGCGGTTCGCAGGGCGCCGCACGCGTCCGCGCCCCGAACGCCGGACGGCTCGCCCGGGGCCGGCGCCCCGTTCGCGGCGGCGCGGGGCGCGACGGCCGAGCGCGGGGATCCGCTCACGGTGCTCGAGAGCGCGGCCCACATGAGCTCGGACGCCGAACGGTCCGGCACCGCCCCGGCGTTCGACGCCGCGGCGGAGGCGTGGACGCGCGCGCTGCCGTCGCTCCGCGACGATCCCGCGGAGGAGGCGGCGGGGCGCGCCGAGCTGATGGAGGCGCGCTACCGGGCGTGGGCGCTCGAGCCGTCGCCCGCCCGGCGCGCGGCGGCGACCGGCGCCGTGCGCGGCTACCTCGTCGTCGCGCCGTCCGACGCGCAGCGGGATTCCGCGTGGGCCTGGCTCGCGCGGTTGAAGCGATAGCGTGGGCGCGTCGATGGGATCCATGGACGAGGGAATCCTCCAGGAATTCCTGGCGGAGAGCTTCGAGAACCTGGCGCAGGTGGAACAGGACCTCGTGGTGCTCGAGCGCGCTCCCGACGACCTCGAGCGACTCGCGAACGCCTTTCGCGCCATCCACACCGTCAAGGGGACCTGTGGTTTCTTCGGGTTCTCCAAGCTGGGCACCCTCGCGCACCTGGGCGAGAACCTCCTCGGGCGCCTCCGCGCGGGGGAGGTCGCGCTCACCCGGGAGATGGCCGACGCGCTCCTCGCGCTGGTCGACGCCGTGCGCCTCGTCTTGAACCGCATCGCCTCGGAGCACGAGGAGGGAAGCGACGACTTCGGGCCCCTGATCGCGACCCTGTCCCGTCTCCAGTCCTCGGGCGACGAACGGGACGGCGGGAACGACGCCACGGGCGAAGGGGTCGTCGCCGCGCCGCACGCCGACGCGGCCGGGCACGCGCACGCCGAGGGATCGATCCGCGTGGACGTTCAGCTCCTCGATCTCCTGATGAACCTGGTGGGCGAGCTGGTCCTCGCGCGGAACCAGCTGATGCAGAAGGTCGCCTCCTCGGAGATCGCCGATCTGCCGGGAACGACGCAGCGTTTGAACCTGATCACGACCGAGCTCCAGGAAGGCATCATGAAGACCCGCATGCAGCCGATCGCGAGCCTCTGCAACAAGCTGCCGCGCCTGGTCCGCGACGTCTCGACCGAATGCGGCAAGGAGGTCCGCCTCGAGCTCGCGGGGGTCGACACCGAGCTCGACCGGACGATCATCGATTCCATCCGGGATCCGATCACGCACCTGATCCGGAACGCGATCGACCACGGGATCGAACCGCCCGAGACGCGGGTCGCGCGGGGGAAGCCGCGCGAAGGGCTCGTCCGTATCCGCGCCTTCCACGAGGGCGGCAAGGTGAACGTGGAAGTGTCCGACGACGGAGCGGGCTTTTCCATCGAGCGGATCCGCGAGAAGGCGCTTCGGGAGAATCTCGTCCCGGCCGAACGCGCGGCGAGGCTCACCGACCGGGAGTGGGCGCAGGTCGTCTTCCTGCCGGGCTTCTCCACGGCGAGGGTCGTGAGCAGCGTGTCGGGGCGAGGCGTCGGGATGGACGTCGTGAAGACGAACGTGGAACGGATCGGCGGCGCCATCGACGTCGACTCGAAGCCGGGCGAAGGCGCCACCGTGCGGATCCGGATCCCGCTGACGCTCGCGATCGTTCCGGCGCTGATCGTGCGCGCCGCAGGCGAGCGGTACGCCATTCCGCAGATCAACCTGATCGAGCTCGTGCGCGTCGAGGCGGACCGCGCCGGCGGCTCGATCGCCGCCGTCCACGACACGCCCGTGCTCCGTTACCGGGGCGGGCTCCTCCCCCTCGTCGATCTTCGCGAGACGCTCGGGGTCCCCGACCGGGGGGTCGCGCGCCCTGCCGACCGGTCGATCGTCGTGCTCCACGCCGACGCGGCCTCGTTTGGCCTGATCGTGGACGCGATCGACGCGTCCCAGGAGATCGTCGTGAAGTCGCTCGGGGAGAGCCTTCGCGCGATCACCGTGTTCGCGGGCGCGACCATCCTCGGGGACGGAACCGTCTCGCTCATCCTGGACGTGCCGGGGCTGGCGCGCCACGCGGGGATCACGCTCCGGCCGGAGCGGCGCGAGGCGGCGCCGGAGCCCGTGTCCGGCGCCCCGGCCGCGGCGGCCGCACCCCGGACGCTGATCCTCTGCCGCGTCGGCTCCGACTGGCCGATCGCGATCCCGCAGGAATCGATCGTACGTCTCGAGGAGTTCCCGCGGGGCCACGTGGAGCGGGTCGGCGGGCGCGACTTCGTCCAGTACCGAGGCGGGATCCTCCCGCTGGTGGGCCTGGCGGGGCTCCTGGGCGCCGACGCCGGGCGCGGTCCCCGGGTCCCGGACGCCGGGAGCGTGGCACACGTCGTGGTCTGCGAACGGAGCGGCCGGAGCGTCGGCCTCGTGGTCGAGGAGATCGCCGAGATCGTGGACGAGCGCGTCGCCGCGCGCCTCGACGGCGCCCGGCGGGGGCTCGCCGGCACCGCCGTCGTCCGCGGGCGGGTCACGGACCTCGTGGACGTCCCCGAGGTCCTCTCGATGGCGGGCGAGACGCGGCCCGACGCCGCCACCGGGGGGACGGAGGGCGGCGCATGACGGCCGAACGGCTCCTCTGCACGTTCACGGTGGCCGGGCACGAGTTCGGGCTCGACGTCGGGGTCGTGCAGGAAGTGCTGCGCCGCCAGGAGATCACGCGTCTCCCGCTGGCCGCTCCCGCGGTTCGCGGGATCATCAACCTTCGCGGCCGGATCGTCCCCGCCGTCGACCTGAGGCGCTGCCTGGATCTCCCGGCCGCGCCGGCGGGCCGCGAGCCCGCCAACATCGTGGTCCAGGGCCCGTCCTCCGTCGCGAGCCTCCTCGTCGACGAGATCGGAGACGTCGTCACGGTATGCGACGAGGCGTTCGAGCGAACCCCCGACACGGTGACGGGGGCGGTCCGAGCCCTGGCGCTCGGCGTCTTCCCGCTTCACGACCGGCTGCTGCTCGAGCTGGACCTGGGAAGGGTCCTCCGGGCGGCCTATTCGTAGCGATGGTCCCGGCGGCAGGCCGGCCTTCACGGAAGGAGCGAATGGACATGGTTCTCACGATCCGACGCCAACTCATGGGGAGCGCGCTCTTGGCGCTCGCCGGGTTCGTCTGCTTCGGCATGGTCGCGTACTTCACGCTGAACGACCTGAAGATCAACGGCTCCCGCTACCTGCGCATCACGCAGGGCAAGGACCTGGTCTCCGACGTCGTCCCGCCGCAGGAGTACCTGGTCGAGTCGTATCTCGCCGTCCACCAGATGCTGGGCGAGAACGATCGCCGCCGCCTCGACGACCTGATCCAGCAGGGCCAGGTGCTCCGCGCCAAGTTCGAGGAGCGTCACGACCACTGGGCGAAGTCGCTTCCCTCGGGGCCGCTACGGGACGCACTCCTCACGCGGGCCTACGAGCCGGGCGCCGAATTCCTCAAGATCCGCGACGAGGAGTTCGTGCCGGCGATCCGCCGGGGCGATCAGGAGGCGGCGCGCCAGATCGCCGAATCGGAGCTCAAGCCGCTCTACGAGCAGCATCGGAAGGCGGTCCTCGAGGTCGTCCAGCTCGCCCAGGAGGCGACCACGCGGGAGGAGCAGACCGCCCTCGCCATCGCGCGGAGCCGGTCGACCCTGGTTCCAGCCGTCGGCGGGATCCTCGCGGCCGTCACGCTCCTGACCGGCCTTCTCCTGTCGCGGAGGATCGTCCGCGCCATCGAGCAGACGCGGCGCGTCGCCGAGCGCACGGCCAGCGGGGATCTCACCTCGCGGGTCGCGTACGCCGCCCGCGACGAGCTGGGCCAGCTCGCCGTCGCCACGAACCAAATGGTCGAATCGCTCCGCTCGATCCTGTCGCACATCGGCGATCGCGCGGTGACCCTCGCGACCGCCTCGGAGGAGCTCTCCTCCGTCTCGACGCAGATGATCGGGAGCGCCGAGGAGACGTCGCGGCAGGCGAGCGTGGTCTCCTCCGGGTCGGAGCAGATCAGCCGGAACGTGGAGAGCGTCTCCGCTTCCGTGGAGGAGATGATCGTCAGCATCCAGGAGATCTCGAAGAGCACGAGCGAGGCCGCGCGCGTCGCCAGCGTGGCCGCCGGCGAGGCGGGCGTCACGAACGCGGCGGTCAACAAACTGGGGGCGAGCAGCGCGGAGATCGGCAAGGTCGTCCAGGTGATCAACACGATCGCCCAGCAGACGAACCTTCTCGCCCTGAACGCGACCATCGAGGCCGCCCGCGCCGGAGAGGCCGGGCGCGGATTCGCGGTCGTCGCGAACGAGGTGAAGGAGCTGGCGAGCGAGACGGCGTCCGCCACGAAGGACATCAGCCGGAAGATCGAAGCCATTCAGGCCGACACGAACGACGCGATCGCCGCGATCGGCAAGATCAGCGAGACGATCCAGCAGATCAAGGACATCTCGAACTCGATCGCCACGGCGATCGAGCAGCAGCTCGCCACGTCGGGCGAGATCGGGCGGAACCTGGCGGAGGCGGCGCGGGGAAGCGGCGAGATCAGCGCCGGGATCGTGAAGGTGGCCGAGATCGCGCACGACACGGCCGGGAGCTCGGAGAACACGCAGAAGGCGGCGGAGGAGCTGGCGCGCCTCGCGGCCGAGCTGCGCGGGCTCACGCAGCGGTTCCGCTACAAGGACGATCCGGCGCCGGAGGGCGAGGGGCCGGTCCCCCTGGTCGCGGCCGACGCGTTTCCCGCGCTCGCGGCGCTCGGGCGGACCGCGGCGAACGGCGCCTCGAAGGACGGCGGGCCGGATCGAAGGAACCAGGCGGCCGCCTAGCGCGCCGCCGCGACGGGACGTGACGGCGGCCCGAGGGGGCCGCCGCCGAAACGGGAGGTCTTGGATGAAAGCGCTGGTCGTGGACGATTCCCGCTCGATGCGGGCGATTCTTTCGAAGCAGCTCCGGGAGCTCGGCTTCGTCGTGGACGAGGCGCCGGGCGGGCAGGAGGCGCTCGCGCACCTCCACGCCGACGGTCCGGCGGACCTCGTGCTCCTCGACTGGAACATGCCGGGAATGGACGGGAGCGAGGTGCTGGCGATCATCCGATCGGAACCGCGCTACAAGAACGTCCGCGTCATGATGGTGACGACGGAGAGCGAGATGTCCCAGGTGGCGGTCGCGCTCGAGGCGGGCGCGAACGAATATCTCATGAAGCCCTTCGACCGCGAGGCGCTGGTCGAGAAGCTTATCCTCCTCGGCATGGATCCCAGCGGGCGCGCGTCCTGACATGCGACGGATCCGGGTCATGATCGTGGACGACGTGGCGATCGTGCGGCGCCTGGTGAACGACGCCCTCGTGACCGACCCCGAGCTCCAGGTGGTCGGCACGGCGGGGAACGGTCGCGAGGCGCTGGCCAAGATCCCCGTGCTTCAGCCGGACCTCCTGATCCTCGACTACGAGATGCCGGAGATGAACGGCCTCGAGACGCTGCGCGAGGTGAGGAGGGCGCACCCCGGCGTCCGCGTCATTCTCTTCAGCACGCACACGCGCTACGGCGCGAAGGTCACGCTGGAGGCGCTCTGGCTCGGCGCCGACGACTACGCGACCAAGGTCACCGCGAACAGCCTCTCGGACGCGGCGCGCTGCGTGCAGTCGGACCTCATCCCGAAGATCAAGGCGATCTGCGGATCGGGCGTTCTCGAAAGCCCCGCGCCGGCTCCCGCCGCGCCTCGCCCCGCCGCCGCGGCCCCGTCCGGCCCACGCGCCGAGATCCTCGCGATCGGCGCGTCGACCGGCGGACCGAAGGCCCTCGCCACGATTCTCGAGGCGCTTCCCTCGGATTTCCCGATCCCGATCGTCGTGGTCCAGCACATGCCGCCCCTCTTCACCCGCTCCCTCGCGGAGCGGATCACGTCGTCCACGCCGCATCGCGGCGCCGAAGGCGCGGACGGGACGCCGCTCACGGCGGGCACGGTCTGGATCGCTCCGGGCGACCGGCACATGACGGTCGCGCGGCAGTCCGGCGAGGTGCGGCTCCGCCTCTCCTCCGATCCGCCGGAGAACTCGTGCCGCCCGTCGGTCGATCCCCTCTTCCGGAGCGTGGGAGACGTCTACGGCGGGGGCGCGCTCGCGCTCGTCCTCACGGGCATGGGGCAGGACGGGCTCCGTGGCGCGCGCCGGATTCGCGACGGGGGCGGCCGCGTGCTGGTGCAGGACGAAGCGACGAGCGTGGTCTGGGGGATGCCCGGCGCGGTGGCGCGGGCTGGGCTCGCGGACTTGATCCTGCCCGTGACGGGGATCGCGGGCGAAATCCTCCGTCTGACGGCGGTCGCGCCCGGGCGCCGGGCGCCGGTGGCGTGATCCGATGAGCCCCGATCGCGCGGCCCCGGCGGGAGAGACGATCGCCCCCGCGGCCTACGGCTACCTGCAGCGGCTCGTGCTCGGCCGGACCGGGATCGTCGTGGAGGACGGGAAGGAGTACCTGGCCGAGGCGAGGCTCCACGCGATCGCCCGCTCCGAGGGGCTGGGATCGGTCGCCGCGCTCCTCGAAGCGCTCCAGACCGAGGAGCGGACGGACGAGCTGCACCGCCGCGTCGTCGAGGCGATGCTGAACGGCGAGACGTCGTTCTTCCGCGACTACTATCCGTTCGAGGCGCTCCGCGAGGTCGTCATCCCCGAGCTGATCGCGAAGCGCTCCCCGTCCCGGACCTTGAACGTCTGGTGTGCCGCCGTGGCCAGCGGGCAGGAGGCCTACAGCCTCGCGATGCTCGTGTCGGAGTGCTTCCCCCATCTCGGCGAGTGGAACCTCCGCATCCTCGCCACCGACGTCTCGGAGTCGATGCTCGAGCGGGCGCGCGGGGGCCGCTACCGCCAGCTCGAGGTGAACCGGGGACTCCCGGCCCCCTATCTCGTGAAGTACTTCCGCCAGCGGGACAGCGAGTGGATCATCGCCGACGCGCCGCGCCGGCTGGTCCAATTTAGCCAGCTGAACCTCGCCGCCGTCTGGCCCCCGCTGCCGCCGATGGACGTGATCCTGATGCGGAACGTACTCCTCTACTTCAGTTCCGAGACGAGGAGGACGATCTATCGCAAGGTGGCGGCATCGCTCCGGCCCGACGGCTATCTCATCGTGGGCGGAGGGGAGACCGCGCTCGCGCTGGAGCGCGACTTCGAGGCGGTGCGCATCGGAAAGACCGTCTGCTACCGGGTGCGCCCGGCGGGCGATCGGGCGACGTGAGGACAGGAGATCGGGCACCATGGCCGCGACGACCATCGAATTGAACGAGTGGCTGGAATGCCTCCAGGCGGTGCTCGGGGACTACGCCCCGAAGCATCTGCGGTTCGACGGAGAGCCGGCCGGCGCGGCCGCGCCCCCCGACGGGACGGAGCCCGCGGCGTACGTCGCCATCCTGGGGAACGGCAGCAGCATGCATCTCGGCCTCTCCTCGTCGATGGACGGCTGTCGCGCCCTCACGCGCGCGCTCCTGGGGATGCGGCAGCGCGACGCCATCTCGGATCGCGAGGTCGTCGACGGCATGAGCGAGATCCTGAACATCCTGGCTGGAAAGGTGAAGTCCCGCCTGTCGCCGCGGGACCGATCGCTCCAGATGGGGTTGCCGATCTTCGTGATGGGTCCGGCCGGCCACGGCGACGATACGGAGCGGGCCACGGCCGAAGCGATGGTGGGCCCCGTGCGCTGCCAGCTGCTCGTCGTTCGACAGCGTCGCGCGCCCTAGGGAAGGAGCGGGGATGATCCGCGTTGGCAGGATGGAGGGTCGGTTCACCGGGGCGGCGGCCGCGATCGCGGCGACGGTCCTTCTGGCGGCGGGGCCCCGCGCGACGGCGGCGCCTCCGGCGATCATCCTCACGAGCGGCGCGCCCGGCGAGTCGTTCGCGTGCTCCGTCGCCTCCGCGGGGGACATGAACGGGGACGGCTACGCCGACATGATCGTCGGCGCGTACCAGAGCGGGGCCGCGGGGTCGGCGCCGGGTCGCGCCTACGTCTACTTCGGCGGACCGCGGGCGGGCAACCGGCCCGACCTCGTGCTGAGCGGCGAAATAGGCGGCGACGCGTTCGGCGTCTGCGTCGCCTCGGCCGGCGACGTCAACAAGGACGGATTCTCCGACGTGATCGTGGGCGCCTACCAGAACGACGCCCAGGGCGCGAACGCCGGAAGGGTCTACGTCTTCTTCGGAGGGCGCCGTCCCGACGCGCGCCCCGACCTGGTCCTCGACGGCGAGGCGGCGGGCGACGCGTTCGGCTACGCGGTGGCTCCCGCGGGGGACGTGAACAAGGACGGCTACGCCGACTTCCTGGTCGGGGCGTACGAGAACAGCGCGCGGGGCGCCGGCGCGGGCCGGGCGTATCTCTACCTGGGCGGACCGCACCCCGACGCCGTGCCGGACGCGATCTATTCCGGCGAGGCCGCGGGCGACCGCTTCGGGATCTCGGTCGCGGGCGCCGGCGACGTGAACGGCGACGGGTTCGCCGACGTGATCGTCGGAGCCTACGAGCAGGACGGCGCCGGCAACGACGCCGGGCGCGCCTACGTCTACTTCGGCGGCCCGAGGCCCCACGACCGGCCGGATCTCACTCTGGACGGCGCCGCGCCCGGCGACCTCTTCGGCTACTCGGTCTCATCCGCGGGCGACGTGAACAAGGACGGCTTCGCGGACGTCATCGTGGGCGCGTACCACAACAACGCGGGGGGCAAGGACGCGGGACGCGCGTACGTCTACTTCGGCGGGAAGGCTCCGTCCGATCGCCCGGGGGTCGTCCTCACGGGCGAGGCGCCTGGGGACGCCTTCGGCTACGCCGTCGGCACGATGGGCGACGCGAACGGGGACGGATACGCGGACATCGTGGTCGGCGCGTACGGCAACGACGCCGGCGGGTCGGCCGCCGGGCGGGCCTACGTGTTCTTCGGGAGCCCGGTGCCCGACGCCGTCGCGGACCACATGGAGACGGGCTCGGCGACGCTGGACAACCTGGGATTCGCGGTCGGCGGGGCGGGCGACATCGACGGGGACGGCTACGCCGATCTCATCGTCGGCGCTCCCTACGCGGACAACGGCAACGGGCGCGCGTACGTCTCGACGTCGGTCGGCGCCCGGTCGCGCCCCGTCGCGCAGCGATAGCCCGGGGGCGGCGGGGCCTCACCCCGCCGAGGCGGCCTCTCCCTTGGCGAGGGACGCCGGAGGGGCATAGGGGGTCCGGTTCTTCACCAGCGTGATCTCCCCTTCGCGAAGCGCCCGCACGAAGATCTCGACGACCTCCGCGGCGAACTGGCTCCCCGCCTTCTCGGTCATCTGCGCCACCGCCTGGTCCACCGTGAGGCCCGCCCGATAGGGCCGGTCGGTCGTCATCGCGTCGAACGCGTCGGCGACGTTCACGATCTTCGCGGCCAGCGTGATCTGGTCCCCGGTGAGGCCGTCGGGGTATCCCTTGCCGTCCACGCGCTCGTGGTGGTGGCGGATCATGTCGATGCAGCGCTCCAGGAACCGTACGCCCCGAACCATCTCCGCCCCGCGCACCGGATGCATCTTCACGATGCGCCACTCCTCCTCGGTCAGCGCCCCCGGCTTGTGGAGCACATGGTCCTCGGTGTGCACCTTGCCGATGTCGTGGAGGAACGCCCCGAACTGGATCCGCTGCACCTCCTCGGGCGAGAAGGCGAGCGCCTTCGCGATGCCCACGGCGTACTCCGCGACGCGCTCGGTGTGGCCGTGCGTGTAGGGATCCTTCTCCTCGATCCGGGAGACGAGGAGTCGCACGGTGGAGACGTACGCCTCCTCGAGATCCTTGAAGAGCCTCGCGTTCTCGATCGCGATCCCCGCCGATTCGCAGAGGACGCGGAGCATCTCGAGGTCGGCCGCCTGGAACTCCTGGCCGCTCACCTTCTCGCCCACGGCGAGGATCGCGGACAGCTTCTGCTTCATGACCACGGGGCAGACGAGCGTGAGCCCGGCGGCGAAGAGGGCGCCGACGTCGGCCTTGAGCTCGGGGTCGTGCTCGAACTGCGCCAGGCGGACCGGCTGGACCTCGTCCCCTTCGAGGGGGCGGATCGCCTGCGCGAAGGGCCCGTCGTACGCGAACGTGAGGCCGCGCACGTGCTCCTCACGGAGCCCCTTGAAGGTCATCGGGTCGAGGCGCGTCGGATCCTCGCGGCGGTCGGCCAGGAAGAGGCAGGCCGAGTTCACGCGGAGCTGCCCCACGAGGCTCAGGATGAGCGTGCTCAGGGTGTGCTCGACGTCGAGGGAGGAGTTGAGCTGGTGCGTGAGCTCCATGAGCGTCTCCAGGCTGAACACCTGGAAGCGGAGCTCCTTGTTCCGGACCAGGAGGTCCTCGCGGTTGCGGGCGACCTCGGTCTCCAGCTCGCGATTCTTGGTCGAGAGCACCTCCGCCTTCTCGATCCGCTCGAAGATGCGGCGCACCTTGATCAGGAGCTCCTTCGGGGAGAAGGGCTTCGTGAGGTAGTCGTCCGCCCCGTGCATCAGCCCCTGGAGGCGGGCGTCGACCTCCGCGCTCGCGGAGACCATGATGACCGGGATGTGCGAGGTCTCCTTGCTGCTCTTGAGCGCGGCGCAGACCTCGAACCCCGTCTTCTTCGGGAGGCGGAGATCGAGGATCACGAGATCGGGCGGCTCGCGACGGACCGACTCGAGCCCTTCCTCGCCCGTCAGGGCCGTGTTGACCCGGTAGCCGTTCTGCGCGAGGGAGATCTGGAGCAGGTCGATGACGCGGCGATCGTCGTCCACCACCAGGATCGTTCGCTTGACCTTGGTCGCGGCGGGATCGGTCGCGGTCGGGCGAAGGCTTTCGGCGCTCACGCGCTGGTCTCCGTGGGGACCGACGTGCGATCGGAGCCGCCGTCCGGTCCCTTGGGAATGGTGGCCCCCGACGACAGGGGATCGAGCTCGGCCGGCTCGGCGGAGGCGGTATCGGCGCCCGAGCCGTCACCGCGACGGGCCCTCGAGCGGATCTCCACCTTGTCGAGCACGGTCAGGAAGACTTCGACGATGTTGGGATCGAACGGCGTGCCCCAGTTCTCGGCGATGACCTGGCGCGCCTTCTCGTACGGCAAGGCCCTGCGGTAGGGCCGCTCGCTCGTCATGGCCACGTACGCGTCGACGAGCGAGACGATCCGGGCGCCGAGCGGGATCCCCTGCCCCCGGATTCCCTCGGGGTAGCCTTCGCCGCCCCAGCGTTCGTGGTGGTTCCGGACGACCTCGAGCACCTCGGGCGGGAAGTTCATCTCCTCGAGGATTTGTCCGCCGCGGACCGGATGCTGCTTGATGAGCGCCCACTCGTCCTCCGAGAGGTGCGCCGGGTTCTTGAGGATGAGCCCGCTCACGGTGATCATGCCGATGTCGCGAAGCACGGCGCCGTAGATCAGCGACTTGAGCTGGTCCTTGGGGTATCCGAGGAGGCGCGCGGTCGCGGTCACGTAGCGGACCACGCGTTCCGTGCTCCCCTTGGCGTAGGCGTCCCGGCTCTCGATCAGCGCCATCATGCCGCGGACCAGGCCCAGGTTCCGCTCCTCCTGGGCGCGGTGGAACCGCGCGTTCGCGATGGCGACGGCGCCCTGGTGCGCGAGGATGGTGAGGAGATCGCGCTCGTCCTCCTGGAACCCCTGGCGTCCGCTCCGGCCACCGATGAAGAGGGCGCCGATCAGGTCGCGCCGCACGCGGAGCAGCACGCCCCACTCGAACCCGGTGCGCCGAAGCGCCTCGAGCGGCTCGATCGGGTTCTCCTCGTCGCCGTCGCGCGGGCCGAGCACGAAGAAGGGCCGTTCGGCGCCGGCGGCCTCGACGACCTCGGGGGCGATCGTGAAATCACGGAAGTGCCCCTGCGCGAACCCGCGCACCTGGCGTGGGCTCAGGATCCCCTGGCGGTCCGGATCGGTCAGGAAGATCGCGAGGCGCTCGACGCCGAACTGCCCCATCACGCTCAGGCCGAAGAGGTTCAGCACTTCGTCGAGGTCGAGCGCGAGGTTCAGGGCGCGGGTGATCTCGAAGAGGTTCCGGAACTCGATGATCTTCCGCCTGAGCTTCGATTGGAGCGCGACGACCGCCGGGTCGTCGAGCGGACGCGCCGGACCCAAGGTCGGGGCCGGCACTTGGGCGGGAGCCGGCACTTGGGCCGGAGCCGGCGCCTCGAACCGCGCCTCGGCGGGCGCGGGGGCTTCGGCCGGGGCCGCAGCGGCTTCGACGGGCGCTTCGCCCGCGCCGCCCGCCGGGTTCTCCTCGTAGAGGACGGCCCGCACGTCGTGGAGCGCCGCCCGGACGTCGCCCGCGAGGCCGCGGACGACGATCCGCCGCTCGGTATCCTCGTACATGCGCCCCTGCCGCACGAGCACGGCGGTGCCGAGCGTGCTGATCAGCGAGACGCCGGAGAGATCGAGATGGACCTGCGTCGCGCCGCGCGCCTGGCATTCGAGCAGGAGCCGGTCGAGCGACCGAGCGCCCGCCTCGTCCACCTGCCCGTGGAGCTCGAACCGGAACTCCTCGCGCGGGCGGAGCCGCTTGATCTGGAGCGCCTTCACGCGGCGGCCCCCCCGCGTGCGTCCGCCATGGAGAGGCGGCGGACGATCGCGGCGGGATTCAGCACGAGGGTGACGCTGCTGTCGGGCGTCACGATCCCGCCGAGCACCTCCTCGACCGGATAGAGCCGGGGCGGCAGCGCCGTGAGGCGCGCGTTCTCGCGCCAGACGATGCGGTCGAATCCGAGGAGGGCCGATCCGCCGCCGCAGCGGAGCACCGCCAAGGGCCCGTCCGCGTCGGAGGGCTTGACGCCCGCCGGCTCGGCGACCGCGCCGCCGGCTCCCGAATCGCCGCGGCCGAAGATCGCCGCCAGGGGATGCACCGTTCGGGGACCCGCGTGACCGGTCCAGCGAAGCTCGTCGCTGGACGCGTGGATCCGCTCCACCGCGCTCCACGGCAGGGCGATCCGCTGCCCGTTGGCTTCGACGATGAGGAAGGAACGAAGCGACCGGGCCATCGGGAACTGGATGCGGAGCGAAGCCTCCTTCGGTTCGCCGCCCTCCATCGTCGCGAAACCGCCCAGTCCCTCGAGCGCGTTCTCCAGGAGCCGGACCGATTCCACGTCGAAGCGGAACTTCCCTTCCAAGGCGATCCGCGCCTCCAGCCCCTCCCGGACGGCGGTGAACCGGATCTCCTGGCCGCCGTCGCCGAGATCGTAGGGCTCCATGCTCTCGAGGAGCCGGAGGAGGAGCGGATGGAGGATCGACCCGATCTCCGGCTCGAATCCCACGCCCCCGGTCTGCACCGTGAGGACCGTGCGGCGCGCGCCGCCGTCGTGGCACGACGCCGCCGTATAGAAGTCGTCGACGAACCGGTCGAGCGGATCGAGGAATTCCCAGAGGAGGTACTCGTCCAGGTCGCGGGCGCGGCGCTCGAGCGAGTACTGGAGACCCATCAGCTGGCTCAGCTCGTGCGTCAGCGTGCGAAGTCCGGACGTCGTCTCCTGGAGCTCCTGATGGATGTGGAGCGTCTTTCCGTCGGGGAGCGCCGGGTCCTCCTTGCCGCCGCTCTGCATCCGGCGCCGCTCGACCGCCTTCACGATCGTTTCCCACTCGGAGAGCACGGTCTGGGCGGAGCGCAGGGTCTCGCCGACGGTCTCGCTCATGGCGCCGATCCGGTCGTTCTGGTGGACGAGCGCGTTCTTGATCTCGAACGTGAGCGCGAGCAGGTTCTCGTGCGGCCCGACGTCGGGAGTCCCGTCGTCGATCATGCCTCGCGACGCGGCCGCGTCGGCCTTCACGCGATGGAGCCCCGCGCGGAGCTGCTCGACGGCCTCGCCGACCGACGCCGCATGGGCGAGGAGCGCGGCGAAGCCCTCGGTGCGGAGCTGATCCGCCAGCTTGGCTTCGGCCGTCAGCGCGACGCGGCAGTGCGCGACCATCTCCTGGCGCTGCATCGGGCGGAGCTGTCCCAGATTGGAGAGCGTTTCGCGAAGCTCGAGCGCGAGGCTCGCGACCTCGGTCACGTCGAGCCACTCGGCGCTCCGCTCGACGAGGCGCACCGCGAGCTCGACGATCGGCCCGAGGTCGCTCGATTCGAGATCGGGCGCCTCGCTGTCGAGGAACCGACCGACCACTTCGATCTGTTCCCGGATCAGCGCGCTGAACGTCGCGGAGAGCCGCGACATGATCTGCTCCTGGCTCAGGTGCTCCGATGCGGCGGTCTTCATGCGGCGCTCCCGTCCTGGGCCGTGCGCGAAGCGATCACTGGTCGAAGCTCGAGCCGGGCATCAGGCCGTCCAGGAGCGGGATCCGGGAGGTGCCGGTGCCCCCTTCGCGGGGGGCGGCCCCTTCGGCGCCCTCCGGCTCGGCCTCGCGGCGCGCCTCCCCCTCGCCCTCTCCGGCGGGGGCGGGCCCCGCCATCGACGCGGCGGACTCGGGGGGCGTCGCGGGCTGGCCGACGTCGTCGGGGACCGCGCGCGGAGCGGCGGGCTCGGGCGCAGCCTCCGGCGGGCCCGGCGCGTTCAGCGCCTCGCGGAGCGCCCGCGCCCGGCGAAGGAGCGATTCGATGGCCTCCGGCGAAACGGTCGGCCGGGCGGGGGCGCCGCCACCGGGCGCCGCCGGGAGCGCCAGCACGGCCGACTTCGCGTCCTCGCTGGTCGCGTGGATCGCGGTGATCGTCTCGCCCACCTTGTATTCGATCTCGCTCGAGAGGCGCGAAATGGTGTCGGTCGCCTCGCGGGCGAATTCGGCCAGCCGCCGCGTCTCCTCCGCGATGGCGGCGAACGCCTCGCTTCCGGACCGCGTCGCCTCCAGCGCCGCGTTCAGGGCGAGGAGCGTCGCCTTGTTCGTCACGCGCTCGGCCACGGCCGCGAGCTCGTTGGCGCGCATCAGCCCCGCGGCGAGGTCCTCGATCCCGTCGGCCGCGGTGTGCACGACCGCGTCGACCAGCTGGGCCGGCGTGCGCGCGCCGGCGTCGCCCGGAGCGGGCGCGGCGGGGCGCGCGGCCGTCGCCGCGAGACGCGAGAGGCCGTCGATCAGCTCGTCGAGCCAGCGGCGCGCTTCCGCGCTCAGCGGAACGCCGGTCACGTTCATCGGATGGTTGTCGACGTCCTTCGGCCAGGGCACCGGGAGCGGCTCCCCGTCGACCCCGATGAGCTCCTCCTCTCCGAGCGGAAGGCGGCTCACGACCGGACCCGAAGACGCGCCCTCCCGCGCGGCCTCGAGCAGCTCGCGGAGCGGCCCCACGCGCAGCTCCGCGATCTCGGTCAGGGGATCCTTCTTGTCCCGAAGCGCCCGGACCGCCATCTCGGCGTGGCGGCGCGTCCGTTCGATCTCGGCGCGGGCCTGCTCGGAGGTCTTCGACTCGTGCGACAGCTCGGACACGCGCTCGTAGAGGTCCTTCCACGCGGGCCCCCACCCGGCCGGCCCATGCGGCGTCATCGCGTGGCTCGATCCGAGCGCCGTGACGAGCGCGCGGGCGCGGGAATCGCCGCCGCCCGATCCGCCCTGGGACGCGACGCCGGCGACGACGCCTCCGAACACGGCGACGACCGCCATCACCGCCCAGCCCGCCGCGCCGGCGAGCAGATGGCCGGCGGCGCCCGCGAGGAGCGCGGTGACGAGCACGACGGCGAAGAGCGGAATCGCGAACGAGTCCCCGTTCCCCGAAGGCTTCGATTCCGAAGTCGGAGGATCGTGTCGCATGTCAGCCATGACCGGCCTCCTCAGTGGCGCGACGCCCCGGCGGCGCGCGCGCCCTCGGGGGGAACCACGTTGTCGAAGATGGACCAGTAGCGCAGGCAGTGGATCGGCGCCGCGTCCGACTGGTAGACGCACTCGATCAGCGATCCCAGCTCGGAGTCGCCGATCGCGAGCTTTCCTTCGCGGAGCTCCCTACCCGCGATGAGGCGCGGGAGCTTCGGGACGAGGAGCGCGAATCGTTCGGCGCCTCGCGCGAGCACGATGGCGTAGCGCGACCCGGCCGGTGCCATGGGTTCGACGTCGAGGTACGCGCAGAGATCGAGGGCCGGCACCATGCCGCCCCGGAAGGCGACGACGCCCGCCATCGGCTCCCGCTGGCCGGGGAGCGACACGAGGCGGTCGGCGTCGATGAGCCCCGCCACCTCCTCGACGCGCGCGCCGAACAGGACGTCACCGATCGGAATGACGAGCACGCCGCGCGTTCCGTGGTGCACCGCAGAGTCCGCCCGCAACTGGCTCTTCCTCCTTGGAAGGAAAGCGATTGTCCGGATGGAGCATCCAGTGGAAAGGCAAGGAGCGTGCCACCACGCGCCCCTCGCCGGCGATCTAAATGCATTGCAACGCAACGTGTTACGTAGCCCCGTCGAGGGCCCTCCCCGCGCGGCCGGCGAGTTCTCGTGCGGTGAGCGTGTTGCGCGATGCAAATCTGACCGCGTTCCGCAACGCCGAGAGCCTCCCTTGGCGTGGGTGCTTCCACCCCCGCCATCGGTTGAAAGGAACCAGATCTAGAGCCGATTCAGCCTTCCGGAGCGAATCGATCAATAATGTTCCAGAGCTGTAAGCCATTGACTACGAGCGATATCGCCAGTGGCCGGGTGGCCGGATGGGGCCCGGCACGGAGGGTGCAAGAGTGCCTTGGCGACGCCGCGCGGCGGACGACCCTCGCGGTGGTGCGGTGAGAGAAGGACGGCGGTGAGGCACGGAGAGGGAGGCGAGCCATGACGGCAGCCCGCAAGTTCCTAGCGAGCAAGACGAATCCCAGGAAGGTTCGCCCGACCACCTACGTTGCCTTGAACTGTCTCCTTCTGACGAAGGCCAACGGCACTCCGAAGAACGGCGACCCGCTTCCTCAAGAGGACGTGGACGCGTATCTTGCGGCGCTCTCGGATCAGATCGAGGCGCACGTCCCACTCCCGCCGGAACGTTCGCGGCTCCTGTCGCGGTACGACATGGCCGCGTGGCGTCGCCTGGCGAGCGCGCATCGCGGATCGCTGCGCTACCTGATCTATCGGACGCCGGACGATCTCCTCCTGATCTCGGTGGGGACCTTCGAACAGTGCGGCCCCTACGTGCCGAACCGGCGCGAGGGGCTGCTCCCGGGCGAGGAAGCCGACGTGGGCCGGAGCCCGAACTGGTACCACTTCTCCTATACGTATGGAGAGCTGCTCGAGAATCCGAACGCGACGGTGGGCGGCATCCTCGAGAAGCTGACGATGAGCCTGGAGCGCTATCACAAGGTGCTGTCGCATATGCGCGGCGAGTACTGGACCCTCGCGAAGCGGTTCCGGAAGGCGAAGGTGATCCGCCTCGAGCGTTCGGTGGACGACGACGCGCGCGAGGAGACGCTGCGCGCGATGCACGACCGGCTGCTCGACGCGTACGCCGAGTGGAAGAAGACCGGCGAGCGCAAGCACTTGGACGAGATCCGCGGCTTGACGCGCGAGATCCGTCTCCTGGCCCCCGACTTTCAGTTCTCGCTTCCCGCGGGCGGAGCCGCCTAGCGGAGAGCGACATCGATCCCCCCGCGCGCCCTTCGGCTCCCCCGACCCGATCTTCACCCGGAGGGCGCGCACCCCCCCTCAGCACGCGAGGCCCGCGGTGGCGACACCGCGGGCCTCGATCGCTTCGATTCGTTGGTCGGTTGCGGCGGTCCTGTCCGCGCGCGCAGAAGCCGCGCCCCTCACCGAATCTCGTAGTTCGGCGCTTCCTTGGTGATCGTGAGATCGTGCGGGTGGCTCTCGCGGAGCCCGGCGTGCGTGATGCGGACGAAGCGCGTGCGCGTGCGGAGCTCCTCGATGGTGGCGACCCCGCAGTAGCCCATGCCGGCGCGGAGGCCGCCGACCAGCTGGTAGATCACGTTCGAGACCGGGCCCTTGTACGGCACGCGCGCCTCGATCCCCTCGGCGACGAGCTTCTTCAAGTCCTTCACGCCTTCCTGGAAGTAGCGGTCGCCGCGGCCGCTCGACATCGCCGAGAGCGAGCCCATGCCGCGGTAGACCTTGTACGTCCGTCCCTCGAGGAGGAGCGTCTCGCCGGGGCTCTCCTCGGTGCCGGCGAGCAGGTTGCCGAGCATGACCGAGTGGGCGCCCGCCGCGAGCGCCTTGACCGCGTCGCCCGAGTACTTGATGCCGCCGTCGGCGATGACCGGCACGCCGTCCTTCGACGCCTCCGTGGAGCACTCGAAGACCGCCGTGATCTGCGGCACGCCGACGCCCGCCACGACGCGGGTCGTGCACGCGGAGCCGGGCCCCATGCCGACCTTGACGCAGTCGGCGCCCGCGCGGATCAGGTCGCGGGTCGCCTCGGCGGTCGCGATGTTCCCGACGATGAGCTGGAGGTTCGGATAGGCCGACTTCACGTTCCGCGTCGTCTCGACGACCGCCTTCGAGTGGCCGTGCGCGCTGTCGATCACCACGACGTCCACGCCGGCGCGCGTCAACTCGGCGACGCGATCCATCGCGTCCGCGCCGACGCCCACCGCGGCGCCGACCCGGAGCCGTCCCAGGTGGTCCTTGCAGGAGCGCGGGTAGCGGATCCGCTTCTGGATGTCCTTCACCGTGATGAGTCCGCGGAGGTTGAACTGGTCGTCGACCACCGGCAGCTTCTCGATCTTGTGCTGGTGGAGGATCCGCTCGGCCTCTTCGAGCGTGGTGCCGACGGGCGCGGTGATCAGGTTCTCGCGCGTCATCACCTCTTTCACCTTGAGGTCCGGGCTCTTCATGAAGCGGAGGTCCCGGTTCGTGAGGATGCCGACGAGGCGCTTCCCCTCGGTGATCGGAACGCCCGAGATCCGGAACTTCTCCATCAGCTCGAGCGCGCGGGAGACGGGAACGTCGGGAGGGAGCGTGATCGGGTTCACGATCATGCCGCTCTCGGAGCGCTTCACCCGGTCGACCTCCTCGACCTGCTCGAGGATCGGGAGATTCTTGTGGATGATGCCGAGACCGCCCTCGCGCGCGATCGCGATGGCGAGCGCGCTCTCGGTGACGGTGTCCATCGCGGCGCTGACGACGGGGGTGTTGAGCGTGATCTCGCGGGTCAGCAGGGTCATGGTGTCGACTTCGCGAGGATGGATCTCGGAATAGCCGGGCAGGAGCAGGACGTCGTCGAACGTCAGCGCGGGCTCCGGAGCCACGCGTCCGGACGACGCGACGGACGCGTCCGCGGCCAAGGGCGCGAACTTCTGGTCGGGGTCGCCTGGCGCCGCGAAGGTCCGCATGCGCTTACTCCGGGAGCCCCGAATCGATCCGCTCACTGAGCGAGAAGAAGAGTTCGAGACCGAGTCGCACCTGGTAGTACCCCTTGTTCCCGTTGTAGCCGCTCGGGAAGTCGACGACGTCCTTCGCCAGGATGTAGTGGTAGCTCCAATCGCCCAGCATCGAGATGTGCTTGGACATGCGGCGCTCGACGCCGACCGTGCCGTAGAAGCCGAGGTCCGCGCGACGGAGCCGCTCGAGCGTGACGGGGTCCTTCGCGGCGTCGAGCTGCTTGTTCTGTACCGACCAGACGTACAGGCCGCCCCCGGCGCCGAGGAACGGCCGATAGACCTTGCCGTCCTTGACCGCGAAACGGGTGCCGATCGTGATCGGAGTCGAGGTCACGAGCCAGAACTTGTCGGTTCCAGAGTCGAGGCGGTTCCACCCGTAGCCGACGATGACGTCCACCGTCGCGCGGTCGGTGTAGACGTAGGAGAAGACCATGTCGCCCGCGAGGCGCGGCGACGCGTCCTTCTTGATCTCCTGGTCCTGCGTGAAGACGAGCGTTCCGCCGCGGACTCCGACCGCGCCGTTTCCGACCAGGTCGTACGCCTGCGAGGGTGCGGCGATGGCGAGACAGAGGAGGGCGAAAAACCCTCCCACGACGTTACGGGGCATGAGGTTTGGAGATCTCCTTAAGGGTGGCGGGCGGGGAAACCCGTCCAGCCGGCACATGGTCGTGGTAACCGAGCAGTCTAGGGAGGCTTGCGGGCGTTGTCAATCGCCGCGGGGTGGGGCGCCTTGACACCGTAGCGCGGGACACCTAGAGTCTTCCGTCCCGAGGTGGCGGTGTAGCTCAGCGGTAGAGCAGGGGAATCATAATCCCTTGGTCCGGGGTTCGAATCCCTGCGCCGCCACCAACTTACATCGCCCTCCCGCCGCACCGCCGCGACCCCGCCTGCCTCGCCCCTACGGTCCGCCACATTGTCAGTTGCGCTCGACGCCTGAGCGGAGGCAGGCTCGCCCACCAGAGTTCCTACGGATCGCCCTCCGCGTTCCCAGACACGGTTGGGCGGGACGCCCTACAGGAGGAGGACGCCATGCTCCGGGTCGTCGCGCTCGTCACCGTCTTCTTGGCCGCCATCGGTTCCGCACCCATCCCCTACAAGGTCGTGCCCGTCGAGAACGGCGGCTGGATCACGGGCCGCGTCTCCTACGTCGGCCCGAAGGTCGAGCGCAAGGAGATCAATCCCACCGTGGACGCGACGGTGTGCGGGCAGCACGGCATGATCCAGTCGGACGACCTCGTGGTCTCCTCCTCCGGCTGGCTCCAGTACGCGGTGGTCCGCCTCACCAACATCGCGGCGGGTCGCCCCGCCTCGGACATCCCCGCCGCGCTCCTCGTCCAGAAGGGATGCATGTTCGAGCCGCACGTCTTCGCCGTGCCCGTCGGGAGGCCGGTTCTCGAACGAAACGACGACGGGATCCTCCACAACGTGCACACCCACTCCCGGCGCAACCCCGCCGTCAACTTCGCCCACGTGCCGTCGGTTCCGCAGATGACGCTCGCGACGTTCTCGGCGCCGGAGTCGATCAAGGTCTCCTGCGACGTGCACGGCTGGATGAGCTCGTGGATCTGGGTCTCGCCCCATCCCTACATCGCGATCACCGGACCGGACGGAACCTACAAGATCCCCGGCGTCCCCCCTGGCCAGTATCGACTCGAGATCTGGCACGAGACGCTCGGAACGGTCGCCCGCGAGGTGACGGTCGCCGCGGGCAAGGAATCGCGCGTCGACCAGTCCCTTCCGGCCCCCTCGCGCGGCGCGGGTACCGCGGGCAAGAAGTAGCCTCCGATCTCGGAGCAGTCCGAAATCCTGAATGGGAGGGAACGCGTCATGAAGATCCGCCTTGCGGGGATTCGTCCGCCCCGCCGCATCGCGTTCGACCGCCGCCGGGTCCTGCTCGCGCTGATCGTCCTCACGATCGTGCCGGCGAGCGGGCCGCTCGCCCACCGAGCCTGGGCGATTCCCGCCTTCGCGCGGAAATACGGCCTCGCGTGCACGGGATGCCACGAGGCGTGGCCGACCCTGAACGACTTCGGCCGCGCGTTCCGCGATAACGGCTACCAGATGCTCCTCGGGGAGGACTCCCCCGTCAAGCTCGCCCCCGGGTACTGGCCCATCTCGATTCGAATCACGCCGCACTACGAGTTCCTCTCGGCGAGCCACCAGGTGACCGATCAGGGAGTGCGGACGCTCTCATCGGGCTCGGTCTCCGAGGTCGGGCTGGACCTGCTCAGCGCCGGGACCCTGACCCAGAACGTCTCCTTTCTCGTCGTCCCGACGGGGTTCACCTCGGAGGAAGGGGTCACCTTGGAAGCGGCGTGGCTCCGGTTCGACAATCTCGCCAATTCCAGCTGGCTCAACTTCAAGCTCGGAAAGCACGAGCTCGATCTCCCCCGCTCGGGGCACCGCGCCTGGAGCCTCACCGACACCGGGTATCTGATCTACGCCTACCACCCGCCCGGCTCCCAATCGGAGCACGACATCTCGGAGAATCAACGCGGGATCGAGTACGTGGGTCACGATCGCGGGAGCTTCAATCGAATCGCTGTCTCGATCTACAGCGTCCAGGGGTCCCCGGGATCGCGCACCGCCTTCGATACGCCCGGGGCGTACGCGCACGCGTCGCACAAGTGGCTCTGGGAGGGAAGGGTCGTCTCCGCGGCGCGGCTCGGGTTCTTCGGATCGTATACGACCTGGCCCACCGCGTTCCTCACGAGCGGCGGAGAGCCCATCGACGGAACCGGCGAGCGCCTGAAGCGGGCGACCAGGTACGGCGTTGACGCCCATCTCTGGTTCGGCCCCGAGGCCACGCCGCTCCACGCCATCGTCGTCGCGGCGCGCGGAGAGGACGCTCCGGGGTTGATCCCCGGGGCGGTCCGCGACGGGACGTTCGACGGCGGCTTCGTCGAGCTCGGCTACACGCCGACGCTCACGTTCACGGCCTTCGGCCGGTACGACCAGATCCGGAACCGGCAGCAGGCGGACCCCGCCACCCCGAAGACGTCGGACGACGAGGACGCGATCACGCTCGGCGTCCGCCGGACGATCCACTACAGCACGCGGGCGGAGTTCGCGGTGCACGCGGAGTACTCGACCGAGCGGATCCGGGACGGCGCCGACGACGGGGCGGACTTGCGGCTGAAGACGGCGTTCGTTGGCCTGGATTTCGGATACTAGCCCTCGACCGGGAGCCAAAGACATGAAGCCAGCATGGTTGCTTCTCGTGATCGGCCTCGGCGCGGCATGGACCGTCGCGAACGCCGATGAGATCCCCGGCAAGGCGGCGAAGGGAAAGGTCCTCTACCAGCGCTACTGCCTGAGCTGCCACGGAGCCCTGGGTGACGGCCGCGGGGAATCCGCGGAATGGCTCAGCGTCAAGCCGCGCGATTTCCGCCAGGGCGTGTTCAAGTGGCGATCGACCCCGTCGGGATCGCTTCCCTTGATCTCGGATCTGGACCAGCGAATCCTCGAGGGCGTGTACGGCACGTCGATGCCGCCCTGGTACCCGATCGGGCGGAAGGCGCGCCTCGATCTCATCGCGTACATCCAGACGTTCTCCAGCCGATGGCGGGAGGAGCAGCCGCAGGAACCCATCGAAATCCCGGCCGAGCCGGCCTACAACCAGGAATCGGTCGACCGCGGCCGCGCCGTGTTCGAGGCCAACGAGTGCGCGAAGTGCCATGGAGACGAGGGGCGGGGCGACGGGCCGGCGTCCAACTCGCTCAAGGACGATTGGGGGAACTCGATCGTCCCCTACGACCTGACGAAGGGCCACCTGAAGGGCGGGAACACGGCGAGGGACATCTACCGGGTGTTCATGACGGGGCTCAGCGGAACGCCGATGCCATCGTTCTCCCGGTCCATCGAGCCCCCGGCGGCCTGGGACCTCGTGCACTACATCGAATCGATCAGCGGAAGGGGCGCGGTCATCGCGAAGAAGTAACCCTTCCCTCCCTCGGCGGCCTCGTGGAGTGGTACCCTTCGGGGATACTACCGCCATGAAGCCTCGCCGACGTTCCACCCCGCGCTCCACCATGCCCGCCCGGCCGCGCGCCGAGGCGCGGGCGACGCGCCTCAATCCACGCGACGCCACGCTGCCTCGAATCGCGTCGGCGCGCATCGAGCGGGACCGGCTGATCCCGCCCGGAGCCTCCGTGCTGGTGGCGGTCTCGGGCGGCGCCGATTCGATGGCGCTCCTTCACTTCCTCGCCACGGAGTGGTCGCGTCCGGGCGGCACGGACGACGCGGGCGCGCCGCGAACGCGAGTCGCGGCCGCGCACGTGAACCACGGCCTCCGCGGCGCCGACGCCGACCTGGACGCGCGCTTCGTCCGCGAGCGCGCCGCGGCGTGGGGCGTCCCCTGCTTCACGGCGACGATTCCCCCGGGATCGTTCCGCGCGAAGGGTGACGGCGTCGCCGCCGAGGAGGCGATGCGACGGCTCCGCTACGAGGCGCTCGGGGCGCTCGCCGCGGAGGCGGGGGCGGATCGCGTCGCGACGGCGCACACGGCGGACGACCAGGCGGAGACGGTGCTCCTCCGCATGGCGCGCGGCGCGGGGCTCCGGGGCCTCGCGGGGATGCCGTCGCGGGGGCGCGTCCACGGCGCCCGCGTGATCCGCCCGCTCCTCGACGTGACGCGGGAGCAGGTCCTCGCCTACCTCGGGACCCACCGGATCGAGCACCGCGAGGACGCCTCGAACGAGGTCCTGACCGCGGCGCGGAACGCCGTCAGGCGGGAGATCCTCCCGGCGCTCCGCGCGCGGCTCAATCCATCCATCCGGGAGGCGCTCCTCCGCGAGGCGGCTCTCTTCCGCGAGGTCGACGACTACCTGGAGGCGGAGGCGCGGGCTCGTCTGGCCGATTGCCTCCTCGAATCCTCGGACGGGAAAATCGTGCTTGATCGGCGGCGCCTGCTCTCCTACCCTAAATTATTGCGCTCGTACGTCTTCCGCTGCGCCGTACTAGAGCTGAACGGGGCCCTTCGAGAGTTCGCGACGGCACACATCGACGCCCTCCTCTCCCTCGTAACCCAAAGCAGCGGCCGGTCCGCCGACCTTCCGCTCGGCACGATGGCGTGGCGGGAAGGGGACCGGATCGTACTCGCCCGGCGGAAGCGGGAACCGGGGCGGCGGAAAGGGCCATCCAACAGTGGAGACATCGGGCCTCCTTGCCGATCGATGAAAGGAACTTCCACCGAGTGAACCGGAACCCGCATCAGGAGAACTTCGTGAGCCGTAGCTCCGATCGCGATTCACGTCCCACGGCCCGCAAGCAGTCGGACCGTCCGACGCGCAAGCGTTCCACGCCTCCTCCTCCGCCGCCGTCGCGGAAGCCGACGCCGTTCGGACCGGCCAAGCCGCTTCGGACGGCGCTCCTCTGGGTCATCCTCGTCCTGGCCGTGCTCGTCTTCGTCCAGGTCTACGGGGAGATGAAGGCCAAGACCCATGAGATCCCCTATTCCGAGTTCCTGACGCAGATCGACGGCGCGAACATCAAGGCGACGACGATCGTCGAGCGCGAGGTGGTGGGCGAGCTGAAGCAGAGCGCCCTGACGCACGTCGAAGGGCGCCCCGTCTCCTACGTCTATTTCAAGGTCTACCTCCCCGCGGAGGACAAGGACCTGGGGCGCGCCATCCTGGCCAAGAACCCCGACGCGACGGTGGAGTCGAAACCCTCCGGGATGAACTGGTGGGGCATCGCGCTCTCCTACCTCCCCTTCATCGCGCTCGTCGTCTTCTGGATGGTCATGATGCGGCAGATCCAGGCGGGCGGCGCCAACGCCATGAAGTTCGGGAAGAGCCGGCCCAAGGTCTCGCTCGATTCGGCGCCCAAGGTCACGTTCAAGGACGTCGCGGGAGCGGACGAGGCGAAGCAGGAGCTGGAGGAGATCATCGAGTTCCTGCGCGACCCGAAGAAGTTCCAGAGGCTGGGCGGGCGCATCCCGAAGGGCGCGCTCCTCCTCGGCCCTCCGGGCACGGGCAAGACGCTCCTCGCGAAGGCGGTCGCCGGCGAGGCGGGCGTTCCCTTCTTCTCGCTCTCGGGCTCCGACTTCGTCGAGATGTTCGTCGGCGTCGGCGCCTCGCGCGTGCGCGACCTCTTCGATCAGGGCAAGCGGAACGCGCCGTGCATCATCTTCATCGACGAGATCGACGCGGTCGGCCGGCATCGCGGCGCCGGGCTCGGAGGCGGCCACGACGAGCGGGAGCAGACGCTGAACCAGCTCCTCGTCGAGATGGACGGCTTCGAGTCGAACGACGGGGTCATCCTGATCGCCGCCACCAACCGCCCCGACGTCCTCGACCCGGCGCTCCTGCGCCCGGGCCGCTTCGACCGCCAGATCGTCGTGGACGTGCCCGACGTGCGCGGCCGCGAGGGGATCCTCCGCGTCCACACGCGGAACATCCCGGTCGCGGACAACGTGAACCTGACGACCCTCGCGCGCGGCACGCCCGGAATGGTCGGCGCCGACCTCGCGAATCTCGTGAACGAGGCGGCCCTCCTGGCCGCGCGCCGGAACCACAAGCGCGTCTCGCCCGAGGATTTCGAGGAGGCGAAGGACAAGGTGATGATGGGCGCCGAGCGGCGGAGCCTCGTGATCTCCGACGAGGAGAAGAAGAGCACGTCCTACCACGAGGCGGGGCACGCGCTCGTGGCGTGGCTCCAGCCCGGGAGCGACCGCGTCCACAAGGTGACGATCATTCCGCGCGGGCGCGCGCTCGGCCTGACCGCGTACCTCCCCGAGCAGGAGCGCCATTCCTTCTCGCGCGAGTACTGGCTCCGCATGCTGACGCACCTGATGGGCGGGCGCGCCGCCGAGCAGCTCATCCTGAACCACTTCACGACCGGCGCGTCGGACGACATCCGGCGCGCGACGATGATCGCCAAGCGGATGGTCTGCGAGTGGGGGATGAGCGAGCGCCTGGGCCCGCTCACGTTCGGGAGCCGCGAGGAGTACGTCTTCCTCGGCAAGGAGATCTCCCAGAGCCGCGACTACAGCGAGAAGACCGCGATCATGATCGACGAGGAGGTCCGGAGCCTGGTCGAGGGGGCGTACAACAAGGCGCGGCAGCTCCTCTCCGACAACATCGAGAAGCTCCACGTGATCGCCCTGGCGCTCCTCGAGCGCGAGAGCATCGACGGAGACGACCTGGAGCGGATCCTGCGCGGCGAGAAGCTCGAGCCGCTGCCCCGCCTCGGCAGCGGCGACGGGGAGGCGAAACCCGCCGTGATGGTCGAGCAGAACGCGGGGAAGGACGACGCCAAGAACGCGTCTCCCGCGCCCGGCCTCCGTCCGAGCGAGAGCCCCGGACCCGCCTGATGTCGATTCTCGATCACCCGCGCGGCTCGTGGGATCTGAACGAGCGGCCGCGGGTGGTCGGCATCCTCAACGTCACCCCCGACTCCTTCTACGATGGCGGCCGCTACGCCGATCCCGCGATCGCGATCGCGCGCGCCGAGGCGATGGTCGCCGAAGGGGCCGACGCGATCGACGTCGGCGCGCAGTCCACGCGTCCGGGCGCTGGCGCCCCGCTCTCGGCGGACGAGGAGTGGGACCGGCTGAATCCGGTCCTTCCGGAGCTCGCGCGACGCCTTCGCGTCCCCGTCTCGGTCGACACGTACCGGGCGGAGGTGGCGCGCCGCGCGCTCGAGGAGGGCGCGGCGATGGTGAACGACGTGACCGGGCTGACCGCCGAGCCGGAGATCGCCGAGCACGTCGCGCGCGCCGGCGCGGCGCTGGTGCTCATGCACGCGCTGGGCGTCCCCGACCGGTTGCACGAGCCGCGCGAGTACGACGACTTGGCGCGCGACGTGCGCGACTTCCTCGCGGCGCGGCTCCGATTCGCGATCGACCGGGGCGTCCCCGAGCGGCGCATCGCGCTCGACCCGGGGATCGGGTTCTCGAAGCGCGCCGAGCAGAGCGTGGCGGCGCTCCGCGGACTTCCGCTCTTGACCGCGCTGGGCCGCCCCGTGTACATCGGACTGTCCCGCAAGTCGTTCCTGGGTCACCTGACCGGACGTCCGGCCGACGAGCGTCTCGCGGCGGGGCTCGGCGCCGCCGTCGCGGCCGTCGCCCTGGGAGCCCGAATCGTGCGCACGCACGACGTCCGCGAGACCGTCGACGCGCTCGCCGCGGCGGCGGCGATCCTGAACCCCGAACCGACCCCGGCGATGGCTCCGGTCAAGGCGCGAGGATGATCGACCTGAAGCCCCAGTTCCTGCTCGACGCCCTCGACATCCTGATCGTCGCGTTCCTCTTCTACCGCCTCTTCGCCATGATCAAGGGCACGCGAGCGTCCCAGATGTTCCTGGGGCTCGTCTTCATCGTCTTCGCGTCGGTCGTCGCCCAGTGGTTTCGGCTCCACACGCTGAACTGGCTGATCGGGAGCTTGAAGACGGTCTGGGTCATCCTCTTCGTGATCCTCTTCCAGCCGGAGCTTCGCGCCCTCCTCACCCACGTCGGCCAGAACCGGCTCGTCCGCGCCCTCATTCGCGTCGAGGAGTACGGCGTCGTGAGCGAGGCGATCAAGGCGACCGAGGAGATGGCGAAGGACCGCCGCGGCGCGATCATCGTCTTCGAGCGCGACATGGGACTCCGGAACTATGTGGAGACCGGCACCCGGCTCGAGGCGGCGGTGACCGCGGAGCTCCTCGAGACGATCTTCACGCCGCACTCCCCGCTCCACGACGGCGCGGTGGTGATCCGGGGCGACCAGATCGTGGCGGCGGGATGCATCCTGCCGCTCAGCACGACGAGCGGCCTCTCGCCGCTGCTCGGCACGCGCCATCGGGCCGCGCTCGGCCTGGCCGAGGAGACCGACGCGGCGGTGATCGTCGTCTCCGAGGAGACGGGGGCGATCTCGATCGCGCACAAGAACGAGCTCAAGTGGAACCTGGACGAAGGGCAGCTCAGGAGCGAGCTCGCGGCGATCTTCAATCCGAGGCCGGAGGAGAGCCCGGAGGCGGAAGAGGTGTCGCAGCAGGCCTGATCCGCGGCTCGCCCCCTCCCCCGGGCTACCTTGGCGCGGGGGCGCGCCGCGGAGACAGCCGCCCCTTCAGGTAGCCCCATAGGTAGGCTGCGTCGTAGACGATCTTGAGGGCGGGGATCCAGACCAGGGCGGCCAGGGGGGCCACGCGGCCCCGGGCGCGGCGGGCCTGCTGGATCGCGAAGACCAGTGCGGCCGCCACCAGGAGCCACCAGGCGGGCCGGAAGCGGAATCCCGCCGCGAGGAGCGCGAGCGCCATCCCGTACTTGGCGCCGATCCTCGCGTAGAACGACCCCTGGACGCGGGACTCCCCGTCGCCGAGGCCGAACCGCCGGTGCTGGCGGAAGAAGGCGCGAAGATCGCCGCGCGGTCTCCAGCGCACGATCGCGTCGGGCGCGAAGACGAAACGGCATCCCGCGGCCTTCAGGGCGAGCGCGAACGGCGTGTCCTCGTTGTGGTCGAGCGCCTCGTCGAATCCCCGGACCCGCTCCCACGCGCGGCGCCGGAACGCCACCGAACGGGTCGAGGGAAGGAAGCGGGCGCGATCGACCTCCTCCAGCGACGGCGCCGAAACGACGCCCGCCGCGCGCTCGAAGAGGGTCTCGCCCGCGGGCTGGTAGAAGCCCGCCACCACGTCCACGCCGGGATCGTCCGCGAACGGTCGCACGATGGCCTCGAGCCAGGCCGGCTCGACCTCTCCGCCCGCGTCGGTGCAGGCGATCACGTCGTGGCGCGCGGCGCGAACCGCGGCGTTCCGTCCCACCGAGCGGTTCCCGGGCGCGACCAGGAAGCGGACGCGGGGATCGGCCGCCGCGCGCGCGCGGAGCCGGTCGCGCGTCGCGTCGGTCGAGCCGCCGTCCCCCACGACGATCTCGTCGGGAGCGCGCGTCCCGCCCAGAAGCGAATCGAGGAGCGCGTCGATCGACGCCTCCTCGTTCCGCACCGTGACGATGACGGTGGTCGGTTCCCGATCCACGCGCGCGACCGGCGCCGCGGCGCCGCTACCAGCCGCCGGGGCGGGTCTCGGCGACCGCGTACGGCCGATCCTGCCAGTTACCCTCGTAGAAGTACTTCTTGCCCGCCGCGAGCACGTCGCCGCTTCGGACGGCGGCCATCCGCGCGGGAAGCGTGATGGCGTAGTCCGGCGGCAATCCGAAGAGGTCAGCCCTCGCCCACTGAAAGGCGCGCGACGTGTTGGTGTTGAACGCCGCCTCGAACGTGCCGATCGCGTGCTCCTTGGCGTGGCTCAGGTCCTCGAGCAGCTGCGGACCGACCAGCTCGAGCCCGCCCAGCTTCTTGAACTGCCGGTGGAGGAGCTTGAAGTATTCCTCCTCGTGCAAGGGGCCGTCGAGCGTGAGCGTCGCGATGATCGGCGATTCGTCGATCGCCTGGGCCACGATCGACGTGCAGCCGGTGACGTTGGGCTGGGTCCGCACGAACTGCTCGAACCAGCCGTAGGGACCGGTGAGGAGCGAATTGACGACGTAGAGCGTCGGCACGTCGGCCCCGGCCGCGGGCGGCCCGGCGAACGCGAGCTGCACCGTGCAGCTCGGGCCCGCCCCCAGCTCCCACTTCTCGCGCGTTCCGTCGAAGGCCGCGTCCTGCGGCACGGGGCCCGGGCGGAACGGCCCGGCGGCCACGTCGCCGAACGCCCGCTCCACCGCCGGCCCCACCTCCGAGGCCTTCACGTCGCCGAAGACGGCGACGTACAGGTTCGGCTTCACGACGAACTTCCGGTAGGCATCCTGCAGCGTCGAGAGCGGCATCGAGATGAGGTTCACCTTGTTGCCGACGCCCGGGAGACGGTAGCCGCTCACGAGGTACTTCGTCTTGAAGATGAGCCGCTGTCGCTGCGCGTCGTCGTCGTCGGCCCACTTGTCGAGGGCGGTGAGGAGGAAGATGCGCGTGGCGTCGACGTTCACGGTATCCAGATCGGGGTGCGAGAACATGGCCCCGACCCGTTCCAGGGCGTCCCGCCAGTCGGTGGAGGCGACCGCGACCGAAACGCCCCACATGTCGCGATCCAGGTACGGCACGACCGAGCCCATCAGTCCGAGCGTCTGCCGGTACGTGAGCGACCTTCGCTTGGCGTCACTCGTATTGAGCATCGTCTCCCGAAGGAGGGACGTGATGCCATTGTCCTTGTCGTTCTCGTACCGGACGCCGCCGTTCAGGTAGACCGCGACCGTCACGCCCGGCGAGGAGTGGTCCTCGCTCACGAGCAGGTGGGTGCCGCCCGCGAGCGTCTGCCGCTCGACGCGGCCGCGGCCCGGATCGAAGGGCGTGGCGGAGATCGAAGCGAACGGGGCGTTGATGCGCGCCTCCCGCTCGCGGTCGCCGCTCGCCGTGGGCTGCGGGCCGCTCCGATACGTGCCCTGATAGAGCGTGATCTTCTCCTGGAAGCGCTTCTCGAAGTCCTTCCGGGCCCCGAGGCTGTCGGCGGTCGAGGACGGCATCATCTCGACCACGACCGCCTGCTTCCAGTCGAGGTAGCCCCGGGCGACGCCGTTCAGGTCCTCCGGGCGGATCGCCCTAAGCCGCTGGAAATAGACCTCGTCCCCGCCCGGCTTCCCCTGGAAGACGGCGGCCGCCGTGGCGCGCCCGAGGCCCCAGAGCTCGGCCTGGCGGCCGACGTCGCGCGTGACCACGGTACGGATCGCCGTGTCGCACTCCTCCTGCGTGATCGGCTGCGACCGGACCTTCTCGATCTCCTGGATCAGGGCCCCCTCCGCGTCGCCGATCCGGGTGGGATCCGCGCCGACCGTGAGCGAGACCACGCCGCCGTCCTGGTCGAAGGAGCGTTGCGAGACCGCGCCCGTGATCTCGCCGGTGCCGGTCGTGAGCGCCTTCTCGAACCGCGACCCCGGCGCGTCCACGACGAGCGCCATCAGGACGTCGAGCGCGAGCGCGTCGGCGCTTCCCCACGCCGGCGCGCGGAAGCCCACGGTGACCCCGACGCCCTGCGTGTCCTGCGGGTTCGGGAGCGACCGGAGGATCGGCCCGGAAATCGCCTTCGGCGTGAACCGCGCCTCCTTGGGCTCGGGATCGGTCCGGGCGTCGTGGAAGGCGGCCGTGACCTTGTCCGCGACCCGGTCGACGTCGACGTCGCCCACGATGACGACCGTCATGCCCCCGGCGACGAACCGCGCGCGATAGAAGCGCTCGACGATCGGAAGCGTGAGCGCGGCCAGCTCGAGCTCGGGGACCGAGAGCGGGGCGCTGAGCGGCGTGCCCCCGTACAGGGACTCGCGGATCGGATTCTGGGAGGCGCCGGCCACCGTGGCGAGCGCGGTGCGCGAGACGTCCCGGGCGCGCGCGACCGCCTGCGTGAACGTCGCCTGGTCGAACGAGGGATGGAGCACGAGGTCGCCCAAGATGTCGAGCGCCCGGTCGAGGTGCTCCTCGGGCACGGTCATGTTGTAGAGCGTGCGCGAGTAGCCCGCTTCCCCGGAGTACGTGCCGCCGATCGACTCCGCCTCCTTCGCGAGCTGGCCCGCGCTCCGCCTGGCGCTGGCCACGAAGGGGAGCTGGGCGAGCACCATCGAGGATCCGCGCTCGGTCACGGTCTCGTCGCGGCTTCCCGCGTCGACCCAGACCTGCACCGAAACGAGCGGGCGGGTCCGGTTCTCCCGCACGACGAGATTCATCTTGTTCGGGAGCGCTCGGACGAGATCGGGCGCGGCGCCCGCGGGCGCGGCGCCGGCCAGGAGCGCGATCAGGGCGACGGTGGTGGCGAGGCGCATCGGAATCGGACCCTCCCATGACGGCAACGCGGCTGGAAATCGTGTTCCAAAACTGTACCGCATCCGCCCCCAAAAGCGAACCCCGGCGGATCACCGCCGGGGTCCGGGACCGAATCCGTATCGATCGAACGGAGTCTAGGAGTCGACTTTCACCACGTTGGCAGCCTGTTTCCCGCGCTGTCCGTCGATCGGCTCGAATTCCACGACTTGTCCTTCGCTCAGGGTCCGGAAGCCGTCCGTCTGGATCGCCGAATGGTGGACGAAGAACTCCTCGCCCGAATCCTCCCGGATGAATCCGTACCCCTTGGAGTCGCTGAACCACTTGACCGAGCCGCGGTGTCTCAAGTGCGGGGCCCCTCCTTTCGGCCTGGGATGGTCTTCGTCCGAAATGGTCGCGACGCGTGATCTGTGTGCCGGCGGATCGCTAGGCGTTGATCCCCTTTCCGGTGCGAACGCTCTGGAAGCAGTCCCGGCAGTAGACCGGCTTGCCGGGCGTCGGGCGGAAGGGTACCTGGGTCGTCTGACCACAGGAGGAGCATACGGCTTCGTGGAACTCCCGGGGAGCGGACGTCGTCATGGTCGCGGCGGGCATTCCCCCGGACTGCCGCTTCTTGTCGTCGCGGCAGCGTCGGCAGCGGGTGGGCTCGTGCTGGAATCCACGGTCCTTGTAGAAATTCTGCTCGCCGACCGTAAAGACGAACTCCTCGCCACAATCACGACACTTGAGTACTTTGTCCGCATCAGCCATGAAGCCTCCGAGACGCCCTCACGGGTTGGGAAAAAAAATCCCCCCGACGCGCGACGCGCGGGGGTAGGACTGGAGCAACCGAGTGAACCGTGGGGAGAGGACGGGAGCGGAGGTGATAAGGGTCACTGAGATTTCCACTCGTTGCTGCCGGATACTCCACCGAGCCGGGGACCGAGGGGACCGACTGGCACTACGACCCTATAAGTATAGACGAGCGTGCGACTTGTGTCAAGAGAAATGCCCCCTGTGACGAACGCGTCCCAACGCCGCATCCGCCTATCCCAAAACGCCTTGCGGCGTTCCATGGCGTTCCGGGCCGGCCTCCTGCCGGCGCTCGTCGCCGCGGCCCTGTGGCTCCTCGCCGCGCCGGCCGGAGCGGGCGCCGCGCCCCGGCCCCGCGTCGACTCGCTCGTCGTTCTTCACACGAACGACATCCACTCGCACCTCTTTCCGTTCGATCGCGCCGACGGCGCGCGCGTCGGGGGAGCCGCCGCGCGCGCCGCGCTGATCGAGCGGGAGCGGAGGCGGGCGCCCGATCTCCTCCTGCTCGACGCGGGCGATCTCGTGCAGGGAGCGCCGGTCTACAGCCTCTTCCGCGGGCGCCCGGAGACCCACGTTCAGACGGAGCTGCGCTACGACGCGGCCGCCCTCGGGAACCACGACTTGGACGACGGCCCCAGGGCGTGGCTCACGCGCCAGCGGAGCGCGGATTACCCGACGCTGTCGGCCAACGTCTTCGCCGCGGCCGAGAGCGCCTGGGCCGCGACGCTCACGCCGGCGTCCGGCGACGCTCGCGCGATCGCGGCGCGCTGGATCGGCGGCGCCAAGGTGGCCCCCGGCGCGTCGCTCCGCTACCTCGCGACGCCCTACGTGAGGCGGACGTGGCACGGCGTGCGCGTCATCGTCTTCGGCCTCACGACCGGATCGCTCGACCGCATCGTCCGCCCGGGGCCGAACGGGGGCGTCGCGGTGGCCGATCCGGTCGCCGTCGCCCGCCGGCTCGTGCCGTCGCTCCGAGCGAACGCGGACGTCCTGATCGCGCTCACCCACATCGGCGTGGACGAGGACAGGCGGCTCGCCGACCTGGTGCCGGGGATCGACCTGATCGTCGGGGGGCACAGCCACACGCGGCTCTTCCGCCCGATCCGGGCGGGCCAGGGCGCCGGCCCCTGGAGCGGAGGCACCACGATCGTGCAGGCCGGCTCGTGGGGCGAGTACGTCGGCCGCGCCGTGATCGCGCTCGCGGACGGACGGCCGAACGCGATCTCGGACCGCCTCCTCCC
>DASVDZ010000097.1:0-29271 GCA_036380835.1 Candidatus Eiseniibacteriota bacterium | reverse complement strand
AGGCCGCCGCGGCCGCGGCCAGCTCCGCCTCGCGCCGCGCGACGAGGACCGGCGCGCCGCCCGCGGCCCCGACGCGGCGCGCCGTCTCCGCGCCGATGCCTCCGCTCGCGCCCGTGATCACCACCACGCGTCCCTGCATGGCGGGGATTGTAGCAGGGCGCCGGAGCGCGCGCACGCCGCGCCTCGCGCGCCGTCTCCGCGCGGGGTCAGGCCTCCGCGGCCGTGGTCTCACCCTCGGCGTCGGTTCCCTCGGAGCGCGCCGGGAGGAAGAGCGCGAGCGGGAGCGCCGCCACGAAGAGGATCGCGACGAGCACGAACGCTCGCCCGTAGGCGAGGTTCATCGCCTCCCGCGTCACGTGGAGGTCGAGCAGGGCCAGGGCGCGCGAGCCGGCATCGCCCGCCGCGCTCGCGGCGCCGCCCACGCCGGCCATGGCGCTCGAGAGCCACTGCCGCGTCGCGTCGTCGAACGCGGTGACGTGCTCCGAGAGGGAGGCCCGGAAGCGGGTGGCGTTGGCCGTGAGCTGCGTCGCGGCGACGGCGATGCCGACGCTGCCGAAGACCTGGCGGACGACGTTGTAGAGGCCCGCCGCGGCGGTCATCTTCGGCCGTTCGATCGTCGCGAGCGCCGCGGTGCTCAGGGCGACGAAGATGAGGCCGAACCCGACCCCCTGCCAGACCTGGGGCCAGAAGAGGTCCCACGCGCCCATGTCGAGCGTGAGGTGGGAGAGCTGGTAGAACGAGAACGCGCTCACGAGAAGCCCGGACGCGACCAGGAGGCGCGGTCCGAGCCGGTTGTAGAGGCGCCCGCTCACCGGCATGACGACGGCCATCGCGAGGCTTCGCGGCATGAGCGCGAGCCCGGAGTCCATCGCGGGGAATCCGAGGAGGCGCTGGAGGAAGAGCGGGAGGAGGAAGAGGGTTCCGTAGAGGCCCATGCCGAGCACACCGCCCAACATCGTCGCCGAGCTGAACGAGACGTTCCGCATGAGGCGGAGGTCCACCGCCGGGCGTTTCGCGGTCAGCTCCCGCCAGACGAAGAGGGCGAGCCCGACCGCGGCGACCGCGGCCAGCGTGACGATCAGGCGCGACTCGAACCAGTCCTTCTGCTCCCCCTTCTCGAGGAGCAGCTGGAGCGCGCCGAGGCCGACGGTCATGAGCGCCAATCCCGACACGTCGAGCCGGCCGCGTTCGCGCACCAGGTACGGCGGGTCCTCGATGAACCGGGCGATCAGCGTGACGCAGAGAATCCCCACCGGAACGTTGATGTAGAAGATCCACGGCCAGGAGTACTGATCGGTGAGCCAGCCCCCGAGCGTGGGGCCGATCGCCGGCGCGAGCACCACGCCCATGCCGTAGATCCCCATCGCGACCCCCTGCTCCGAGGCGGGGAAGCTCTCCCGGAGGATCGCCTGCGATACGGTGATCAGCACGCCGCCGCCGATACCCTGGAGCACCCGGAACGCCACCATGAGGGGGAGGGTCCGCGCGACGCCGCAGAGCATCGACGCCGCGGTGAAGAGGACGACGTTGGCGATGTAGAAGCGCTTCCGCCCGAAGCGGGCGCTCAGGAGGCCGATGATCGGCATGATGATCACGTTGGCGAGGATGTACCCCGTGACCACCCACGTGATCTCCTCGATCGTCGCGCCCAGGGTGCCGCTCATGTCGGGGAGCGCGACGTTGACGATGCTCGAGTCGAGCACCGCCATGACCGTGCCGGTCAGCACCGTGCCCGCGATGACCCACTTGTGGGGCCGTCGCCCGTTCATGGGGCGGTGCGGATGGCGACCCGGACGCTCATGCCCGGCCGGAGCGGGCGCGGGCCGTCGTTCTCCTCGTCGAGGACGATCTTCACCGGGACGCGCTGCACGATCTTCACGAAGTTCCCGGACGCGTTGTCGGGCGGGAGGAGCGAGAACTTCGATCCGGTCGCCGGGCTCAGCCCCTCGACCCGTCCGTGGAATTCGCGCCCCGGGTAGGAGTCCGCCGAGATCGCCACGGGCTGCCCGCGGCGGACGCGCTCGATCTGGGTCTCCTTCAGGTTGGCCACCACCCAGACGTCCCTAAGGGGAACGACCGCGAGGAGCGGCTGCCCCGGCTCGACGAGCTGGCCCACCTCGACCTTCTTGCGCGACACGACGCCCGAGTCGGGCGCGACGATCCGCGCGTAGGAGAGGCGCAGGGCGGCCTCGTCACGCTCGGCGCGCGCCGCGTCGACGCCGCTCGCGGCGCCTCGTGTCGCGGCCATCGCGGCCGCCACGCGATCGCGCGCGCCCCGAAGCTCCGCGTCCGCCGCCCTGGACGCGGCCTCGGCGGTCTCGAGGTCCTGGCGGCTGATGGCGCCCCCCGCTTCGAGGACGCGGTCGCGCGTGAGCTCCGAGGCCGCCCGCGCCGCCTCCGCCTGCGCGTGGTCCACGTAGGCGCGCGCGGCGCGAAGCTGCGCGCCCGCCTGGCCCTGCTCGCCGGAGCTCGCGAGCGCGGTCTCGAGCTTGGCCTCCGCCTGCGCGAGGCGCGACTCGAGCTCGCGGTCGTCGAGCCGCACCAGGAGCTGACCCGCGGCGACCCGCTCGTTCTCCACGACGTCGACCTCGCGCACGTAGCCCTCCACGCGGGCGAGGACGGGAATGATGTGCCCCTCCACCTGCGCGTCGTCGGTGGTCTCGTGCGAGCGCGCGAATCGGAGCATGGCGGCGCCCCAGAGGAGCCCCGCGACCACGGCGGCCCCGATCGCCGCGAAGGCGAGCCACCGTCCGAGCCGCGGCTTCCGAGCGGCCGTCACGGCGTCGCCGGCGGGGGCGGGCCGGACCGGATCAAGCGTCCGCACGGCGCCCCGCTCCGTTCAGGAAGAAGGTTCGGATCGTCTTCGCGGTGTCGGCGGCCGGACCGCCGTCGCGGTCCGCCAGCTCGCGGCGGAGCGCTTCCCTGAGGCTGGCGAGGAAGAAGCCGGGCCAGAGGTCGGCGTCGCGGTGCCGGAGCGCCCCTTCGGAAACGCCGCGCGCGACGACGCGGCGCGCGCGGATCAGGAGCTGGTCCCACGTGCGCTCGCCCGGGGGCGGCGCGAGGCGGGCCTTGGCGGCGGTGATCTCCTCCTGCATCAGGATGGCGAGGAGCGAGCGGTGCTCGCGGGCGTGGTCGAGCACGGAGCCGAGGAAGGCGTCGAGCTGCGGGCCGAACGCGGGCTCGGCCGCGGCGAGGGCCGCGTCGAGCCGGTCGAGCAGCTCCACGCGACGGGAATCGAGGAGGCTGGCGAGGAGCGCGCTCCGATCCTTGAAGTAGTTGTAGAGCGTTCCGACGGCGACGCCGGCCTCCTGGGCCACGCGCTCCATCCGGCCGAGGGCCAGGCCCTCTCGGGCAAAGACCGACTCGGCAGCATCGAGGATCGCCGCGTGGATTTCCTGGCGGAGGCGCGCGCGGAGCGGCGCCGATGAGGGGTGTCTCGTGGTCATCGGTGAATTTGGATTCATATTATGAATCCAGGATTCACCCCGGCGAGCGGGATTCGGATAGGTGCGGTGTAACCTCCTATAACGCCTACTCTTAGGTTGTCACGATCAGAGGTGGGGCGCCGGATCCGAATCCTGCCGCGGCGCCTGTTGCATCAGCTGGTCGAGCACCCGGGCCGCCACCGGCCCGCCGCCGATCCCAAGCGCGATCGCGAGCCCCAGCATCACCGCGCCGAACGTGATCGCGAAGGCGGTCACGACCACCGATCGCGCGACCGCGATCTGGTCGAGCGCCATCGCGATCGCCAGGACGAGCACGAGGAAGCGGACCGCCCCGCTCACGATCCGCGCGGAGCGGACCTGCGCGTTCACCGCCGCGAGGAGCGTCGCGCGCCACGCGAAGTTCGCGGCGACGAACCCGACCACCAGGATCAGGAGCGCGGCGCCGAGCCGGGGGAGGAAGCCGGCGAAGCCGGTCATCAGCTCGCTCATGCCGGAGAAGCCGAGCGTCTGGGCGCCCGAGATCAGGAAGCCGATCCAGACGAGCCAGAAGACGAGACGGCCGGCGACCGCGTTCGCGGCCGGGAGCTCCGCCTTCTTGAGGAGATCGGACGCGCCCGCGCGCTCCGCGAACGCGTTGAACTTCACCCACCCGAGCACGTAGCGGACGACGATGCCGAGCAGCGCCGCCACGACCCAGCCGACGACGACGATGCTGATCGCGGCGAGGATCTGGGGGAGGAGCTGCTCGACGCCCATCAGGAAATTGCCCCAAGCGTCCCGGAGCGCCATCGAAATGGTCTCGGTCATGATTCACCTCCGTGGTTGGGCTCCCAGTGTCGCAGGAGATGCGGCTTCATGGTCTCGAACTCGAGGGCCAGCGCGTCGGCGCGGGAGGCGATCTCGGCCAAGTCCTTTCCGACGCACTCGAGAAGGAACGACGCCGCGCGGCCCAGATAGAGCGGTACGAGCGCCTGGACCAGATGGTCCCGGTGGATCACCTGACGATGGTACGCGGCCGCGAACTCGTAGACGGTCGCGACCCAGATGGAATCCTCGACGCGGAACGCCAGCGGATCCGACGCGGCGGCCTCGCGAAGCGCCGCGAGCGTGCCCCCTTCGAGGATCGGGGCGAGCAGGTCGCCCAGGTCGCGGAGGCCCGATCGGTATCCCTCGACGAGCGGCGCCGCCTCGAGCGGCGTCGTGTCGGCGAGCGACGCGGGCGCCTCGCCGGCCAGCGGCACCTCTTGGGCGCCGTCTCGCGTGATCCACGCGGACTGCTGCGCCTCCATGCAGGCGAAGATCGATCCCACCACTTGCCGGAAGACGTCGGCGAGGGCCGGGCGCGGAGCGTCCGGGGCCGTCACCCGCGGACCGAGCGACGCCTGGCAGACGTCGAACGGCCCCGCGAGCGCCGCGAGGGAGAGGCTCGCGTCGACGCCGAGCGGCGCCATCTCGCGGTCCCAGATGGCGTCGGCGAGGCACCGCGTCACGAACGCGCCCGAGCAGCCGAACTCGCCGGCGACGGGCTCCTCGATGCGCCGCGCGTAGACGGCGCGCACCAGCGGCCGGACGAGCTGGCTCGCGAGCGGCGCGTCGAGCGGATGGCGCTGATGGACCGGCGCGACGAAGTCGCGACGGTCCCGGAGCACGGGTCCGATCAGCGCCGCGATCCACTCGGGCGTGACGCTGGTCACGGTGGGATCGAGCACGGCGATCGCGCGCGCCTGGAGCAGGTCGGCCGACGCGAAGACGGCGCGAAGCGCGGTCGCCTTGGTCGGCAGGCCGTCGTATGGCGCGCTGATGCGCTGGATCGTCCGGAGCGTCTGCGCCCGGATCTCGCGGTCCAGGTCGGGCCCCGACGCCCGGAGGACGATGTCCGGCGTGCCGTCCGACGAGCCGCCGTCGACGTGGAGCAGCGCCGATCGGGCGCGGGGGAAGTGCCGCGCCAGGCCGAGGACCGCGGCGCGCGCCGCCCCGGCCGCGGAGGAGGCGTTGTGGAACGTCGGGAGCGCGACCAGGACGTCGACCTGTCCGACGGCGATCAACTGCTTCACCAGCTCGTCCGTCAGGACGCTGTGCGCGGCCACGTCACCTCCTCCATCCGCCCGTCCGTCCGGGCGCCGCGCTAGAGCCAGCGCAGCCGGAACCAATAGAACGCGTACGGCGCAAGCGTGAGCATGTAGGGTAGCTTGCCGATGCGCGGGAACGGGCTCCCGCCGAACATCTCGACGGGGATCGCCCCCTCGAGCGGCCTCAGGTCGATCTCCACCGCCTGCGCGGAGCTGCTCAGGTTGTTCACGACGAGGACCGACTCGGACTCGTGCGTCCGCGTATAGGCGAGGACGCGGTGATTGGCGGGGTGGAGGAACTCGATCGTCCCGCGGCCGAAGACGGGATGCGATCGCCGCACGCGGATCAGCCGGCGCATCCACTGGAGGAGGGAGTGCTCGCTCCTCCTTTGGGATTCGACGTTCACGGCCTGGTATCCGTAGATCGGATTCAGGATGAGCGGCTGATAGAGCCGCTCCGGATCGGCCGTGGAGAAGCCGGCGTTCCATCCTCCCGTCCACTGCATCGGCGTGCGCACGCCGTTCCGGTCGCCGAGGAAGACGTTGTCGCCCATCCCGATCTCGTCGCCGTAGTAGAGGACGGGGCTGCCCGGGAGGGACATCAGGAGCCCGTTCAAGAGCTCGATCCGCCTCCGGTCCCCGTCCAGGAGCGGCGCGAGCCGGCGGCGGATGCCGAGGTTGATCCGGGCGACCGGGTCGCGGGCGTATTCCTCCACCATGTAGTCCCGCTCCACGTCGGTCACCATCTCGAGCGTGAGCTCGTCGTGGTTCCGGAGGAACGTGGCCCACTGGCACGACGCGGGGATCGACGGCGTCCGGTCGAAGATCTCGATCAGCGGCTTTCGGTCCTCCAGGCGAAGGGCCATGAACATCCGCGGCATGATCGGGAAGTGGAAGGCCATGTGGAACTCGTCGCCCTCGCCGAAGTAGGGGCGCACGTCCTGCGGCCACATGTTCGCCTCGGCCAGGAGCATCCTCCCCGCGTAGCTCTCGTCCAATCGGCGGCGGAGGAAGCGCAGGACGTCGTGGGTCTCGGGGAGGTTCTCGCACGAGGTCCCCTCGCGCTCGATCAGGTAGGGCGCCGCGTCCACCCGGAACCCGTCCACCCCCATGTCCAGCCAGAACCGCATCACGTTCCACATCTCCTCGCGGACCGCCGGGTTGTCGTAGTTCAGGTCGGGCTGGTGGCTGAAGAAGCGGTGCCAGTAGTAGGACTTGGAGACCGGGTCCCACGCCCAGTTGGACATCTCGGTGTCGAGGAAGATGATGCGCGCCCCCTCGTAGCGGTCGTCGGTGTCGCTCCAGACGTACCAGTCGCGCCGCGGGTTGTCGCGGCTCTGCCGCGCCTCCTGGAACCACGGGTGCTGGTCGGACGTGTGGTTCACCACCAGCTCGATGATGACGCGGAGCCCGCGGTCGTGCGCCGCGGCCAGGAAGCGGCGGAAGTCGTCCAGCGTGCCGTAGTTCGGATGGACGTCGCAGTAGTTGGAGATGTCGTAGCCGTCGTCGCGGAACGGGGACGGGTACATCGGAAGGAGCCAGAGGCAGGTGACGCCCAGCTCGACGAGATGGTCGAGCTTGTCGATCAATCCGTCGAAGTCGCCGATGCCGTCGCCGTTCTTGTCGGCGTACGCCTTGACGTGGAGCTCGTAGAGGACGGCGTCTTTGTACCAGAGATCGTCGGGCATGAGGTGATTCGCGGTCGCCGAGGACGGGTGGACGCGAAGCGTGGCCGATCCCGAGGCGCCGGAGAGCGGATCGCGCGCCTGATGCTCGTCCGGAGCGTATCGCATCCCCGGACCCGGGTCAACCGGCGGGGCCGGGCCGGGTTGCCCCGGGCGCTCCTGCCGGTGCATCATCGGCGCGGCGGCGCCGCCCCCGCGGCGCCCGAGGAGGCGCATGGCGTACCTTCCGATCGAGGACTACGGAATCATCGGAAACCTTCGCACCGCGGCGCTCGTCGGCCGGAGCGGCTCGATCGACTGGTGGTGCGATCCCCACTTCGATTCCCCCAGCGTGTTCGCCGCGATCCTGGACGACGCGGCGGGCGGGCGGTTTCGGATCGGCCCGGTCGGCGGCGGGCTCGCCGGGACGCAGGCCTACGTACCCGACACGAACGTCCTCAGGACCCGCTTCGCCACGGCGGACGGCGTGGCGGAGCTGACGGATTTCATGCCGGTCCGGGTCCCGGGCGGCGATCGGGCCCGCCGCCTTCTGGTACGCCGGGTCGAGGTACCCCGCGGGGAGCTTTCGCTCCGCTTGGACTGCCGGCCGGCGTTCGACTACGCGCGGGAGGGGCACCGTGTCGCGCTCGAGCCCGGGGGCGCGAGGTTCCTCGGCGGCAGAGGACGCGCCCTCGCGCTCGCCTCGTCGGTGCCGCTCGCGCGGGCGGGGGCCGGCGTCACGGCCGAGTTCACGCTGCGGGCGGGCGAGCGCCGGACCTTTCTCCTCGCCGCGGCGGACGACGGGGACGAGGGCCTCGCGACGCTCGCGGCGCGGGACCCCGACCGCATGCTCGAAGAGACGATTCGATACTGGAAGGGATGGACGGCGGGAGCCCGGTACCGCGGGCGATGGCGGGATGCCGTGATCCGCTCGGCCCTCGCGCTCAAGCTGCTGACGTTCGAGCCGACCGGCGCCGTCGTCGCCGCGCCGACGTGCAGCCTGCCCGAGCGGATCGGCGGAGGCCGCAACTGGGACTACCGGTACACCTGGATCCGCGACGCGAGCTTCACGCTCCGGGGGCTGATTCGGGTCGGCTTCCTCGACGAGGCGCGACGGTTCATGGAGTGGCTGGTCGCCCGGGTCCGCGAGACGCCGGCCGGCGAAGGGCTCCAGGTTCTCTACTCGATCGACGGGACGCCGGGACCCGCCGAGCGCACGCTCGATCATCTGAGCGGCTATCGCGACTCGAGACCCGTCCGCGTCGGGAACGACGCCGTCCGTCAGGTCCAGATGGACCTCTACGGAGAGCTGATGGACGCGGTCTACCTGTTCGACAAGCACCACGCGGCGATCGGCGAGGAGCTGTGGGTCGACCTTCGGCGCCTGCTCGACTGGCTCGCGGATCACTGGCGCGATCCGGACGACGGCATCTGGGAGGTCCGAGGCGGCCGCCGCCACTTCGTCCATTCGAAGCTCATGTGCTGGGTCGCGTTCGATCGCGGGCTCAGGCTCGCCGACAAGCGCTCCCTCGGGGCCGACCGGGATCGATGGATCCGGGCGCGGGACGCGATCCGCCGGGAGATCCTCGAGCGCGGGTGGAGCGAGTCGAGGCGGTCGTTCGTCCAGTCCTACGGGAGCGACGTCCTCGACGCGAGCAGCCTGCTCCTGTCGGTCACGTTCTTCCTCCCGCCGAACGATCCCCGCATGGTGGAGACGCTCCGGGCGGTCCGGGAACGCCTCGCGACCGGGGGCCTCGTGCGCCGGTACGATCCCGGGCTCGCCGAGGACGGAGTCGGCGGCCCCGAGGGCGCGTTCGGCGCCTGCAGCTTCTGGCTCGTCGACGCGCTGACGCGGGCGGGTCGGCTTGAGGAGTCCCGGGCCGTCTTCGAGGAGACGCTCGGCCACGCGAACCACCTGGGCCTCTTCGCGGAGGAGATCGCCCCGGAAGGCCGGGCGCTCGGGAACTTCCCCCAGGCGTTCACGCACCTGGGGCTGATCAACGCCGCGGTCAACCTCGACCGGGCCATGGGGAGCAAGGGAGCCTGACCGCGCCGCCGGGTCCGGACCGCGCCGTATCCCCCGTGGATCGGCCCGACTTTCGCTCGCTCCCCCCCGCCCTCGGTATTAGAATGCCGCCCGATGAACGCCCGGACGCTCCTCCTCTTCGCGCTCGCGTTCCTCGCGGCCGGCTACGTCCTCTACGGCCGGTTCGTCGCGCGCGTCATGGGCGTCGATCCCTCCCGCCCGACGCCGGCCCACGAGCGATACGACGGTATCGACTACGTCCCGGCCCAGCACTGGCTCGTCCTCTTCGGGCACCACTTTTCCTCGATCTGCGCGGCCGGGCCGATCGTCGGCCCGGCGCTCGCCGTCGCCTATTGGGGCTGGGCACCGTCCCTGGCGTGGATCCTTCTCGGCGGGGTGCTCCTCGGCGCGGTGGCCGACTTCTCGTCGCTCATCGTCGCCGTGCGCCACGGCGGCGTCTCGATCGCGGAGGTGACGGGGCGCATCGTGACGCCGCGGGCGCGCGCCTTCTTCTCGATCTTCATCCTCATCGCGCTGGTCCTGGTGCTCGCGGTCTTCGCCGTGCTGACCGCGGGAACGTTCGTCCAGGCGCCGGAGATCGTCGCGCCCTCCTGGGGCATCCTCCCGGTGGCGATCCTGGCTGGCCTCGCGCTCTACCGGGGCCGCGCGGGGCGGGGCCGCCTCCTGCTCGTGACCGCGGGCGGCCTCGCCCTGGTCCTCGGACTCCTCGTCTTCGGGAACGCGCACCCGATGAGCGCCCCGTCGATCGCCGGCCTCCCGCCGCAAACCTTCTGGGTGCTCCTCCTCTTCGCCTACTGCTTCGTCGCCTCGGTCGCGCCGGTCCAGTACCTGCTCCAGCCGCGCGACTATCTCTCGTCGTACGTGCTCTTCGCCACGATCGGCATCGGCGTCGTCGGCGCGCTCGTGGCCGGGCCCCCGATGCGCGCCGACGCATTCCACGGATTCGTCCCGTCCGACTGGCCCGCGGCCGGACCGCTTTGGCCGCTGATGTTCGTGACGATCGCCTGCGGCGCGATCTCCGGCTTCCACGCGGTGGTCTCCTCGGGAACCACGTGCAAGCAGCTCGACCACGAGGGGCACGCATGCCGAATCGGGTACGGCGCGATGCTCACGGAATCGCTGGTCGCGGTGCTCGTCGTCGTCGCCGTCGGCGCGGGGCTGAGCGCCGCGCGGCACGCCGAGCTCCTCCGTTCGCCCGGCGGCGCCATCGCCGCCTTCGGCGAGGGCTACGGCGCGTTGACCCACCGGTTCCTCGGCGGGTACGGCGCCACGTTCGCCGTCATGGCGCTCAATTTCTTCATCCTGACGACGCTCGACACCGCGACGCGCCTCGGTCGCTATCTCATCGAGGAGCTGACCGGCGTTCGGAGCCGCTATCTCGCTACCTTCGTGATCGTCGCCGCGTCGGCCACGCTGGCGCTGACGGGGCAGTGGCGCGTCCTCTGGCCCGCCTTCGGCGCGTCGAACCAGCTCGTCGCCGCGCTGTCGCTCCTCGTCGTCTCCTGCTGGCTCCTCCAGCGCGGGGCGAGGAGCCGCGTGACGATGATTCCCGCGATCGTGATGCTCGCGACCACGGTCGGCGCGCTCCTCTGGCAGCTCTACGGCGCCGTGACCCGGGGCGGGGGCCGGGGCCCGGACTGGTTCCTCGCCGGCCTCTGCGCCGTGCTCGTGATCCTGGCCGCGCTCGTCGTCGCCGAGTCGCGCGCCGCGTTCCGAGCGGCGCGGCCGTCCGGGGCGCCGGCCGGCGCGTCGTGAGCGCGTTCGGCCGCGCCCTGCTCGGCGCCTGGGACCTCGATCCCTCCGTCGTCTACCTGAACCACGGGACCGTGGGCGCCGTGCCGCGCCGGGTCCTCGCCAAGGCGGAGCGGATCCGCCGGGACGTGGAGCGCCAGCCGTCGCGCTATCTGCTCCGCGAGCTGGCGGCGATCCGCGTCGGCGGGCCGCGGGCGGAGGCGCCGCGGCTTCGCCGCGCCGCCGACCTGGTCGGCGCGTTCCTCGGCGTCGACGGCGGGGACCTGGCCTTCGTCGACAACGCGACGACCGGGATCAACGCCGTGCTCCGGTCCCTCCCGTTCCGCGAGGGGGACGAGATCCTCCTCTTCGATCACGGCTACGGCGCCATCGCGCTCGCCGCGTCGTACGTCGCGCGGGAGCGCGGCGCCTCGGTGCGCGCGGTCGCGGTGCCCTACCCACCGTTCGACCCGGCGGCCCTCCTCGACGGGCTCGCCGCGGCCCTCACGCCGCGGACCCGGCTCGCGATCCTCGACCACGTCACGTCGGAGAGCGCGCTCCTGCTCCCGATTCACGAGATGACGGCGATCTGCCGCGAGCGCGGCGTGCCGGTGCTCGTGGACGGCGCCCACGCGCCGGGCGCGATCGACCTCGACATCGACGCGATCGGCGCCGACTGGTACGCGGGGAACCTCCACAAGTGGGCCTGGTCGCCGCGGAGCTGCGGGGTCCTCTGGGCCGCGCCCGACCGGCAGGCCGGCATCCACCCCCCGGTCATCTCCTGGGGGCTGGACCAGGGCTTCACGACGGAGTTCGACTGGGTCGGGACGCGCGATCCGGCGCCGTTCCTCGCCGCCCCGGAAGGGATCGCGATGATGCGCGAAATGGGAGTCGACGCGGTTCATCGCTACACCCACGGCCTCGCCCGCGGCGCCGCGCGCCTCCTGGCCTCCCGGTGGGGAACGAGCGTTCCCGCTCCGGAGTCGGCGATCGCGACGATGGCGACGGTGCCGCTGCCGGAACGCGCCGGCCGCGCGCCGGAGGACGCGACGCGCCTCCGCGACGCGCTGCTCGAGGAGGACCGGATCGAGGCGCAGATCCACGCCTGGCGCGAGCGGCTCTGGGTGCGGATCTCGGCGCAGGTCTACAACGAGACGGGGGACTACGAGCGACTGGCGGACGCCGTGGCGGGGCGGATATGAAAGCGGGACCGCCGACGCTCCGGCGCGCGATCGTTCGCCCCCCCGGCCCGAGCTACGCGGAGGGGCTGACGACCGCGGGGCTGGGGCCGCCCGATCTCGAGCGGGCCCTCGCGCAGCACGCCGCCTACTGCGACGCGCTCGAGCGGCTCGGCCTCGCGCTGATCCGGCTCGACCCCGACCCGTTCCATCCCGATTCGACGTTCGTCGAGGACGCGGCCGTCCTGACGCCGCGCGGCGCCGTGCTGACCCTTCCCGGCGCGCCGAGCCGGCGCGGCGAGATCGCGGGCATCCGCCCGGCGATCGAGCCCTTCTTCCCCGCTCCGCGGGAGATCGCGGCGCCCGGCACCCTCGACGGCGGGGACGTCTGCGACGCGGGGGACCGCGTCTTCGTCGGCGTCTCGAGCCGGACGAACGCGGAGGGTGCGCGTCAGCTCGCCGCGATCCTCGGAGGTTGGGGAATCCCGGTCACGGGCGTGGACATCCGCGGGGCCGCGGCGCTCCTGCATCTCAAGAGCGGCCTCGCCTCGCTCGGCCCCGGGCTCCTCGCGGTGGATTCGACCCTGGCCGACCACCCGGCGTTTCGCGCGTACGACCTCGTGCGCGTCTCGGAGGTGGAGCGCTACGCGGCCAACTGCGTGCGGGTGAACGAAGCCGTGCTGGTCGCCGAGGGGTTCCCGGAGTTCGCCGCGGCCCTCGCCGCGCGCGGGCTCGCCGTGCAGCCGATCGCCATGTCCGAGTTCGAGAAGATGGACGGCGGTCTGAGCTGTCTCTCGCTTCGGTTCTGACCCGTCGGGCCCCGCCGCCTGAGCGGGCTACGCGTAACGGTCGGGGCGGAGCGGCTCGAGCGCCACGTCGGGCGCCTCGCCCGAGAGCGACTGCGCGATGAGGAGGCCCGTGACGGGCCCGAGACCGAACCCCATCATCGCGTGCCCCGTCGCGATCGACACGTTCTCGCGGCGCCCGGTCCGGCCGATGTAGGGGAGGCCGTCGGGGGAGAGCGGGCGGAGCCCGCACCAGCGCGGGACGTTCTCGAAGTCCTCCGCCCGGAATCCCGTGAGGTAGCGCGTGAGCGATCGCACGATGCCTCGGATCCGCGCCGGTTGGATCGAGAGGTCGAATCCGGTCAGCTCCATCGTCCCACCGACCCGGACCGTCGCGCCCATCGGCGTCACCGCGACGCGGGCCTCGTGGAGGATGAGGGAGCGGCGCGGCCTCTGGCGCGGGGCCGGGAGCGTCATGCTGTATCCCTTGCCCGGCTCGAGCGGCAGCGGGACGCCGAGGCGGCGCGCGAGCGCGCCGGTCCAGGAGCCGGCCGCGAGGACGAACTCGCTTCCCTCGACGTCGCCGCGCGAGGTCACGGCCGCGCGCACGCGTCGCCGCTCGGAGCGGAATCCGAGCGCCTCCGAGTTCCAGACGATCTCGCCGCCCCGCGCTTCGACGAGGCGCGTGAGCGTCCTCACGAATCGTTGGGGCGTCACGTGGGCGTCGAGGGGATAGAGCGCGCCGCCGCGCACGTCGAGCGTGAGATCGGGCTCGAGCTCCGCGACCTGGCCCGGGTCGAGGAGGCGGGCCGGCATGCCGAGCTCCTGCGAGCGCTCGACGATCGCCGCCTCGTGGCGCCGTGCCTCGTCGGTCCGGAAGAGGAGGAGGAGCCCCTGGCGCTCGAGCTCGAATTCGTTGTCCGTCCGCTCGGCCAGCTCCTCGAAGAGGCCCCGGCTCCGGAGCGCCAGGTCCCGAAGCACGGGGCCGGCGCGCCGCGCGCGTCCGGGCGAGGCCGCGCGCCAGAACCGGTACGACCAGGCGAGGAATTCGGGGTCGAGCCGGGGGTGGACGTAGAAGGGGCTCTCGGGATCGCCCATCCATCCGATCGCCCGGCGCACGATACCCGGCGCCGCGAGCGGCACGAAGTGGCTGGGGGAGATGAACCCGGCGTTCCCGAGGGAGCAGGAGTCGTGGTCGGGTCCGCCGCGCTCGAGGATCGTCACCCGATGGCCGCGCTCGAGCAGGTAGTGGGCGCAGGAGAGACCCACGACGCCTCCGCCCAGCACGACGATCCGGTTCGATCCGTTCCTCGACACGCGGAGGAATCTACTCGGATCCGGGACGCCTGCCTAGGTGTCGCGAAGGGCTGGCAACCCGGCGGCGACCAGTCCATACTCCACGCCGGATCGGCGCACGATCGCGGGCCAAGGCCGCAAAGGAGTCTTCCATGGGTTACACCGCACGTCGGGTGGAGTACTTCCACACCACCGTGAGCGGAGTTCCGGGCGAGGCGTACGAGGTCCTGAGCCACCTCGCCAATCTGGGCGTCAACTTCCTCGCGCTCACCTCGGTTCCGCTCGGCCCCGAGAGCGTTCAGCTCACCCTTTTTCCGGAAGATCCGCTCCAGCTCCAGAACGCGGCCAAGAACGCGCGGCTCGCGCTGAACGGCCCCCACCCGGCCGTGCTGGTCCAGGGGATCGACGAACTCGGGGCGCTGGCGGGCGTGCATCGCGTCCTGCGCGAGAACGGGATCGAGGCCTACGCGTCGAGCGGGGCGACCGACGGGCACGGCTACTTCGGCTACATCCTCTACCTGAGGGCCGAGGACGCGGCGAAGGCGGCCCGGGCGCTCTCGTCCTGACGGCGTCACGGTCGCGGCGGTGAGCGCGCGGCCGGTCTCGGTCGCGCGAACCGCCTCGCTCACGGCGCTCGCGATGATCGCGTTCGCCGCGAATTCGATCCTCTGCCGCCTCGCCCTCGGGCCCGAGCGGATCGACGCCGCCTCCTTCGCCCTGGTCCGGCTCGGAAGCGGAGCCGTGACGCTCTCCGTGATCCACGCCGTCGTGCGCGCGGGAGAGCGGGCGCGCGGCGCGGTGCGGATCGGCGCGCGCCGGGCCCTGCTCCCCGCCGCGATGCTCGCGCTCTACGCCCTCTGCTTCTCCTTCGCGTACCGGAGCCTCAGGGCGGGAACCGGCGCGCTCATCCTCTTCGGTTCGGTGCAGGCGACGATGATCGCCTGGGCCATGCGCTCGGGCGAACGGTTCCGCGCGGCCGAGGCGGTGGGCCTCGCCGCGGCGCTCGGCGGCCTGGGCGTGCTCGTCGCGCCGGGCCTCGCGGCGCCCGATCCCTCCGGCGCGGTGCTCATGGGAATCGCGGGGATCGCGTGGGGGGTCTACTCGCTTCGGGGGCGGGGGAGCGTCGATCCGATTGGCGACACGGCGCGGAATTTCGCGCTCGCGGTGGCGCCGGGGATCGCCGTGGCGGCGGTTTCGCTGCGCGGCCTCCACGCGAGCGGCGCGGGGGCGCTCCTCGCGGTTCTCTCGGGCGCGGTCGCCTCGGGCTTGGGATACGCGATCTGGTACGCCGCGCTCCGCGGCTTGACGTCGATCCGCGCCGCGCTCGTCCAGCTGACGGTCCCGATCCTCGCGGCGGCCGGAGGGGTCGCGTTCCTCGACGAACGGATCACGATCCGTCTCGTCGCGTCGGCGGCGCTGATCCTCGGGGGAGTCGGCCTCGCCGTGGCGGGGCGGGCGCGATGAGCCCCGCCCGCTACGGCGCGTCGGTCACGAAGCCGGCTTGACGTTCTGGTTCATGCAGAGGACGTTCTTCGGGTCGTACTTCGCCTTGATCTTCGCGAGCCGGTCGTAGTTGGGGCCGTAGGCCGCCCGGACCCGGTCCGTCTCCTCCTGCGTCATGAAGTTGACGTAAACCCCGGACGCGGAGGGCGCGGTCGCGCGGAAGAGCTCGCGCGCCCAGCCGATGCAGCGGTCGTCCTCGGCCGCGGTCTCCCACCGCCCGTGCACGTTCATCACGAATTCCGCGTCCCGGTGCGGATACGCGGTCGCGTCGGCCGCGACCTTGTTCACCTGGCCGCCCAGCGCGCCGACGAAGACCTCGCAATGGGGCGATGGCACCCTCCCCGCGAAGTCGATCAGGTGGCCGAGGACCTCGTCGTTCAGCTCGGTGAAGTTGTGGGACTTCCAGTAGTTTCGCGCCCCGGGCGTCAGCAGGGGATCGAACGCCTTCTGCCAGGCGACGAAGGGCATCCGGCCGACGTGCTCGCCGACCGGCTTGCCGAATCGCCTGAGGCGCGCCACCGCGCGATCCGCCTTCGCGCCTTCGCCCGTGGCGCAGAGCGCGAGGACGACGACGTTCGTTCCGTGCACGTGGCTCGGCAGGAAGGGCAACGGCGGCGCCTTCCGCATCACCACCCAGACGTTCAGGTCCTTCGGCATCTTCAGGGCGAAGGCGCGGTACTTCTCGAGGACCTTCTTCCCCTGCTGGAGCGGGAAGACGATGAGCCCCGCGGTGACCTCCGGCCCGACCGGGTGGAGCTTGAACTCGAACGACGTGACGATGCCCAGGTTCCCGCCGCCGCCGCGGAGCCCCCAGAAGAGATCCGGGTTCTCCTTGGCGCTCGCGCGAAGGAGCTTGCCGTCGGCGGTCACGACGTCCGCGGCGATCAGGTTGTCGACGGCGAGGCCGAAGCGGCGGCTCAGCCATCCGAAGCCGCCGCCCAGCGTGAGCCCCGCCAGCCCCGTCGTGGAGTTGATGCCGACCGGCGCCGCGAGGCCGAAGGCCTGGGTCTCGTGGTCGAAGTCGCCGAGCAGGGTGCCGCCGCCGGCCACCGCGCGCTTCGCGACCGGATCGACGCGCACCGAGCGCATGGGAGAGAGGTCGATCACGAGACCGTCGTCGCAGACGGCGTTGCCCGCGATGTTGTGGCCACCGCCCCGGACGGCGATCCGGAGCTTGTGCCGGCGCGCGAAGGAAACCGCGGCCAGGACGTCGGCGGTTCCCTCGCAGCGGGCGATGAGCGCCGGCCTCCGGTCGATCATGGCGTTCCAGATCCGGCGCGCTTCCTCGTAGCCCGCGTCCCCAGGACGGAGCACGGCGCCGCGCATGGCGCCGCGGAGCGCGTCGAGGGCCGCCGAATCGAGGGTCGTCTTGATGCCGTTCACGTCGAGGACCGAGACGTCGCTCATAGGGTTCCTCCTTCCGAGTTCATAATGGTTGCCACGGGGTTCAGAACGGTTGTCGTGGGGCGCCGTACTCGAGCGCGCTGGCCAGCAGCTCCCGCTGGAGCTCGAGCGCCGGCGGCAGGTGCGCGCCGATCGTCTTGAAGAAGTCGCCCATCATCGCGATTTCCTCCTTCCACTCCTCGACCCGCACGGCGGTCGCCTCGCGGAAGTCGTCGCTCTCGATGGTCATCCCCGACAGGTCGAGATCACCCTCGCGCGGCACCCAACCGACGGGCGTCTCGCGCCCGCCCACGTGGCCCATGGCGCGGTCGACGATCCACTTGAGCACGCGCATGTTCTCGCTGTAGCCCGGCCAGACGAACCGGCCGTCGGCTCCCTTGCGGAACCAATTCACCATGAAGATCTTGGGCGGGTAGGGGATCTGGGCCCGCATCTCGAGCCAATGGTGGAAGTAGTCTCCCATGTTGTAGCCGCAGAAGGGAAGCATCGCCATCGGGTCGCGGCGGACGACGCCGACCTGGCCGGTCGACGCCGCCGTCGTCTCCGAGCCCATCGTGGCGCCCATGTAGGTTCCGTGCACCCAATTGAACGACTGGAGCACGAGCGGCACCGTCGTCGCGCGGCGGCCTCCGAAGATGATCGCGGAGATCGGCACGCCGTCGGGATCGTTCACGTGGCGGGAGAGCGCGAGGTTGTTCGACATCGGCGCGGTGAAGCGGCTGTTCGGATGGGCCGCCTTCTCTCCCGACGCGGGATCGTGGGGCTTCCCGAGCCAGTTGGTGAGGTTCGCGGGCGGGTCGTCCGTCAGACCCTCCCACCAGACGTCGCCGTCCTCCGTCATCGCGACGTTCGTGAAGATCGTGTCGCGCTCGATCGTGCGCATCGCGATCGGATTCGACCTGGGGCTCGTTCCCGGAGCGACGCCGAAGTAGCCCGACTCCGGATTGATCGCCCAGAGACGCCCGTCGGACCCGACCCGCATCCAGGCGATGTCGTCCCCGACCGTCCAGACCTTCCAGCCCTGGAAGCGGCGGGGCGGGATCAGCATCGCGAAGTTGGTCTTGCCGCAGGCGCTCGGGAAGGCGGCCGCGACGTACGTCATCTGTCCCTCGGGGCTCTCCACCCCCAGGATCAGCATGTGCTCCGCGAGCCAGCCGTCCTTTCGCCCCAGATAGGAAGCGATCCGGAGCGCGAGGCACTTCTTTCCGAGGAGCACGTTGCCGCCGTATCCGCTCCCGATCGACCAGACGGCGTTGTCCTCGGGGAAATGGCAGATGAAGCGGCGTTCGGGATCCAGGTCGAGCGTCGAGTGGAGGCCGCGGTTCCAGTCGTTCGAGGGCCCGAGCATGTCGAGCGCGGCCTTCCCCATGCGCGTCATGATGCGCATGGAGAGAACCACGTAGACGCTGTCCGTCAGCTCGACCCCGATCTTGGAGAACGGGGAGCCGAGCGGGCCCATCACGTAGGGCACGACGTACATCGTCCGGCCGCGCATGGAGCCATCGAAGAGCTTCCGCAGCTTGGCGTACGCCTCGTCGGGAGGCATCCAGTTGTTGGTCGGGCCCGCCTCCTCGCGCGTCGGCGTGCAGATGAACGTCAGGTGCTCGACGCGCGCCACGTCGTTCGGGTTGGAGCGGTGGAGATAGCCGCCGGGCCGCTTCTTCTGGTTCAGCGGAACGAGGACGCCGGACTCGACCGCGGCCTCGGTCAGGCGGTGCTTCTCCTGATCGGATCCGTCGCACCAGACGACCTGGTCGGGCCGGCACATCCGCGCCATCTCGCCGACCCAGTCGACGAGCCCGCGGTTCGAGGTCATGGCGGTGCCCCACGCGACCTGGTCCTGCTGCGTGTTGGGATTCATGCGCGTCTCCCTCGGGTCCATGGCGCCCGACTGCGGTGAGGATGATAGTATTTCAGTATAGCGCAACCGGCGGATCCGTTGCAGGGGGCCGGGGCGACCGCCGCGGCGCGGCGGGATCCTACCTCAATCCCTCGAAGAGGTCGGTCTCCCGCTTCCGCCCTCCGTTGACCGTGCTGAAGACGCGATAGAACTCCTGCGACCCCCAGAGATCGCGGTGATGCGCCTCGGAGACGCTCGCGAGGTTCCGGTATCCGGGGAGCTGCGTCTTGTGGCACTGGACCGCGCTCCAGACCGTCTCCCAGCACGCCTCGGTGTCGATCTCGGTCGTGATCTGCCACTCGGGCCACTCCACGGCCTGGCGCTCGACGCCGTCCACGTTCGACCGGAGCGTCTTGAACGCCGCCTCGTACGGTCCCCATTTCCTGCGCGTCCAGGCGATGTAGTAGAACTTGGCGACGGCGTGGGGCGGGAGCCCCGAGCGGGAGCCGTCGGGGGCCGAGGCGCGCACGATCCCGGCGGCGGCGAGCTGCGAGATGGCGATGTGGTCGGGGTGGCCGTAGCCTCCGTCGGGCGCGAACGTCACGACGATCTGCGGCCGGATCCGGCGGATCTGGGCGGCGATCTCCCCCGCCGCCTCGACCGGGTTGGCCCGGTCGAGCTCGCCGTCCACGTAGTCGAGCAGCGTCACCTCGCGAACGCCGAGGACGGCGGCCGCGGCGCGAAGCTCGGCCTCGCGCGTCCGGGCGACCACCTCCTGCGGCGGCCGCTCGGACGCGGTCCCGAACCGCCCCTTCTCGCCGCGCGTCGCGGTGAGGACGTACGTCCCGACGCCCTCGCGCGCGTATCGGGCCAGCGTGCCGCCCGTGCCGAGCGATTCGTCGTCCGGGTGGGCCAGGATCGCGAGGAGGCGGAGCGCTTCGGTCACGAAGCTCCCACCGCCTCGAGGACGATCCGGAAATGGTCGAACAGCTCGCGTTCGAAGCAGATCGTGTTCGCGCTGATCCCCGAGGTGAAGGCGTTCCGGAAATTCCGGCTCGTCAGGTAGCGCGGCACGAGGGAGAGCTGGACCACGAGCTTGGGCCAGCTGAATCGCGCGAAGCGGAGCCGCCATTGCCGGATCGTCTCGATGTAGTCGAGACGGCCGCTCTCCGCGGAGACGATCCGGAAATGGGGCGCCGCGGCGCGCTCGACCTGCGCGAGCCCGTACGGGAGCCACGAGCCGGGGAAGAGCGCCCCCATCAGCGCCAGCACGTGGGCGTCGGAGCCGCGCGGCGCGTCGATGTCGATCCTGTCGTGCGGAATCATGTTCCGCCCGAACACCATCGTCTGGAGATAGAGGCGCCCCTGCGGTCCCAGGAGGCCGCGAACCGCGCGGAAGAATCCGGCGTAGACCGCCTCCTGCTGGCCGTCCCGGAAGGCCTCCGGCGAGCAGAAGTGCTCGAAGGCGCCGACGCTCGCCGCGCCGTCGAAGGCTCCGAACGCGTCACGCGTGACGGCGCGGCAGTCGAGGACGTGGACGTCGAGGCCGTTCCGGCGGCAGGCCGCCGCCTGGCCGCGCGAGAGCGTGAGCCCCGTGGCCTTCGCGCCCCGCTCGCGCGCGTAGCGGAGGAAGGGGCCCCAGCCGCATCCGAGATCGATCACGCGAAACCCTGGGCGGAGCCCGACGCTCGTCGCGATGAAGTCGTGCTTCCGGCGCTGCGCCTGTTCCAGGGAGAGGGAGAAGTCGCCGTCGTACTTGGCGCCGCTGAAGTCCGCGGTCTCCCCGAGGGAGAGCCGGACCAAGCGGTCGATTTGCGTGTACGTGAAGTCGAGATCGGCGGCGGTGGCCATCGACGTTCCCCCTCGTGTGGCGGCGGCCGGGCCGGTCCCCGGGCCTGGCGAGGGACCTAGGCTACGGGATTCGGGCCGGCCCGCCAACGGCATTGCGGGGGAGGGCCCCGCTGTCGGAAACTGGGGCCGTGCAAAACCTGCTCGCTCTCCTGGGCGCGACGCTGGGCGGATGGATCGGCTGGTGGCTCGGGGCGTACCTCGGCCTCTTCCCGGCCTTCTTCCTCAGCCTGGTCGGGACGGCCGCCGGCCTCTACGGGGCCCGGCGACTGGCGAAGACGTACTTCGGATAACGGTTCGCCGCCGGCCGCTCCGCTACCGTCCCGAGTGGTCCAGGACGTGGATGTAGGGCGCGAGGAAGATCGGCACCGCCCCCAACAGGGCGTTCTGGCGGCTCCGCGTGCTCCGCTCCATCTCCCCCTGCATCGCGACCGTCTTGTCGATCGAGTCGACCTTCCGGCCGAGCGCCGCGAGGCGGCCGTCGACGTCCTCCGCCCGCGACTGCGTGCCCGCCTCGAGCTTCGCGAGCCGCGCGTCGCGGTCGGCGCGCGCCGCGTCCTCGACGCTTCGCCACGTACCCAGGTTGGCGAGGTCGGTGGCCTGGGCGTCGACGCGGGCGCCGAGCGTTCCGAGCGACTGATCCGCCGCGCGCTGGCGCGCCGCGATCGCCGCGATCTGCCCGCTCAGGCGCTCGAGCGGCGCCACCGCGGCGTTGCCCGCGGTCTCGGCGATCCGCGCGTCGGCGGTCCGCTCCGCGAGCTCGCTCGCGAGCTGGCGCACGTCGTTCGCCAGCGCGGCGTTGGACGCGGCCGACGCCGTTTGCATGCGGCGAAGGGTGATCTCGGACCGGAGCGCGGCGCCCAGAAGGAGGGCGATGGCGCAGCCGGCGATCCAGGCCGCGGTCACGCCCCAGCGGGCGCGCCGTTCGAGGCGCTCGAGGTCCGATTCGGTGACGGTGACGGGACGGTCTTCGTGGGCTTCGTGTTCGACGAGCATGTAGCGTCTCATGGCTCTTCTCCTCGCGGACCGCGGCGGTCCGGGTCGAAGCGGCTCGGAGACGGTCGGCGCCGGGGGGGCGCCGCTCATCGGGCACGAATGGATCCGTTCGGCGGGCTGATCGCCACGGGTCGCGCCGGCGCGACCCTTTGGCCCGAGGGCGTACGACGTGGGCTCGAGGGGTGACCGCGGGTCAGGGTCACCGCGCCGGCGACGCGTCTCCGTCGCCGCGCGATGGACACTCGACTGGGTCCAACAGGCTACATCATATCGCCGGGTTACCTCGCGTGCCAGGGAAAGATCGAGACGCCGACCCCGGCGATCAGGCGGTTCGCCGTCGCGTTGAAGTCGCCCTGGGCGTTGCTCTCGTGCTGGAAGCTCAGGGTCAGATTCGCCGAGGCGCTCGACCCGACCATCAGCCTGAGCCCTCCGGTCAGGATCGGCGCCAGGACCGACGTTCGATCGAACCCGAACCCTCCGTAGAAGAGCGTGCCGAATCCCGCGCTCGCGAACGGGACCACGTTGCTCTTGGACGAGAAGTTGTAGGTGAGGCCGGCCGTCGCGCCGAGGTTGGTGTCGGAGCTTCCGTCGATCGACGTGTGCCGCGTGATGAATCCGCCGGTCACCTCGTAGTGGTTCGAGAGGCAGTAGCCCACGGTCGGCGTCACCTCGAGCTGCGTGACGGTCTGGACGTTGCCGTATCCCTCCCGCTTGAAGTTCGAATGGGAGAACGTGACGTTCGGCGTGAGCTCGATCGATCCGGCGGCGACCTGGGCCGCGTCGGCGCGGCACGGCGCGAACGCGGCCGAGGCGAAGAGGGCGGCCGCGACCAGCAGGGTCCAGAGACGGGCGTTCATGATGAGCGCTCCTTCCGTAGGGAAGACGTGGTTCGAATGGCCGGGGGCCCGACGCCCGCCGGTTCGATTTCCGTCGGAGCAACAACCGCGCCTGCCCGGATCGGTGGCGTGTTTCTTGCGGCTCGTCGATCGAATCCGCCTCGGGTCGGCGGCGGGTTGGGGGGAACGCGATGGCGCATCCGACGGAACAGGAATTCGATGGAGCCGCCCGCTGCCGATCGGAGCGGCCCGCATGGGCGACGGCGGCGCGGACGCTGGCTGGATCGGGCCGCGGCGCCGCAATCGCTTCGATTGCGATTTGCGCGCTCGCCACGCTCCCGGTCGGCTGCAGCAAGCTCCTCCCGACGCAGCCCGCGCCGGGGGAGCGCTTCGACCAGCCGCTCGACGGGCTGAGCAACGGGGAACTCGGCGACTTCCAGCTCGGGCAAGTCCAGTTCCGTCGTGCGTTCACGATCCGGGAGGGGCTGGGGCCGGTCTTCAACAGCGCCTCCTGCATCTCCTGCCACAGCGGCGACGGTCGCGGCAGCACCGAGAACATCCTCGTCCGCTTCAGCCGGGGGACCGACCTGATCCCGAGCGAGGGTGGCCCGCAGCTCCAGGACAAGGCGATCCCCGGCGCGGAGCCGGAGCGCCTTCCCGCCGGCGTCGACGTCTCGCGCCGGCTGCCGCCGCCGGTCGCCGGCATCGGGCTCATCGAGGCGATCACGGATTCGTCCATCCTCTCCCACGCCGACCCGGGCGACGCCGACGCCGACGGAATCTCCGGACGGCCGAACTACGTCGCCGCGGCCTCCTACGTCCCGGCGGACGAGCCTGGCGGCGGAGTGGGGCTCAAGGTGGGGCGGTTCGGCCGGAAGGCCCAGGTCCCGGCGCTCCTCCAGCAGGTCGTGGAGGCCTACCACCAGGACATGGGGATCACCTCGAGCTACCACCCGATCGAGAACACCAACCCGCTCGCGACGCGCGTGGTGCCGGGACTCGACCAGGCCGCCGATCCCGAGGTGGAGGACAACGAGGTCCGCGTGGTCACGCAGTACGTCCGCGAGCTGGCGCCGCCCAAGCCGGGCGATTGGACCGATCGGCGCCGCCGCGGCGAGGCGGTCTTCCAGACCGTCCGGTGCGCGGGATGCCACGTTCCGACGCTGCACACCGGGCCGCACGAGATCGACGCGCTCGCGAACCGGGACGTGACGCTCTATTCGGATCTCCTGCTCCACGACCTGGGGCCGGACGACGCCGACAACCGCCCCGACGGCGACGCCGACGGTCTCGAGTGGCGCACGACGCCGCTCTGGGGGATGCGGATCCAGAGGGAATTCCTCGACGGCCGGCTCCTCCTGCTCCACGACGGGCGCGCGCATTCGGTGGACGAGGCGGTGCGGGAGCACGGCGGCGAGGCGGCCGCGGTGCGCGCCGCCTACCTCGCGCTGTCGGCCGATGACCGCGCCGCGCTCCTCGACTTCGTGGAGTCGCGATGAGCCCGCGCGGGCGCCGATCGCTCCGGGCGCTCGCCGCGGGCGTGATTCTCGCCGTCGCGGCGTGGGCGCCGCCCGCGCGCGCGTCCGGGCTCCGCTCGCCCGAGCTCCGCGGGTCCGACCTCCACTCGCCCGATCATCCGCTCGGCCCGCTCCGGTTCGGGGGGAGCGTGGAGCTTCGGTTCGGAGACGATCGGATCAACGGGGTCTCGAACACGAACTGGTTCTCGTTCAGCCGGATCAACGGCTTCGCGACGGCGCCCCTCGGCTCTTGGATCCAGGTGGCCGCCCAGGGGTCGTGGGATCGGACGATGGACGACTTCACCCTCGAGCGCGCCGAAGCGGTCGCGCGCCTCGCGCCCACCCTTCGCGCGCACGCCGGCATCTTCCTCGCGCCGCTCGGGCGGTCCAACCTGGCCCACGACGCGCCTCGCGACGAATTCAGCGAGCCCTCGCTGGTCGCGACCGGGCTGGTCGGCGTCCCGAACGCCGAGCTCGGCGCCGGCGTTCGCGGAGAGGCCCGGAGGACGAAGGCGTGGCCGTTCACGTACGAGGTCGACCTCGTCACCGGCTACGACGACGGGTTGATCTACGACGCGCCGGGCGGCACCCGCCTGCCGAGCGGGCGGAACAACTACGGCGACAAGAACGGGGTCCCGGCGGTGGCGGCGCGCGTGGCGTTCCATCCGTCGCCGCGGACCGAGCTCGGCCTCGCGGGGCAGAGCGGCATCTACAACGAGACCACGATCGGCGGCGTCACCATCGATCGATCGCGATGGGTCCACCTGATCGTCGCCGACGGGGCGACCGAGCGGTCCCGGTTCCGCGTCGAGGGCGAGGCGGCCGTGGCGCGGATCGACGTTCCGCCGGGCCTCGAGGCGCTCTTCGCCGAGAGCCAGCGGGGGGCGGCGCTCTCCGTGGCCCGGACACTGCTCGACCCGCTTCTCCGGTCGTGGAAGGACGTGTCGCTGACGGGGGCCCTGCGCGGCGACGCGGTCGACTTCGACACGAGGATTCGCGGCGACTCCCGGACGCGCCTCTCCGCGAGCCTCAACGTGCGCTACCGGGCGTTCGCCGTGACGCGGTTCGGCTGGTACTACGAGCACCGCCGCGACCGGTTCAACAACGACACCTCGGTCGCCGGCATGACCGTCAGCGCGGCGAGCTACTTCTAGCCCATGAGCCCGTCCTGGAAGCAGCTCGTCGGCATCCCGCTCAACGTCCTCTGCTTCCTCCTGCTGATGGTGATGGGGTGGGGGAGCTGGAGCGGCTTCTTCGCGCACCCGGTCCGCGTCCTGGTCGTGGCGATCCACCTCCTGATGCTTCCCTTCATGACGCTCTGCACGGCGGGCCGGAGCCGTGGACTCAAGCACGCCCCGGACTGGAGGCCGTTCTTTCCGCTCCTCGTCTTCCACTCGCTCCTGACGGCATGGGTCATGCCCGCGATGGACGCGCGCGACCTCTGGACGCTCCCAGGCGGCGACGCGCTCCGATGGACGGGGCTCGTGTTCCTCGCCGGTGGCGCGGCGCTCCGCGTCTGGCCGATGATCGCGCTCGGGAACCGGTTCGCCTCGGTGGTCGCGCTCCAGGAGGGGCACCGCCTCGCGACGCGGGGCGTCTACGCGCTCGTGCGGCATCCCTCCTACGTCGGCATCCTCCTCATGGACGTCGGGTTCGCCGGCGTCTTCCGGAGCACCGTCGCCGTGCTCCTCCTCCCGATGGTCTTCTGGATGTTTTCGCGGAGGATGGACGTGGAGGAGCGCTTCCTCCTCCAGGAGTTCGGGGTCGACTATCGAACGTACATGACGCGCACGGCGCGCCTCCTTCCACGCGTCTATTGATCGTTCGCGCTTCGACGCCCGGCTGCGACTCTCGCAGGCCGTGGGCTGCCGATTCCGCGCTCCACGGCCCGTGCGGCGCTGTCTCTCCGTTGTCGCCATGCGACTTACCTCTGGCATGCCGCGTGCAACCCCACCATCCCGCCCCGGCATTGGACCCCCCGCCCAAACCCGCTACCGGGCGGCGCTCGCAGCGATTGAGGTCGCCGCCCATGGAGGAACGCCCTTACCATGCCGAACAGGCAGCCCAGTCGTACCCGGAACTCGAACGGATGGCGCCGGTTCTACCGGATGGCGGCCGCGGCCGCGGCGGTCATCTGCCTGGCGCTCCCGGCCGGGTCCACGGCCGCCAAAGAAAAACAGGCGACGCCCGACCTATCGGGGACGTGGATCCTGAATCCAAGCTTGAGTGACAATCTCGCCGAAAAGATGCGGGCGGCCCTGGAGGCGCGGCGGGAGCACGCGGGTGGGGGGCTCGGAGGTCGCGGCGGATTCGGCGGCGGTCGTGGCGGATTCGGCGGTCGCGGCGGATTCATGCAGGCGCTCCTTCGCCAATCCGACACGCTGCGCGTCGAACAGTCGGCGGTGGAAGTGCGGCGCCTCGAGCCGGGGCGCGTTCCCGACGTCCTGTACCCGGACGGCAAGGACCACGAGCGGGCCGCGGGAGAGGACGCCGAGGTGACGGAGCGGGCCGCGTGGAAGGACGCGACCCTTCACGTCGAGACGAAGTTCGGGCGCGGCGGCAAGCTCACCGAAGTCTACTCGGTGACTCCCGATGGACACACGATGACGATCACGGCGAAGTTGGAGCCGCCGCGGGGCGGCGACGCGATCGAGGTGAAGAGCGTTTATGGGAAGGAACCGTAGCGGCATCGCAACGAGGCGAAGAGTCTCCGGGCGCCGGAGCGCGTCCCACGCGCTCGGCCTCTTGGCCGTCACGATGGGCGCCGCCATCGCGGCGGCGATCGCGACCGGGGGGACCGCGCTGGCGCTCGATCCGTCGCGAGCGGCGGCTCCCGGCAGCGTGAACGCGCCGCCGCCCGCGCTCCCCGGCATCTGGCGGATCGACTGGTCGAAGAGCGACCCCAGGCCGCGCGTCGACGGCAGCTGGATCGCCGGCAGCGGGCCCGGGAGGATGCCGGGATCGGAAGGGGTAGAGGGCGCGACACGACGCGGACGCCGGCAGAGCTCCGACGGTGAGCGGCCCGACCGATACACGCCCGCGTTCGCGGCGCAGACGATCATCATCTTCCAGCGCGGCTCCCACATCGAGATCAGCGAGGACGGTCGCGCGGCCCAGCCGGTCGACCTCGGCGCCGTCGCCGTGAACGCGAGCGCTCTGTCCCGCCCTTCGATCCAGGAGGGGCGTTGGGAAGACCCGAACCTGATCCTGACCCGGAACGTCGCGGGGGGCGGCACGATGACGCAGACCTTCACGCTCGCGCCGGATGGAAACGTGCTCGAGCTCTCGGCTCGAATCCAGCTTCGGATGGACGAGGCCCCCCTCCTGATCCACCGCGTCTACAACAAGTTCCGAGGCTGAGGCGCAGCGCGGCGCGCTGGGAAGGCTGCCGAAACCGCACCTGTCGTACTGCCAAATCCGCACGTTTCCCTTCCCAATCCAGTCCTATCATGCTGTAAAATCAGTACTTAGTCTGTGGCACGCGTGCTGCAGTGCCTGGATGGCGGCAATCGAATGAAGCGCCCCAAGGGAGACCGAGACGAGCCATGTCGAAACGGATTCGAATCATCTCCGTCGGAGCGGTCGTCGTCCTGGCCGCGGCCGGCTTCTGGTTCTCCTCACAGAGGGGAAAGGTCGCGGCGGGCGAATACCGCTTCGTGGCCGTCGAGCGGGGCGACTTGGAGCAGGTCGTCTCGGCCACGGGGAAGCTCAACGCCACGAAGACGGTCCAGGTCGGCACGCAGGTGTCCGGCCAGGTCGCGGCCATCTACGCCGACTTCAATCAGCACGTGAAGAAGGGACAGCTGATCGCGCGGATCGATCCGACGCTGCTCGAGCAGGCGGTGCGCTCGGCCTCCGCCGACGTGGAGCGAGCGCAGGCCGACTACGACCAGGCGAAGCGCGACTACGATCGGAACAAGGGCCTCTACGACCGGAACGTCATCGCCGCGAGCGAATTCGACACGGTGAAGCACGCCTTCGACGTCGCCGACGCGAGCCTCAAGGCGTCGCAGGTGAGCCTCGAGCGGGCGCGCCAGAATCTCGCCTACTCCGAGATCCGCACGCCGATCGACGGCGTCGTCGTGGAGCGCGACGTGGACGTCGGACAGACGGTGGCGGCGAGCCTTTCCGCGCCGCAGCTCTTCCTGATCGCCGAGGACTTGACGCGAATGGAGATCCTGGTCTCGGTGGACGAGAGCGACATCGGCATGATCCACGAGGGGCAGACGGTCCGCTTCACCGTGCAGGCCTACCCGAGCCGGACGTTCGAGGGCACGGTCAAGCAGGTGCGGCTCCAGTCGACCGAGCAGGAGAACGTCGTGAACTACACGGTCGTCGTCGGGGTCGAGAACACGACCGGGCTCCTCCTTCCTGGCATGACCGCGACCGTCGATTTCCTCGTCGCGGACGCCCACGGCGTGCTCAAGGTGTCGAACACCGCGATCCGCTTCCGCGCCACGCCGGAAATGCTCGCCGCGGTCCGGAAGGGGGGAGCGGGCGACAGCGCGTGGGCGCGCCGCGCGGAGGCGCTGCCATCGGGGACCCCGACCGACGCGAGCACGCGCGGCGGCCGCCGGGGCAACGGCGGCGCCGGCGCGGCGAACGGCGCGGCGACGGGCGGCGGCGCGGCCGTGCGCGGCGGCGCGGGCAACGGGCCGTCGAACCGCGCGCGCCTCTGGTACCTCGACAAGAGCGGGCACCTGGCGGTCCTCCGGGTCCGCACCGGGGTGACCGACGGGACCTTCACCGAGGTGGAAGCCGATTCCCTGCGCGAGGGGATGCAGGTCATCGCGGGCATCGCGACCGGATCGGCGCCCGCGACGACCGGGTCGACCAATCCGTTCCAGAGCCAGAACCGCCGGAACACTGGGTTCCGCGGCCCTCCGGGAATGTGAGCGCGGGAGCCTCGTCATGAACGATCATCCGGTCATCGAGACCGAGGACCTGACGAAGGTCTACGTCATGGGCACGACTCGCGTCCACGCGCTCCACGGCGTCTCGCTGACCGTCGCGCCCGGCGAGATGGTCGCGATCATGGGCGCGTCCGGATCGGGGAAGTCGACCCTGATGAACCTCCTCGGCTGCCTCGACGGGCCGACGAGCGGCACGTA
>DASVDZ010000096.1:0-46177 GCA_036380835.1 Candidatus Eiseniibacteriota bacterium | reverse complement strand
GCCCCTCCTCGCGCTCCTGCCGTGGCCGTTCCACGGTCGCGCCGAGCCCTGCCTCCTCGCGCTCGACGTCGGACAGGGGGACGCGGTCGTCGCGAGAACGGCCGAGGGCGCCGCGTTCCTGGTCGACGCGGGGCCGTCCGACGACTCGCGCGACGCGGGGCGCGCCGCGGTCGAACCCGCGCTCCGCGCCGAGGGAATCTCGACCGTCTCGCTGGCGATCCTCTCGCACGCGCATCGCGACCACTACGGCGGGCTCGCCTGGCTCGCGCGCCGCGGATGGATCGCCACGCTGGCGGAGAACGGGAGCGATCCCCGCGGCGCGTGGCGGGGGCCGATCGACGAGGGGCTTCGCCGCGCGGGGGCGGCGCGCGTCGTGATCGCGCGCGACACCGTCTTCGTCCGCGGGGGCGTCTCGATCGCGCTCCGGGCTCCGCCCGGTCTCGGGGACGATCCGGGGCGGGGGAACGCGCTCGAGAACAACCGATCGATCGCGGCACACCTCACGCTCGGCCAGGCGACGGTCTTCCTCCCCGGGGACGCCGAGCGCGAGGCGGAGGAGGTCGCGCTCCCGAGCCTCCCGCGCGCCGCGATCCTCAAGGCGCCGCACCACGGGAGCCGCACGTCGAGCGAGTCGGCATGGCTCGACCGGATCGCGCCGCGCCTGGTGCTCGTCTCGTGCGGGGAAGGGAACCGGTTCGGCCACCCCGATCGTGGGACGATGGGGCGCTACCGGCTCCTCGGGGCGGCGGTCTTCCGGACCGATGAGGAGGGGGCCGTCCGGGTGACGCCGCACCCGGGCGGCGCGTGGGTCTCGACGCGGCGCCATCCCGCGCCGACGTTCGTTCGATTCGACGCCGGGCGAGTCCCCGGCCAAGCCGGCGAGGCGCCCGCGGCGGGGCGCGGCGTGAGCCGATAAGTCGTTTACACGATATCGCTTGTGCCTACGTGGCCGGTGTGATACTGCTAGTCCGTGAAGCCGCTCCGGCTGCTCCTCCTGGCATCGGGACGGGGGAGCCATGCCGTCAACCTGATCGACGCGACCCGCGACGGCCGGATCATGGGTTGCGTGGTTCGACTCGTCTCGGACCGGCCCGACGCGCCGGCGGTGGAGCAGGCCCGCGCGCTCGGCGTTCCGGTGACGGTCCTGTCGCCCTTTCGCGAAGGGGCGCGGCTGGCGCCGGAGGCGGAAGAGCGACTCCTCGCGCTCGTGGGCGAGGATCGCCCGGACCTGATCGCGCTGTGCGGGTTCATGAGGCTCCTCAGGGCCGCGTTCCTGTCGCGGGTCGGGGTTCCGGTGGTCAACGTCCACCCGTCGCTCCTTCCGGCGTTCCGCGGGCTGAACGCCCAGCGCCAGGCGATCGAGGCGGGAGCGGCCGAGACCGGGGCGACGGTTCATTACGTGGACGCGGGGATGGACACGGGGGCGACCATCGCGCAGGCGAGGCTCGCGATCCGCCCCGGCGAGACCGCGGAGGAGCTGGCGGACCGCCTGCTCCCGCTCGAGCACCGTTTGTACGTGGAAGCGATCCGACGAATCCAAGAGGAGTGGACATGACCACCACCGAACGCGCGCTCCGGGACGTCGTTCTCCCGGGCCGCGCCCCCGACTACCGCGGCAAGGTCCGCGACATCTACGCCCTCGGCGACCTCCTCCTGATCGTCGCGACCGATCGCGTCTCCGCCTACGACGTGATCCTGAACGAGGGGATCCCGGGCAAGGGGCGCGTCCTGACCCAGATCTCGCGATTCTGGTTCGAGAAGCTCCGCGACCTCGTCCCGAACCACTACGTGACCGTCGACGTCGACGCCTTCCCGGCCCCCTTCAACCAGCACGCGTCGCTTCTCGAGGGGCGGTCGATGCTGGTCCACCGCGCCAAGCGCTGGGACGTCGAGTGCGTCGTCCGCGGCTACCTCGCCGGCTCGGGCTGGAAGGAGTACCAGGCGAAGCAGGAGGTGTGCGGGGTGAAGCTGCCGGCGGGCCTTCGCCTCTCCTCCGAGCTCCCGGAGCCGATCTTCACCCCGGCGACCAAGGCCGAGGAGGGCCACGACGAGAACATTGCCTTCGACCGGATGGTCGAGATCGTGGGCGGCGACGTGGCCGAGCGGCTCCGCGCGGCCAGCCTGGCGATCTACAAGGCGGCCGCGGCGCACGCCCGCGCGCGCGGGCTCATCCTCGCCGACACGAAGTTCGAGTTCGGCGAGCGGAACGGAGGGGTCGTCTGGATCGACGAGGCGCTCTCGCCCGACTCGTCCCGCTATTGGGCGATCGAGACCTATCGGGAGGGGGAGGCGCAGGACTCCTTCGACAAGCAGGTGATCCGCGACTACCTCGATTCGATCCGGTGGGATCGCAACCCGCCGCCGCCGCGCCTCCCCGACGAGGTCGTGGAGAAGACGGCCCGGCGGTACGAAGAGGCGCTCGCGACGATCGCGGGGGGAAGCGTCGGACGGTGAGCGGCATCCGGGTCACCCGCGCGCTCGTCTCGGTCTCCGACAAGACCGGGCTCGTCGATTTCGCGCACGGACTCGTCCGCCACGGCGTGAAGCTGGTCAGCACCGGCGGCACGGCCGCGGCCCTTAGGAGCGCCGGCTTCACCGTGCGCGACGTCTCCGAGGTGACCGGCTTCCCCGAGCTCTTCGACGGCCGCGTGAAGACGCTCCACCCGTCGGTGCACGGCGGCATCCTCTATCGCCGCGGCCATCGCCAGGACGAGGAGGAGCGCCACCGCCACGGGATCGTGTCGATCGAGCTCGTCGTCGTGAACCTCTATCCCTTCGAGCAGACGATCGCCATGCCCGGGGTGACGGACGAGGAGGCCGTCGAGCAGATCGACGTCGGAGGTCCCGCCATGATCCGCGCGGCCGCGAAGAATCACGCGCACGTGGTGGTGGTCGTGGAGCCCTCGCAGTACCCGGAGGTCCTCACGGCCCTCGACCAATCCTCCGGCTCCGTGCCGGAGGATCTCGCGCGCCGCTTCGCGCGGCGCGCCTTCGAGCGGACGGCGGCCTACGACGCGGCGATCGCGCGATACCTGACGGCGGCGCCCGTGACGGCGGTGCCCGAGGGCGCGCGGCGGGGGACCCCGTCCGGGCCGCCGTCCGCGGCGCCGACGCCGGAGTCGGCGCTCCCGGATCGCTGGGCGGCCGCCTACCGGCTCAAGCAGCGCCTTCGCTACGGCGAGAATCCGGGGCAGGAGGGGGCGCTCTACGCCCCCGAGGAGGGGGGCGCGGTCGAGGCGCTCACGCAGCTCCGGGGAAAGACGCTCTCGTACAACAACCTCCTCGACGTCGAGGCGGCGCTCTCCCTCCTCCGCGAATTCGACGAGACCGCGGCGGTCGTCGTGAAGCACCGAAACCCCTCGGGCACGGCGCTCGCGGCGACGGCGGCCGACGCGATCGCGAGGGCGCGCGACGGCGACTCGCTCTCGGCGTTCGGAGGCATCCTCGGGCTGAACCGCGCCCTGGACGACGCGGCGCTCGAGGCGATCGGGAGCTTCTTCTACGAGGTCGTGGTGGCGCCCGTGATCACGGCCTCGGAGGAGCGGCTCGCCGCGCTCCGGAAGAACCTGGTGGTTCTCGACGTGAAGGATCTCCTGGGCGGCGCCGCCCCGCGGATCGCGACGCGCGGCCTCCTCGGGGGGCTCCTCGCGGAAACGACCCCGGGCCCGCCGCGGTTCGACGCCTGGAGCGGGAGCACGCGGGCGGTCGCGACCGAGGCGCAGACGGCGGATCTCCGGTTCGCCTGGCGCGTCGCCCGGCACGTCGTCTCGAACGCGATCGTGATCGCGAGCGGGGGCCGGACGCTCGGCATCGGCGCGGGGCAGTCCTCGCGCGTCGACGCGGTGCGGCTCGCGCTCTGGAAGGCGGAGCGGTCGGGGCACGACGTGCGCGGCGCCGTCCTCTGCTCGGACGCGTTCTTCCCGTTCCCGGACTCGGTCGAGATCGCGGCCAAGGCGGGCATCGCCGCGATCGCGCAGCCGGGAGGATCGGTGCGCGACGCGGAGTCGGTGGCCGCCGCCGACGCCGCGGGAATCGCCATGGTCATGACCGGCGAGCGTTGCTTCCTCCATTGAAAGGCATCGGTCCGACGCGTGACGCATGAACGCCTCCTCATCCTCGACTACGGATCGCAGTTCACGCAGCTGATCGCGCGCCGCGCGCGGGAGCTCGGCGTCTTCGCCGAGATCCACGGCGCCCACATCGATCCCGCCGCCCTTCGCGCGCTCAAGCCCAAGGCGATCGTCCTCTCGGGCGGCCCCGCCAGCGTGCTCGAGCCGGGCGCGCCCGGACTTCCCGAAGGGACGCTCGAGCTGGGCGTGCCCATCCTCGGCGTCTGCTACGGCATGCAGCTCCTCGCCAAGGTGCTCGGCGGGGAGGTGCGGATGACGATGAAGCGCGAATACGGGATGGCGACCCTGGCGGTCCGGGCTCCCGGGAGGATCCTCGCCGGCCTTCCCGCGACCAGCCGCGTCTGGGCCAGCCACGGCGACACGGTGGAGCGGCTGCCTCCGGGTTTCACGCCCCTCGCGTCGACCGAGACGGTCGCCCTGGCGGCGGCGGAAGACGTCGCGCGGGGCCTCTACGCCGTCCAGTTCCATCCCGAGGTGGCCCACACCGAGCACGGCATCCGGGTCTACCGGAACTTCCTCTTCGACATCTGCGGGTTCTCGGGCGACTGGACGATGGGCCAGGTGCTCGACGAGCAGACCGCCAGGATCCGGAGCCAGGTCGGGTCGCGCCGCGTCCTCTGCGCGCTCTCGGGCGGGGTCGACTCGTCGGTGGTCGCGGCGCTGCTCCACCGCGCGATTCCGGGCCGGTCGCGCGCCGTCTTCGTGGATCACGGACTCCTTCGTTATCGCGAGGCGGAGGAGGTCGCCCGTTCGATGCGCGAGGTGATCGGCGACGACCTCGTGACCGTCGACGCGCGCGATCGATTCCTCGGGGCGCTCCGGGGCATCGAAGATCCCGAGGAGAAGCGGAAGACGATCGGCCGGGTCTTCATCGAGGTCTTCGAGACGGAGGCGATCCGGCTGGGCGGAGCCGAGCTCCTGGCCCAGGGGACCCTCTACCCTGACGTGATCGAGAGCACGTCGACCCGGGGCCCCTCGGCCAAGATCAAGTCCCACCACAACGTGGGAGGGTTGCCGGAGCTCATGAAAATGGAACTGGTGGAGCCCCTTCGTGAGTTATTCAAGGACGAGGTTCGGGCGCTGGGGGCGCTGCTCGGGGTTCCGAAGACGGTCCTGGGGCGGCATCCCTTCCCGGGACCCGGCCTCGCGGTCCGGATCCTGGGGCCGGTCACGCCGGAATCGATCGAGACCCTGGCCCGGGCGGACGATATCTTCGTGTCCGAGCTTCGGGCGTCGGGGCTCTACGACCAGGTCTGGCAGGCCTTCGCGGTCCTCCTTCCGGTCCGGACCGTCGGCGTCATGGGGGATGGGCGGACGTACGAGCAGGTGGTGGCGCTCCGGGCGGTGACCTCGAGCGACGGCATGACGGCGGACTGGGCGCGGCTGCCGGACGAGTTCCTCGCCCGGGTCAGCTCGCGTATCGTGAACGAGGTGAAGGGCGTCAACCGGGTCGTCTACGACATCAGCACCAAGCCGCCCGCCACCATCGAGTGGGAGTGACGCGCGCGGCAGGGAGGAGAACGAGCGTGAAACGGGAACCGAGCGGTCGGGGTTGGGTGGAGGGCGCGGTGGTCGCGCTGGCGGCGGCGATGGGATTCGCGGCGGCGGTCCCCGCGCTCGCCGTCTCGGTGTCGCCCCGCCTGCTCGAGGAGGCGCGGCGCTCGCCCGAGGCGATGGCCGCGCTCAAGTCCCGCATCGACCGCTACGAGGCGACGAAGGCGCTCGGCGTCGACAAGATCTACCGGCAGTTCTCGCTCGACATGGCCAAGTATCCGCGCGGCGGCGTGGCGCACCGGAACATCCTCGTGGTGCTCGCGCAGTTCCCGCAGGAGGGGAGCGCGCCGGCGCTCGTTCCGTCGAAGACGAGCACGCCGTACTACTACTGGCGCCTCCTCTTCAGCGACGATCCCAACGACGGGATCATCAGCCTGCGCGAGTACTACGAGATCAATTCGCACGGGCGCCTCGTCATTTCGGGGCAGGTGACCTCCAAGTGGCTCACCATGCCGCACTCCTACCGCTACTACACGAACGGCACGTCGGGCCTCGGCTTCGGCGCCTACCCGCGGAGCGCGCAGGGGCTGGCCGAGGACGCGATGCGCGCGGCCTACGGGGAATTCGACGGCAAGCTGGGCTACTTCGACAACGACGGTCCCGACGGGGTCCCGGCGAGCGGCGACGACGACGGGTACGTCGACGCGACGCTCGTGATCCACCCGGGGCGCGGCGCCGAGCTGGTCGAGGACAATCCGCCGTTCAGCTCGCCCGACGACAGCCTCTGGTCGCACGAGGCGGGACTCGCCGTCTACACCGGGTGCGACGGCCTGAACAGCGGACCGGGGTGCCTGCCGGGGATCCAGTTGGGCGACGTGAAGGGGTTCCTCTACGTCCTCCTCGGCGAGTACAACGAATTCCCGGGCGACCGGGCGAACGGGACCTATTGCCACGAATTCGGGCACACGCTGGGCCTGCCCGACCTCTACGACCCGGCGGCGGGCGGGCTCGGGTTCTTCTCCCTGATGGGGCTCGGGAACTACCTGCCGTACGAGGTGGGGAAGGTGCTCGGCTCCCGGCCGGGAAACCTCGATCCGTGGTGCCGCCAGTACCTCGGATTCGACACGCCCGACGTGGTCACCGCGCCCGGACGCTACGCGATCGCCCCGGTGACCGAAGGGGGCGGATCGCTCCGCGTCTGGTCGAACGGCGAGCCGGGGACCGAGTACTTCCTCCTCGAAGCTCGGAAGCGCGAGGGACCGGACCAGTATCTGCCCGCCGACGGACTCCTGATCTACCACGTGAACGACACGGAGCGGGACAACCTCGGCGGCCCGCCCTTCTACCGGGTCTCGCTCGTTCAAGCGGACAGTCTGAATCCGCTGCAGCTCGAATCGCCCAGCGGCAACTACGGGGACGACCGCGACTCGTTCCCGGGATCGCTCCTCAAGCGGTCCTGGACGGAGTCGACGCAGCCGAACTCGCGCGACTTCGCCGGCAACGACACCGGAATCCGCGTCTGGAACATCGCCGGCGGATCGATCGACGCCGCCGACTCGGCGACGTTCGACCTGGCCATCTCGAGGCAGCCCGAGCTCCGGGTCCGCGGGGTGTCGATCCAGGACGGCGGCGACGGCTACGCCGATGCCAGCGAGACCGATTCCCTGACCGTGACGCTCGCCAACGTCGGCGTCGCGTCGGGTCCGCTCGACCTGACGCTCTCGACGGCCGACGGCGCGGTCACCCTGACGCAGGGGAACGCGACCGCTCCGGCCATCGCCGGCGGCGCGTCGGGCACCAACGCGGCTCCGTTCATCGTCGCGATCGGGTCGATCGCGACGTTGCCGCACGACATCCCGTTCACGCTCGCGTGGAACGACGGCGTGTCGTCGGGGTCGACGTCGTTCGTCCTGACCGTCGGGATGGGGTCGGGGCTCGCCGAGGACTTCGAGCTCGGCGCGCTTGCCTGGACGCACGCCGCCGTGGCGCCGTCCACCTCCGACGAGTGGCATCTCTCCGCGAGCCGCTCGCACGGCGGCACGACGAGCATGAAGGTGGGGAGCGTGAACGCGCTCGGCTCGGGCACCAACGAGCAGCAGACGTACGCCAAGCTCGAGGACGACGCGCTCGTCTCGCCGGCGTTCGATCTCCCCGCCAACTCCGAGCTCTCCTTCTGGTCCTACGTCGACGCGGAAACCGACGGCGGCACCGGCGCCTGGGACGGCGGACGCGTCGAGATCTCGATGAACGGCGGCGAGTGGACGCCGCTCGCGGTCGACGGCGGCTACGGCTACATCATGGAGTTCAATTCGGACGCGTCGCTCCGGGGGAGCGACGTCTTCTCCGGTTCGCCGCAAAGGTGGCGGCGCGTCGTCGCCGATCTCTCGCCCTACGCCGGCGCGGCGCGCATCCGCTTCCGGTTCGCGACCGACGGCGCCGACTTCCCGCTCGACCAGAACTCCGCCCAGCTCCGCTACTACGAGGGATGGTACGTCGACGACGTGACGGTCGAGGGGCGCTCGGCGACCGGGCCGGCGCCGCGGCGCCTCCGATTCCGCGCGGGGCCGAATCCGTACTGGGCGGGGAGCGCTTCCGCGGGCTCGATCACGTTCCGCTTCAGCGCGCCGGACGGGCTCCCGCATCCGGGGATGGCGCCGACGGTGCGCATCTTCGACGTGCGCGGGCGGCAGATCGGAAGCGTGGTCGCGACCGCGAACCCGCTCGTCCCGAGCGAATTCAACGCGAGCTGGGACGCGCGCACGCCGTCCGGCGGCGGCGCCCGCTCCGGAATCTACTTCGCGAAGATCGACATCCTGGGCCACTCCGAGAGCGTTCGCCTGGTGCTCCTGCGATAGCGCGATGACGCGACCGCGCGCCGGGTCCCGGCTCCCGCTCTGGGCGGCGTCGTGCGCGCTCCTCGCGGCGGCCGGGTGGTGGGCGTCTCCCGCGGCGGCCGCGGGGCCTGCGGCGCCGGCGCACGCGCCCGAATGGGTCGCGCTCCGGCAGCGGTTCGCCGAGGCGCGCGCCGCGCGGCGCGCCGCGCGGTGGGGCGGGAGCCTTCCCGAGGTCGTCGCGGCGCTCGAGCGCGAGGCCGAGGCGGAGTCGAGCTACCTCGACGCCGTGGCGGCGTGGCTCCGCGGCGGGGAGCGGCCGGCGGCCGCGCGCGCCGAGACGCGCCTCGCGGCGCTCGACGCGCTCGAAGCGGGACGCGAGTCGCTCGGGCACCGGATCCTCGACGGCCCCCTGCGCGACGACCGGGAATTCCTGCCGCTCCGCGCCCGCGAGCTCGGAGCGAGCGGGGAGGCCGATTCGGGGCTCGCCCTCCTGGGGTGGCCGGCCGACCGGCGCCCCTCGCGCGGGGCGGGGATCGTGCGTCGCGCCGCCGCGCCCGTGTCGCCCTCCGACGAGGCCGCGCTCTTCGTCGCCAACGCGCTGTCCGACAGCCTGGGCGACCGGCGCGCCGCGCGCTCGGCCCTCTGGGCGCTGCTCGGCTCCGATCCATCCGTCGCGTCGCGCCGCGAAGCGCGCCTCAGGCTGGCGCGGTCGCTCCTCGAGGACGCGATGCCGCGGCTCGCGCTCGCGACCGTCGCGCCGGAGGAGGAGACCGGGGGCGACGCGGCGCTCCTCGCCGCCGACGCGAGGGCCGGGGCCGGCGACACGCTCGACGGCGCGACGCGGCTCGCCCTGATCGCCGCCCCGCGCGGGCTCTCCACCGCCGACCGGCACGCGCTCGCCACGCGCGCGGCCGCCTGGCTTCGCGGCGCGCGCGCCGACTCCGTCTCGGAGGGTGCTTGGATGGGACTCGTGACCGCCCTCGGCGAGCTCGGCGAACCCGAGGCGGGGCTCGCCCTCCTCCGGGCGCGCGGCCGGCCGGCGCCCGACTCGGCGGCCGCGCTCGTCCGGGCGGAGGCCGAGGCGTCGCTCCTCGGTCGCGCCAAGAAGAACGACGCCGCGGCCGGCGCGTATCGAGCCCTCCTCGCGCGTGCCTCCCTTCCCGCGCCCGACCGGGCGCGCTACGCGCTCGGCCTCGCGCGCGCGCTGCGCGGGGCGGGGCGCTTCGCGCCGATGGACAGCGCGTTCACGAACGCCGTGGCGCTCGATCCCGGGGGGAGCGCGGCGGAAACGGCGGCCTGGGAGCGCGCGCGGGAGTGGGAGGACCGACGCACGCCGCGCGAGGCCGCGGGAATCTACGCGTGGGCCAGGCCCCTGGTCCGGAGCCCCTCGTTCGCGGGCGGCGTCCGGGTGCACGGGGCCCTCGCCTGGCTCCGCGCCGGCGCGCCCGACTCGGCGCGCGCCTTCCTGACGGCGCCGGGAGCCACGACGGGGGACGCGCAGTTCTGGCTCGGGCGCGTCGCGCTCTCGCAGGCGGACACCGCGACCGCGCGCGCCGCGTTCCGGGAGGCGTGGCGCCTCTCGCCCTGGTCGTACGAGGGAATCCGGGCCGCGGAGGAACTCCGCGCGGCGGGCGCCTGGCCCGCCGACTCGGTCCCCTTCCGCGCGGAGCGCCCCGACCCCGTCCCGCGGGGGGAAGGCGCCGAATCGCCGCTCCGCGTCCGGCTGCTCGAAGCGATCGACCTCCTGCCGCTCGCGATCGAATCGCTTCGCGATTGCGCCCGGGGCCAGGCGCCCGACGACCGCGTCTGCGCCGACGCGCTCGAGGAGCACGGCCTCTTCCGCTCGGTCCGCCCGGCCCGGAACGGCGTCGATCGCGCCCGGTGGGACTTCCCGCCGGCCTACGCGCTCGAGATCTTCGCCGCCTCCGCGCGGGAGACGCTCGATCCCGCGATGCTCTGGGCGATCATGCGTCAGGAGAGCGCCTACGACCGGACGGTGCGATCGAAGGCCGGCGCCCTCGGGCTCCTTCAACTCGTTCCCGCGACGGCGTCGCGCCTCGCGGGGCACGCGATCACGGCCGACTCGCTGGTCCACGCGGACGTGAACGTCCGCCTGGGCGCCCGCTACGTGCGGGACCTCACGGCCGAAATGAAGGACCCCCGCGCGATCCTCGCGGCATACAATGCGGGGGAGGATGTCGTCCGCCGCTGGCTTCGCGATCGCGGCGTCGTGGACGACGAGTGGGTGGAGTTGATTCCGTATCGCGAAACGCGCGACTACGTGAAGCAGGTCTACGCGAACTGGCGCCGCTACGAAGCGCTCTACCAAGGCGGCGACGGATCGCCCGCGCCGTAGGAGGATCGAAGACCGGGTGGTCCTGGCAGCGGAGCTGAAGCGGAAGGCGATCCATCTCGCCTCCCTCGCGGTCCCCGTCGGCTACTACGTCACGCCCGACGCGTGGACGCGCCAGTGGGAGCGGGCGCTCCTGGCTTCGGTGATCCTCTCTCTCGCGATCGAGATCTTCCGTCTCAATCATCCCCGCACGCGGAACATGTTCCGGCACTTCTTCGGGGAGCTGCTCCGGAATCACGAGGAGGCGTCGCTCCTCGGCTCGACCTATCTCCTGATCGCCTGCCTCCTCTCGATCCACCTCTTCGCGAAGCCGGTGGCCGTGCTCGCGCTCTCGTTCCTGATCGTCGGCGACACCGTCGCGGCGATCGTGGGGAAGTCCTTCGGCCGCGTCCGCCTCTTCGGGAAGACGGTCGAGGGGAGCGTCGCCTGCCTCGTGGTCTGCTTCGCCCTGACGCGGTTCCTGCCCCAGGTGCCGTTCCACGTGGCGCTCGTGGGGGCGGTCGTCGCCACGGTCTTCGAGCTCCTCCCGATCCCGCTCGACGACAACTTCCGGATCCCGCTCTCGGCGGGGTTCGCGATGGACCTGCTCCTCCGGTAGCGGCGACGCGGGAACCCGAGTTCCTGGAACCCGCATCCAATCGGCACGGTCTCTCTACTTATGATGGGCCGGTTCCGGCTTGACACCCTCCGGGGCGCCCCCTATGCTCCCGGCGGATTTCGAGACCCCGTCCAGGACCGAGCGGAGATGCTTAACGGTAACGCGACATTACGGTTACAAGATGTCTCCGAGACCCCGAACCCCGGCGGCGCGACGCTCCTGGGGTTTCGCCGTCTGTGGCGCGGCGCCCGGCCCGTGCCGGGCCGGAAGGCCTTGGCCTCGGGCGGCGGGAGCGCCGTGAGGGCCCGAAAGGAAACGACGTGCTGAACCTGATCACCCGCCTGATGGGCACGAAGCACGAGCGCGACGTCAAGCGCATGTGGCCGGTCGTGACCCAGATCAACGCCGAGTTCGAGCGGCTGCGCGACCTGAGCGACGAGGCCCTGGTCGCCAAGACGGCCGAATTCCGCGCGCGGATCATGGAGGGCGAAACGCTCGACGACATCCTCCCCGAGGCGTTCGCGGTCGCGAAGGAGACCTGCCGGCGGCTCGTCGGGAAGACGTGGGACGTGGTCGGCATCCCGGTGACCTGGGACATGGTGCCGTTCGACGTGCAGCTCCTCGGGGCGATCGTGCTCCACGAGGGGAAGATCGCCGAGATGGCGACCGGCGAAGGCAAGACGCTCGTCGCGACGCTCCCGATCTACCTGAACGCGCTCACGGGCGAGGGGGTCCACCTCGTCACGGTGAACGACTACCTGGCGCGGCGCGACAGCGAGTGGATGGGGAAGATCTTCCAGTTCCACGGCCTCACCGTCGGCTGCATCCAGAACAGCATGGACTTCGCGCAGCGCCGCGAGGCCTACGCCTGCGACATCACGTACGGGACCAACAACGAGTTCGGCTTCGACTACCTCCGCGACAACATGGCGCGCCACAAGGACCACCGGGTCCAGCGCGGGCACCACTACGCGATCGTCGACGAGGTCGACTCGGTCCTGATCGACGAGGCGAGGACGCCGCTGATCATCTCCGGCCCGGTCGAGCACTCGCTCCAGAAGTACGAGGAGATGAAGCCCGACGTGGAGCGCGTCGTGCGGGCCCAGGCGCAGCTCGCGTCCCGCATCCTGTCCGAGGCGGAGGCGATGCTCGGGGACTCCGAGAAGGAGTACGAGGCGGGGCTCAAGCTGCTCCAGGTGAAGCGCGGCGCGCCGAAGAACAAGCGCTTCCAGAAGCTGATCTCCGAGAATCCCGGGCTCAACCGGCTGATCCAGCGGGTGGAGCTCGACTACATCCGGGACAAGCGGCTCGGCGAGGTGGACGAGGATCTCCTCTACGCCATCGACGAGAAGAGCCACTCGGTCGACCTCTCGGAGCAGGGACGCGATCTGGTGAGCCAGCGAGACAAGAACCTCTTCCTCCTCCCCGACCTCTCCGTGGAGATGGGGGCGATCGACGAGGACGAGGCGCTGTCGCCCGCGGAGAAGGTCTCCCGGAAGCGGGGGCTCGAGCGGATCCACGGCGAGCGGAGCGAGCGCGTGCACAACGTGCTGCAGCTCCTCAAGGCGTACGCGCTCTACGAGAAGGACGTCGAGTACGTCATCCAGGACGGGAAGATCCTCATCGTGGACGAGTTCACCGGACGGCTCATGCCGGGACGCCGGTACTCCGACGGGCTCCACCAGGCGATCGAGGCGAAGGAGAACGTGAAGGTGGAGGGGGAGACGCAGACCCTCGCCACGATCACCATCCAGAACTACTTCCGCCTGTACGAGAAGCTCGCCGGCATGACCGGCACGGCCGAGACGGAGGCGCAGGAGTTCTGGCACACCTATAACCGCGACGTGGTCGTGATCCCGACCAATCGGCCCGTCCGGCGCGCCGACTCGAACGACCTCATCTTCAAGACGCGGCGCGAGAAGTACAACGCGGTCGTCGACGAGATCGCGGAGCTCCACGCGATGGGCGTGCCGGTCCTCGTGGGCACGATCAGCGTCGAGGCGTCGGAGACGCTGAGCCGGCTCCTGAAGCGAAAAGCGATCCCGCACAGCGTCCTGAACGCCAAGTACCACCAGCAGGAGGCGGAGATCGTCTCCACCGCCGGGCATCGCGGCGCCGTGACCATCGCCACGAACATGGCCGGACGCGGAACCGACATCAAGCTCGAGACGGGGGTCATCCGGTGCGACCGGAGCTGCTTCGCGAACGAGCGGGCGCAACTCCAGAGCGGCGTCTGGAGGAACTTCGCCACGTGCAAGGAGGAGATCTCCTGCGGGCTCCACATCATCGGTACCGAGCGGCACGAGAGCCGGCGGATCGACCGCCAGCTGCGCGGGCGAAGCGGCCGCCAGGGCGACCCGGGATACTCGCGGTTCTACCTGTCGCTCGAGGACGACCTGATGCGGCTCTTCGGCTCCGACCGGATCGCCGGGATCATGGAGCGCCTCGGCGTGCAGGAGGGCGAGGTGATCGAGCACGGCCTCGTCACCCGCGCGATCGAACGGGCGCAGCGACGGGTCGAGGCGCACAACTTCGACATCCGGAAGCACCTCCTCGAGTACGACGACGTGATGAACCGCCAGCGCACGGTGATCTACGCGCAGCGGCTCCGCGCGCTCGAAGAGGACAACCTGAAGGAGACGATCGTCGCGATGATCGGCGAGGCGGTCTCCGAGCGCGTGCAGACGCACATCGGCGCCGAGCGGTTCGACGAGGAGGACGTGAAGCGGCTCTGCAACGACCTGAGCCAACTCCTCCTTCGGCCGATCGCGCCGCCGCCGGGCGAGACCCACGTGCCGTCGCGGGACGAGCTGGAGGAGCATCTCCAGGGGGTCTTCACGCAGGCGTACGACGCGAAGGAATCGGAGATCTCCTCGGACGCCATGCGCGAGCTCGAGCGGATGGTCTACCTCCACGTGATCGACGAGCATTGGATGGACCACCTGCGCGAGATGGACCACATGCGCGAGGGGATCGGGCTCCGCGCGTACGGCCAGCGCGACCCGCTGCTCGAGTACAAGCGCGAGGCGTTCGACATGTTCGACGGCCTGACCCGCTCGATCCGCGAGGAGACCGTGCGCATGCTCTTCCGCGCGTCACTCGTGCCGGAGCCGATGCCGGCCCCTCCCGCGGGGATCGCGTCGCGCCGCCCGGAGCCCGAGCCGGCGGGGGCCCCGGCCGGCGGGCGGGGGCGTCCGGCGCGGCGGCAGGAGACGCACGCGCCGGTCACGGCGTTCGGCACGCCGGCGCCCGATCGAGAGGGAAGCGCCGCGCCGTCGCCGCGGGCGGCGGCTCCCGTGGCGAGCGAGCCGAAGGTCGGTCGGAACGATCCCTGTCCCTGCGGGAGCGGGAAGAAGTACAAGAAATGCCACGGGGCCTAGTCCGGGAGGTCGAGCATGGATGACAGCGTGCGGGAGATGATGGTCCTGATCGTCGAGCAGTTGAAGTCGTACGTCGACGGGAACGAGGACGCCCTGCTCGAGCTGACGCAGGTGCTCGACTCCGGACGGTACGACGCCGACGTGGTCAATCAGGCCTTCGAGATGATCTTCCGGGCGCTCGAGCCCTTCGCGCGGGAGGACTACACCGACGACGCGCCGGGCCCGCGCCCGAGCGTCCGCGTCCCGACCGGGCCGGAGCGCGCGCTCCTCCCGAACCCCGCGTACCGCTATCTCTTCCGTCTCGTCGAGACGGGGAAGGTGACGCCGGAGCAGTTCGAGGAGATCATGGATCGCGCCCGGGAGGAAGGGCCCGGGCTCGACAGCGAGGCGAAGGCGGAGGAGCTGGCGACGTCCGTCCTGATCCGCTGGTTCGACGACGAGCACGGGGTCGACTACGACCCCACGAATCCAACCCAGGTGCATTGAGGTTTCCGTTGAGTCCAACCCGCAAGCGAACGACCGTGAAGCCCGAAGCGAAGACGAAGGCCGCCCCGAAGGCGAAGGCCGCGGCGAAGAAGGCGCGCGCCAAGGCGAAGCCCGCCGCGGTCGAGGTCGAGGCGCCGCGCCCCGGCCCGAACGGCCGGAGCCTCGTCATCGTCGAGTCGCCCGCCAAGGCGCGGACGATCGCCAAGTACCTGGGCGCCGGCTTCGACGTGAAGGCGAGCAACGGGCACGTCCGCGATCTCCCCAAGTCCAAGCTCGGCGTCGACGTCGATAAGGGCTTCGCGCCCTCCTACGTGCTGATCAAGGGCAAAGGGAAGATCGTTCGCGATCTCAAGATCGCGGCGCGCCGCGCCACCACCATCTACCTCGCCCCCGACCCCGACCGGGAAGGCGAGGCGATCGCCTGGCACCTGGCGGAGACCCTGGGCGACGACTCGGAGCGGGTCCGGCGGCTCGCGTTCTACGAGATCACCAAGCGGGGCGTCACCGAGGCGCTCGAGCACCCGCGCACGATCGACATGGCCAAGGTCCAGGCGCAGCAGGCGCGGCGCGTCCTCGACCGCTTGGTCGGCTACAAGGTGAGCCCGTTCCTCTGGAAGACGATCCGCTACGGGCTCTCGGCCGGGCGGGTCCAGTCGGTCGCGCTCCGGCTGATCTGCGAGCGGGAGGAGGAGATCCGCGCCTTCGTGCCGCGCGAGTACTGGACGCTCGACGCCGACCTGGTCACGCCGCGCGGCGAAGCGTTCCGCGCGCGCGTCCAGAAGAAGAACGGGGAGAAGTTCGCCGTCGCCGACGAAGCGGCCGCCAAGGCCGAAGCGACGGCGCTCGCGGCCCAGCGGTTCGCCGTCTCGGGGCTTCGGACCCAGGAGAAGAAGCGGAACCCGCTCCCGCCCTTCATCACGAGCACGCTCCAGCAGGAGGCGTTCCGGCGCCACCGGTACAGCGCCCAGCGGACGATGGTCATCGCCCAGCAGCTCTACGAGGGAATCGACCTCGGCGCCGAGGGCGCCGTCGGGCTCATCACGTACATGCGCACCGACTCGACCCGCGTCTCGCCCGACGCGCTGGGCGAGGTCCGGTCGTTCATCCAGCACCAGTTCGGCGACGCCTACCTGCCGCCGGAGGCGCGCGTCTACCGTTCGCGGGAGACCTCCCAGGACGCGCACGAGGCGGTCCGGCCGACGTCGGTGGCGCGGACGCCGGCCTCCATGAAGCGTCATCTCGACGCCGACCAGTTCAAGCTCTACGAGCTGATCTGGCAGCGGTTCGTCGCGTCCCAGATGAATCCCGCGTTGGTTCTGACCACGACGGCCGACATCGAGGCGGGTCCCTTCCTCCTGCGAGCCTCGGGGAGCCGCGTGAAGTTCGACGGGTTCGCGCGGGCCTACCAGACCCTGCTGATCGAGGAGTCCGGGACGGAGACGAGCAAGCTGCCGACGCTCGCGGAGGGCGACGCGCTCCGGCAGACGGCGATCCTCCCCGAGCAGCACTTCACCGAGCCGCTGCCCCACTACACCGAGGCGACGCTCGTCAAGACGCTCGAGGAGAAGGGGATCGGCCGTCCGAGCACCTACGCGACCATCGTCGGGACGATCCTGACGCGCGACTACGTGCAGCGGGACCGCGGGAAGCTCACGCCGACCGAGCTCGGCATGACCGTCTGGAAGCTCCTCGCGAAGACGTTCGCCGACGTCTTCGACGTCGAGTTCACCGCCAAGCTGGAGCAAAGGCTCGACCACGTCGAGACGGGGCGGGACCCCTGGGTCGACGTGGTCGAGGAGTTCTACGGCCCGTTCCAGGCCGATCTGAAGACGGCCGAGTCGCATCAGGAGCAGGTGAGGGCGTCCCTGGTCCAGGAGACCGAGACCAAGTGCCCGAAATGCGGCTCGAACATGATCAAGAAGTTCGGCCGCTCGGGGCCGTTCCTCGCCTGTCCCCGCTATCCCGAGTGCAAGACGACGCTCCCGATCGAGGAGGAGGGGGCGCCGACCGAGGCGCCGACCGCGCCCTGCCCCCAGTGCGGCGGGCCGATGCGCGTCCGGACGGGGCGCTTCGGCAAGTTCCTCGCGTGCTCTCGCTATCCCGATTGCAAGGGGACGCGGCCGTTCACGCTCCAGATCCAGTGCCCGCAATGCCGGGAGGGCGAGCTGGTCGAACGGCGGACGCGCCGCGGGAAGGTCTTCTACGGATGCAGCCGCTATCCCGAGTGCACGTTCGGGATCTGGGACCAGCCGGTGAAGCAGCGCTGCCCGTCGTGCGACTCGCCGATCCTCGTCATGAAGCGGAACAAGACGAAGGGGGACTACCTCCAGTGCCCGAAGTGCAAGACGCGCGTCGAAGCGGACTCGGGCGAGGCGTTGAGTGGAACGGTCGACGGCTGAGTTCCTGGACTACCTGGCCGGGCGGCACTACGCGGCGCACACCGTGCGCGCGTACCGCGACGAGCTCGCGCGCTTCCGCGCATTCGTGAAGGGGCGCCTGAAGCGGGAGCCGGCGCTCCGGGACCTGGGGCCGGAGCTCCTCTCCGCGTACGCGGCGGCCCGGTCGCTCGAGCGAACCGACGCGCGCAAGGCCATCTCCGCGAGGACGCTCGCCCGGTCGCTGGCGGCGCTCCGTTCGTACCTCCGCTTCCTCGAGCGGCGCGGGCATCCCGTCGCCGCGCTGCGAGCCGCCTTCCCGCGCGTCACGGTGCCGCAGCCGTTGCCCTCCGCGCACGCGGAGGCGGCCCTGAACGCGCTTCTCGACGGGATCGCGGCCGCGATCTTGGACGGCGACCCGCAGGGGCTTCGGGCGCTCGCCACGGCGGAGCTCCTCTACGGCTCCGGCCTGCGGCTGAGCGAGCTCGCCGGCCTCACGCGCGCCGGCGTCGACGATCGCCACATGCTGGTCCGCGTGCTGGGGAAGGGGAGCCGCGAGCGGATCGTCCCGCTGGGCGGCCGGGCCCTGGCGACGCTCCGCCGCTATTGGGCGGCGATCGGCGGCGAGCCGCGGCCCGACGCGCCGCTCCTTCCGGGACCGCGCGGCGCCGGGATCACCCCGCGCACGCTGGAGCGCGACGTGCAGGGGCTCCTCGAGCGGCTCGGCCCGGCCGCGGCGACGCACCCCCACGCCCTTCGCCATTCCTTCGCCACGCACCTCCTCGAGCGCGGCGCCGATCTTCGCGCCGTCCAGGAGCTCCTCGGGCACCAGAATCTTCGCACCACGCAGGTCTATACCCACGTCACCCGGCGCCGCCTCAAGGAGGCGTACGACCGCGCGCACCCGCGCGCGTGAGCCGGGAGCCCACGTCGATCTTGAAGGAGCGCCACGCATGAAGCGAGACCTCTTGTCCTTCGCCGATCTCACGCGCGCCGACGCGGACCGTATCTTCCGGACGGCGATCCGCCTCAAGGCCGACCTGGCGGCCGGCCGCGCCCACCGCGAGCTGTCCCAGAAGACGCTCGGCCTGATCTTCCACAAGCCGAGCCTCCGCACCCGCGTTTCGTTCGAGGTGGCGATGACCCAGCTCGGCGGATCGTCCCTGTTCATCACCGACAAGGAGATCGGGATGGGATCGCGCGAGCCGGTGCAGGACGTGGCGCGCGTCCTCTCGGGGTTCGTCGACGGGGTCATGATCCGCACGTTCGATCACCAGATCGCGGTGAACCTGGCGCGATACGCGGGCGTGCCGGTCGTGAACGGGCTCACCGACTGGCTGCATCCGTGCCAGATCCTCGCCGACCTCCTGACCATGAAGGAGCACGGCTTCGATCTCGACCGCTCCACGGTGGCGTTCATCGGCGACGGCAACAACGTCGCGAACTCCTGGATCGAGGCGGCGGGGCTCTACGGCCTCACGGTGCGGATCGCCTGCCCGGAGGGCTACGACCCGGACCTCAACCTGGTGGCGCAGGTGCGCTCCTCGGGCCGCGGCAAGGTGGAGATCGTGCGATCGGCGGCGGAAGCCGCCCAGGGCGCCGACGTCCTCTACACCGACGTCTGGGCGAGCATGGGACAGGAGGCGGAGCGGGAGAAGCGTCTCGTCGTCTTCCGGCCGTTCCAGATCGACGCCGAGATCCTCGGCCGCGCGAAGCCCCACGCGATCGTGCTCCACTGCCTCCCCGCGCACCGCGGCGAGGAGATCACCGACGAGGTGATCGAAGGGCCCCACTCCGCCGTCTTCCAGGAGGCCGAGAACCGGCTCCACGTCCAGAAGGCCGTCCTCTACGACCTCCTCGTGGCCGGCGCGCCGGCGGCGAAGCGCCGGCCGTCCCGCGCCGGCGGCGGTGCCGCCCGGCGGAAGCGCCCGAAGGCCGGCGCCGGTGCCGCCCAGCGGAAGCGCCCGAAGGCGGCCACCCGGGGGCGCGCTCGCCGGTGACCGGTCGCCGCGCGGGGGCCGCGGCCGTCCTGGTCGCGGCGCTCGCGGCCGCGGGATGCGCCAAGTCGGTCTTCCCGCCGGGCGGGCCGCCCGACACCACCCCGCCGAAGGTCCTCGCGGCCACGCCCGCCGATTCGTCGGTGCGGGTGGCGCGGGACGCCGGCGTGACGTTCCTCTTCTCCGAGCCGATGGACCATCCGAGCGTGCGCGACGCCGTGAAGATCTTCCCGCCGCCGCCCCACCTGTCGTACAAGTGGACCGGGAGGCTCTTCCGGATCCGCTGGGCCGACCCGCTCCGGAGCGACGCCACCTACCAGGTGCTGTTGAGCGCCCGGGCACGGGACGCGCACGGCGTGATGCTGGGCAATTCCGTGGCGGTCCGGTTCAGCACGGGCGACTCGCTGGCGCCGGGGCGGATCTCCGGAATCGTCCGCGCCCGGACCCTGCCGCGGAAGGGCGTTCCGATCTTCGTCTTTCCGGACTCGGTCGGGACGCGGCCCGACACCACCGATTTCGAGCCGACGTACGCGGCCGAGACCGACACGTCGGCGGCGTACGAGCTCGCCGGCCTCGCGCTCGGGCAGGGCTACCGGCTCTTCCTGTTCTACGACCGGAACGCGAACGGCGCCTTCGACGACCAGACCGACCTCTTGATTCCGTATCCGGAGGCGATCCGGTTGACACCCGAGCGGAGCGTCGCGGATAGTATCAACTTCGTCGCGGTCGACCCGCGCGCCCCGGCCGTCGTCTCGGGGACGATCGCCGCCAGCGACTCGACCGCGCAGTACCGCGTCGAGGCGCGCGGCGTTCCGGACTCCACGAACGTCCGCCGCGTCGATCGGATCGGACCGGGGGCCTTCACGCTGCGCGTGCCGACCGGGAGCTACACGCTCCGCGCGTCGCGGGTCCCGGGTCCCGATGGGACGCCGGCGCGGCTCGAGCTGACCCGCTCCGACGTCCTGGAGGTCAAGGCGGAGGAGGAGCAGGGCGGCTTCACGTTCGACTTCCGGCCGCTCGACGGGGGAGCCCCGTCGCAGCCGCCGCCGGAGAAGGGGGACGGACCATGAGCGACACGCGGGATCTCTTCCAGGGCGTCGGCGTCGCCCTGATCACGCCGTTTCGAAACGGCGCGCTCGACGCCGGGGCGCTCGGATCGCTGGCGGCCCATCTGGCCGCCCGCGGCGTGCGCGCCTTCTATCCGTGCGGCTGCACCGGCGAGGCGACGTCCTTGACGCGTGAGGAGCGCGCGACCGCGATCCGGACCGTGCGCGAGGCGGTGGGGCGGAACGCGGCGGTGATCGCGGGAACGGGGACCGCCTCCACCCCGGAGACCATCGAGCTCTCCCGGGAAGCGATCCGGCTCGGCGCCGACGGCGTCATGGTGATCACGCCCTATTCGTGCCGCCCGACGCAGGAGGGCATCGCCGCCCATTACCGGGCGGTGGCCGACGCCGTCGATCGTCCGATCGTCCTCTACAACGTTCCGTCGCGCACCGGAGCGAACGTCCTTCCGGAAACGGTCGCGCGGCTCGCCGAGCATCCGCGCATCGCCGCGATCAAGGAGGCGAGCGGATCGGTGGACCAGGCGAGCGCGATCCTGTCCCGGTGCGACATCGCCGTGCTCGCGGGGGACGACTCGCTCTACCTGCCGCTCCTCGCGATCGGCGCACGCGGCGTCGTGTCGGTCGCCGGGCACGTGGCGCCGGAGGAGATCGTGGCCATGACCGAGCACGCGCGCGCGGGGCGCGCGGGGGAGGCCGCGGCGATCCACCGGAGGCTTCACCGGCTCTTCCGCGCGCTCTTCCTCGAGACCAATCCGGCGCCCGTCAAGCACGCCCTCGCGGCGCTCGGCCTGGCCCCCGGGGAGATCCGCCTGCCGCTCGTCCCCGTCCGCCCCGAGACGGCGCGGGAGATCGAGGCGACGCTCGACCAGCTCGGGCTCGGGGCGCCCGCGCGGGCCGCGCGCTAGGGCGGCCGCGATGCCGGTACCGATCCTCCTCCACGGAGCCACGGGACGAATGGGCCGCGCCGTCCGCGACGCGCTCGCGGACCCCGCCGCGTCGGACATCGTTCTCCGCGCCTGCGCCGCCCCCGGGAAGCCGGAAGGGGCTTCCCCCGCGGGATGCCGCTGGTTCACCCCCGAGGGGCTCGCGCGGCCGGACGGCCTCGCCTCGCTCCCGGCCGATCTGGTCGTCGTGGACGTGAGCCTGGCCGCCGGCACGGCGCGTCTCGTCGACACGCTCGAGCGGTCACCCCGGGCGCTCCTCGCGGCCACGACGGCGCTCGACGACCGGCTCGAAGCGCGCCTCGGGGAGCTGGCGAAGCGAGCCGCGGTGCTTCGCGCGCCGAACCTGAGCCTCGGCATCGCCGTGGTCCAGGCATTCCTGCGCGCCCTTCCGCGCGCGGCGCGCGGCGCCTTCGACGCCGACTTGGTGGAGCACCATCACGCGGGAAAGAAGGACGCGCCGAGCGGCACCGCGCTCGCGCTCGCCGCGCTCCTCGGAACGGCGGGGAGCGCGAGGCGCCCCGACGGCACGGTGCGCTTCCACTCGATCCGCGCGGGGACGGTGCCCGGCGAGCATCAGGTGATCCTGAGCGGGGAAGGGGAGGCCGTCACGATCACCCACCGGGTCGAGGACCGCCACGTATTCGCGCTCGGCGCGCTTCGCGCCGCGCGATTCCTGCACGGCCGCGCCCCGGGCCTCTATTCGTTCGAAGACACGCTCACCTGAACCTCCACCCCGGAGCCCCCCGCGCATGCGTCTCTCCACGGCGTTCATCCCGACCCTGAAGGAAGATCCGGCCGACGCCGAGCTCACGAGCCACCGGCTCCTGGTGCGGGCCGGCATGCTGCGCAAGCACGCCGCCGGCGTCTACAGCGTGCTGCCCCTCGGATGGCGCGTGGCGAAGAAGGTGATGCGGATCGTTCGCGAGGAGCTCGACCGCGAAGGGGCGCAGGAGCTCTCGCTCCCGATCCTCATGCCGGCGGAGCTCTGGATGGAGTCGGGTCGTTGGGACAAGTACGGGAAGGAGCTCTTCCGCCAGCGCGACCGGCACGATCGCGACTACGTCCTGGGACCGACCAACGAGGAGGCCGTCGTCGACCTCGTTCGGAGCCACGTCCGCTCCTACCGCGACCTGCCGCTCAACCTCTACCAGATCGGAGTCAAGTTCCGGGACGAGATCCGGCCGCGCTTCGGCCTGATGCGCGCCCGCGAGTTCCTCATGAAGGACGGCTACTCGTTCCACGCCGACGAGGCGTCGCTCGAGCAGGGATACGAAGCGATGCACCGCGCCTACACCGCGATCTTCCGCCGGTGCGGCCTCTCGTTCGTCGTGGTCGAGGCCGACTCCGGGGCGATCGGCGGCGACGTGAACCACGAGTTCATGGTGACCGCCGATTCCGGCGAGTCCGAGATCTTCTCCTCGGCGTGCGGCTACGCCGCGTCGTCGGAGAGCGCCAAGTTCGCGATCGCGCCGGCCATGCACGAGGCGGAGGCGCCGCTCGCCGAGCGCGAAACGCCGGGGAAGAAGACGGTCGACGAGGTGGCCGCGTTCCTGGGCGTCACCCACGACCGCCTGCTCAAGACGCTCGTCTTCTGGGCGGGGGGCGACCCGGTGCTGGCCGTCGTCCCGGGCGACCGCGAGCTGAACGAGGCGAAGCTGAGCCGGACCCTGGGCGGCGCCATGGTGCGCCTCGCGACGTCCGCGGAGATCGAGCAGCTGACCGGCGGGCCGCTCGGGTTCACCGGGCCGGTGGGACTCGAGACGCGGATCCGGACCCTGTTCGACCCGTCGGTTCAGGAGGGGCGGAACTACGTGACCGGAGGCAACAAGATGGACGTCCACCTCGTGAACGTCCGCCTGGGGCGCGACGTGAAGGCGGCCGAGCGCGCCGACATCGCGACCGCGCGACGGGGCGACCGATGCCCGCGCTGCGGCGACGAGCTGGCGGTGAGCCGCGGCATCGAGGTGGGGCACATCTTCAAGCTGGGGCTCCGCTACTCGGAGCCGATGAAGGCCCGCTACCTCGACGCCGAGGGGACCGAGCGGACGATCGTGATGGGGACGTACGGGATCGGGATCACCCGGACGGTCGCGGCGGTGATCGAGCAGTCCCACGACGCCAACGGGATCGTCTGGCCGATCTCGATCGCGCCGTTCCAGGTCCACGTGCTCCCGGTGAACGTGAAGGATGGGACGACGAGGGAACGGGCCGAGGCGCTCGCCTTAGACCTCACGGCGCGAGGGGTCGAGGTGCTCCACGACGACCGGGACGAACGGCCGGGGGCCAAGTTCAAGGACGCCGACCTGATCGGCGTGCCCTACCGGGTGACCGTCGGGGAGAAGGGTCTCGCGGAGGGGGTCGTGGAGTGGCGCGACCGGCGGACGGGGGCGGTGGAGAAGATCCCCGTGGAGCGCGCCGCCGACGAATGCGCCGTCCGCGTCACGAAGGCGCTCGCGGCGATCGGGTAGCTCTCGAGTCGGGGCGCTACGCCTTGGCGGCGACGCGGTTCGCGGCCTGGGCGAGGCGCGACTTCCGCCGGTTCGCCACCGCCTTCTTCACGACGCCCTTCTTGACGGCCCGGTCGAGGAGGGAAACTGTCTTCCTTGCAAGCTCTTTATTCGTAGGATCTTCCGACATTTTCTTCAACAACGTCTTGAGTTCGGACCGGACGCCGACGTTGCGCGTGCGATCCCGCTTCGTGGTCTTGATGCGCTTCACCGCGGACTTGTGGTGCGGCATTCCTTCCTCCGCCTTGATGGGACGTCGACCGGACTGCGAGCGCGCCATCCTAACCAATCGCCCTCACGCTGTCAATCGCAAGGGAGGGCGTGATATACTGCCCCGAATGGCTCCCGGCGCATCGAAAAGGCGCGGCGATGCCGACGCCGGCCCTCCCCCCGCTCGAAACCGATGACCCCGACGACGCTCGAACGACAGATCGCGGCCTTACCCGCGCAGCCCGGGGTCTACATCTTTCGCGGACCCCGTGGCGAGGTGCTCTACGTCGGCAAGGCCAAGCGGCTCGACCAGCGGGTCCGCTCCCACTTCCAGAACCCCGAGGCGGTCGGCCCGAAGCAGGCCGCCCTCGTGCGGCGCGTGGCCGACGTGGAGTTCATCGCGGTCGAGTCGGAAATCGACGCGCTCCTCCTCGAGGCGACGCTCGTCCGCGAGCGGCAACCCCCGTACAATATCCGGCTCAAGGACGACAAGCGGTATCCGTACGTCCGCGTCTCCTGGCAGGAGCCCTACCCGCGCATGACACTCGTGCGCCGGGTCGAGCGCGACGGGGCGCGCTACTTCGGGCCGTACACCGAGGTGAAGGGGCTTCGCGCGCTCCTGCGCACCACGCGGACGATCTTCCCGATGCGCTCGTGCCGCGACATCGACGCGCACATCGCGGCGAACAAGGAGTGCCTCGATTTCCATATCGGCCGATGCACGGGCCCGTGCATCGGAATGCAGACGCGGGAGGAGTACCGCGCGATGGTGGACCAGTTCTGCGAATTCCTGTCGGGGCGCCGCGAGCGCGTCGTGGAGGGCCTTCGCGCCCTGCTCGACGCGGCCGCCGGGAGGCGGGAGTACGAGCGCGCGGGCCGGGTGCGCGACCAGATCCGGCGTCTCGAGGCGATCCTCGCGCGGCAGCGCGTGGTCGACGTCGCGGGGGACGCGGTCGACGTGGTCGGCTGGTCGCGGAGCGGCGACGCGGCGTGCGTGGTCGTCCTCAAGGTCCGGGAACGCCGCGTGCTCTCCCGCGACGCGCGCTGGCTCAAGGGGGCGAAGGGCGCGACGGACGGGGACCTGGTGCGCGCGTTCGTGCCGCTCTACTACGCGAACGCCGACACCGTGCCGGGATCGCTCGTGGCCGACGTCGACCCGGAGGAGCGCGAGCTGCTCGAGGGGTTCCTCGGCCGGCACGCGGGCTCGCCGGTCCGGCTCCGGACCCCGCGCGGCGTCGGCGAACGCGCGCTTTCGCGCATGGCGCGGCGGAACGCCGCGTTCCTCCTCGCGAAGGAGCGGGGCGACGGGGCGCGCGGGCTCGAGGGAACGCCGGGGGAAGAGGCGCTCGACCTCGAGCGCACCCTCGCCCTGCCGTCCCTGCCTCGGCGGATCCGCTGCTTCGACGTGTCGAACCTCTTCGGCACGCACGTGGTCGCGTCGATGGTGACGTTCGTCGACGGGAGGCCGGCGAAGGCGGAGTACCGCCGCTACCGGATCCGCGCGGTCGCCGGCCAGGACGACTTCGCGTCGATCGGGGAGGCCGTGGCGCGCCACGCGACGCGCGTGGTCTCGGGAGATCTCGCGGCCGCGGACCTGATCGTGATCGACGGCGGCGCCGGGCAGCTCGGCGCCGCGCGCGCCGCGTCGCGCGGGACGCCGCTGGAGTCGGTCCCCTTCCTCGGGCTCGCGAAGCGGTTCGAGGAGATCGTGCTCGAGGGCCGCCGCGAGCCGCTCCGGCTCCCGCGGCGCTCGTCCGGGCTCAGGCTCCTCCAACGGTTGAGAGACGAGGCGCACCGCTTCGCGATCACGTACCACCGTTCGCTGCGCGGGCGCGCGGCCCGGTCGTCGGCGCTCGACCGGATTCCGGGGCTCGGACCGAAGCGGCGGGCGCTGCTCCTGACCCGGTTCGGCTCGGTGGCGCGCCTGAAACACCAGCCGCTCGAGGCGATCGCCGCCGTTCCGGGGATCGGTCCTCGGATGGCCGCGCGCATCCTCGAATCGGTCGCGGCCCCGAGCGGGGCGGGGGAGCGCCCCTGAGCCGCGCCAAGGAAGAGATCGCCGTAGCGTCGCTGCGGTCGCCGGCGGGACGGATCTGGATCCTCGCCACCGAGCGGGGGATCCGAGAGATCCGCCTCGGGAGCGACGAGGCGCCGTCGCGCCGCGAGGCGAGCGAGCGCGGACGTAAGTACGTGCGGCGCCCGAGCTGGACCGAGCCGGCCGAGCGCGCGCTCCAGGCGTACCTCGCCGGGGAGCGGACGTCGCTGGACCTCCCACTCGACCTGGCCGGGGGGACGCCGTTCATGCGCCGGGTCTGGGACGCGACGCGCCGCGTCGGCCACGGCTCGGTCGCCTCCTACGCCGCGATCGCCGCCCGGGCCGGCTCGCCGCGCGCGGTGCGCGCCGTGGGGAACGCGCTCGGCGCGAACCCCGTGCCGATCGTGATCCCGTGTCACCGCGTGATCTACTCGGACCGGTCCCTCGGCGGATTCTCCTCGGGGCTCCCCTGGAAGCGGTTCCTGCTCGAGCTGGAGCGCGGGCAGCTCGAGCTGACGTGGCGGCCCCGCCGCAAGCCGGGCCTCGTCCGATGAGCGAGCGCGCGGCGAAGCCGAAGACGGTCCTCGGACCCCTCCTCGAGCGATATCGCGACCACCTGGCGCTCGAGCGGCGCCTGAGCGACAACACCGTCCGCGCGTACGCGCGCGACCTCTCCCAGTACGACCGCTACCTCTGCGGCCGCCGGGTCGCCGACGCCGGGTCGGTCACCCCCCGGGACGTGGAGGCGTACGTGGCGGCCGCGGGCTGGTCGGCCGCGACGGTGGCGCGAAAGATCGCCGCGCTCCGCTCCTTCCACGAGTTCTTGCGCCGGCGAGGTCTCGCGGGGGACAATCCCGCGCTTCCGGTCCGGCCCCCGCGCCGGCCGCGGCCGCTCCCCGACGTGCTCTCCCGCGAGCAGGTGGAGGCGCTCCTCCGCGCGCCCCACGGCGAGTCGCCGCTCGCGTTGCGCGATCGCGCGCTCCTCGAGATGGCGTACGCCACGGGGCTCCGCGCGAGCGAGCTGGTCCACCTCACCCTGGAGGAGGTCGACGCGGAGGAGGGGTTGGTGCGGTGCATGGGCAAGCGCCAGCGGGAGCGGATCGTGCCGTTCGGACGGAAGGCGAAGGCCGCGCTCGAGCGGTACGTCGAGGCGGCCCGGCCACTCCTCGCCCGAGACCGGAGCGAACGCGCGGTGTTCGTGACGCGGTTGGGACGCCCCTTCACCCGGATGGGGTACTGGAAGCTCATCCAGGGGCACGCGCGCGCGGCAGGGATCGTGCAGGGAATCTCGCCGCACACGCTGCGCCACTCCTGCGCCACGCACCTGCTCGAGGGGGGCTGCGACCTGCGCGTCGTGCAGGAGTTCCTCGGACATCGGTCGATCGAGACGACGCAGATCTATACGCACCTGGACCGGAGCTACCTCCGCCAGGTGCACGCGAAGTACCACCCCAGGGCCTGAGCCCATGCCGGGATTCGGAGGATCGATGACGAGGAGAGGATGGGTCGTGGTGGTGGGGTGGGCCGTCGGCCTCATGCTCCTGGCCGGGGCGCCGCCCAAGTCGCGGGCGGGATCGCCGGGGGCGCCGGAGACGATGGTGCGCCGCGGGCCGGCCGGGGGCCCCACGTGGGGCGCGCTCCTGCTCGACGCGGGCGGCGAGCGAAGGCAGCCGGCGCCCGTGCCGCAGAGGACGGTGCCGCTCCTCAGGCGCCAGCGGCCGAACACCATCAGCGTCGGCTTCCAGGGCCAGTACGGCATCGACCGGGGAACGTCGCGGATCGCGGACGGGTTCGACCACGGCCCCGGCTACGCGTTCCGATTCCGCTACATGCTCTCCCCATCGGCGGCCCTCGGCTTCTCGTTCGAGCACCAACGCTACAAGGCCATCCAGCCGCCGATCTTCGTGGCGGGTGACTTCGCCGACAGCCACGTCGTGATCACGACCGTGTCCACGGAGGCGATCTTCTTCGTCCACCGCGAGCGCGACGTCCATCCCTACTTCCTGGGCGGGATCGGATACGCGACGCCGGACGTGATCTTCAGCGAGGAGCAGTCGAGCCGGATCAACGAGGGGCTCTTCGCGGTCCTGGGCACGGGGTTCGAGCGCTTCTTCCGCCCCCGCCTCTCGCTCGACGTCACGCTCCGAGGCTACGCCCTGGTCTCCAACTCCGAGTTCACGTCGATGGCGCAGATCTCCGCCGGCATCCACGTCTACCCCGGGGACTAGCGCGGTTGCGGGTCACGTTCTGGGGCGCGGCGCGGACCGTGACCGGCTCGAAGCACCTGGTGAGCGGGCGGGCGGGCACGCTCCTCCTCGACTGCGGCCTCTTCCAGGGGCGCCGGGCCGAATCGGAGGCGCGGAACCGCGCGCTGCCGTTTCACGCCCCCTCGGTGGACGCCATGGTGCTCTCGCACGCGCACATCGACCATAGCGGCGCGATCCCGCTCCTCGTGAAGAGCGGCTTCGACGGTCCGATCCACGCGACGCCGGCGACGGCCGACCTCTGCCGCGCGATGCTCCTCGACGCGGCGCACATCCAGCAGAAGGACGCCGAGTGGCTGAACCGCCACCTGCGCGGGCGGCGGGCGCCGCACGTGCCGCTCTACGGCGTGCCCGACGTGGAGCGCGCGCTCGAGCGGTTCGTCACCCACGAGTACGGCGAGTCGTTCGATCCGCTTCCCGGCGCGACGGCGACGCTCCACGACGCGGGGCACATCACCGGATCGGCCCACGTGGCGCTCCGATGGCGCGACGACGGCCGCACCGGCACGCTCGTCTTCTCCGGAGACCTGGGGCGCCCGCGCCGCCCGATCATCCGCGACCCCACGCCGCTCCCGCGGGCCGACCATCTCGTCATCGAGGGGACGTACGGAGGGAAGCGCCATCCGGACGAGCGATCGATGCTCGACGCGCTCGAGGGAGTGGTGCGGGGCGCCGTCGAGCGGGGGGGCCGGATCGTCGTCCCCGCGTTCGCCGTGGGACGGACCCAGGAGGTCGTCTACGCGCTCGACCGGCTGATCGAGGCGGGCCGGATTCCGGAGCTGCCGATCTACGTCGACAGCCCGCTGGCGGCCGACGTGCAGGCGATCGTGCAGCGCCACCCGGAGGTCTACGACGACGAGACGCGCGCGGCGCTCGGACGGGGGGAGGACCCGCTCGGGCTCAAGCGCGTGACCCTCGTGCGCGACGTGGCCGATTCGATGAAGCTGAACGACAAGCCGGGAACGTTCGTGACGATCGCCGCCTCGGGCATGTGCGAGGCGGGGCGCGTCCTGCACCACCTGAAGCAGACGATCGGGGATCCGCGGCACGTGATCGTGATCGTGGGGTACCAGGCCGACGGGACCCTCGGGCGCCGGCTGGTCGAGAAGGCGCCCGAAGTGCGGATCTTCGGCGAGTCCTACGCGGTGCGCGCGCGGGTGGAGGTGTTGAACGGGTTCAGCGCGCACGCCGACCACGACGCCCTCGTGGCTCAGGCCAAGGCCTGCTCGCCGCGGTCGGGGATCGCGATCGTGCACGCCGACCTGGCTCGCGCCGAGGCGCTCCGGGCCGGGCTCCCGGAGACCCCGGCGGTGCGGATTCCGGTGGAGGGGGAGACGTGGGAGCTCCGGTGAGCCGCGACGGGGGGCACCCCCGCTCGCCCGGGTTCCGCGTCGGAGACCGGGTTCTCCACCGAGCCTTCGGCGAGGGGCTGATCGTCGAGGTGCGGGAGCGCGACGGGTTCGAGGTGCTCGAGATCGCGTTCGCGGACGGCATCCGGCGGCTCACGTCGCTCTACCCGCTCGAGCCGGCGCGGGGCGGGGGACGGAGCGGCGCGGCGAGCGTCGCGGCGCCGGCCGCGCTGTCGCTCCGCCTCGGGCTCGAGGTTCCGGGGCGCGGCCAGTTCCGCGTCGCGCCCGGAGCGGAGGAGCTGATCCAGCGCCTCGTCATCGGGCCGTACGACGACCCCCGCGATCACGAGCTTCGCCTCCTGGTCGAGCGCTACTCGCTCCACCGGGGGTTCGGCCGGCTCCTCTGCCTCGACCGCCTCCGCGACGTCCAGAAGTACGAGCACCAGGTGCAGGCCTGCATCACGGTGCTCCGCCGCATGCGCGGCCGCGCGCTCCTCGCGGACGAGGTGGGGCTGGGGAAGACCATCGAGGCGGGGCTCGTCCTCAAGGAGTACCTGCTGCGGGGACTCGTGCAGCGCGCGCTGATCCTCGTGCCGGCGTCGCTCGTGGAGCAGTGGGACCAGGAGCTTCGGCGCAAGTTCGATCTCGAGTTCGCCATCCTGAAGCACGGCACCGCCTGGTGGGAGGAGCCCCTCCTGCTCGCGTCGATGGACACCGCCAAGCTCCTCCGCCACCGCGACAAGGTGGCGGCCGCCTCGTTCGACCTCGTGGTCGTGGACGAGGCGCACCGGCTCAAGAACCAGAAGACGCTCGCCTGGAAGTTCCTCGACCGGCTCGCCCCGCGGTACCTGCTCCTCCTGACCGCGACGCCGGTCCAGAACGACCTCCACGAGCTCTACAACCTGGTCCAGCTCCTCCGCCCGGGGCTCCTCGGCACGTACCGCACCTTCGGCCGCGAGTTCATGCGCCGCGGCGACCGCCGGATGCCGCAGAACACGGGCCGGCTGGCGACGCTCCTCTCCGAGACCATGATCCGGACCACGCGCGCGAGCACGTCGATCCGTTTCCCGAAGCGCGAGGTGACGAACGTCCTGTTCGACCTGAGCGACGCCGAGCGCGAGCTCTACGACAACGTGACGCGCCTGGTGCGCCGGCTCGTGCAGGGGAACCGGGACTCGCGGCGCGGGGCGATCAAGCTGACGCTTCTCACGCTGCAGAAGGAGATCGGCTCGAGCAGCTTCGCCGCCGTCTCGACCCTGGCGAAGCTCCTCGCGCGGGAGGGCCCCGCCCGCTCCGAGCTCGAGGCGCTTCTCCACGCCTCTCGGGCCATCGAGTCGAACGCGAAGTTCGAGGGGATCCGGAAGCTCCTCGTCGGTTCGCGCGACAAGTTCGTGATCTTCACCCAGTTTCGCGCCACGCTGGAGTTCCTGGCGCGCTCGCTGCGCGCGCTGGGGGTCAAGGTGAGCGTCTTCCACGGCGCGCTCTCGCTCAGGGAGAAGGAGGCGGCGATCGTCCAATTCCGGGAGCGCTCGCGCGTGCTCGTCAGCACCGAGGCCGGGGGGGAGGGCCGGAACCTCCAATTCTGCCACCTGCTCGTGAACTACGACCTCCCGTGGAACCCGATGCGCATCGAGCAGCGGATCGGGCGCCTCCACCGGCTCGGGCAGACGCACGACGTGCGCGTCTTCAACTTCACCGCGCGCGGCACGGTGGAGAGCTACGTGCTCGAGATCGTCCACGAGAAGATCAACCTCTTCCGTACGGTGATCGGCGACCTCGACGTCGTTCTCGGTCCCTACGCCGAGGCCGGCTCGTTCGAGGACGCCGTCTTCCGGATCTGGGCGAACGCCCGCGGAGACCGCGACCTGGAGCGCGAGTTCGGCAAGCTCGGCGCCGCGCTCCTCGTGGGGAGGAAGCGGTACGAAGCGGTGGAGGACCTGGACCGGAAGCTCCTCGACGGGGTCAACGATGCCGGCAAGTAGGCGGCGGGGACGCGGGGCCGACCTGCCGGAGATACTCGCCGGCATCCTCGAGGCGAACGGCGCCGTGATCTCGCGAAGGGCGGGGATCTGGGAGGCGGCGCTGCCGGGCCCGCTGGGAAAGGAGCTCGGTCGCGAACGAATCCGCCTGGTCGTGTCGCCGGCCGGCCGCGCCGCGCGCGGGGCCGAGGCCGACGCCGCGATCACGGAACGGATCCTCCTGCTCGCGCGGTCGAAGGGGGAGGTGACGCGCCTGGTGGCGGAATCGCCGCTTCCCAAGGGCGCCGTTCCGGGCGATCGGCAATGGGTCCGCCTCTACTGGAGGATCCGCTACGGCAGCGACGACCTGCCGGAGGAGCTGCTCGTGCAGAGCCTGCCGGTCGGATCGAGCGGCGGCGTCAAGGTGCCGCGGGACGGTGCCTTGCGCGCGCCCACGGCCGACGAGGCGCGCTCGCTCCCGCCGCCCGATCCCGAGCGCGTCGCGCAGGCGTGGGCGCGGGCGCTCCGCCAGCTCGAGCGGCGCATCCGCGAGCGCCTGAGGCCGCACGAGGACCGCGCGCGACGCGAACTGCACCGGGAGATGCGCACCCTGAGCGTCCACTTCCGGTCCCTGATCGCCGAGGAGCGATCGGGACGCCGGCGCCGGACGGAGGACCGAGAGGCTGGGCGGATGCTGCAGCTCAAGGAGGACTGGGAGCGGAAGCTGGCCGCGGCCATCCGCCAGCGCTCGCTCGACACCGAGGCGCGGCTGATCGCGACCGCCCTCGTCACGCTGCTTCCCGAGCCGCGGGGCGGGCGGACGGTTTGACAGCGCCGGCCCCGACCGCGTAAACTCTGTCGCTCGTCCCGAACTGGAGAAAGGAGCCATGGCGACCCATCTCGTGCGACACCAGAAGATGACCAAGCGGCAGATGAAGGAGGATCCGCTCGTCACCGCGGCGTTTCGCGCGACGGAGGTGTGGGAGCGTCACGGGCGCGCCGTCCTCATGGGGGTGGGCGCCGTCGTGCTCGTCGGGATCCTCGTCTTCTTCGTGATCCGCACGCGCGCCCAGGCGGAGCAGAAGGCGAGCGGCGACCTCTTCCGCGCGATGGTCACGCTCCAGCAGGGGGATTTCGCCACGGCGGGGCCGATGCTCAAGGAGCTGATCGACAACGCCCCCGGCACCCGGTCCGCGCGCGAGGGGCTCCTCCTCCTGGGGGACGCGTCGATGGGGCAGAAGAACCCGCGCGAGGCGGCGACCTGGTACCAGAAGTACGTCGACAAGTCGGGCGGGAACCGGGAGGCCCAGCGCGCCGGGTATCTCGGCCTCGGCACCGCGTACGAGGACGCCGGGGAATTCGTCAAGGCGGCCGACGCCTACGCGAAGGCGGCGGCGGTGGGCGAGTCCGACAACCAGCGTGGCCGCGCGATGCTCTCCGAGGCGCGGAGTCTCCTCAGGGCCGGTCAGTCGGCCAAGGCGATCGAGCTCTACAAGCAGACGGCCGCGCTCGGGGGCGCGGAGATCCCGATCCGGGACGCCGCGAACGAGCGCTTGGGAGAGCTTCAGGCCGAGCCGGCCGCGCCCGCGGCGCCCTGAGGGGACCGCCGCGTGGCGGCACGTCCCATCCTCCTCGCGCTGGTGTGGCACATGCACCAGCCGAGCTACGTCGATCCGCGCACCGGCCGCGCCCGCCTCCCCTGGGTCCGCCTCCACGCCACCAAGGACTATCGCGACATGGTGACGGCGATGCGCCCCCATCCGCGCGTCCACGCCACCTTCAACCTGACCCCGGTTCTCCTCGACCAGATCGAGGCCGTGGCCTCGGGGGCCGGGGACGAGTGGCTCGATCTCGCCCGCGCGCCGGCCGCCTCCCTCGGCGCGGACGCCCGCGCGGCCATCCTCCGCGGCTTCTTCACCGTGAACGAGGAGCGCATGCTCCTCCCGCATCCGCGCTATCGGGAGCTCCGCGACCGCGCCGAGCGCGTCCGCGCCGGCGGGGGGCCGCCGCTCACGGAGCGCGAGTGGCGCGACCTCCAGGTCTGGTTCCACCTTGCCTGGGTCGATCCGAGCTACGCGGAGGAGGAGCCGATCCGGTCGCTCCTGACGCGGGGAAGGGAATTCGGGGAAGAGGAGAAGCAGGCGCTCCTCGACTGGGGCGTCGCCCTGGCGGGCTCGGTCGTCGGCGTCTACCGCGATGCCGCCGCCTCAGGGCAGATCGAGCTGGCCGCCTCCGCGTACCACCACCCGATCCTCCCGCTCCTCCTCGACACCGACGCGCCGCGGTCGGTCTCCCCCTCGATGCCGCTCCCGGTCCCGGCGTTCCGCGCCCCGGAGGACGCGTCGGCGCAGCTTCGCCGCGCGCGCGCGTCCCACGAGCGGCGGTTCGGCGCGGCGCCGCGGGGCACCTGGCCGCCCGAGGGCGCGGTCAGCGGCGAGGCCCTGGCGCTCGTGCGCGCCGCGGGGTTCGAGTGGGCGGCGTCGGACGAGACGGTGCTGGCGCGCGCGCTCAGGGAGCGGGACGGCGATCGGGCGCCGTCGCCCGGGGCGCTCTACCGGCCGTACCGCGTCGACACGCCCGCCGGTCCCCTGGCGATGCTCTTCCGGGACCGCCGCCTCTCGGATCAGATCGGATTCGTCTACCGTCACTGGAATCCGGAGCAGGCGGCGGAGGACTTCCTCGATCGCGTCCGGCGCGCCGGCGGAACGGCCGGCGCCGAGGGTCCGGCGGTCGTCACCGTGATCCTCGACGGCGAGAACTGCTGGGAAGCGTACGAGCGGGACGGCCACCCGTTCCTCACCGCGCTCTACGAGCGGCTCTCGGCCGCGGCCGACGTCGAGGCGGTCACGGTGTCCGAGGCGCTCGAGCGCTCGCCCGCCGTGGAGCGCCTCCCGCGCGTGCCCGTCGGATCCTGGATCAAGGACGACCTCGCGATCTGGATTGGCCACCCGGAGAAGAATCGGGCCTGGGGCGCGCTTCGGGAAGCGCGCGAGGCCATCGTCGCGAGGGGGAGCGCGGCGCCCGCCGCGTCATGGGACGCGCTCTACGCCGCCGAGGCGAGCGACTGGCTCTGGTGGTACGGGGACGACCACGAGACCGCCTTCCGTGACGAGTTCGACGGCCTCTTTCGCGCCAACCTGATCCGCGCCTACGAGGCGCTCGGCGCGACGCCGCCCGCGTCGCTCGGCGCCACGCTGCGCGGCGCCGAAGCGCCATCGCACCCGCCCGGGGGCCTCGCCTACGTCCGCCCGACGATCGACGGGCGCGAGACTGACTACTTCGAGTGGCGCGGGGCCGATCGCTACGAACCCGCCGGCGCGGGCGGGGCGATGCACCGCGTCACGGGGCCGATCGCGCGCGTGCTCCACGGATTCGACGCGCGATCGCTCTACGTCCGCGTCGACTTCGTCCCGGGCGCGGAGCGGCGCGGCGCGGAGCTGGCGGTGATCTTCCCGGAGCGCGGCGTCGCCGCGCGCTGCCCGACCGAGCCGGGCACGTCCGGGGCGCTCAGGTGGAGCCCGGGGGAGCGGGGAGTCGCCGGGGAAGGAGCGGTCGTGGCGAATCCCGCGGCGGCGGAGCCGCCCGCCGGCGATCCCGGCGGGTTCGCGTCGAACGCGATCGTCGAGCTCAGGCTTCCCCTCGCACGCGCCGGGAGCGGCCCCGGGGGAGCCCTGACGTGGCGCCTCGCGATGGAACGGGACGGCGACGTCGCCGACACGGCCCCGGCCGAAGGGACGTTCACGACGCGCGTGCCGGCCGAGCATCTCGGGCTCCTTCTCTGGTCGGCGACGTGACGGCGCCCGCCTTCAGGGGCGCGAGGCTTGACGGCCCCCTGGCCGCGTGCTATCCGTCCGGCGTGAGCACGGAATCGCCGTACGCGTCCATCCCGGAGCCCGAGGTCGCGAGCGGGCGGCTGCTCGCGGCGGTGGCGTACCTTCCGGCGCTCTGCTTCGTGGGCCTCGTCACGGCGCCCCGGAACCGGTTCGTCGCGTTCCACGCGCGCCAGGGGCTTCTCTTCTTCCTGACCGAAATCGTCTGCTGGGTCGCGCTCCTGATCTTCGACGGCACGCTCGGCCGCATCCCGATCCTCGGCTTCCTCGTCGGCGCGGTCGTAAAGTTCGTCGTCGGGCTCGGTTTCCTCGCGGTGACGGTCTATGGCGCGATCAAGGCGGCGAACGGCGAGATGATCCGCCTGCCGTTCCTGGGCGACGCGATCGAGCGGATCCCGCTCTGATGGCCTGGATCCCGGAAAAGCGCTTCTGGCTCCTTCGCCGGCTCGCGCGGTTCCTGACGGTGGGCGCCTGGATCGTGTTCGCCATCGTGGTGATCGTGACGCCCGTCGGCATCGCCCGGGCGGTTCTGGCCCGCGATTCGGCCGAGGCCATGGAGTGGGTCAAGTACGCGGTCTCGGGCGGGCTGATCTTCGTGAACCTGCTCTGGATCGCGCAGTCGATCCAGGTGATCCTGGCCATCGAGGAGAACACGCGCCACACCACGTTCGTGCTCGAGAAGCTGACGACCCTGACGCAGCAGGTGCGGGACCGGATCGGCGAGGGCGCCGGAAGCGAGGGCGTCCGGGAGAGCGCGCCGATGGTCGAGCCGAAGGCGTAGCGGAGGGCGGTCCGCGCTGAGACGAAAGGGGCGGTTGGTTTGAGCGGGGCCCGGGGTCCGGAGCATGCGGACCGCCGGGCCCGGTTTGTAAGGGGAATTGTCGTATAATGAGTATTATGTAAACCTCGCCATGGAGGCGATCAGGGCTCGGGCGGGCGCTTGCTTGGCGAGGTTTACATCAAATACTGGCGCCTCTGCCCTCCGCACCCTGGCGCCTCTGCCCTCCGCATCCTGGTGCCGTGCCCGAAGAACTCACGGGGCTGGCTTCGCGGTCACGACGTTCACCAGGCGGCCTGGGACCACGACTACCTGGGCGATCCGCTTTCCTTGGGCGAAGCGTTCCACCTTGGGGTCGGCGAGGGCGGCTTTGCGGACGGCTTCTTGGGAGGAGCCGGAGGGGACCTCGATGTTCGAGCGTACCTTCCCGTCCACTTGGACCACCAGGCGCACCACGTCCGCCTCCAGGGCCTTGGGATCGAACTTGGGCCATGGGGCCTCGGCGACCGCCCGCTCGTGTCCTAGGCGCTCCCAGGCGCCTTCCGCGGTGTGAGGGGCCAGGGGCGCGAGGAGCCGGGTCGCCAGGTCGATCGCTTCGGCGACCTCCGGGGCGCGCATATCCTCTTGGGCGGCCTGGTACTCCTGGACGGCGTTGACCAGCTGCATGAGGCCCGAGACGGCCGTGTTGAAGTGGAAGCGGTCGACGTCGTCGCCGATTTGCTGGACGAGATGGTGAACCCGGCGCCTCAGGTCCCGCGAGGGGCCGGAAACCGCCCACGCGGGGGTCGGGCCACTTCCGGGGGCCTTAACTGGCTGTAGAGCAATGAAATCTTCCACCATCTTCCAGTAGCGAATGAGGAATCGGTAGGCCCCCTCGACCCCCCGGTCGTTCCATTCCGCGTCCTTTTCCGGCGGGCCGATGAAGAGCGTGTAGACGCGGACCGTATCGGCGCCGTAGCGCTCGATCAGGGCATCCGGCGGGACCACGTTCCCCTTCGACTTGGACATCTTGTGCCCGGACTTCGTGATCATCCCCTGGGTGAAGAGGCGCTCGAACGGCTCGGCGAACGCGATCAGCCCCATATCGCGGAACACCTTCACGATGAATCGGGAGTAGAGGAGGTGGAGGATGGCGTGCTCCACCCCGCCGATGTACTGATTCACCGGGAGCCAACGGTTCACGGCATCGCTATCGAAGGCTTTGGTTTCCAGCCTTGGGCTAAGGAATCGCAGGAAGTACCACGACGAGTCGACGAACGTATCCATCGTGTCGGTCTCGCGTCGTGCGGGGCCGTGGCAGTTCGGACAGGTGGCCCGCAGGAATTCCTCGTTGGTCAGGAGCGGCGACTCGCCGGTCGGCTTGAATTCGACCTGATCCGGCAGCAGGACCGGCAGTTCGGACTCGGGGACCGGCTGCATGCCGCACGTGGGACAGATCACCATGGGGATCGGGGCGCCCCAGTAGCGTTGGCGCGAGATGAGCCAGTCGCGCAGGCGGAAGTTGACCCGCCCCTCCCCCGCCCCTTTCTTCCCGAGGGCCGCCACGATCGCCCGCTTCCCCTCCTCGGACGGCAGGCCGTCGAACGGGCTGGAGTTCACCAGGCGGCCGTCCGCCTCGACCGCCGCCGTGCCGTCGAACCTGGTCCCCGAGTCGGAGCGCACGACCTCGACGATCGGGAGGCGATACTTGGAGGCGAACTCGAAATCCCGCTGGTCATGGGCCGGGACCGCCATGATGGCACCGGTGCCGTAGCCCATCAGGACGTAGTTGGCCACCCAGACGGGCACCTTCGCCCCCGTCAGCGGGTGGGTGGCGGTGAGCCCGGTCGGGTGCCCTTCCTTCTCCGTCTCCACGCCGAACCGGTTCTCGACGCGGGACCGCTTGAGCCGCTCCACGAACGCGGCCGCTTCCCGCGGCAGGCGCCCGCGCTCGATGAGCGACGTGATCAGGGGATGTTCCGCGGCGACGACCATGAACGTCGCCCCCAGCAGGGTGTCGGGCCGTGTGGTGAAGACCTCGAGCGGCGCCCCCTCCCCGTCCAGCGGGAACCGGATCGTCGCGCCCTCGCTCCGGCCGATCCAGTTCGTCTGCATCACGCGCACCTTCTCGGGCCAGTGCTCGAGCAGCCGCAGGTCGTCGAGGAGCGCGTCGGCGTAGGCGGTGATCTTGAAATACCACTGCTCCAGCTCGCGCGTCTCGACCGGCGTGTCGCACCGCTCGCAGCGCCCCTCGATGACCTGCTCGTTCGCGAGCACCGTCCGGCACGACGGGCACCAGTTGACCGCGCCCTTCGCGCGGTACGCGAGGCCGCGCTTGTAGAGCTGGAGGAAGATCCACTGCGTCCAGCGGTAGTACTCCGGGTCGCACGACGCGATCTCGCGGGTCCAGTCGAACATCGCGCCCCACGCGTCGAGCTGCTTCTTCATCCGCTCGATGTTCCGCCGGGTCCAGTCGGCGGGCGGGACCTGGTTCGCGATGGCGGCGTTCTCGGCCGGGAGCCCGAAGGCGTCCCAGCCCATCGGGGCGAGGACCGTGTAGCCCTGCATCTTCTTCACGCGCGCGACCGCGTCGCCGAGGATGTAGTTGCGGCCGTGCCCCACGTGGAGATCGCCCGAGGGGTACGGGAACATGTTGAGGCAGTAGAAGCGCCGGTCGGCCTTCATCGGGTCCCGGAGCTCGAAGAGCCGCTCCTCGCGCCACCGGGCCTGCGCGCGGCGGGTGATCTCGCGGAATGGATAGCCGCGCCCGGCCGTCTCCTCGGCTCCCGTGGAGGTTTGTGGCTCTGTTCCCCGTGAATCAGGCACCGCGCGTCCCCCGCAGTCGTTGTTCGATCACGTCCCGGATCTCCGCGTCCCGGATCTCGCCTCGCTTGAGCGCGCGATCGGCGGCGTAGACGGCGTCGAGCGCCGCGCGCGCGGCGGGCACGGTCAGGCGCGGACCCGACCGGGGTCCGCCCCGCCAGGCGAAGGCCTGTGGCTCGAGCGCCGCGAGCGCGCGCTCCGCGACGGCCCAGAGCGCGTTCGTCCCCGCGGCGCCCTCGGCGTCGAGCGCCGCGGCCTCGCGCCGCGAGGCGGCCAGATCGCCCGCCAGCACGGCGTCGGCCCATCGGTCGAGTGAGGCCGAGGTCCGCGCGCCGCGGAGCGCCCCGGCCGCCGCCGGCGGGAGCTTCCCCGCTTGGTCGGCGAAGAGGCGCAGCTTCTCCACCTCGCGGCTCGCCGCGAGGAGCGACTCCGCCGCGTGGGCCACCGCGTCGCTCGCGCCCGGCGGGGCGACGAGCCCCGCTTCCTCGAAGAGGCGCGCCACCCATCGCTCCGCTTCCCCGGGGCGGGCCACGCAACGCGCCACGTCGGCGCGCGCCGCGATCGCCTGGAGCGACTTGAGCTCCTCGGGATCGCGGGCCGTCGTCACGAGCACGCGCACGCCCTCGGCGGCTCCATCGGCCCAGGCGAAGAGGACGTCCTCGCACGCCTTGTCGAGCTTGGCGGCCTCGCGGATCCAGATCCGACGCGACGAGGCGAAGAGCGACATCGACGCGAGGGCGCCGGCCAGGGCCTCCGGCTCGAGCTCGTCCCCCTCGAGGCGCTGGAACTCGGCTCCCTCCGCCTCTCCCCCCTCGCGAAAGGCGCGCACCAGGCGGTCGCGCAGGAAGTCGTCGGGCCCCGCGGCGAGCGTGATCGGGCGGAGATTCGAGGCCGATCCCCGGAGGCGGCGCTCCGCGGCGGCCGCGTCGAGCCGCGCGGCCCCGCCGGTCACCATCCCTGCACCGTCCGGCTCACGACCTGGTCCGCGAGCTTCTGGATCACGTCACGCCTCCCGTCGGCCTCGGTCTGCGCCGGCGCCGCTCCCACGGCCACCACATTGTACGTGGTTTGCACGGTGAGCGCGTCCTCCTTCCAGAGGTCGCGGTTCTTCACCATGTCCCGGAACAAGACCTTCACGACGAGGACGATCTCGTACTGCGTGGCGCGCTCCTGCTGCGTGTACCCGAACACCTGGTTCCGATACGAGACGACCGTTCCTCGAAGGACCGCGTCGGCCTCCCGCTCCCCCACGATCCGGAGGCGGCGATCGTTCAGGAACGCGTTCACGAGGGCCTGCGTCACGTCGTCCGAGAGGCCGAACTCGACGGTGCTGTTCGCGAAGACGGGGATCGCGAGCGTCTTGATGTGCGACGGCAGGACGCTCGACATCGTGTAGCCGCACCCGCCCGACGCGATCGCCAGGGCCAGGGCCGCGGCGAAGCGCCTACAGGAGCTCGTCGGACGTCGGGGCATCGTGGAAGCCGTAGAGCTTCATCCGGTATCGGAGCTTGTCCCGCTTCATCTGGAGCACCTGAGCGGCGCGGCTCTGGTTCCCGCGCGTCCAGTCGAACGCGCGCTGGATCACCTCGCGCTCCAGCTCCCCGAGCGCGCGCTCCAGGTCGATTCCGTCCTCGGTGAACTGCCCGGACTCGATCACCGACCGGAGCCGCTCGAGCGAGCCGCCGCTCACCGGCGGCGGCGGCGCGATCGCCGCGGTCAGATGGTGCGCCTGGATCACCGTCCCGTTGTTCAGGAGGACGATCCGCTCGAACAGGTTCTTCAGCTCGCGGATGTTCCCCGGCCAGGGGTAGGAGAGGAGCACGCGCTCCGCTTCGGGGTCGATCGCCGTGAACTGCTTCGAGAACGCCCGGTTGAACTGGTCGAGGAAGTGCCGCGCCAGGGGGAGGATGTCCTCCCGGCGCTCGCGCAGCGGCGGCACCCGGATCGGCACCACCTTGAGCCGGTAGAAGAGGTCCTCGCGGAAGCGCTGCTCGCGCACCATCGACTCGAGGTTCTGGTTGGTCGCGGAGATCACGCGCACGCTCACGGTGATGTCCTTGGTTCCGCCGACCCGCTTGAAGGTCATCCGCTCCAGCACGCGGAGGAGCTTCACCTGGATGGTGAGGCTCATCTCGCCCACCTCGTCCAGGAAGAGGGTGCCGCCGTTCGCGAGCTCGAGGAGACCCTGCTTCTGCTGGCGCGCGTCGGTGAACGCGCCCTTCTCGTGCCCGAACAGCTCCGATTCCAGGAGCTCCCGGGGAATCGCCGCGCAGTTCACCTCGAGCATCGGCTTCTCGTGGCGGCTCGACATCTCGTGGATCAGGTGCGCGATCAGCTCCTTCCCCGATCCGCTCTCTCCCTCGATGAGGACGCTCGTCGAGTCGCTTCCCGCCACCTGCTCGACGATGCCGTAGACGCGCTGCATGGCCGCGCTCTCGCCCCGGATGAACTCGCGCGAGAACCGCTGGCTCTTCTGCTGGCGGTGGTGCTGCACCTCGCGCCCCAGGCGCTGCGTCGCGAGCTCGCGGTCGAGCACGACGAGGAGCTCCTCGCGGATCGGCTTCCCCTTGGTGAGGTAGTCCCGCGCGCCGAGGCGCATCGCCTGCACCGCGGTCTCGTGGTCGGGCTCCCCGGTCAGCATCACGACGATCTGCTCGGGCCACTGCTCACGGATCTTCTGGAGCACGTCGATCCCGCTCCGGTCCGGCAGCCGGATGTCGAGGAGCACGAGATCGACGGTGTCGCGCTCGAGGAGGCGGAGCCCCATCGTGCCCGACTCGGCGGTCAGGACCTGGTACCCCTCGGCCTCCAGGTCGCGCGGCAGGAAGTACCGGATCGTCTCGTCGTCGTCGATGATCAGGATCGATGCTTTAGCCATGGCGTCCGGTCCTCAGGCCTGGGCTCCCGGCAGGACGATCCGGAAGCGCGTTCCCCGTCCCTGTTCGCTCTCGACCTCGAGCGTGCCTCCGTGGTGCTGAACGATACCATGCGCGACGAAGAGGCCGAGACCCGTGCCCTTCGGCCGGGTCGTGTAGAACGGCTCGAAGATGCGGGGCAGGTGCTCGGGCGCGATGCCGGGGCCGGTATCGGCGACCTCCACGACGACGCCGCGCCCGTCCCCGGCCTGACGCGCGCGCAGGGTCACCGTGCCCCCGGCGGGAGTGGCCTGGACCGCGTTCTGGATCAGGTTGAGGAACACCTGCTGGATCTGGTCGGCGTCGACCATGGCCACCGGCCAATGATCGGCATCTTCGACGTCGATCCGCACCCCCGATGCGGCCACGTGCGGGGCGATGCCCCGGAGCGCCAGGGCGAGCACCTCCCCGAGCCGGGCCGGGCGAAGGTTCAGATCGCGCGGCTTGGTCGCCGTGAAGAGGTCCTGGATGATCGTGTTGAGCCGGATCACCTCCCGGAGAATGAAGGCCACGCTCTCGTGGCGCTCGTCCCCCTCCGGGAAGCCGCGGCTCAGGTACTGGACTCCGGTCGCGATCCCCGTGAGCGGGTTCCGGAGCTCGTGGGCGACGCTCGAGGCGAACCGCCCGAGGGCGGCGAGCCGGTCGAGCTGCCGGATGCGGTCCTCCATCCGCCGGAGGCTCGAGACGTCGAGCAGCGTGGCCACGGCGCCGCGGATGCGCCCCTCCGCGTCCTTGAGCGGCGCGGTGCTCACCTCGGCGGGCAGGCTCGTGCCGTCCGGGCGGATCACGTCGTGCTCCGCGCCGACGCTCGTCTCCCCGCTCTCCATGCTCTCGATCAGGGCGTCGTGCCACGACCGTTCGGGCAGGAGCCGCGGAATCGGCGTGGCCCGGACCTGGTCGATGTCGAGCCCGATGATCGACTCGGCCGCACGGTTCCAGGCCAGGACGCGCCCGCGCGTGTCGATGGCGACCACCCCGAGCGGGAGGTTCTCGATCACGCCGTCGCGGAACCGGGCTTCCAGATCGAGCGCCTCCTTCAGACCGAGGTTCACGAGGATTGCGCCGAGCGACGGGGCGACCGCCTGGAGCTGCGCGCGCCGCTCCGGCGCCTCCTTTCCCTCGACTCCGATCAGCGCGACGATGTGGCGGAACTGGCACCGCCCGCAGGCCCGATGGCCGCCCGCCATGTCCTCGAGCGGGAGGCGCGACAGCCCGCAGGAGCCGCCGGCCGCCACCGCTCCGGGGCAGATCGGCACCTCCCCCGTGAGCCGGTCGACCGCGATCTCCCCGCGGATCGGGACGGGGCGCCAGGGCCCTCCCTTTCGGGAGCCCGAGGGGCCTGCCCAAAGCTCCTCCTCCCCTTCCCCCAACGCCACCCACCGGAGCCAGTCGGGATGGAGCCAGTGCGCCTGGACGCGCTCGGGGCTGACGTCGACGAGCGCGGGGTCTCCCGCGCGGAAGACCGTGAAGACGGGCGGGCTCCCGTCGAGGACCCCGAGCCAGAGGCGGGGCTCGTCGAGCGCGCGCGCGAGGTAGTTGACGAGGATCTGATACGAGCGCCCGGGCTCCGCGTCGCGGGCGGCGAAGGCGACGAGCTCCGCGAGCCCCTCGAGCTGCACGCGCGTCGCGAGCTCGCGGCGGAAGTTCGATTCGAGGTCCCGGAGGAGGATCTCGACGAGCGGCTCGAGCGCGACCGGATCGGCGCCCTCAGGCGCCCCCGGCTCTTCCCCGGTGAACGCGGGGAGACCGCAGAGCGATCGGATCTCCTCCGCGCGACGCCAGAGCCGCTCGGCGGCGGCGCGCTGCGTGACTCGAGGCGGTGTTCTCAAGGATTGAGGTGGGAGCCCGTGCCGGTGTCTGCGGTTGACGCGACGCGCTTCGGTCGGCGCGTCGTCGATCCCGAGCGCACGCTAGCATCCCCCCGCGAGGAGGGTCAAGCCAAAGACAGGTTGGAACCTAGCGAATCGTGCGGCGGGTCAGTGGGCGCCTTCGCCCCGAGCCATGACGCGCACCGTCGTCGCCATGATCTTGAGGTCGAGGAGCAGGCGGCCGTTCCGCACGTAGTAGAGGTCGTACTGGAGCTTGCGATTCGCCGTCTCGAGCGAGGTGTCGTAGTGCCACTTCACCTGGGCGAGCCCCGTGATCCCCGGCAAGGCTTCGCAGCGGCGCGGGTACTCGGGCAGCTTCTCGGACAAGGAGACGACGAAGTTCGGCCGCTCGGGGCGCGGGCCGACCAGGCTCATGTCTCCCTTGAGCACGTTCCAGAGCTGCGGCGTCTCGTCGAGGCGCGTCTTCCGGAGGATCGAGCCGAGGCGCGTGATCCGGGAGTCGGACGCGGCGGCCCAGATGGGCCCGGTCTTGCTCTCGGCGTCGGGGATCATGCTCCGGAACTTGTAGATTCGGAACGGCCGGCCATAGCAGTCTGCGTTCCGGCGTTCCGGGACGACGCGAGCCGTCGAGCCGACGCCGTCTCCGTTCCCTTCTCCGTCGCCGTTCCCGTTTCCCGGGCCGCCCCGCTGACGTCTCCGGTTCAGGCCCACGCGTTCCTGCGCGTAGATCACCGATCCGGGGCTATCGAGGCGGATCGCCACCGCGACGATCGCGAAGACCGGCGCGAGAAGGATGAGGCCGACCGAGGAAAGGGCGATGTCCAGGGAACGCTTGAGAATGAGGTAGCCGCGGTCGCTCCGTTGGCTGGGGCGCTTCGACCGCGTGTACTCCGATGGCAGAATCATCATGCTCAACGACGCGTCTCCTCAATCGAGTCAAGGCAACGAGACGCCGGGCGTACGAGTACTGCCGCGGAAGATCACACCGGGGGTGCTTTGGCGTGGGACTCCGAAGGCGGCCACGTCTTCTCAGGCGCCGGCACCGAGAAGAAGGGATGGCGGATTTTTAGGCGAGGTCAGGGAAGGAGTGACGGGAAACCGTCACCACGCGTTTGCCCTGACCGGCCCCCCACCGATCACTGAATAGTATACGTGAGGCGAGGGCGCCGATCAAGGGGCGGCGAGAACTAATTTTAAGTCGTTGCCGCGAATCTATTTGCGCGCCTACCGCTGGGCCACCTCCACGACCGCCCGGAACGACATGCGCGCGAGCGACGCGGCCATCTCGTCGGCGCGCGCCTTCGACTTCATGCTGGCGAGACGGACCATGTACGCGCCGCTCGAGTCCTGGGTGATCTTGGCGTCCTTGGTGCTGAAGCCGAGCAGCTCGAGCGCCTTGATCTCGGCGTCCGCCGTCTCACGCGAGGAGTATCCCGGAAGCACCACGTCGTACTGGCTGACCGGCGCGACCGCCATCTTGGGTGCCGCGGGGGCCGGGGCCGGCGTGGGGGCCTGGACCGCGGGCGGGGTCACCGCCGCGGCCGTCTTGGCCGCCGGTGCCTGCGCGACCGTGGTCGCCGGCTCGACCTTCTTGGGCGGTGCGCTCTTCCCCGAGGAGGCGATCACCGGCGGTCCCGTCGGAGCGGCGGGCGGCGGCGGGAGCGGCTTCTTCTCGGGCTTCGGCGTCTCCGGCTTCTGCTCCTCCGGCCCGCCGCCGAAGCTGTAGCCGAAGGAGAGCCGGTGCACGTCGTCGAAGGCGTTGCTCGGAGTCATCGCGTAGTCGAGCTGGAGCTGATGGAAGTGCAGCCCCAGTCCGTACGAGAGGCCGGTCGCCGGATCTCCCGCGCTGCCCAGCTCACGGCGGTAGCCGAAGCGGAGCGAGATGTTCGGGTGGGCCTGGATCTCCGTGCCGACGCGCACGTCCTTGTAGTAATCGCGCGGGATGTTGTAGTCGGCGGCGAGCAGGACGCGGTCGCGCCAGAATCCACGGCTCGCCCCGAGGCGGATCTGCTGCGGCAAGGGGTACGCCGAGCCGTCGAACG
>DASVDZ010000095.1:0-135309 GCA_036380835.1 Candidatus Eiseniibacteriota bacterium | reverse complement strand
CCCCGGTCGTCTACGTGCAGCCGCTGGACAAGTCGGTCCGGCTGATCTGGGACCAGGCCGCGGTGGGCACGCATTCGGCCAACGTGCCGCTCGGGCAGGACTTCGTGTTCGAGGGGTACCGGGTGTGGCAGCTCCCGTCGGCCGGAGGCGGGACCCCCAAGGTCATCGCGACGTTCGACGTCGGGGGCGACGGCATCGGGCCGATCTACTCCGACCTCTTCAATTCCGAGAAGGGCGCCATCGAACGGACGCTCGTGGTGAACGGCTCGGATGAAGGGCTGAGGTTCCAGTTCGACATCAACAACGACTTCATTCGCGGCGGCCGCCTCGTGAACTACAAGGACTACTACTTCGCGGTCACGGCGTTCTCCTACGACAGCCTGCACGTCTCGGATTACGTCCTCGGCGTCAACACCCTGGGGACGGTCACGGACGTCCTGGAGAGCTCCCTCAACGCGATCCACGCGGTGCCGAAGGGCAGCAACTCCCTGTTCACGGTGAACGCGACGCAGATCGCGGGGGACCACGTCGGGAACCAGGTCGTCGTCGAGCAGCTCCAGGGGTCGGTCATCACCGACTCGACCTACCAGGTGACCTTCGCCCCGGATCAATCGTGGAACCTCCTCAACGTGACCTCGGGGCAGACGCTCCTGACCGGGCAGACGGGGGTGAGCGGCGGATTCGACTCGCCGATCATCAACGGATTCATGCCGCGCGTCATCCAGACGACGGAGCCGGCGTCGGCCTACCAGCTCGTCGGGGGCACGGGGCTCCTCGGGGCGACCGATTCGATCAGCTTCTTCCCGCCGGGCGCGAACGATTCGTCGGGCACGTACACGCTCGACAACTTCGTCGATCCGAACGACATCACGTGGTGGAACTTCAACGACACGGTCCAGCACGACTACCTGATCCGCGTGCTGTCCGCCGCCACGGAACACGCGTGGGAGTACGCGGGCGGCGGCGCCTCGCCTCAGTCGGCGTTCGACGTGCCGTTCGAGATCTACGATCTCGGAGAGTGCTCCTACGCGGACCCCGGGGACGACGAGAAGGTCTCCGTGATGGTTCGGGACCTGGATGGAAGCGGCGACTGGAGCTGGGGCGACGCGATCTACGTCCGCCGGATTCCGTACGCGAGCATCGCCTGGGGGACGCCGGGCATCCAGTCCACGGATTACGATCCGACGGGAGACGACCAGACGCTCGGGCGTTTCACGTTCGAACAGACGGGGGGCTCGTCACCCCTTCCCCCCGAGGGAAGGATCCGCATTCGAAGCGGCCGGTTCTGCCCGAACGACGTCTTCCAGTTCCGGACGGTACCTTCGGGCACGGCCCCCGGCACGGTCGTCCAGAACGACCTCAGCAAGATCCACGCGGTCCCGAACCCGTACTACGCGCACTCGCAGTACGAGCTGACCCAGTTCGACCGCGTCATGAAGTTCACGAACATACCGGCCTCGAAGAAGGTCACCATCCGCATCTTCACCATGGCCGGAGACCTCGTCCGGACGATCCGCCGGTCTGCCTCGAGCGGCGACGACATGTCGAGCTCGCAGATCATCTGGGACCTCAACACCGAGAGCAACATCCCCGTCGCGAGCGGCGTCTACATCGTCCGCATCGACGTGGACGGGGTCGGATCCAAGACCGATCGCGTCGCGGTATTCGTCGAGCAGGAACGGCTCGACAACTTCTAATGCGGGGGCGATCGGACGTGACTCGACATAGGAATCCTTCCACCGGACGGAGGGTCGACAAGATGAAGCGGTTCGTCATGACGTGGGTCCTGCCAGTCGCGCTCGCGGCGCATGCGGCAACGGCCGCCGCGGGCGGGCTGGACCGGATCGGCACGGCGGGAGCGCAGGAGTTGCGCATCCCGGTCGGGGCCGCCTCCATCGCCACCGGAGGTTCGACGGTGGCGTGGGGGAACGGGCTCGCGAACATCTACTGGAATCCGGCCTCGCTCGCCTCGACCGACCAGAGCGAGGCCACGGCTTCGTACAGCACGTACCTGGCCGACTCGAAGGTGAACTACGGCGCGGTCTCGACCAAGCTCGGGAGCCAGGGCCAGGTCGCCTTCTCCGCGAAGATCCTCAACATCGGCGACATCGTCGTGACGACGGAGGACGCCCCGGAGGGGACGGGAGAGATCCTGAACCCGAACTTCGGGGTCTTCGGACTCACGTACGCGCGCCGCGTCACCGACCGGGTCCTCCTGGGGCTGACCGGCTCGTACATCAGCGAGAAGGTGGCCGACGTGAGCGCCACCGGCTTCGCCCTCGACCTCGGCGTGCAGTACGACACGGGCTGGCGCGGGCTCCGGTTCGGGTTCGCGATGAAGAACGTGGGCCCGAACATGACGTACAGCGGCCCCAATCTCGAGCAGCGCGTCATTCTCCCCGGAGACGATCCCTCGGCCAGGCCGCACGTGGTGCAGCTCGAGCCGGCTTCCTTCGAGCTGCCCTCGTATCTCCAAATCGGGGTCTCCTACGACATCCCGATGGGAGGCGATCACCACTCCACCCTCTTCGGAACGTTCCAGGGGAACAACTTCAGCACCGACGAGTACCGCGTCGGCGCCGAGGTCCCGATCGGCTCGTTCCTGGCGCTCCGGGGCGGATACGTGGGCCAGGCGCCCGTCAAGGCGGCGGACCGGCAGCAGGACTATCTGTACAGCTACACGTACGGCGCGGGGTTCAACTTCAAGTTGGGCGACCGTCCCTTCGCGCTCGACTGGGCCGGGACGCACGTCGGCCAGTTCTTCGACGACACTCAGCAGGTGTCACTCCATATTTCGTTTTGATCCATCGTAGCGCGTCGTCAAACGCCGGGGCGGACCTGTGAGGGGCCGCCCCGGCCCGCTTCGGGCGCCGCTCGTGGCGGCGGTCTGCGTTCTCGCGCTCCTCGCCGGTCGCGGCGAGGCCGCGTCGCGGGGCCTTCCGGGCCCGCTGGCCGATTCCCTCGCGGCGATCAGCGCCGAGCTGGACGGCCAGGCGCACGTCGGCGCCCTCGCCGTCTCGCTCGACCGGGGCGACACGCTCTTCGCCGTGGGCGCCGCGCGGCGGCTGATCCCGGGAAGCAACGCGAAGATCTTCACCACGTCCGCCTTCCTCGAACGATTCGGGCGCGACGCCCGCTTCACGACCCGGATCGAAGCGAAGGGGAGCGTGACCCGCCGGAAGGACGGCACCGCGCGGCTCTCGGGAGACCTCGTGCTCCGCGCGGCGGGCGCGCCGGACGTGACGCAGCTCCTCGCTCCGGGCTCCCGCGGGCTCCTCGACTCGCTCGCGGTGCTCCTCCGCGCGGGCGGCCTCACCGCCTTCGAGGGAACGCTCTGGATCGACGGGACCCTGTTCGCCCCGGAGCCCTACGGGCCGGGTTGGGCGGTCGAGGACGCGGTCGCGGCCTACGGCGCGGGCGTGGGCGCGGTGCTCTCGAACGGCAACGCCGCGACCCTCCTCGCGACCTCCACGACGCGCGAGGTGGCGCTGTCGTTCGATCCGCCGGAGACGCCGCTCACGATCGTGGGGAGGGTGGGGATCGGCGCCACGGGCTCGATGCCCTGGATCGACCTCACGCGCGATCCCGGGTCCTACCGGCTCGGCGTCCGCGGCCAGATCCCGCCCTTGAGCACGGTCAAGAAGTGGATCGCGGTCCCCGATCCGGACTCGACCGCCGGCCTGGTCCTTCTCGGGGCCCTGAAGCGGGCCGGCGTCGATACGAAAGCGACGGTGAAGCTCGTTCCGCACGCCCCGGGGGCCCTGAACGGGGGCTCGGTCGCCGAGCCGCCGTCGCTTCCGTTCGCGCCCATCGGCGCCGACTCGATCGCCGGGTGGGCCGCGGTGTCGCGGGCGCGCGCCGCCGTCGTCCTGACGCTCCTGTCGCCGACCGCCGGACGGATCGTGTCGGTCGTGAACGCCTTGAGCCTGAACGTCGAGGCGGAGGCGCTCCTCCGGCTCCTCGACCCGGAGCCGCGGGAGAAGCGGCGCGCCGCCGGCGTCGCCGCCGCCATCCGGATCGCCTCCGAGACGGCCGGCGTCGACACGCTCGATCTCTCGCTCGTCGACGGGAGCGGCCTCTCCCCCATGGACCTCGTGACGCCGCGCGCGATCGTGGCGTGGCTCGCCACCCTCGCGCGCGACTCGACGCTCTCCGTCGCCTTCCGGGACGGGCTCGCGAGGCCGGGAACGCCGGGAACGCTCCGTTACCGCTTCGCCGATCTCGATCGGGGCGCCGACCTCCATGGGAAGACCGGGACGCTGACCAACGTGAGCGCGCTCTCGGGATACGTGAACACGGCCGACCAGGAGCGGGTCGCGTTCTGCATCCTCACGAACGGAAACCGGGGGACCGTCGCCGACGCGCACCGGATGGAAGAGCGCCTCGTGACCGCCTTGAGCCGCTTCCGGCGCGACTCGGCGCCGACGACGCTCCCGCCACCGCGGAGGCCTCGCTGATCCCCGTGGCGCCGCCGCGCCTCCGGGCGGGCGACCGGATCGGCGTCGTCGCGCCGTCGGGTCCCGTCGCCCGGCGCGCGCTCGCGGCCGGAGTCCGGGCGCTCGAGAAGGAAGGATTCCGGGTCCGGCTCGGCCGGCAGATCGGCGACCGCCGTGGCCACCTCGCGGGCGCGGACCGGGCACGCCTCGGGGAGTTGAACCGGATGCTCCGCGATCCGGACGTGCGCTGCGTGCTGATGGCGCGCGGCGGATTCGGGGCGATGCGGATCGCGGAGGGGGTCGACTGGGCCGCGATGCGCCGCGACCCGAAGATCTTCGCTGGGTTCTCCGACGCGACGTACCTCCATCTCGGCTTCGCGCGGCACGCTGGGGTCCGGACGCTCCACGGGCCGAATCTTCAGGGTATGGGCCAGGGCCGGCGCGGCGAGCTCGAGCGATTCATCGCCTGGACGACCCTCCCGCGGCCGTCCGAGCGGGTCCGCACGCTTCCGGCGCCGCGCCGGCTCGCCGGGGCCCGGGCGGCCGTTCGCGGCCGCGTGCTGGGCGGGAACCTCGTCCTCGTCCACTACGCCGCCGCGGCCGGCCTCTTGCCGCCGCTCCGGGGCCGGATCGTCTTCCTCGAGGAGGTGAACGAGCCGCCGTACAAGGTGGACGGGATGCTCACGGCGCTCCGGATGGGCGGATGGCTGCGGGGCGCGCGAGGCGTCGCGCTCGGCGATTTCACCCGCTGCGTGCCGCGGCCGGGACGCCGCGAGCTCACGCTCGAGACCGTGCTCCGGGATCACCTGGCGCCGCTCCGCGCGCCGGTCTGGCGGGGGGTCCCGGCGGGCCATGGCCGGCGGAACCTCCCGCTCCCGTTCGGCGCGACGGCGCGCCTGGGGGGCGGGCGGCTGATCTTCGAGGAGGGGCTCGTCTCCTAGACCGGCCCGCCGTCCGGCCGGCGCGCGCCGCTACGCGTAGACCCCGCGGAGCATGATGACGTCGACCACGCGCTTGATGGCCAGCATGAACGCGGCGACGCGGAAGGAGACCTTGTGCTCGTCCGCCATGCGCGCCACGTCGTGGAACGCCTGGACCATGATCTGCTCGAGTCGCTGATTCACTTCGTCCTCGCGCCAGAAGAACCCCTGCCGGTCCTGCACCCACTCGAAGTAGGAGACGGTGACGCCGCCGCTGTTGGCGAGGATGTCGGGCACCACGAGGACGCCCTCCTTGTTGAGGATCTTGTCGGCCTGGGTCGTGGTCGGGCCGTTCGCCCCCTCCGCGATGATGCGCGCCTTGATCCGGCCGGCGTTGGCGTTCGTGATCTGGTTCTCGAGCGCGGCGGGGATGAGGACGTCGCACGGGATCTCGAGGAGCTGCTTGCCGTCGACCGGGGTCGACCCCGGGAAGCGCGCGACCCCCTTCGTCCGCGCGACGTGCTCGATGAGCGCGGGGATGTCGAGCCCCGCCGGGTTCTGGATCCCTCCCGTGACGTCGCTCACCGCAATGATCCGGGCGCCGTCCTTGGCGAGGAGATCGGCCGCGACCGAGCCGACGTTACCGAAGCCCTGGACGACCACCGTGGCCTTGCCGAGGTCGAGCCCGATCCGCTTCGCGGCCTCGCGCACGACGAAGAGGACGCCGCGCCCCGTGGCCTCGCGCCGGCCGGCCGAGCCGCCGATGACGAGCGGCTTGCCGGTCACCACCGACGTCACCGTGTGGCGGGCGTGCATCGAGTAGGTATCCATGATCCAGGCCATCGTCTGCTCGTTCGTGTTCACGTCGGGCGCGGGCACGTCCGACTCAGGGCCGATCACGTCGATCAGGTCCGCCACGTACCGCCGCGTGAGCCGCTCCAGCTCGTGCTTCGACATGTGGGCCGGGTCGCACTGGATTCCCCCCTTGCCGCCGCCGAACGGGATTCCGACGACCGCGCACTTCCACGTCATCCACGCCGCGAGGGCCGTGACCTCATGGAGCGAGACGTCGGGGTGATAGCGGATCCCTCCCTTGGCGGGCCCTCGGACGATGGAGTGCTGCACCCGGTACCCGGTAAATACGCGAAAGGAGCCGTCGTCCATCTGCACGGGAAGCTTTACGATCGTCGTGCGCCTCGGCTCCTTGATGATCTGGAGGAACGCCGAATCGAGCTTCAGCCGGGCCGCGGCTTCCTCGAACTGCAGGCGGGCGTTCTCGAGCGGGTCGAGCTCGCGCTGAATGTCCGAGCCCATGTCCATGCCGGTGTGCATCCCAGTTTCCATGGAGGATCCTTCTTCGGGTTGGGGACTCGCCTGGTCGGCGTAAGTGACGAAAACGCTTCACCTTTAGGCGCCCGCTAGTGTAGAGAAGTCGGGGAGGCCCTTCAAGCGTGTACTACTTCTACTGGCTGCCGATCGGAACCGACGCCCCGGTGCGCCGAACGCCCTGGGTGACGCTCTCGATCGCCTTTCTGAACGTCCTCGTCTTCGGGCTCCTGCTGGCGAGCCGGGGAGACGCGGGGGCGCTCTTCGCGCTCGCCTTCAAGGCGGCCCACCCGACCATCGCGACGGCGATCGTCTCCCTCTTCATTCACGCCGATCCGCTCCACCTGGTCGGGAACCTCGTCTTCCTGATGGTCTTCGGGCCGCCGATCGAGGCGCGCCTCGGCGTCGCGCGGTACCTCATCGCGTACGTCGCCTGCGGCTGGCTGGGGAACCTCGCCCAGGCGGCCGTGATCCTCGCCTGGCACCCCGAGCTCGCCTCGGTTCCGATCGTCGGGGCGTCCGGCGCGATCTCGGGTCTCCTCGGCCTCTTCCTGATCCGCCTCTTCTTCGCGCGGCTCCGCTTCGTCTCGATGACGATGCTCTTCCTGCATGGCGTGGCCAAGCCGGCGGCGTTCTCACTCCCGTCCGTGGTCGGAATCGGCCTCTGGGTCGGCCTCACCCTGGCCTACCAGATGGCCGGCGGGGGGAACGGGACCGCGTACGCGGCCCACCTCGGCGGGTTCGCGTGCGGCGTCGGCTTCGCGCTCGCGATGGGGCTCGCGCCGGAGGGGAGGCTCGAGCGCCACGTTGCCCTGGGCCAGCGCTACGCCGAGCGGGGGGAGTGGTTCGCCGCGCTGGGCGAGTGCGAGGGCTATCTGGCGAAGGTGCCCGACGATCCGGAGGTGCTCGCGCAGGCCGCGCGCATCCAGCGCGTGACCCAGCAGGAGCGTCAATCGGCCGCTCGATTCCGAAGGGCGATCCGGATCTGGCTCCGGGGAGGCGAGGTCGCGAACGCCTGCGACGCCTACGAGGACATGCGCCGCCTCCTGGGTGGGGAGGTCCTCCTCGACGCGACGGAGCAGCTCAAGGTCGCGCGCGGATTCGAGGACCTGGGAAGACCGAGCGAGGCGAGCCGCGCCTACGAGACGTACGGGAAGAACTACGTCGACCGGCCGGGGGCGGCGCTCGCCCTGTTGAAGAGCGCCGACATCGAGCGGCGGATGCTGAACAATCCGGGCCGCGCGCGGTTCATCTGCGACGAGCTCTTGCGGGGCGCGCTCGAGCCGGATCTGCGGCGGATGGTCGAAGAGCGCCGGACGCTCGCCGAACGCGATCTGGCGCGCCTCCACGACGGAGCCGCCTAGCCGCCGGCGCCGCTAGGGGAGGCAGTCCGACTCGGCCAGCTCCTTGTTCCGGCTCGCCGCGTCGAAGAGGTAGACCCGGAACTGGTGCCCCGGCGTCACCTTCGCGCGGGGGACGCATTTCGAGATGAGCCCCGCCGCCACGCTCGCCTTGGACTCGTTCAGGACGAGCTCCTTGGCCATCAACGACCGCTCGGGCGCGAGATACCAGAGAAGGACGGTCGCGTCGGCCGAGGGATCGAACGGCGCGCGGAGGTCGTAGTAGCCGTTCGACTCGGTGACCGCGCTGCCCGCCAACTGTCCGTCGATGAAGAGCTTGACCTGGACGTTGCCGAGCGGCCGGTCGTTGACGTCGAGGACGACGCCGGAGAAGGCCGTGAGCTGGCGATCGACGCCGATCGCCTGGATCTCCTCGATCTTCGCCTGGCGCCCCGACCCGACGGAGCGGTCGCCCGGTGGCGGCGAGGTGCCGGTCGGTGGCGCGGCGGTCGCGCTCGTCGCGAAGCAGAAGACGAGCAGGGATTCGACGAGGAATCTCAAGTTCGCGCGGACCATGGCCGATACCCTCCCTGTCACACCGGGAAATTCCCCCATCCGCGAGGGACGCTAGCACCCGTATCCCGGCCTGTCAACGCGGCTTCGGGGAGAATCGCCTTGCGCCATCCGGAGGGGCTCTGTTACGGTCCGTAGGCTTCGAACCTCGATGATCGTCCTCCCCGCCCGGGTGGGACGAAGGAGTCGCCTGCCATGTCGACCCAAGGCGTTCGGGAGGCAAGGATGTTTCTCGACCAGGTGATGGGTGTCTTTTCGAACGACGTCGCGATCGACCTCGGCACGGCCAATACCCTGGTCTATCTCCGCGGCAAGGGAATCGTCCTGAACGAGCCCTCCGTCGTCGCCGTCGACCGCACCACCAACAAGGTCATCGCCGTCGGAAAGGAAGCGAAGAGCATGCTCGGGCGCACGCCGGACGAGATCGTGGCCGTGCGGCCGCTCAAGGACGGCGTCATCGCCGACTTCGAGAAGACCGAAGACCTGCTTCGCGAGTTCATCCAGAAGGCGCTCCGGCGCCGGACGTGGGTGCGCCCGCGGATCATCATCTGCGTCCCGTCGGGCATCACCGAGGTGGAGAAGCGGGCGGTTCAGGACTCGGCCCAGCACGCGGGCGCTCGCGAGGTGCTCCTCGTTCCCGAGCCGATCGCCGCGGCGATCGGCGTCGGACTCCCCGTCGGAAAGCCCTCGGGTAACATGATCATCGACATCGGCGGCGGCACGACCGAGATCGCGGTCATGGCGCTCAACTCGATCGTGAACCAACAGTCGATCCGCGTCGGCGGCGACGAGATGGACGAAGCGATCGTGCAGTACGTGAAGAAGGCCTACAACCTCCTCATCGGCGAGCAGACGGCGGAGCAGATCAAGATCAAGATCGGATCGGCGTTCCGCCTCGAGCAGGAGGAGGAGATGGAGATCAAGGGGCGCGACCTGGTCGCGGGAATCCCCAAGACGATGAAGATCTCCTCGGTCGAGGTGCGGGAGGCGCTGAGCGAGCCGCTCCAACAGATCGTCGACGCGCTCATGCAATCGCTCGAGAAGACGCCCCCGGAGCTCGCGTCCGACATCGTGGACCGCGGGATCGTCATGACCGGCGGCGGCTCGCTGCTTCGCGGCATCGACATGCTCCTCCGGGAGGCGACCAACCTCCCGATCACGGTTGCGGAGGACCCGCTCTCCTGCGTCGTGCTCGGTACCGGGAAGATCCTGGACGATCCCACCCAGTACGAAAAGGTGCTCATGTCGGTCGTGCGCGACTGAGTCTCGGGCAGTCGCCCCGATGCTCCGAAACCTGTTCTCGCGCCGAACCGACTGGACCGTTTTCGTCTCCGCCTGCGCCGTCTCGCTCGCCCTCATGCTGCTCGCGCCGAGCGATCAGATCCGCGCGGCGTGGTTCCTCCAGCACACGATCCTGGCCCCGGTCGATTGGGTCGTCGGATGGTGGGACCGCGGCGTCGGGACGTATTGGGAGAACGAGCGCCTCCGGGCGCACCTGGTCGAGCTCGAGATCGAGGCCGACGCCGCCCGCGGCGACCGCCTCGAGAACCAGCGGCTGCGCCGCCTCCTCGGGCTCAAGGAGCGCCATCCCTACGAGCTGATCGCGACCCGCGTCGTCGGGCGCGGGATCGACCGGCTGGGCGGCACGCTCACGCTCGACAAGGGGGGAGCGGACGGGGTCCTCAAGGACCGCGCGGTGCTCACCCCCGAAGGACTCGTGGGGCGGGTGGAGCGGACCACCGGCCACGCCGCCCGCGTCCTCACGCTCCTGAACCGCGATTGCGCCGTCGCCGTCCGCGTCGAACGGTCGCGCGTGGACGGGGTGATCCGCTGGGAGTTCGGGGACCGGCCGCTGCTCAACCTCCTCTACGTCTCCTCGCAGGAGGACGTGAAGCCCGGCGACATGATCGTGACCTCCGGTCTCGGCGGCATCTTCCCCTCGGGGATTCGCGTCGGGCGCGTGGAGCGGGTCGGCCTCGAGGACACCGGCCTCATGAAGGAGATCGAGATCGTCCCCGCCGTCAACTTCCGGTCGCTGGAGGAAGTGCTCGTCTACACGCCGAGCACGCTCGGCGCGGTGGCCCCGGCCGACCTCTTCCCGGAGGATCTCCCGGATAGCGCCGCGACGCCGGCCTCCGCCGACTCGGCGGCCGCGAAAGCGGCCGGGACGGCGCCGGGGACGGCCGCGAAGGCGGCTCCGTGAAAGGGGTCCGCGACGCGTTCGTCCTCCTGATCGCGCTGGTTCTCCAGGCGGCGTTCCTCTACCGGATCGAGATCGGCGGCATTCGGCCGGACCTCCTCGTCGCCTTCGTGGTTTATTTCGGGTGGATGCGGGGCCCCGTGGCCGGCGCCCTGGGCGGCTTCGGCGTGGGCCTGATCCAGGACCTGGACGCCTCCGGTCCCCTCGGGCTGAACGCCCTCTGCAAGACGGTCGTGGGCTTCCTCGTCGCCAAGGCCGGGTTCCGCGTCCATCGTTCCAACGTGGGCGTCCGGTTCGCCTTCTTCTCGCTCGCGATGCTGGCGCACGATCTGATCTATTTCTCGGTGACGTCGTTGGGGGATCCGATTCTCTATCTCAAGCAGATGGTGCGCGTCGCGGTCCCCTCCGCGTTCTACACGGGGGTCGTCGTGCTGGCGCTCCTCCTCCTGGTCGAGCGCTTCTCGCGGCGTTCGTTCCTGGCGGACGAGGTCTGACCGATGGCCTTCGACGCCGAATCCCTGGGCGGCGGCCGCTTCCGCGCGCGGAACCTCACGGCCGTGGTGATCGCGATCTTCGCGCTCGTGCTGCTCCGCCTCTTCACGATGCAGGTCCTCCAGGGCCCGAAGTACCGCGAGCTCTCGGAGGAGAACCGGATCCGCGTGGAGATCCTGGCCGCGCCGCGTGGAGAGATCCGCGACCGGAACGGCCGCCTGCTCGCCGACAACATCCCGTCGTTCACGGTGACGCTCGATCCCTTCGACAAGGCCTACGCCGGGCGCCCCCAGACGCTCGACTCGACCGTGACCCGTCTCGGCGCGATCCTGGGCGTCGATCCCGACGTGCTCCGCGACAAGGTCGGGAAGGAGAAGCGCCAGTCCTTCGTCCCGATCCGCCTCAAGCGGAACGCGGATCTCAAGTCGGTCGCGTTCGTCTCCGAGCACGCGGCCGAGCTCCCGGGCGTGGAGGTCGAGTCAGAGCCGCTCCGGCGCTATCCGTACGGGGAGATGGGATCCCATCTGCTCGGATACGTCGGCGAGGTCTCGGACAAGGAGATCGATACGCCCGACCACGCCGACTACCTGCGCGGCGACCTGATCGGTCGGATGGGGGTGGAGCGGGAATACGAGGGATATCTGAGGGGCCAGCCGGGGAAGCGCTTCGTCGAGGTGAACGCGCTCGGACGGAAGGCGGAGCTGCTCGGGGACAAGCGACCCGTGCTGCCGGTCCGGGGGGCGAGCCTGACGCTCACGATCGACGCCGACCTCCAGCGGGCGGCGGAGGACGCGTTCGCTCCCGGGGCCCGCGGCGCGGTCGTGGCGCTCGACTGCCGGACCGGAGAGGTGCTCGCGCTCGCGAGCAAGCCGAACTACGACCCCAACGAATTCTCGACGGGGATCAGTCAGGAGCGGTGGACCCAGCTGAGCGAGGGGGGGAACTACCCCCTCTTCAACCGGGCGATCCAGGCGGCCTATCCGCCCGGCTCGACGATCAAGCCGTTCGTCGCGCTCGCGGGGCTCCTCCTGGGTTCGATCGATCCCGGCACGACGTTCCGCGAGACGTGCGACGGGGCGTTCCAGTTCGGGCGGCGCGCGTTCAAGTGCTGGAATCCGCGGGGGCACGGAACGCTCGCCATGCGGGACGCGATCGCGCAGTCGTGCGACGTCTACTTCTATCAGCTCGGCCTGCGGGTCGGCCTGGAACGGCTCGCCGCGTTCATGGGGAAGCTCCGCGTCTCCGACCGTTCGGGCATCGACTTGCCCCAGGAGAGGCGGGGACTCTTCCCCGACGCGTCGTGGTACGACCGGCACTATGGCGCCGGCCGCTGGAGCCGCGGGCTCATCCTGAATCTCGCGATCGGTCAGGGCGAAACCTCGCTCACGCCCGTGAAGCTCGCGCAGATCACCGCGCTGATCGCGAACGGCGGCACGCTCGTCCGCCCGCACGTGCTCCGGTCGATCGAGGAGAACGGCCGGCCGGTCGCCGGGATTCCGGCCCTCCGCGACACGGTCGAGACGCGCCTCGACATCCCGCCCCGGATCGCGGGCTCGGTGCGGGCGGCGATGGAGGCGGTGGTCTACGACCCCCACGGGACCGGCGGCGCCGCCAAGGTCGATTCGATCCGCGTCGCGGGGAAGACGGGGACCGCGCAGAACCCCCACGGGAACGACCACGCGCTCTTCATCGGCTTCGCGCCGGCCGAGGCGCCGCGCATCGCGATCGCGGTGCTCGTCGAGAACGCGGGGCACGGCGGGACCGAGGCCGCCCCCATCGCCCAGAAGGTCCTGCAGGCCTACTTCCACCCGGCGGCGGCGGAAAGCCTCCGCGTGCTCGCGAGCCGCTGACGTGCTCGGCGCGCGCCTGAGCGAGGACATCGACCGCCCGCTGCTCTGGGCGACGGTGCTCCTCGCGCTCATCGGCATCGCGTTCGTCTACAGCGCCACGTCCATGCCGTCGGCCGCGACCGAGCACGGCCTCTACCTGAAGCAGTTCCTCTGGCTCGCGATCGCGCTCTTAGGCGGCGCGCTCGCGGCCGCGGTGCCGTACCGCGTCTACTCGGGCAGGACGGCCTGGCTCCTCTACTTCGTGGGGCTCGCCCTGCTCGTGCTCACGCTCTTCATCGGTCACGTCGGGCTCGGCGCGCAGCGGTGGCTCGGCTGGGGGCCGCTCAAGTTCCAGCCCTCGGAGCTGGCCAAGATCGCGACGGTCATCCTCCTCGCGAACTTCCTCTCGGAGCGGAGGCTCGACCTGACCCAGATCCGATCGCTGGTCCGGCCCTGCCTCTTCGTGTTCGTGCCGTTCCTGCTCGTGCTCAAGCAGCCCGACCTCGGGACATCGGTCACGTTCCTGACGATCCTCATCACGATGCTCTACTGGGCCGGCCTCCCGATGCTCTACCTCTTCCTGCTGGTGACCCCCGTCATCAACGTGGCGGCGTCGTTCTTCCTGCCCGCGTGGATCGTCTTCGCCGCCGTGCTCGCGGTCGTCCTCTATCGCTCGCGGCTGCGGCTCGTGCCGATCCTGGTGGTGGTGTCCGTGAACCTGGCGGTCGGCATCGTGACGCCGCAGGTCTGGAACCACCTGCAGCCCTACCAGCGGCAGCGCATCGCGACGTTCCTCGATCCCGCCGCCGACTCCTACGGCGCGGGATACCAGATCATCCAGTCGAAGATCGCGATCGGGTCGGGGCAGGTGCTGGGGAAGGGGTTCCTCCACGGGACGCAGAAGGGCCTCGAGTTCCTCCCGGAGCAGCACACCGACTTCATCTTCTCGGTGGTGGGGGAGGAGACCGGGTTCTTCGGATCGGCGCTGGTCACGATCCTCTACCTCGTCCTGATCGTCCGGGGCATCCAGGTGGCGCACCGGGCGCGGAACCGCTTCGCCGGGCTCCTGGCCATTGGATTGACGTCCATCTTCCTGTACCATGTCCTCGTGAACGTCTGCATGACGGTCGGTCTCGCCCCCGTCACGGGCCTGCCGTTGCCACTCCTGAGCTACGGGGGAACCTCCTTGCTCACCAGCTTCCTCCAGGTCGGGCTCATCCAGAACGTCGCCATGCGCTGGCGCGAGTACTGACGGGGGATCGTCCGTGCATCCGACCCTGCTCCAATTCGGCCGCTTCGCGATCCACAGCTACGGGCTCATGCTCGCGATCGCGTTCCTCGTCGCCATCCAGGTCTTCCTCGCGCGCGGCCGGGCGCGCGGCCTCTCCGAGGACCGGTTGAGCACCCTCTCCCTCTGGCTCCTCGTGCTCGCGATCATCGGCGGGCGCGCGTTCTTCGTGGTCACCCACTGGGACGACTACAAGGCCGATCCGCTCGCGATCGTGAAGCTCTGGGAAGGCGGCCTGATGATCTACGGCGGCTACATCCTGGCGATCGTGGGCGGGATCGCGTACGTGAGGCGGGCGGGGATGCCCGTCTGGCGGGTGGCCGACGCCGCCGCACCCGGCATGGCCATCGGCGTCGGGATCGGGCGGATCGGCTGCTTCCTGAACGGATGCTGCTTCGGCCTCCCGACGCACGCGCCGTGGGGGATCCGCTTTCCCGCGTCGTCCTATTCGACCGCCGTCTTCCCCGGAGAGGCGCTCCAGCCGTCGCAGCTCTACATGGTCGCGGCCGGCCTCGGACTCTTCCTCCTCCTCCTCGCGCTCGACCGGAAGCCGCGGTTCGACGGCGCGCTCTTCTGGACGTACGTCGCGATCGACGCCGGGCTCCGCTTCGCCATCGACTTCACTCGGTACTACGACGACGCCTCGACGCTCGGGCGGATCGGGGGCCTCACGTTCAACGTGAACCAGGCGGTGAGCGTGGGGCTCATCGCGGTGTCGATCGTGATGCTGCGCGTCCTCGCGCGCCGTCCCGCCGTCCCGGTGGAGGCGGCGGCCGTCGTCGGAGCGGACGCCTCCGGCGCGGCCGCGCCCCAGGACGGGATCCCCGCGCCGTCGGATGATGCCCCGGAGGCCCGCGCCGGCGATCGAATCCGCTCGGAACCGCGCGCCTGAGGCCGTGCGTTCCGTAGAAGGCTCGACGCGCGTCTACGCCGTCGTCGGGCACCCCGTCGCCCACTCGCTCTCGCCCCGAATGCAGAACGCGGCGCTCGACGCCGCGGGAAGGAACGCCGTCTACGTCGCGCTCGACGTGCCCCCCGACCGGCTCGATCGGGCGCTCGAGGGGCTCCACGCCGCCGGCGTCGCGGGCCTGAACGTCACGCTGCCGCACAAGGAGGCGGCGTTCGCGCGGCTCGTCCGCGCCTCCCGCGACGCGCGCGACGCCGGCGCCGCGAACACGCTCCGCTGGAGCGCGGACGGCTGGGAGGGGCACGCGACCGACGGGATCGGATTCGACGCGTGGCTGGACGAGCTGGGCATCGACCCGAGGGGGCGGCGGGCCCTCCTCTTCGGCGCTGGGGGCGCGGCGCGGAGCGTCGCGCCGGCGCTCGCGCGACGGGGGGTCGCGTCGCTCGACGTCGTGAGCCGCACCGCCGCGCGGGCGCGGGCCCTGGCGGCGTGGCTCCACGCCGCGATGCCCGCGGGTGCCCGGCTCGACGCGGGATCGCTCGCGGAGCCGCCCGGAGCGGGAGGCGCGTGGGATCTCCTCGTTCGGGCGGTGTCGGTGGAGCGGGTGGAGCCGCCCGAGGAGCGGCTCTGGCGCGGGCTCTCGGCGTCGGCGCCCGTCCTCGACCTCAACTATGGGGCGCGCGCCGCGGCGGTCCTCGCGCACGCGGAGCGCGAGGGGCGGCGCGCGATCGACGGGCTGGGGCTCCTGGTGCACCAGGGGGCGGCCTCGTTCGAGTACTGGAACGGAACCGAGGCGCCGATCGCCGCGATGAGGGCCGCGGTCGGGCTGTAGGGGAGGGGAGATGGGACGGGCGGGGGCTCGGGTGGCGCGCGCGGCGCGCGACCTCTGGATCGATCTCTGGGACGCGTGGTCCGGCGCGAGCTGCCCCGGATGCGGCGCGGTGCCGCCCCGCCGGCACGCGGTCTGCGCCGCGTGCGACGCGGCCGTGGGGCGGACCGGGGTCGCGGCATGCCTTCGTTGCATGGCCGGGGCCGGGGAAGGCGCCGCTTCGGCGCCGACCCGGCTCGCCGGCGTCTGCCCCCGGCACGGCGCGGACCGGCTCCTCCTCGCGGGGCCGCGCTACGAGGCGCCGCTCGATCGGATCGTCCACGCGTACAAGTACGAGGGCGGCCGGTCGCTCCATCGGTGGATCGCCGCCCTGCTGCCCGAGCCGCCCGGCTTCGAATCGCTGCGCCGCGAATCCGTGATCGTCCCCGTCCCGCTCCACCGCGAGCGCCTCGCGTGGCGCGGGTTCGACCAGGCGCGGCTCCTCGCGACCTCGGTGGGGCGGTCGCGCGGCATCCCGGTGGCCGACGCGCTCGAGCGCGTGCGCGACCATCCGCCGCAGGCGCGGCTCGGGCGCGACGGCCGCCTCGCGAACGTCCGCGGTGCGTTTCGCGTCCGGCCCGAGGCGGTCCCGCTCCTGGCGGGGCGCCCGGTCCTCTTGATCGACGACGTGGCCACGACAGGCAGCACACTCCTCGAGGCGGCGGCCGCCCTGGATACTGCGGCGCCGTCGTGGATCCTCTCGCTCGCCGCGGCCCACGGAGGGCTTCCCGACGGGCCCGAAATCCCGCTCCACGTGGAGGTTGCGACGCCCCCGGCGCTGTGATAGATTCCAAGACTTGGCGACGAATGGCCGGGCCCGTCACGGGCTGGCCGTAAACCGATATTCCATAGCGAGTTACGGGGACCTCTGTCCTCGGGGGGAACGATGGAGAAGCTGCGACTGCTGGACGAAGCCTACCTGCCGATCGTCACCAAGCCGAGTCGGTACACGGGCAGCTTCCTCCATGCCGTCCGCAAGGACCCCGCGAAGGCCGACGTTCGCGCGCTCCTCTGCTTCCCCGACCTCTACGAGATCGGGATGTCGTACCTCGGGCTCAAGATCCTCTACCACGTCGTGAACCAGCGGCCCGACGCGGTCGCGGAGCTCTGCTTCACGCCGTGGGGGGACATGGAGCGGCTGATGCGCGCGGAAGGGATCCCGCTCTATTCGCTCGAGTCGCGAACGCCCGCCCGCGAGTTCGATCTGATCGGATTCTCGCTCCAGTACGAGCTCGCCTACACGAACGTCCTCACCATGATCGACCTGGCCGGGATCCCGCTCCGCTCGGCGGATCGCCGCGACGAGGATCCGATCCTGATCGCCGGGGGCCTCTGCACCGTGAACCCCGAGCCGATCGCTCCCTTCCTCGACGCGTTCGTGGTCGGCGACGGCGAGGAAGTGATCCAGGAGTTCTGCGACCTCCTGGCCGAGCGCCGGAAGACGCGCATGCCGCGCGCGGAGGTGCTCCGGCGCCTGGCGGCGCTCGAGGGCGTCTACGTGCCGTCGCTCTTCGCCGAGGTCGTGAACCCGTGGGGGTTCGTGTCGCGCGAGCCCAAGCCGGGAACGCCGATCGCGCGGCCGCGGTTCCGGTGGGTCGACTCGCTTCGGCCCGACTGGTGGCCGGAGAAGCCGCTCCTCTCTCCCACCGAGATCACGCACGACCGGCTGGGCGTCGAGGTGATGCGCGGCTGCACGCGTGGCTGCCGCTTCTGCCTCGCCGGCTACATGAACCGGCCGCTCCGCGAGAAGCGCGCCGACCAGGTGACGAGCGAGGTGCAGTGCGGCATCGTCCACGCCGGGTGGGACGAGGTGTCGCTCCTTTCGCTCTCGACCACCGACTACAAGCAACTCCCGGTCGTGCTGCACGAGCTCGACCGGTTCACGAACGAGCTGGGGGTCTCGGTCTCGCTTCCTTCGACCCGCGTCGGCACGCTCGCGCCGTCGGTCGCCGACAAGATCGGCCAGGGCCGGAAGGGGAGCATCACGTTCGCTCCGGAGGCGGGCACGCAGCGGATGCGCGACGTGATCAACAAGGGGATCGACGAGGCCGAGCTCGAGTACTCGGTGAAGCTCGCCCGCGACCAGGGGTGGGGCGGCATCAAGTACTACTTCATGATCGGACTTCCGACCGAGACCGACGCGGACGTCGACGGCATCGCCGACCTCCTCCGAAAGTCGCAGGGCTGGGTGAAGGGCGGGAACAAGCGGATGCACTTCAACGTCGGCATCTCGCCGCACGTGCCCAAGCCGCACACGCCATTCCAGTGGGAGATCCAGGACGACATGGAGACCCTCTGGCGGAAGATCGATCGCCTGAAGACGGGGTTCCGCGGGATGGGGAACGTCCGCCTCAAGTGGCGCGATCCGAAGACCGCGTTCCTCGAGGGCGTGTTCGCCCGCGGCGACGTGCGGACGGCGGACGCGCTCGAGGCCGCCTGGCGGCTCGGCGCCCGCTTCGACGGCTGGTCGGAGTGCTTCGACTTCGATCTCTGGATGCGCGCGTTCGAGCGGGTCGGCATGGACGCCTCCGTCTATCTTCGCCCGCGCGATCTCGCGGAGCCCCTTCCGTGGGACCACATCCGGACGCCGGTCGTGAAGAAATTCCTGATCGACGAGCGCGCCAAGGCGTACGCCGCGGCCCTGACGCCCGACTGCCGGGACCACGCGTGCTACCGCTGCGGCGCCCCCTGCTTCACGCCGAAGGCGCGCGAGGGGCGGCGGCTGTCGCTCCAGCTCGCGCCGGGCCAGGGCGCGACGCCGGCGTCGCTCGACTTCGCCGTGCCGGCGGACGTGACGACGCGGGACATCGAGGCGCGCATCGAGGAGCTGCGCGCGGCGCCTCTACCGCCGACCGCGCCGCCGCCCGAAGCGGTGAGCCAGCGGGCCGCGGCGAACGGCCAAGGCGCCGCCACGAACGGAGGGGGCCCAGGCGGGAACGGAAACGGCGCGTCCGGGAACGGGAATGGGGCCGACCTGCGTTACGGCCGGCGCCGTCGCGCCTGGCCGGTCGCGGGCAAGGGAGCGGCGGCGACCCGCTATCGCGTGGCCTTCGAGAAGCAGGGGATGGCCCGGTTCACCTCACATCTCGACCTCGTCCGCATCTTCGACCGGGCGATCCGCGTGACCAAGGTGCCGATCGCCTATTCCCAGGGATTCAACCGCCACGCGAAGATCGCGTACGGCCCGCCGCTGCCGCTCGGCGCGACGAGCCGGGCGGAGTACTTCGACCTGGAGCTTTCGGAAGGGTGCCCGTGGAGCACGATCGCGGCGATGAACGACGTGCTGCCCGAGGGATACCGCATCCTCGAGGGGCGGCCGTTCGTCAAGACGTCGGATTCGCTGATGGCGTCGATCGCCCGGGCGGAGTTCACGGTCGCGTTGACCCCGTACCTGATGGACCGCGTGTCGCGCGGGGAGGATCTGCATCGCGTACGCCAGGAGCTGGAAGGAAGCGTCGCCTCGTTCCGCGGAAGCACGGAATGGCTCGTGATCAAGCCGAGCCACGGACAGAAGGGACGCACGGTGAACGTGCGCCCCGCCGTCGCGGAGCTCGCGCTCCTCGCCGAGGAGGATACCCTCGGCGTCCGGCTCTCGTCGCGTCTCCTGGCGCCCGGATACCTGCGGCCGGATCTCTTGTTCAAGAGCCTCCTGCCGTCGTTCGAGTTCGATCCGCGCCTGCTCCGCGTCGCCCGTGAGGCGATGTGGGTGGAGCGCGGCGCCACGCTCCTCACGCCCCTCGAGGCGCTCGAGGAGTCGGCGTTCTGGCGGCCCGTCCCGGTGGACGAGGCGAACCCGGGCCCGCCGGATCCCAACCTGGAGGTGAATGCGCCGCGAGATCATCATTAATGCCAGCCCCAACGAGACACGCATCGCGCTGCTCGAGGACAAGCAACTCGTCGAAGTGATGGTGGAGCGGCCGGAGGCCGTCCGCCGCGTCGGGGACATCTACAAGGGCCGGGTGAACGCCGTGCTCCCGGGGATGCAGGCCGCGTTCGTCGACCTGGGCCTGGAGAAGAGCGCGTTCCTCCATGCGTCCGACCTCACGCCGTCCGATTCGGATCTCGACGACCTGTTCGAGGAGGACGAACCGGCCCCCGAGGAGCGCCGCGGCGGCGGTCGCGGCCGCCGGGACGAGCCGGTCCCGCGGATCGAGGAGGCGCTGAAGAAGGGCCAGGAGATCCTGGTCCAGATCACGAAGGAACCGATCGGGACGAAGGGGCCGCGCGTCACGACGCAGATCAGCCTGCCCGGACGCTTCCTGGTGCTGATGCCGGGGCACGATCACATCGGCGTGTCGCGGAAGATCGAGGACCGGAACGAGCGGACGCGCCTCAAGGGACTGATGCGCGAGCTGAAGCCGAAGGACGCCGGCGTGATCGTCCGGACGGTGGGCGCCGAGCAGGGAAAGAAGGAGTTCCAGAGCGACATCAAATTCCTGGAGCAGCTCTGGGCGAAGATCGACAAGCAGTCCCAGCGGGCGAAGGCGCCCGCGCTCCTCCATCAGGAGATGGAGTTCACGACCGGGCTGATCCGGGACATCTTCACCGAGGACGTCGACCAGCTGGTCATCGACTCGGCCGAGGAGCACAAGCAGATCCAGCGGTACCTGACGACGTACGCCCCCGATCTCCGGGGCCGGGCCAAGCTCTATCGCGGCCAGGCGCCGATCTTCGATCACTTCGAGATCGAGCCCGAGATCGAGAAGGCGATGGATCGGAAGGTGTGGCTGAAGAAGGGCGGCTACATCACCATCGATCAGACCGAGGCCCTGGTGGCGATCGACGTGAACACCGGGCGCTTCACCGGGAAGAAGAGCCAGGAGGAGACGATCCTCAAGACGAACGTCGAGGCGGCCGCGGAGATCGCGCGGCAGCTCAGGCTCCGGGACCTGGGCGGCATCATCGTCCTCGACTTCATCGACATGGAGGACGAGGCGAACCGGAAGCAGGTCGTCGACACGCTGCGGCAGCACCTGAAGCGGGATCGCTCCCGGACCAAGGCGTTCGCGGTGAGCGAGCTGGGCCTGGTCGAGATGACGCGGCAGAGGCAGCGGCCGAGCCTCACGAATTACTTCAACCAGGACTGCCCCGAATGCGAGGGAACCGGCAAGGTCCTCTCGCTCCCGTCGGCGTCCCTCAAGATCGAACGGATGCTGCGGCGCGTGGGGCAGCGTTCGAAGGAGAAACAGCTGATCCTGCGCGTCCACCCGGACGTGGCGGTGCACCTGGTGGAGCAGGACGCGGACCGCCTCGGGCGGATCGAGAAGCAGTACCGCTTCCGCGTCGAGATCCGGGACGATCCGTCCCTCCGCCGGAGCGAGATCCGTCTCTTCCGCGGCCGGACGTACGAGGAAATCACCAAGCAGTTCGAACACTGAACCGGCCGCGTTCCGCGCGGTGGGCGAGAAAGGAAGGAAGATCGATGAGCGTTGCGCGCTATGCGGTGATCCAGGCCCAGGGCCTGCAGTTCCGGGTGAGCCCGGAGGAGGAGCACATCCTGCCGCACATGGGCGCCGAGGCGGGCACGACGGTGACGTTCGATCGCGTGCTCTTGATCGGCGGCGAGAAAGGGATCACGATCGGGCAGCCGCTGGTCGAGGGAGCCGCCGTGACGGCGCAGGTCCTCGGCACCGAGCGCGGCCCGAAGATCGAAGTCGGGACGTTCAAGCGCCGGAAGAAGTTCCGGAAGAAGATCGGATACCGGGACACCCTCACGCGGGTGAAGATCCTGGACATCCGTGGCTAAGCGGGAAGGAGCCGAAGGAACATGGCACACAAGAAGGGCGTATCGAGCTCGAAGAACGGCCGCGATTCCCAGTCGCAGCGCCTGGGCGTGAAGCGCTTCGGCGGCGAATGGGTGAAGGCGGGGAACATCCTGATCCGCCAGCGCGGCACGACGTATCAGCCGGGCCTCCTCGTGGGTCGCGGCAAGGACGACACCCTCTTCGCGCTCCGCGACGGCGTCGTGGTCTTCCGCCGCCGGGGCAAGGGAAACGTGACGGTGTCGATCGAACCCAAGGCGAAGACCGGCGAGGCGGCCCATGCCTAAGATCAGCGTCGTCGGCGCCGGCAACGTCGGCGCTTCGGCCGCCCTCTACGCCGCCGAGGCGGAGCTGGGCGACGTCACGCTGATCGATATCCTCGAAGGCGTGGCGAAAGGGAAGGCGCTCGACCTCCTCGAGGCCGGGCCGGTGCGTCACTACGATTCCATGATCGAGGGAACCGGCGACATTCGCGCCGTGAAGGACAGCGACCTCATCATCGTCACCGCGGGGCTCGCCCGGAAGCCGGGGATGTCGCGCCTCGATCTCCTGAAGGCGAACGCGGAGATCATCCGCGGCGTCGCGGAGGCGATCCGGGATCACGCGCCGAAGGCGTTCGTGATCATGGTCACGAACCCGCTCGACGTGATGACCTACCTCACCTTCCGCATCACCGGGTTCCCGCGCGAGCGGGTCATGGGGATGGCGGGGGTGCTCGACTCCGCCCGGTTCCGCGCCTTCCTGGCACTGGAGGCCGCGGTCTCGGTCGAGGAGATCCAGGCGATGGTTCTGGGGGGGCACGGCGACACCATGGTGCCGCTCCTCTCCTGCGCGACCGTCTCCGGCATCCCGATCACCCGATTCATCAAGCCGGAGCGTCTCGCCGAAATCGTCCAGCGCACGCGGGACGGCGGCGCCGAGATCGTGAAGCTGCTCCAGACCGGGAGCGCCTTCTACGCGCCGGCCTCGTCGGCCGTGCAGATGGCGGAGGGGATCCTGAAGGACAAGAAGCGGGTCCTGCCCGTCTGCGCCCACCTGAACGGCGAGTACGGGTTCAAGGACATCTACCTCGGCGTCCCGGTCGTCCTCGGGTCGCGCGGCGTCGAGAAGATCATCGAGGTCGACCTGACCCCCGACGAGAAGAAGGCGCTCGCCAACTCGGCGGAGGAAGTGAAGAAGGGGATCGCCGATCTGGAGGCGGCCCCGGCGACGCGGTAATTCGGGAACGCCGGCCAGGCGCCGCATGAAGGAAGGGCCCCGGCGGGCAACGCTCCGGGCGCTGTCCTCGGCTTCGCTTCGCGAAGCCTGCGGAGGCGCCCTTCGCGTTCCCGCCGGGGCCCGTGCCGTACCTCCAGCGGTCGGGGCTGCCCGTCGCGCCTGGCCGGGGCGCTGGAATTCCTCTTCGATTCCCGGTAAGCTCGCGCGCGTCGGACCCCAATCCACCGACCGAGCGCGGCGCCAGGAAGGCATCGCGCCGAACCCAGTCGACTCCAGGGACGAAACCCCGATCGCGGACGATACCCCCCGGAGGGTCGACGATGCTCCTCGGCCAAATCGCGCTCGCGTTCGCCGCCAAGCGCGCGGCGCCGAAGGCTTCTCTCGGAGCCCTGATCCTCGCGGCGCTCCTTCCGGACCTGCTCTGCACGGTGCTGGTCCTGGCCGGTGTCGAGCGCGTGCGGATCGGCGCCGGGGGAACCGCCATGCTCCCGATCGCCTTCGTCTGGTGGCCGGTCTCCCACAGCCTCCTCATGGTCCTGGTCTGGGGGGCTCTCGCGGCGGCGATCTATCGCTGGCGCACGGGGTATCGCATCGGATCCCTGGTGGTCTTCGCGCTGGTGGCGAGCCACTGGCTCCTCGAGCTCCTCTCCCACCGGTCGGATCTTCCGCTCGCCCCGGGGCTCGACACCCGGGTGGGGATCGGGCTCGGCGACGTGCCCGCCGCGATGATCGCGCTCGAGGCGGCGCTCTTCTTCGTCGGCGTCGCGCTCTATCTCGACCAGACGCGCCCGATCCGCTGGGCGGGGCGGTTCGGCCTCCTCGCCATGATCGCGTTCGCCGCCATCGTCTTTCTCGCGGCGATGAGCGGGATCGCGCCCCGCGGGCCCCGGGAGCTGATCGCCGTTTCGCTCGTGACGTGGGCGTTCGTCCCGTGGGGAGCCTGGGTGGACCGCTATCGCGTGGTCCCGCGTCGGGCGTGACGCGCGTGCACCGAGCGATCGCCTTCGCGGCCCTGGTTCTCGCCGCGGGACCGGCCCTGGCCCGGATCGGGCGCGCCGCGGCCGTCACCCCCGCCGCGACCGTCCTCCGCATCGACGATCCTCACCTCTTCGAGCGCCTGGACCAAGTCTCTCCGATTTCCATCCACCGCATCGTCGGCGACCGCCTCGACGGAGTCCCTGCCGCCGAAACGGCCACGCACGATACGATCGCTTCCTTCGAGGCGCCGACGATTCTCGCCGGCCCCGACCGTGCCTGGGTCGCGTCCTTCTCGGCGGTGTTGTCGCGGTGCGTCTGGGTCCGATCACACGCCGCGGTGGCGGCGCTGGCCCACCCGGAGATCGCCGTTCGCTTCGGCCCCGACACTTGCGCCGTGGATCTGCTCCTGGATCGTCAGGAGGCGCGCTTGGCGCTCGTGGCAGCGGACGGAGCAGGCGCGGAGTCGACCCCGGTCGACAGCGTCGCGACGCGCATTCGTCTCTTGCTCGATGAGGTTCTTCGGGAGGTGTCCTCGCGGAAAGCGAACGAGGCCGGTCCCTGCGACGATCCCGTGGTACCCGAGGCGTCGTCGGCTCAGGGCGCTTATCAGCCTCCGGTGGCGAAGACCACGGTGCAGCCGACCTATCCGCAGGAAGCACAAGAAGACCGCATCCAGGGCCGCGTGGACCTCCGCGTGCTCGTGGGACGGGATGGCGCCCCTTGTCGGATCGAGCGCATCGCCGGCCCCCCGGTTCTCGCCGCCGCCGCGGAAAGGGCCGTGCTGCAATGGACGTTCGTGCCCGGCCAGATGAATGGGGACACGGTCGCTGCCTGGTTGGAGGTCCCGGTCGGCTTTCACATCGATGATCGGCGCCGGCCGGCCGTGCGGGCCACATCCCCGTAGCGAGGGTAGCCGGGCGCGATTCCTCGGGTTGACGCGCCCCTCTGCCGTTGCTAGCATGGGTCGTGCACCGTTTCACGTCCCCCGCCGCGGCGCGCGATACCCCCTCGCGTCCGTCCCTCGGGGCCGTCGCGATCGTCCCGGCGCGGCTCCAGTCGACCCGTCTCCCGGAAAAGGCCTTACAGGATCTCGGCGGCGCGCCGCTCGTCGTGCGCGTGCTCGAACGGGTCCGCTCGGCGAGCGCGATCCGCGACGTGTGGGTCGCGACGGACAGCGAGCGGATCGCCGCCGTGGTCCGCGCGGCCGGTGGCGAGGCGATCCTCACCCGGGGCGACCATCCGTCGGGGCTCGACCGCGCGGCCGAGGCGGCGCGGCTCCTCGAAGGCGACGCGGCGGCGGATCCCGAGGCGGTCTATCTGAACGTCCAAGGGGACGAGCCGTTCGTGAGCCCCGCGGGCCTCGACCACCTGGTGCGGCTCTTCGAGCGGCCGGAGGTCCGGATGGCGACGATCGCGGCGCCGTTCGGCGCGGGGGAGGATCCCGCCGATCCGAACCGCGTCAAAGTGGTGACCGATCGGGCCGGACGCGCGCTCTACTTCTCGCGCTCGCCGTTGCCCCACGGATCGGACCCGGAGTGTCCGCCGCTCCTCCACGTCGGCGTCTACGCGTATCGCCGCGACACGCTCCTCGCCCTCGCCGCCCTGCCGCCCTGCCCGCTCGAGCGGGCCGAGCGGCTGGAGCAGCTCCGCGCGCTCTGGAACGGGATTTCCATACACGTCGCCGTCGGCGACTACGGGTCCATCGGCATCGATACGCCCGAGGATCTCGAGCGGGCGCGAAGACGTTGGGGGGAACGGAGGGATACGCGATGACCAAGTTCGTGTTCGTCACGGGAGGCGTCGTTTCCTCGCTCGGGAAGGGGATCGCCGCGTCCGCGATCGGGTCGCTCTTGAAGAGCCGCGGCCTGGCGGTGACGCTGCAGAAGTTCGACCCCTACCTGAACGTGGATCCGGGCACCATGAGCCCGTACCAGCACGGCGAGGTCTACGTCACGGACGACGGAGCCGAGACCGATCTCGACGTCGGGCACTACGAGCGTTTCCTCGGCGTCTCGATGGGGCGCGAGAACAACGTCACCGCCGGGCAGATCTACGACGCGATCATCCAGAAGGAGCGCCGGGGCGACTACCTGGGCCGCACCGTCCAGGTGATCCCGCACGTGACCGACGAAATCAAGGCGCGGATGCTCTCGCTGACGCGGAAGAAGCCGGTCGACGTGGCGATCGTCGAGATCGGTGGAACGGTCGGCGACATCGAGAGCCTGCCGTTCCTGGAGGCGATCCGCCAGCTTCGGCTCGAGCTCTCCTCCCTGAACACGCTCTTCATCCACGTGACCCTGGTGCCGCACCTGGGCGCCGCGCGGGAGATCAAGACCAAGCCGACGCAGCACTCCGTGAAAGAGCTCCGCGCGATCGGGATCCAGCCCGACATCCTCCTCTGCCGCACCGAGGTGCCGCTGCCCCAGGAGGTGAAGGAGAAGATCGGCCTCTTCTGCAACGTCTCGACGCAATCGGTGATCGAGGCGATCGACGTGGCGTCGATCTACGAGGTGCCGCTCATGTTCCACAAGGGCGGCCTCGACGACCTGATCGTCGCGAACCTGCGCCTCGACGCCGGGCCGCCCGACCTCCGCACGTGGCAGGCCGTGGCCGACCGGATGCAGAAGGCGCGCGACGTCGTCACGATCTCCGTGGTCGGCAAGTACACCCATCTGCGCGACGCGTACAAGAGCATCCACGAGGCGATCGTCCACGGCGGCATCGCGAACGGCGTGTCGGTCCGCGTCGAGTGGGTCGACTCCGAGCGGGTGGAGATGGACGGGCCGGAGGCGCTCCTGGGCCAGACGCACGGCGTCCTGATCCCCGGCGGCTTCGGCGACCGGGGAACCGAGGGGATGGTGCAGGCGGCGCGGTACGCGCGGGAGAAGCGGGTCCCGTTCTTCGGCGTCTGCCTCGGCATGCAGTGCGCGGTCATCGAATTCGCGCGCGACGTGGCCGGCATGAAGGGAGCCGATTCCTCCGAATTCGATCCGGAGACGCCCTATCCGGTGATCGACCTCCTCCCCGAGCAGCAGGCGGTCTCCATGAAGGGGGGCACGATGCGCCTCGGCGCCTACGAGTGCGCGATCGCACCGGGGAGCCGCGCGGAGAAGGAGTACGGCGCGGGCCAGGTGGCGGAGCGCCACCGGCATCGCTACGAGTTCAATAACAAGTACCGGGACGAGCTGATCGGGCGCGGGATGCGGGTCACCGGCGTCTACGAGGACCAGGATCTCGTGGAGATCGTCGAGCTCCCCGACCATCCCTGGTTCGTCGGCGTCCAGTTCCATCCCGAGCTCCGCTCCCGGCCCGCCGACCCGCATCCGCTCTTCCGGGGCTTCATCCGCGCGGCCAACGAGGAGCGGCGCCGCCGGGAGCAGAGCGCGCCGGCGCCGGAGAGCGCCTCGAGCGCGCGCCGCCCATGAGCGCCGCCCCATGAGCCGGGCCACGTTCGCTCCGATCGCCGTCGCGGGCGTGCGCATCGCGCCCGACCGGCTCTCCCTGATCGCGGGTCCGTGCGTCCTCGAGGATCCGGGGATGGCGGCCGAAGTCGCCGCCGAGGTCAAGCGGATCGCGGCGGCGCTCGACATGCCGTTCGTCTTCAAGGCCTCGTACGCGAAGGCCAACCGGACGGCGCGCGATTCCTATCGCGGTCCGGGGCCCGCGGCCGGCCTCGAGGAGCTGGCGCGGATCCGCGACGCGGTCGGCGTGCCGGTGACGAGCGACGTGCACGAGTCCTCCGAGGTGGCGGAGGCGGCCGCGGCGCTCGACCTGCTCCAGATCCCGGCCTTTCTCTGCCGCCAGACCCCCCTGATCGAAGCGGCCGCGGCGACCGGGAAGCCGCTCCACGTGAAGAAGGGCCAGTTCCTGGCTCCCGACTCGATGCGCCACGTGGCCGAGAAGGCGCGCGCGGCCGGCGCTCCCGGCGTCATCCTGACCGAGCGGGGGACCACCTTCGGCTACGGCGACCTGGTGGTCGATCTTCGCTCGATCCCGATCATGCGCGGCTTCGGATGTCCGGTGTTCTTCGACGCGACGCACTCGGTGCAGCGGCCGGGAGGGGTCGTGACCGGCGGAAACCGCGAGATGATCCCGGTCCTCGCTCGGGCGGCCGTGGCGGCGGGAGCGGACGGCATCTTCCTGGAGACCCACCCGAATCCGGCAGCCGCCCGCTCCGATCGGGAGTCGCAGTGGCCGCTGGCCGAGCTTCCTGGGCTCCTCCGATCCCTGATCAAGGTGCGGCAATCGGTTGCCGATACGATCGTTCTGGAGGGCCAACGAGCGTGACGCGCACGGCGGGCGGGGCGGTTCCTCCGCAGAGGATCGACTCCGCGAGACCACCCACGGCGGACTGGGCCCGGGAGGTCCTGGACCTCGAAGGGGAGGCCATCTCCCAGCTCAAACGCCGCATCGGAAAAGAGTTCGAGGCCACGATTCAAGCGCTGGCTCAGGTCAAGGGCCAGGTGCTGACGCTCGGCGTAGGGAAGTCCGGCCTCGTGGCGAAGAAGATCGCGGCCACGCTGACCAGCACCGGGACGCCGGCGACGTTCGTCCATCCGGTCGACGCGGTTCACGGCGATCTCGGGATCGTCGCGCCCGAGGACGCGGCGATCCTGCTCTCGAAGAGCGGCGAGTCGCAGGAGCTGCTCGATCTGGTCCCGGCGTTCCGCCGGCGGGGCGTGACGATCATCGCCATGACGTGCCACCCCGACGCGTCGCTCGCCCGGGCGGCCGACCACGTGCTCGACGTGGGACTGCCGCGGGAGGCCTGCCCGGACGATCTCGTGCCGACCTCCACGACCACGGCGATGCTCGCGCTCGGGGACGCGATCGCGATCGTGCTGCTTCGGCTGAAGGGGTTCTCGCGCGACGATTTCGTCTTCCTCCATCCCGGGGGCGTGCTCGGCCGGGCGGCGTCCCTTCGGGTTTCCGACCTGATGCATCGGGAGGAGGAGCTGCCGCGCGTCGCGGAGGGCGCGACGTTGCACGAGGCGCTCCTCGAGATCCTGAACAAGCGACTCGGCATGACGACCGTCACCGCGCCGGACGGCCGGCTCGCCGGGATCCTCACCGACGGCGACCTGAAGCGGATCCTGCTCCGAGGAGGGGTGGACCTGACGGCGCCGGTCTCGGCGGTCATGTCCCGGCGGCCGAAGACGATCGCCGCCGACGCGTGGATCGCCCAGGCCGTGCGGGCCATGGAGGAGAACGAGGGGGGGGCGATCACGTCGCTCGTCATCGTGGACGACCGCGGGGCGCCGGCCGGGGTCCTCCATCTCCACGACTGCCTCGGGGTGCGCGCGCGTTAACATGATGATGGTGAACCGGTTTGACCGGGCTCCGTGGGCATGCTAGAGTCCCGTTCGAAGGCGGCGCGGCGACCCCCTGCAGGGCTCATGCGCAAATCCCGTGCCTGGATGGCGCCGCTCTTCCTGGCGGCGCTCGCGGCGACGGCGCCCGGCTGCAGGAATCGACCGGCTTCTTCCCCGACCGGGGCGGAGGTCCGGCTCCCCGATCAGGAGGCGCGCGACTTCTCGCTCACGGAAAGCTCGGAGGGGAGGAAGAACTGGACTCTCTGGGCCTCGTACGCGGCGATGTACAACGACCGGAGCCTGGTGGACGCGCGAACCGTCCGCATCGAATTCTTCAACGAGAAGGGAGAGCGGTTCTCCACGCTGGTCGCCGACGAGGGCCGGGTCTATCAACAGACGAACGATCTCTACGCGCGGGGTCATGTGCGGGTCACCACGGAAACGGGGATCAAGATGGAGACCGATTCGCTCCGCTGGCAGAACGCGGCGGGGAAGATCGTCTCGGACGGATTCGTGAAGGTGACGCGGCAGCACGACGTGGTCACCGGCTACGGATTCGAGAGCGATCCCAGCCTCGCTCACTTCCACCTGACCCGCGAAGTCAAGGCGGAGGTCCGGGACACCGACGTCGGGGACGACGGGCGCGCTCCGTGACGGGACTCGTCGCGCGCGACGTGGAGCGCTACTACGGCCACTGGAAGGTGGTCGACAAGGTCTCGATCGAGGTGCAGCGGGGCCAGGTCGTGGGACTCCTCGGCCCGAACGGCGCCGGGAAGACGACCACGTTCTACCTGATCGTCGGGCTGCTCCGGGCCGACGGCGGGCAGATCCTGGTCGACGGCCTCGACATCACGAAGATGCCGATGCACCGGAGGGCCCGGCTCGGGATCGGGTACCTGGCGCAGGAGCCGTCGATCTTCCGGAGGTTGACGGTGCGGGAGAACATCCTCGCGATCCTGGAGACGCTGCCGCTCACGGCGAAGGAGCGCGAGGAGCGCCTCGCGCAGCTCCTCGAGGAGCTGAACATCGCGCACCTCGCGGATCGAAAGGGGTACAACCTGTCAGGGGGGGAGCGGCGCCGCGTGGAGATCACGCGGGCGCTCGTGACCCAGCCGAAGTTCATGCTCCTGGACGAGCCGTTCGTCGGGATCGACCCGATCGCGGTGGCGGAGATCCAGGACATCGTGGGAAGACTCAAGGCGAAGGGGCTCGGCATCCTGATCACCGACCACAACGTGCGGGAGACGTTGAGCACGACCGACCACGCCTACGTCATGTTCGAGGGGAAGATCCTCCTCCAGGGCACGGGTCAGGAGCTCGCCCAGGATCCCGTCGCGCGGCAGATCTACCTGGGCGAGCGATTCCGGCTCGATTGAGGAACCACGTCGCATGGAAATGAAAGCCGGCCTGCACCAGCAACTGCGCCAGTCGCTGATCATCACCCAGCGCCTGCAGCAGGCGCTCAAGCTCCTCCAGATGCCGACGCTCGAGCTGCAGCAGGCCCTGAAGGCCGAGCTGGTCTCGAATCCCCTGCTCGAGGAGGTGGACGAGGTCGAGGAGGTGAAGGAGCTCGACGACGCCAAGGAGGACTCGGGCCTCAAGGAGAGCGAGGCCGAGGCCCCCGAGGCGACCGACGCCCCGGCGGGCGAGGATCAGCAGAAGATCGAATGGGAGGACTACTGGCCCGACTCCGGATGGGACGGTCCCGTCGCGCCGCGCACGTCGGATCCGGGCGAGGAGTTCTACGAGAAGGTCCCCGTCACCGTGAAGAGCCTGAGCGATCACCTGGGCGAGCAACTGCGGCTCACCGAGCTGAGCGAGGCGGACCAGGCGGTCGGCGAATACCTGATCGGCTCCCTCGACCAGAACGGGTACCTCCAGAGCTCGATCGAGGAGGTCGCCGAGGCGGTGGGCGCGCCGCCGGAGAAGGTGGAAGAGGTCCTCGCGGTGATCCAGACCTTCGAGCCGGCCGGCGTCGGCGCGCGGAATCTTCAAGAATGTCTCTGGATCCAGCTCGTGCAGCGAAGCCTCCAGGGAACCCTCGCGGCGCGGATCGTCCAGGAGCAGTTCGACAACCTCCTCAACAAGCGCTTCGGCGAGATCGCGCGGGCGCTCAAGTGCACCGTCGAGGACGTCCAGGCGGCCGGCGACCTGATCGGAACCCTCGATCCCCATCCGGGCCAGGAGGTGGCGGCGGAGGAGACCAAGTACGTGGTGCCCGACCTCGTGGTCGAGCGCGTGGGCGAGGAGTACGTGGTCTCGCTCAACGACCGGAACGTTCCGCGGCTCCGGATCTCGAACGCGTATCAGCACATCCTCCGCAACAAGAGCGCGAACGACGAGTCGCGGAAGTTCATCTCCGAGAAGTTCAAGTCGGCCAAGTGGCTCATCGACACGATCGAGCAGCGCCGGAAGACCATGATCAAGGTGATGCGCCGCATCGTCGAGGAGCAGCGCGAATTCTTCGAGAAGGGCGTGGAGGGGCTCCGACCGCTCACGCTGCAGCAGATCGCGAACCAGATCGGCATGCACGAGTCGACCGTCAGCCGGGTCACGACGAGCAAGTACGTCCAGACCCCGCGCGGCGTCTTCGAGCTCAAGTACTTCTTCTCGAGCGGGCTCGCCACGGAGGAGGGGGACGACGTCTCCGCCAAGGCCGCCAAGGAGAAGATTCTCCAGTTGATCAACTCCGAGGACAAACTCGATCCGTTGAGCGACCAGCGCATCGCGGAGCTCCTGCAGGAGCAGGGCCTGAAGATCGCGCGGCGAACCGTCGCGAAGTACCGCGAGGCGCTGCGGATCCTGCCCGCGCGATCGCGCCGGCGCTACGCGTGAGCCGCGACGTCCCCGACCCCAGGAGAGACCGCGACATGGACATCACGATCAAGGGCCGGCACTGGAAGCCGGGCGCCTCGTTCCGCGACCTGGCCGAGGCCCGCATCCAGAAGCTGCTCCGGTTCTACCCCGACCTGATCCGGGCCGAGCTGACCGTCACGAAGGAAGGCTACCGCCACCGGGCGGAGCTCCGCCTGCACGGGAACGCCGTCGACCTCCTGACCAAGTCGGCCGACGCCGACGCCATGGTCGCCGTCGATCAGGTCCTGGCCAAGCAGGAGAAGGCGCTCGCGCGCCGGAAGGACCGGCTCAAGGACCGGAAGAAGCGCGGTCCGTCGCTTCGAGTCGAGCCGGCCGCCGAGGAGTTGCCGCGCCTGCCGAGCACGGCGTCGCGGAGGATCTCCGTCGTGCGGAGCAAGACGCGCACGCCGATGTTGAGCGTCGAGCAGGCGGCGCGGACCCTCCTCCGGGGAAACAAGCCGGTGCTCGTCTTCACGGAGCGAGGGTCGAACTCGGGTCTCCGCGTCGCGTACCGGATCGGAGACCGGGAGGTCGGGCTGCTTGAGCTCGAATAGCACGCAAACGCTGAGCGTCGCCCAGCTCTACGAGCAGCAGAAGGACCTGCTCGCCCTGACGCTCCTCTCCGAGAGCCTCGACTCGTCGGTCCCGATCACGGTCAGCGACATCAACCGTCCCGGGATGGCGCTGATGGGCTTCCAGGAGAACTTCCTCGCCGAGCGGATCCAGATCATGGGCCGCACCGAGCTCGCGTACCTCCAGACCCTGGGCGAAGCGGAGGAGAAGGCGGCGCTCGACCGGTTCTTCCAGTTCGATGTGCCCTGCATCATCGTCGCGAAGGGGCTGGAGCTGCCGGCGGGATTCCTCGAGCGCGCGAACCAGCGGCACGCCCCCGTCTTCAGCACGCCGCAGGACACGACGCCGTTCATCCACCAGCTGACCGCCTACCTCGATTACGTCTTCGCGCCGTCGGTCACGAGCCACGGGTCGCTGGTCGACGTCTACGGCGTGGGGCTTCTCTTCACGGGGCGGAGCGGGATCGGGAAGAGCGAGACGGCCCTCGACCTGATCGAGCGCGGCCACCGGCTCGTGGCCGACGACGTGGTGCGGATCACCCGCCGCCACGGCGACATCCTCATCGGCGCCTGCAACGAGGTGCTGAAGCACACGATGGAGATCCGCGGGCTGGGCATCATCGACGTCCAGTCGATCTTCGGCATCCGGTCGATCCGCGGCCAGAAGCGGGTCGAGGTGGAGGTGCACCTGACGGAGTGGAGCCAGACGCGCGACTACGAGCGGGTGGGCCTCGACGAGCAGACCGTGCGCCACCTGGAGGTCGAGATCCCGCTGGTCACGATCCCGATCTTTCCCGGGAAGAACATCACGGTCATCGCCGAGGTCGTCGCGCTGAACCACCTCGTGAAGGTCTACGGCTACCATCCGGCGCGGGCGCTGAACGACCGCCTGATGGAAAACATGCGCCTGAAGCTCCTCTCGAGCCCGCTGGTGCGGGACGACACCGAGTAGGGCGGGGGGACGAACGTGTCGGCGCGTCCGGTCGCCCTCCTGGTGACGCACGGCGTCCTCGGCCGGGAGCTGGTGCGGACGGTGGAGTCGATTCTCGGCGTGCAGGAGGACGTCGTCACCGTGAGCAACTCCGGCCTCTCGGCCGACGGCCTGACCGAAGCGATCGAGAAGGGGATCCGCGGCGTCCCCGACGGCGTGCCGATCGTCCTCTTCAGCGACCTGGCGGCCGGGAGTTGCGGCATCGCCACCCGGCGCGCGGCGGTGGACCACCGGCCGCTCCGGCGGATCACCGGCATCAACCTTCCCATGCTGCTCGAGTTCTTCCACTATCGCGACACGCTCCCCCTGGACGAGCTCCTTCCCCGCATGGAGGCCAAGGGGAAGGCGGGGATCGTCGTCCTCTAACGTGCCGCTCCTCCTGGCCCGGATCGACGATCGGCTGATCCACGGACAGGTGGCGTACGGGTGGGGCCGCGCGCTCCACCCGACGCTCTTCGTCATCGTCTCGGACGCCCTCCGGGGGGACCCACCACGGGCGGCCCTCTATCTCTTCGCCGTGCCCGAGGACGCCCGCGGGGAAGTCTGTTCCGTGGCCGAGGCGCTCGGGCCCGAGATCCGGGATCGCATCGAACGGGAGCGGACGATCCTTCTCTTCCCAGGCACGGAGGAGCCGCTCCGCCTGCGCGAGGGCGGCTTTCCCCTCTCGGCGGTCAATCTGGGCGGCCTCCACCACGCGCCCGGGCGAGAGGCGATCCTCCCGTACGTGTTCCTCGATGCCTTGGACGCCGATCGCCTGAGACGTCTCGAGTCGCTCGGCGTGCGCGTGGAGGCCCAGGACCTGCCGTCGAACCCGTCGCATTCCTTGGTCGAGCTCCTGCCCGAGCCGCGCGCGTGAGCCATCCCGCGCGCGGGGCGGCCGGGCGAAGCGTGGCGCCGTGCTCCCGGATCTGATCCGCGTCGCCGTCCTCGGCGGCATCCTCACGCTCGACAAGAGCGCCGGGTGGAATCTCATGCTGAGCCAGCCGCTCGTGGGGGCGTGCCTCGCCGGCGCGCTGATCGACCCGGGCCCGGAGTGGGAGCTCTGGGTGCTCCGCGTCCCGATCGCGGTCGGCGCGATCCTGCAGCTCCTTCTCACCGACACGGCGCTCCCGGCGGCGCAGCGGGGCCACGACACCGCGACCGCGGGGATCGTCGGCACGTCGGTCGCCATCCTCGCCGTGACGCGGCTCCACGACGTCCTGCCGGCCTCGGCCGGCGGGCTACTCTGGGTCGTCCTGGGGGTGGCCGCGGGGCTCGTCTCGGCGGTCCTCGGCGGCTGGTTCGCGCGCCTGAACGCGCGATCGCCCGGCGGAACGATCCGCCGCGCGGAAGCGCTCGCGTCGGCCGGGTCCCTGGCGTCGTTCGAGCGCTTCTACTGGGGCGGCCTCGCCCGGTCCTTCCTCACGGGAGCGTTCTGGACGTGGGGCGCCATCGTCCTCCTGGCCGGCGTGGCGCTCGGTATCCTCCCTGGCGTCGCCGCCGCGATCACCGCGCGCCGGATCGGCTTCGTCTTCGCGGTGCTGCTCGGGGCGGCGCTCGTGTCCGCCTTCCACGCCCACGTTCGCGGAAGGCGTCGGGGCCTCGCGTGGACGGCGATCGGGGCGCTCGTGACGGTGGCCTTCCTTCGCGGGATCGCGGGAGGGGCTCCGTGAGCGACGCGCCGATTCGTAACGGCGATCTCGCGCGCGTCGCGTCGCGGTCGCTCCACCTCCAGGCGGCGATGACGCCCGAGCGGATGCAGGGCCTCGGATTCGGGTTCGCGCTCCTCCCGGCGCTTCGCCGCCTCTATCCCGCGCCCGAGGCGTGCGGCGCGGCCCTCCGTCGCCACCTGTCCTACTTCGCCACCCATCCGGTGCTGGCGGGCTACGTCCTCGGGGCCGCGGCGAGGCTCGAGGAGCGGCGCGCCGCCGGGGAGCCGATCGAGGACGAGGCGATCGACGCGACGAAGCGCGCCCTGGCGAGCCCCCTGGCCGCTCTGGGCGATCCGCTCTTCTGGGCCACCCTTCGGCCGCTCGCGGGGCTCCTCGGCGTGATCGCCATCGCGGTCCTCCCGCCTCCCGCGGCGGGCGATCCCGACCTGCGCGTCCTCCTCTGCCCGTTCGTCCTCCTTTTGGCGTACAATGCCGTCGCGCTGCCCTTCCGGCTGCGCGGCGTCGCGCGCGGCTACGCGGACGCCGACCGGCCGGACGCTCTCCTTCGCTCGCTCCCGCTCCGGGAGTGGACTGGCTTCCTGGAGCGGGCGGGCGCGTTCGCGTTCGGCGCGTTCCTCGCCTTCGCGGCCGTCGATCTCGACGTCGCGGCGATCGTCCGGGGAGCGGCCCCGCGCGGGCGACTCCTCGCGCTGGCACCGCTCGTCGTGGGCGGCGTGATCGCGGCGGCAGGGTGCCGGGCCCGGCCCGGCCGCTCCGTCGAGACGGCGCTCCTGGCGCTCGGCGCGGCCGTCCTCCTCGCGATCCCGATCTAGGAGTCGAGCCCGAAGCATGGTGGAAGCGAACGTCGTCATCCAGAACCGGCTCGGCCTCCACGCGCGCGCCTGTTCGGTGTTCGTGAAGGAGGCCTCGAAGTACGCGTCGCACGTCACCATCGCGCGCGACGGCCTCGAGGTGAACGGCAAGAGCATCCTCGGCGTCATGATGCTCGCCGCCGAACGGGGGGCGGAGCTCCTCCTCCGCGTGGAGGGATCCGACGAGGAGGCCGCGCTCGCGGGCCTCGTGCGCGTGGTCAACGAGAAGTTCGGAGAAGAATGACCATCCTGACCGGAATCGCCGCGTCTCCCGGCATCGGAATCGGCCCGATCCACGTGGTCGATCCCGAGGAGATCGAGGTCGCGGACGGGCCCATACCCAAGTCCCGGGTCGCCGAGGAGCAGGCGCGATTCGGGGCCGCCATCGAGCGGAGCCTCGGGGAGGTCCGCGCGCTGCGTGAGAAGATCGCGCTCGAGACCGGCGAAGAGCACGCCGCCATCCTCGACGCCCAGATCGCCATCCTCCAGGATCCGGAGGCGAACGAGACGGCGCGCCGATCGATCGAGCGGGACCTCCGCGGGGCCGCCTACTGCTACCGGAAGATCCTCGGCCTGGTCGCGGCGCGGATCGAGGAGGCCGACGGCGAGTACTACCGCGGACGCGCCATCGACGTCCGCGACGTGCGGCGCCGGGTTCTCGCGAATCTCGGCGGCGTCCGGTCGCGCTCGCTGAGCGACCTCAAGGTCCCGTCGTTGATCGTGGCGTCGGATCTCCCGCCGAGCGAGATGGCGCTCGCCCCGAGGGACAAGGTGCTCGGATTCGCGACCGACCTGGGCGGCCGGACCTCGCACACGGCGATCATGGCGCGCGCGCGCGGCATTCCCGCGGTGGTCGGACTGAAGCGGGCCCTGAGCGCGGCGCGTGAGGGCGAGCTCGCCCTGGTCGACGGCACCCGCGGCGTCGCCGTGTTCGACCCGGTCCCGGAGGTGGTCGAGGAGCACCGCCGCCGCCAGCGCCGCTATCAGGAGCTCTACGCGAACCTCGCGTCGCTCAAGGACCAGCGCTGCGTCACGCTGGACGGGCGCCTGATCGAGCTCGGGGCGAATCTCGAGGTGCCCGAGGAGCTGCCGGGAATCCAGGAGAACGGCGCGGACGGCATCGGCCTCTATCGCACCGAGTTCTTCTACCTCTCGCGCCAGACCCTCCCGACGGAGGAGGCGCAGTACCAGGCGTACCGCTCGATCGTCGAGGCGATGCGGCCCCATCCGGTCACGATCCGCACGCTCGACGTGGGCGGCGACAAGTTCGCGAGCTATCTCGGAACGCCGGTCGAGCGGAATCCGTTCCTCGGCATGCGCGGGCTCCGTTTCTCGCTCCGCCACGAGGAGATCTTCCGCACGCAGCTTCGCGCGATCCTGCGCGCGACCGCGCACGGAACCGTCCGGATCATGTTCCCGATGGTGGTCGGGCTCGAGGACTTCAGGCGCGCCCGGTCGATCGTGAACCGCGTCCGGCGCCAGCTCCTCCACGAGGGGGTGCCGATGGCCGACCGCGTCGCCCTCGGCGTCATGGTGGAGACGCCGGCCACGATCTTCGCGATCGACCTGATCGCGCGCGAGGCCGATTTCGTGAGCATCGGGACCAACGATCTGATCCAGTACACCCTCGCGGTCGACCGCGGCAACGAGGCGATCGCCGAAATCTACGAGCCGCTGCATCCCTCGGTGCTCCGCGCGATCCGCATGGTCGTGGAGGCCGGCCAGCGCTTCGGCATCCGGGTCGGGATCTGCGGGGAGATGGCCGGCGAGCCGCTCTACGCCGTGGTGCTCCTCGGGCTCGGGGTCACCGAGCTCTCGGTCAGCCCGTATCTGGTCCCCGAGATCAAGACCATCGTCCGGGCCTCGACGTACGACGAGGCCGTCACGCTCGCGCAGCGGTGCCTCGGGCTCGCGACCCCCGCCGAGGTGCGGACGGTCGTGACCGAATTCATGAGCCGGCGCTTCCCGCAGCACTTCGCCGCGTGAAGCCGCCGCCGCGCACGCGCGCCCGGGTCCTCGATCCCTCGGGCATGGGAGAGCGGATCGAAGGGTGGGCGGGGCAGCTCCGCGCCGGGCCCCGCCTCGCCTCGCCGGCCCTCGCGTCTCTCGCTCCGGTCCGCCCGAGGCGCCTCGTCCTCTTCGGCATGGGGGGCTCGGCGATCGCCGGCGACCTCCTCCGGGTGCTCGCCGACCGGGAGGGGTCCGTGCCGGTGCACGTCGTTCGCCACTACGAGCCGCCGGCGTGGATCACCCCCGAGGACTTCCTCGTCTTCTCGTCTTACTCCGGGGAAACCGAGGAGACGCTGGCCGCCTACCGGGCGGCGCGCCGGTCGGAAGCGCGCGCCTGCGTCCTCTCGACCGGCGGATCGCTCGCGGCCCGGGCGCGGCACGACGGCGTCCCGGTCGCGCTCCTCCCCGCGGGGCACCCGCCCCGGGCGGCGCTCGGCTATTCGATCTCGACGCTTCTCGCCATCGCCCACCACGTGGGCGTCGTGGACGCCGGCGAGCGGCGGATCGAGGCGGCCGCGGCGGCCGTCGACGGGGTCGTTTCGGCCTCGAGGCGAAGTGTGGTACAATCGCGCAACTCTGCCAAAAGACTCGCGATACGGATAGCCGGAAGGGTTCTCCTCGTGATCGGGGGGGAGCGCACGCTGGCGCCGGTCGCGCTTCGCTGGAAGGGACAACTGAACGAGAACGCCAAGCAGCTCGCCTGGGCGTCGCCGCTCCCGGAGATGAACCACAACGAGGTCGACTCGTTCGCGAACCCGAAAGCGGCCCTCGGGCGCCTCACGGTGGCGCTCCTCCGCGACCCGGAGGACCACCCCCGCGTCGCGCGCCGCTTCGAGTGGCTCGCGACGTACTTCAGGCGGCGGCGGATCCGGGTCGAAACGATCACCGCGACGGGGAGCGATCCCCTCGCGCGCCTCCTGACGTGCGTGACCTTGGGGGATTTCGTGAGCTACTACGCGGCACTAAGGAATGGGGTCGACCCGAGCGCGCTCCCGGGCGTCGAGGCGCTGAAGAAGGCGCTCCGGACATGAGGCCGGTCGCGGTCGTTCCGGTCGCCGGCGCGGGAACGCGCCTGAGGCCCCACACGCTCACGACGCCGAAGGCGCTCCTCTCCGTCGCCGGCAAGCCGATCCTCGGGCACATCCTCGATCAGCTCGCGGCCGTGAAGCCCGAACGGGTCGTCCTGGTGGTCAGCCCGGGCGAGATGGGGGAGCGGCTCCGCGCGTTCGGGGCGGCGCGGACCGACGTGCGCGTCGAGAGCGTGGTCCAGGACGAGCCGCAGGGTCTCGGGCACGCCGTGGCCCAGGCGCGCGACCAGGTCGGGGACGCCCCCGTCCTGATCATCCTCGGCGACACCATCGTCCGGGCGAATCTCTCAGGGCTCCTCGCGGGCGGATCGTTCGTCGGGGTGCGGGAGGTCGAGGATCCCCGGCGCTTCGGGGTCGCGACCGTGAAGGACGGCCGGATCGTGGCGCTGGTCGAGAAGCCGGAGCACCCCGCGTCGAATCTGGCGCTGGTCGGCCTCTACTACATCGAGCGCTCCCGGCGGCTCTTCTCGTGCCTCGCGGAGCTGGAGCGCTCCGGGAAGCGGACGCGGGGCGAGATCCAGCTGACCGACGCGCTCGCCGCCCTCCTCGCGCAGGGGGAGGAACTTCGACCGTTCCCCGTGGAAGGCTGGTATGATTGCGGCAAGACGGAGGCGCTCCTCGAGACGAACCGGGCGCTTCTGGACGCCGCGGCCACGACCGCGTCCCGGCCGGGCGTCGTGATCGTCCCGCCCGTCGCGCTCGATCCGAGCGCCGACGTGCTGCACGCGGTGATCGGCCCGCACGCCTCGATCGGCGCCCGGGCGCGGGTCCGGCGCTCGGTCGTGCAGAACTCCATCGTGAACGAAGGAGCGACCGTGGAGGACATCCTGCTCGACCTGTCGGTGGTCGGGGAGAACGCCCTCGTTCGCGGCGCCTATCAGCGGCTCAACGTCGGGGACTCGTCGGAGGTGGAAGTTTCATGAGCGGTCAGGCGACACAGGTGAAGCCCGCGGAGCGTCGGTCGGATCCGACGCACCACTCCATGCTCTTCAGCTCCGAGTCGGTCACGGAAGGACACCCCGACAAGGTGGCCGACCAGATCTCGGACGCGGTCCTAGACGCGATTCTCGCGCAGGATCCGTTCGGCCGCGTCGCGTGCGAGACCCTCGTGACGACGGGCCTCGCGCTCGTGGCGGGCGAGATCACGACCAAGTGCTACGTCGACATCCCGCGCATCGTGCGGGAGACGATCCGCTCGATCGGCTACGACGATCCGGCGTACGGCTTCGACTCCGAGACGTGCTCGGTCTTGACCGCGATCGACGAGCAGTCGCGCGACATCGCGCTCGGCGTCGACCGGCGCGGGGCGGGGGACCAGGGGCTGATGTTCGGTTACGCCGTGCGCGAAACGCCCGAGCTGATGCCGCTCCCGATCCTCCTCGCGCACAAGCTGACGCAGGCGCTCGCCGCCGCGCGGCGCTCGGGCGCCTTCCCGGAACTGAGGCCCGACGGCAAGTCGCAGGTCACCGTGCAATACGAGGACGGGATCCCGAAGCGCATCGACACGGTCGTCCTCTCGACGCAGCACGCCGAGATGGGGGACGCCGAGCTCGCGCGGTTTAGGGAACGGTTGATCGTCGAGATCATCCGGCCCGTCCTTCCGAAGCTCCTCGTGGACGGCGAGCCGCGCTACCACATCAATCCGACCGGGCGGTTCGTCCTGGGCGGCCCGCGCGCCGACACCGGCCTGACGGGCCGCAAGATCATCGTCGACACGTACGGCGGATTCGGCGGCCACGGGGGCGGCGCGTTCAGCGGAAAGGACCCGACGAAGGTCGACCGCTCCGCGTCTTATGCCGCGCGCCACGTGGCCAAGAACATCGTCGGGGCGGGCCTCGCGGAGCGGTGCACCGTCCAGCTCGCGTACGCCATCGGCGTCGAGGAGCCGGTCTCGGTCATGGTGGAGACCCACGGCACCGGCCAGGTCTCCGACGGCCGGATCTCCGAGCTCGTGCGGAAGCACTTCGACCTTCGCCCCCACGCGATCATCCACGCGCTCGATCTGCGGAAGCCGATCTACAAGCGCACCGCCGCCTACGGACATTTCGGACGCGAGAACGAGGGCTTCCGCTGGGAGCTGCTCGACCGCGTGGAGGACTTGAAGCGTGACGCCTGAGACCGCCGTCGCCATGAGCGCGCAGGGACACGTGCGCGATCCCAAGCTCGCCACGGAGGGCATGAACCGGATCGAGTGGGCCGAGCGCGAGATGCCGGTCCTCCGCCAGGTGAAGGCCCGGTTCGCCGCGGAGAAGCCGCTTCGCGGGCGGCGGTTCGCGGCGTGCCTCCACGTGACGACCGAGACCGCCAATCTGATGCTGACCCTTCAGGCGGGAGGCGCCGAGGTGGCGCTCTGCGCCTCGAACCCCCTCTCGACGCAGGACGACGTGGCGGCCGCGCTCGCGCATCGCTGCGGCATCCCGACGTTCGCCATCAAGGGGGAGGACGCGGAGACGTACTACAAGCACATCGCGGCCGCGCTCGACGCGAAGCCCGAGGTCACCATGGACGACGGGGCCGACCTCGTGACGGTGCTCCACACGCAGCGCGCGGAGCAGGCGAAGGGCGTGATCGGCGGCACCGAGGAAACGACGACCGGCGTGATCCGGCTCCGCAGCATGGCGCGCGAGGGCGCGCTCCGGTATCCGATCCTCGCCGTGAACGACGCCAAGACGAAGCACTTCTTCGACAACCGGTACGGCACGGGCCAGAGCACGATCGACGGGATCCTCCGCGCGACGAACCGCCTCCTGGCGGGTTGCCGGTTCGTGGTCCTGGGGTACGGATGGTGCGGCCGCGGCGTCGCGACACGCGCCCGCGGCATGGGGGCCCACGTGGTCGTGACCGAGATCGATCCCCTGCCGGCGCTCGAGGCGGTGATGGACGGCTTCGAGGTCATGCCGGCCGACGAGGCGGCGCGGGTCGGCGACGTCTTCGTCACCGTGACCGGCAACCTGAACGTGATCCGGATGGAGCACTTCGCCGCCATGAAGGACGGCGCGATCGTCGCGAATTCCGGACACTTCAACGTGGAGCTGGACCTCGAATCGCTCGCCAAGCGGGCGACGGCGGTCCGCACGGTCCGCCCGTTCGTGCAGGAGTTCACGCTCGCCCCGGGCAAGCGCGTCTTCGTCCTGGGCGAGGGGCGGCTCATCAACCTCGCGGCCGCCGAGGGGCACCCGGCGTCGGTCATGGACATGAGCTTCGCCAACCAGGCGCTCGGGGCCGAGTACCTCCTCGCCCACGCCAAGGATCTCAAGCCGAACGTCTATCCGATCCCGGCCGCCCTCGACGAGCAGATCGCGCGGCTCAAGCTGGAGGCGCTCGGCGTGCGCATCGACACCCTCACGCCGGAGCAGGTCGCCTACCTCGCCTCCTGGCAACAGGGAACATAGGCCGGGCCGCGCTCGATGTGGTTCCTGGGACGGGTTCCCGTCCGGCGCAAGTTCCAGATCCTGGGGCTCTGCCTCCTCTCGGTCGCGCTCTACCTCTGCCTCGCCCTCGCCACGCGCGACGCGCGCGACACGGCCTCCGACCTCCTCGCGTCCGGGTCGGTCCATAACCAGGGCGGCATCGTCGGGGCCTTCGCGGCGGCGGGCCTCGCGCGCGCGCTGGGGTTCCTCGGAGCGTGGCTCTTGCCCCTCGCCCTGATCGCGTGGGGATGGAACCGGGTCCGGCTCCACGCCGCGGGCGAGCTCTGGATCCGCACCGCCTTGGGCGCGACCGGGGCCGCGGCGGCGATGGGCTTCCTCTACCTGGTCACCGGCGGGAACCGCGGCCTGGTGGGAGGCGTCGGAGAATGGATCGGCCTCGTCGCCGCGCGCCTCCTCGGCCGGATCGGCGGCGAGCTCCTGCTCGGCACCGCGCTCCTCGTGGTCGGCCTCGTCGCGCTCGAGCTCGGATCGTCGTCGCCCCTCCGCCGGGCGCTCGCGGCGCTCCTCGCGAAGCTCCTGCCCGAGAAGGCGCCGAAGAAGCGCGCCGCGGGCGCGACGCCGCCGGACGCGGCCGACGCCGCCGCGGCCACCGCGTCGCGTCGCGGGCGGAAGCCGCCGATGGAGGAGGAGGAGGAGCTGGCGCAGGCGTTCGCGTCCCCGGAGGAGGGGGCGCGCCGCGATTCCAAGCCGCGCATCGTGGGCCGCCGCGAACCCGAGCGGGCCGAGCCGATGGCGATCCCGTTCCCTCCGCCCGCGTCCGACCGGGGCGACCGGAGGCGCCCCGGCGGGGCGAGCCCGGAATCGGCGGGGCTCCTCCTCGGGCCCGCGCTGGTCCCCGACGCCGCGCTCCCCCCGATCGACCTCCTCGAGGAGCACCCGGCCGCGCAGAACACGGTTGAGGAATCGGAGCTACTCGAGCTCTCGCGCGTGCTCGAGCGGACCCTGGCCGACTTCGACGTGGCGGGGAAGGTCTCCGAGGTCCATCCCGGTCCCGTGATCACGCTCTTCGAGTACGAACCGGCCCCGGGCGTCAAGGTGAACCAGATCCTCCAGCGGCAGGACGACCTCGCGCTCTCGCTCCGCGCCCAGCGGATCCGGATCGTGGCGCCGATCCCGGGGAAGGCGGCGGTCGGAATCGAGATCCCGAACCGCGTGAAGTCGCTCGTCTCCTTCCGCGAGATCGTCGAATCGCCCGCGTTCCAGAAGTCGACCGACGCGCTTCCGTTCGCGCTGGGCAAGGACGTCGCCGGCGCGCCCTTCACCACGTCGCTCGAGCGGATGCCCCATCTCCTGATCGCGGGCGCGACCGGGTCGGGGAAGAGCGTCTGCATCAACACGCTGATCATGAGCCTCCTGATGCGGCGGACCCCCGCGGAGCTCCGGTTCATCATGATCGACCCGAAGATGCTGGAGCTGACCCCGTACAACGGGATCCCGCACCTCAGGATGCCGGTCGTCACCGATCCCAAGAAGGCGGCGCAGGCGCTCCGCTACTGCGTGAAGGAGATGGAACGTCGCTACCAGGTCTTCGCCAAGCACGGCGCGCGGAACATCGAGCAGTACAACCGCATGGGCCTCGACCCGGCGGTGCACGAGGACGCGCGCTTCCCGTACATCGTGGTCGTCGTCGACGAGCTGGCCGACTTGATGGCGCTCCTGCCGGCGGAGATCGAGGAGCCGATCGGCCGCCTCGCGCAGATGGCGCGCGCGGTCGGGATCCACCTGATGCTCGCGACGCAGCGGCCGTCCGTCGACGTGATCACCGGGGTGATCAAGGCGAACTTCCCGTCGCGGATCGCCTTCCAGGTCGCGAGCCGCACCGACTCGCGCGTGATCCTCGACATGAACGGGGCCGAGAGCCTCCTCGGCTACGGCGATTCGCTCTACCTGCCGGCGGGGAAGCCGGAGCCCTATCGGATCCACGGCTCCTACGTCTCGGGCGAGGAGATCGAGCGGGTCGTCTCCTTCCTGAAGGAGCAGGGCGGGCCGGTCGCCGTCGACGACTCGGCACTCGAGCAGGTGCGGGCGCTGGACGAGTCGGGCGCCGAGGACGAGCTCTTCGAGGAGGCGATGCGTCTCGTGGTCCTCCATCAGCAGGCGTCGACGTCGATGCTGCAGCGGCGCCTCAAGGTGGGCTACTCGCGCGCCGCGCGCCTCCTCGATCTGCTCGAGGAGCGCGGCATCGTCGGGCCGTCCGAGGGGGCGAAGGGACGGGAGGTGCTGGTGAACGAGCACGAGCTCGCCGAGCGGCGGTCGGGCGCGGCGTCGGCGCTGGAGGGCGACGCGTGATCGGTCCGTCTCCCATCGCGCTCTTCCCGGCCGCGCCCCGCGACGAGACGGCGCCGGCGCGCGTCGCGCTCGTCACGCTCGGCTGCGCCAAGAACCTCGTCGACTCCGAGATCATGGCCGGACTCCTCGCCCGGGGCGGCTTCGCGATGACCGCCTCGCCCGACGAGGCCGACCTGGCGGTGGTGAACACCTGCGCGTTCATCGGGCCGTCGCAGAAGGAATCGATCGATCGGATCCTGGAGCTGGCCGCGCTCAAGCGCGAGGGGCGTCTCAGGGGGCTGGTCGTCGCGGGGTGCATGGCGCAGCGCTACCAGGCCGACCTCCTCGCGGAGATCCCGGAGGTCGACGCGGTCGTCGGAACGGGGCAGGTGGAGGCGATCACGCGCGTCCTGAACCGGGTCCGGCACGCCCCGGGGGCCCGCATCGTCGAGGTCGGCCCGGCGGGCACCGCCGTGGATCTCGCGGCCCATCGCGCGATCTCGACGCCACGCCATCTCGCCTACCTCCGAATCGCCGACGGGTGCGACTTCCGCTGCACCTTCTGCATCATCCCGGCGCTCCGGGGCGATCTCCGGAGCCGGCCCGTGGAGTCGGTGCTCGCCGAGGCCCGGCGCCTCGCCGACGCGGGGGTGAAGGAGCTCCTCCTGATCGCGCAGGACTCGACTTCCTACGGCGCCGACCTGTACGGTAGCGCGCGGCTGCCGGAGCTCCTGCGGCAGCTCTGCCGCGTCCCGGGCATCGAGTGGGTTCGCGTCCACTACACGCACCCGAAGACCTGGACGGAGGAGTTGATCCGAACGTTCGAAGAGGAGGAGAAGGTCTGCCGCTACGTCGACATCCCGCTCCAGCACTGGACCGACGGGATGCTCCGCCGCATGCGCCGCGAGGTGACGCGCGCCGACATGGAGCGCCTGATCGACCGGCTCCGCGAACGGCTGCCCGGCGTGGCGATCCGGACCCATTTCATCGTCGGCTTCCCGGGCGAGACGGAGGAGGACTTCGAGGCGCTGCTCGACGTCGTACGCCGGGAGGCGTTCGATCACGTGGGCTGTTTCGCCTACTCCCGCGAGGAGGGGACGCCCGCGGGACGGATGAAGGACCAGGTGACCGAGCGGGTCAAGCTCGAGCGCCGGCGCCGCCTGATGGCGGCGCAGCGGGACATGGCGACGGCGGTCTGGCGGCGCTGGATCGGACGGACGGAGCGGGTGCTGATCGACGCGCCCACGCCCGGGCGTCCGGGCGGCTTCACCGGCCGCGTCGAGCAGCAGGGATACGAGGTGGACGGCGTCACGCGCGTCCGCGTCACGGAAGGCGCGTCCGCGCTCTCGCCCGGGGATTGGGTCCGGGTCCGGATCCGCGGCGCCAGGCGCTACGACCTGGAGGGGGAGGTGATCGAGTGAACGGATGGCGCAGGGCCGGGACGATCGCGACGGCCGCGTGCGGGGCATGGCTCGCCGTCTCGGCGGGGGGCGCTTCGGCCGCGGTCGCGCGCCCGGAGGCCCCGACGCACGCGATGGTGCTCGACTCGGTCGCGACGACGGTGGCGGGCGATCTGCTCCGCGACGCGCCGATCCCGGCGGGGCGGGCGGTCACCCTCCTCACCCCGATCCGCGGCGACACGCTCGGCGCGCTCGCGCAGCGGATCGTGCAGCGCCTCAAGGACCAGGGGCGCGAGGTGCGCCTCTTCACGCGCCCCGCGGCGAACGCCCCGACGATGCCCCCCGGGATGGCGGGCGTCCCGGCGCCCGATTCGAGCACCTTCGCGCTCGACGCGAGGGTCGACGGATGGTCGGTTTCGTACGTTCGACGGATCCGTTCCTTCCCCTTCGGGGTGAAAGGGTACGAGCGGGTGGTCTCCATGCACGCCGGCGCGACGCTGACGGACGCCGGGACCGGAGCCGTGGTCTGGGTCCGGACCGGATCGGGAATCCTTCGCGACGTCGTGCCCAAATCGGACCTCGCGTACGTCGCCGGCGGGGCGGTGGGAATCGATCCGCCGCTGCCGACGGGCTCGGGATTCCGGTTCCTGGAGCCGCTCATCGTGCTCGGCGTGGTGACCGGCCTGGTGGTCCTCTTCTACTCGAACCGGAACTGACGGGATCACCGACATGGTGAATCCAGGGAGGATCGGCATGAGCTTGGCCGCTCGGCAGCATCAGGCGCTCGGGCGCGACTTCTTCGATCGCGGTCTCTACCAGGACGCCATCCGCGAGACCGAGGAGGCGATCGCCCTCTATCCGCAATTTCCCGATCTCCACAACCAGCTGGGACTGGCGCTCAGCCTGGCCGGCGAACGCGAGCGCGCCGTCCAGGCGTTCCGGCGCGCGCTGACCCTGAATCCGCACTACCTCGAGGCGCGGCTCAACCTGGCCATCGTCTACAACGACCTCGGCCGGTACGACGAGGCGCTCGCGGAGTTCCAGGCGGAGGGGATCCGCGACCCGGAGCACGAGAACCTGTCTCCCGACGTGAGGACGTTCCTCGCCGATTCCCACGCCCTCCTCGGCGACACGTACCGGAATCTCGGCATGCACGTGGACGCCACGCAGGAGTACCGGAAGGCGCTCAAGCTGGCGCCCCAGTACCTGGATCTCAAGAACAAGCTCGGTTCGGTCTACGGGGAGATGGGCCTCTACGAGGACGCCGAGTCGGAGCTCTCGAGCGCGCTCGCCCAGAACCCCCGGTACGCCGACGCCCGCGTGACCCTGGGCCTCGTCTTCTACCGCTCGGGGCGCCGCCACCGGGCGCGCGAGGAGTGGGCCCGCTGTCTCGCCGAGCGCGCCGACGACGTGCGCGCTCGCGCGTACCTCGAGATGCTCGACCGCGAAGAGGCCGCCACCGGGGACGCCTCCGCGCGATGATTCGACGCGGATCGCTCGCCGTCGTGATCCTCCTCGGCGGGCTGGCCGTGGGCTGCGGCGGCACCCTGAAGGAACAGCAGGGAGGCGTGGCCAACTACGAGACCGGCAAGGCGGCGTTCGACCGGAGCGACTGGGCCGACGCGATCCTCGATCTGAAGAGCTACGTCGAGCAGTTCCCGGGGACCGAGAAGACCGACGACGCCCTCTTCTTCCTCGGCCGGGCGTACTTCAACGACAAGGACTACACGCTCGCGTCGGGCCAGTTCGACCGCCTGACCCGCGACTTCCCGCAGTCGCCGTACGAGCCCGACGCGCTCTTCTTCCTCGCGCGGTGCGACGACCTCGACTCGCGCCCCGCGCTCCTCGATCAGACCGAGACGAACCGCGCCCTCGACCGGTACAAGCAGTTCCTCGACCTCTATCCGCAGAACGAGCACGCCGCGGACGCGCGGGAGCGGGTGCGCGTCCTCCGCGACCGGCTGGCCGAGAAGCGGTTCCGGAACGGGAGGCTCTACGTGAAGCTGAAGCAGCCCCGCGCCGGCGCCGTCTACCTCCGGAGCGTCCTCGCGGACTATCCCGATTCGCGCTGGTCGGGGGACGCGGCGCTCCTCCTGGCCGACGTCCTCCTCAAGGAGGGGAAGCGCGAGGAGGCGATCGCCGCGCTCAAGAGCATCCCCGAGAACGTGGCGAGCGCCGACGTGAAGCGCCGCGCCGAGGAGCGGCTCCGGTCGCTCACGGAGCCGGGCGCTCCGCGATGAGCGGCCGGCCCCGCCGCATCGCCATCTTCGGCGGGTCCTTCGATCCCGTGCACGTCGGGCACCTGATCCTCGCCGAGGAGGCGGTGGCGCGCCTCTCCCTCGACCGGCTCCTCTTCGTGCCGGCGGCGCGTCCCGCGCACAAGCGGACGCGAGCGCTGGCCCCCGTCGCGCACCGTCTCGCGATGCTGCGGCTCGCGACGCGCGGCAATCCCCGGTTCCGCGTCTCCCGCCTCGAGGCGGACGGGGGCGTCGCGTACACCGTCCGGACGCTCGAGCGCCTCGCGCGCCGGGAGGATGCCTCGTGGACGTTCCTCATGGGGCAGGACAGCCTCGAGGAGTTCGCCACCTGGCGCGAGCCTGGTCGGATCCTCGAGCTCGCGCGCCTCGCCGTCGTCCCGCGCGGCGGCGGCCCCCGGCCCCGTCTCGGCGCGGCGCTTCGGCGCCGCGTCGTCTTCCTCGACGTTCCGACGATCGGGATCTCCTCGACCGAGATCCGGAAGCGCATCCGGGCGGGCCGATCCGTGCGATACTGGGTCCCCGATCGCGTCCTCTCGTACGTGGAGCGTCATGGCCTCTACCACGCCCGCCGGAGCCGGTAAGACCCTCGTCCTGGTCGACGGCTCGGCGCTCCTCTACCGAAGCCACTTCGCCTTCATCCGAAACCCGCTCCGGAGCTCGAAGGGGGAGGTCACGAGCGCGGCGTTCGGCGCGCTCCAGGCGCTCCTGCCGCTGCTCGACCAGCGCCGCCCCGATCGCGTGGCGGTGGTCTTCGACACCGCGGCGCCCACGTTCCGCCACCGGGTCTACGCCGAATACAAGGCGCACCGGCCCCCGATGCCGGCGGATCTCGTGGCCCAGATCCCGAGGGTTCGCGAGGTGATCCGGCTCCTCGGCCTTCCGATCGTGGAGCAGGAGGGGGTGGAGGCCGACGATCTGATCGGGAGCCTCGCCAAGGAGGCCGAGCGGGACGGGGCGACGACGCTGATCGTGACGGGCGACAAGGACTTCTATCAGATCGTGTCGGAATCGATCCAACTCCTCGCGCCGAAGGCCCGAGCCGGCGAGCTCTCCACCGTCGACCGCGGAGCGGTGCAGGAGCGATACGGCGTCGCGCCCGAGGAGATGGTGGACCTGCTCGCGCTGATGGGGGACGCCTCCGACAACGTCCCGGGGGTGCCGGGAATCGGGGAGAAGACCGCCGCGCAGCTGATCCAGCGATTCCATTCGCTCGACCGCCTCTACGCCTCCCTCGATCAGGTGGAGCGCGCCTCGATCCGCGAGAAGCTGAAGCAAAACGAGGAGCGGGCGCGGCTCAGCCAGCGGCTCGCGACGATTCGCCACGACCTTCCGCTGGAGCACCATTGGACCGAACTCGTGCGCGCTCCGATCGAGTACGCGCGGCTCATCGATCTGCTCGAGGAGCTCGAGCTTCGCGTTCTCGCGCGACGCTTCCGCGAGGAGGAGCGGGCCGCGGGGGATCTCTTTCCCGAGCTGGTGCGGCCGACGGCGGAGCGGAGCCAGCGCGCGGACGCCCCGCCGGCCGACCGGTCGGCCCGGATCGCTCCGGGGGACCGGCCGCCGTACGGCGACTACCGCGTCGTCGGCGACGGCGCGGGGCTCGAGGCGCTGGCGCGCGTGCTGGAGGCCGCGCGCGGGCCCGTGGCCTTCGACACCGAGACCACCGGACTGAACCCGCTCCGCGCCGACCTCGTGGGGATCTCGATCGCTCCGGAGGAGGGGCGCGCCTACTACCTCCCCATCGGACACGGGGCCGGGCCCAACCTCGATCCGGACCGCGTGCGGGAAGCGCTCCGGCCGTTCTTCGCCTCGCCGCGCGCCGAGCGCGCGGCGCAGAACGCGAAGTACGACTGGCACGTGCTCGAGCGGTTCGGGATTCCGGTGCGCGACGTGGCGTTCGACACGATGGTGGCCGCCTACCTCGTCGATCCGGATCAGCCGAAGAACATCGATGCCCTCGCCAAGTCGCGCCTCGGGCTCGAGAAGATCGCGACCGAGACCCTGATCGGACGCGGCCGGGATCAGGTCAGCATGGCCGCCCTGCCGGTGGACCGGGTCGCCGAGTACTGCTGCGAGGACGCCGACGCCTGCCTGCGCCTCGTCGCGATCCTGGGCCGGGAGCTCGCGTCGGGCGGGGTCACGGCGCTCTTCCACGAGGTCGAGATGCCGCTGATCGGCGTGCTGGTCCGGATGGAACGGGCCGGGATCAAGGTGGACGTCGAGACGCTCGACGCGATGGGGCGGGAGCTCGGGGAGCGGCTCGCGGCGCTCGATCACCGGATCCAGGAGGAGGCCGGGGTCCCCTTCAACGTGAACTCGCCGCGGCAGCTCGCGGAGGTGCTGTTCGAGCGGCTCAAGCTGCCCCGGGGGAAGCGGACCCGCGAAGGGTACTCGACCGACACCGAGGTGCTCGAGGGACTGGCGACGCTCCATCCGATCGCGCGGCTCATGCTCGAGTACCGGCTCGTGGCGAAGCTCAAGAGCTCGTACGTCGACTCGCTCCCGCGCCTCGTGAACCCGGAGACGGGCCGCGTCCACGCGACGTTCCACCAGACGATCGCCTCGACGGGGAGGCTCTCGGCGAGCGACCCGAGTCTCCAGAACATCCCGATCCGCAGCGAGGAGGGGCGCGCGATCCGCCGCGCATTCGTGGCCGAAGGTGGCCGCGGGCTCCTCGCCTCGTTCGACTACTCGCAGATCGAGCTCCGCCTCCTCGCCCACCTCTCCCACGATCCGGTGCTCCAGGAGGCGTTCCGGGGGGGCGGCGACGTGCACGCGACCACGGCGTCGCGGCTCTTCGGCGTGCCCGTCGATCAGGTGACGGCGGCGCAGCGGGGCCAGGCGAAGGTCGTGAACTTCGGGATCATCTACGGCATGGGGCCGGCGCGGCTCGCGCGGGAGCTCTCGCTCTCGCGGGCGCTCGCCACGGCGTTCATCGACGAGTACAAGCGGACCCACGCCGGCGTCGCGTCGTATCTCACGCAGGTGCTTCGCGAGGCCCGCGAGCGGGGCTACGTCGAGACGATCCTCAAGCGGCGGCGGCCGCTCCCCGGCCTGAAGGACGCGAACGAGGGGCGGCGCGCGGAGGCGGAGCGGGCCGCGGTGAACGCGCCGATCCAGGGATCCGCGGCCGACCTGATCAAGGTCGCGATGGTGAAGATCGACGCGCTCGTCGCGGAGCGCGGGCTACGCTCCCGGCTGATCCTCCAGGTCCACGACGAGCTCCTCTTCGAAACGGACGAATCGGAGATCGAGGTCCTGGCGCCGCTCGTCCTCGAGACGATGCAGCACGCGCTCCCGCTCCGCGTGCCGCTCGAGGTGCACCAGGGGCGCGGCCGGACGTGGGACGACGCGCACGCCTGATCCGCGGCGAATGACCTTGACCGCCGTTCGCGCCGCCCGATAGGGTCGGGCCATGATCCGGATCGGCGTCACGGGGCGCATGGCCTCGGGCAAGTCGACCGTCGCGCGCCGTTTCCAGGAGCGGGGGGCGATCCGGATCGACGGCGACGCGCTCGGCTGGGAGACGCTGCGCGATCCGGACGTCAAGCGCCGGATCGAAGGGGCGTTCGGGTCCCAGGTCATGGACGGAGCCGGCGAGGTGGACCGCGAACGGCTCGGCCGCGTGGTCTTCCCGGACGCGGCCGCCATGGAGCGTCTGAACGCGATCGTGCAGCCGGCGCTCCTCGAGCGCGTCCGGGCGCGGCTCGGCGTGGAGGGGGACGGGGTCCTGGTCCTGGACGCGGCGCTGATCGCCACGTGGGGTCTCGAGGCGGAGCTCGACGGCGTCGTGGAGGTGCTCGCGCCCGAGCCGATCCGCGTCCGGCGCCTCATGCGGGCGCGCGGCATGACGGAGGCGGCGGCGCGGGAACGGATCGCGGGGCAGCGCCTCCCCGAGCTGGGACGCGCGCGGCGCCACTGGCGCATCCAAAACGACGGCGACCCGGCGGCGCTCACGCGCCGGGCCGACCGGGTCTGGGAAGAGATCGCGCGCTTCGGGCGCGCCTGACGCACACCCAAGACGGAGGCGGGAACGATGGACTTGAGCGAGACGAGAAAGCGGCTCGAGGAGGGACGCCAGATTCTGGCCCAGCTCGGGAGCTATCTTTGACGTCGATCGGCGCGAAGCGCGATCGAAGCAGCTCGAGGCGCTCATGGCCGCGCCCGACTTCTGGAGCGATCCGGAGGGCGCGCAGCGGGTCCTGAGCGAGCTCAAGTCGCACCGTCGCGTCGTCGAGCCGTACCGCGCGCTCGGGCGCGAGGTGGAAGAGTCGGCGGGGCTCGCGGAGCTTTTGGAGCAGGAGCCGGACGAAACGATGGCCGCGGAGCTGACGCGATCGGCCGAGCGGCTGCTTCCCCGGATCCAGGAGCTGGAGATCCAGAGCCTCCTCTCCGACGAGAGCGACGCCCACGGCGCCATCCTCTCGATCCATCCGGGCGCGGGCGGAACCGAGTCGCAGGACTGGGCGCAGATGCTCTTCCGGATGTACGTCCGCTACATCGAGCGGATGGGATGGAGCTACCAGGTCCTCGACCTCCAGCAGGGGGAGGAGGCGGGGATCAAGGACGCCACGATCCAGGTGGACGGAAGCTACGCGTACGGGTACCTGAAGGCGGAACGAGGCGTGCACCGCCTCGTGCGCATCTCGCCCTTCGACGCCCAGAAGCGGCGCCACACGTCGTTCGCGTCGGTCTTCGTCTATCCGCAGGCGGGCGACGACGTGAAGATCGACATCAAGGAGGGCGATCTTCGGATCGACACCTACCGTGCCGGCGGAGCGGGCGGCCAGCACGTGAACAAGACCGAGTCGGCGGTCCGGATCACGCACCTCCCGACGGGCCTCGTGGTGCAGTGCCAGAACGAGCGGAGCCAGCACCGAAACCGCGACGCGGCGATGAAGGTGCTGATGGCCCGTCTCTACGCCCTCAGGATCGAGGCGGACAAGGAGAAGCGGGATTCCCTGGGCGGCGGCAAGAAGGACATCGCCTGGGGAAACCAGATCCGCTCGTACGTCTTCCAGCCGTACACGCAGGTGAAGGACCACCGCACCGAGGTCGTGGTCACGGACGTGCAAGCCGTGATGGACGGGGCGCTCGCGCCCTTCATCGACGCTTATCTGAGGAACAGGGAGGTCGCGTGAACCCGCAGATCTTTCGGGAATACGACATTCGCGGGATCGCCGACCGCGACCTGACGGACGACGTCGTCCGCGCGGTCGGGCGCGCGTTCGCCGCCCGGATGCGCGAGCGCGGGATGTCGCGGATCGCCGTCGGCCGGGACGTCCGCCTCTCGTCGCCGCGAATAAGGACCGCCCTCGTCGAGGGGCTGCTCGACCAGGGCGCCTCGGTGCTCGACGTCGGCGAGGTGCCGACGCCCGCGCTCTACTTCGCCATCCTCCACCTCCGGGCGGACGGGGGCGTGATGGTGACCGGGAGCCACAATCCGATCGAGTACAACGGGCTCAAGCTCTCCGAGGGGATCTCCTCGCTGCACGGGGCGGAGATCCGGGACCTGGGCGAGCGCGCCCGCTCGACCGGCGCGCTGGCGAAGCGCGGCTCGGCCGAGGTCGTGACGGTCGACGACGCGTACGTGAAGGACCTGACGTCGCGCCTGAGCCTCGCGAGGCCGCTCAAGGTGGTCGTCGATCCGGGCAACGGGGCGGCGTCGATCCTGGGCCCCAAGCTGCTCCGGCTCCTCGGGTGCGAGGTCGACGCGATCTTCGCCGAGCCGGACGGCCGCTTCCCGAACCATCTCCCCGATCCCACGGTTCCCGAGCTGATGCGGCCGCTCATGGAGCGCGTGAAGGCGGTCCGAGCCGACCTCGGCATCGGCTTCGACGGAGACGCCGATCGCGTCGGCGCGGTGGACGAGAAGGGGCGGCTCCTCTACGGCGACCAGCTGCTCGCGCTCTACGCCGCCGACGTCCTCTCGCGCCGCCCAGGGGAGCCGATCGTCTTCGAGGTGAAGTGCTCGCAGGGGCTCGTGGAGTGGGTCGAGGCGAAGGGGGGAGTCCCGATCATGTGGAAGGCGGGGCATTCCCTCATCAAGGCGAAGATGCGGGAGACGAAGGCGCCGCTCGGAGGGGAGATGTCGGGCCACATGTTCTTCGCCGACGAATTCCCGGGGTACGACGACGCGCTCTACGGAGCGGGACGGCTCCTCCGCGTCCTGGCCGCCTCCCGGACGCCCCTCTCGGCCCTCGTCGACGCGCTCCCGCAGTCCCGCTTCGTGTCGACGCCCGAGCTTCGGCTCGACTGCCCGGACGACCGGAAGTTCGCGATCGTCGACTCGGTGCGCGACCACTTCGGGAAGACGCACTCGGTGATCGACGTCGACGGCGTGCGCGTCCAGTTCGGGGACGGCTGGGGGCTCATTCGGGCCTCGAACACGCAGCCGGTCCTGGTCGCCCGCTTCGAGGCCGTGAACAAAGAACGGCTTTCCGCGATCGCGCGCGAGGTGTACGATGTGCTCTCGCAGCACCCCGAGGTGACGGTCCCCGCGCTTCCCGTCTGAGCGCCCGTCGCCTTCTCGACCGCCGGAAGGGACCGACCGTGCATCGAGGATCCGGCGCGCGCATCGGCCGCCTCCCCCTTCTTGCGTTGATTCTCGCAGCGGGCGTCGCCACGACCGCCCGGGCCCAGGACGAGTTCCTGCTCAACGACGATCGCCTCGCGCGAAACCAATGGGGTCCGCGCGTCGCCCGGGGCGCGTCCGGCACCCTCGTCGCCGCCTGGCAGGACGGGCGGAACGGCGCCGCCTCGACCGACTACGACATCTACGCCATGACGCTGCGCGACCCGCTCGCGCTCGGCTCCACCGTGAACCGGCGCTTGAACGACGACGTCGCCGGCCCCGACCAGAGCGCCCCGGACATCGCGGCGAGCCCGTCGGGGACCTACCTCTGCGTCTGGGAGGACGCGCGGAGCGGGAACCGCGACGTCTATTCGACGGCGCTCGATTCGCTCGGCATCCCCTTTTCGCCCAACCTGCGCGTGAACGACGACGCGGCCTCCTCGGACCATCTCCAGCCGCGGGTCGCGGCCGTCCTGTCCGACCGCTACCTCGTGGTCTGGGGTGATGGACGCGAGGGCCAGGGCGAGATCTACGGATCCTATCGAACCGCCTCGGGGGGGCCGATCGGCGCGAACTTCCGCATCTCCGTCGACCCGGTCCCCGGCGGAAGCTGGCAGGGGAGCCCGGCGGTCGCGGTCGACGCGTCCGGCCGGACGCTCGTCGTATGGCTCGACGGGCGCGCGGGAGGCACGGTCTACGGCGCGGCGTTCGACGTCTTCGGACAATGGCTCGACGACTCCGGCACGCCCATCGGCGGCAACTTCAAGATCAACGACACGACGATCACGGGTCACTGCTCGTCGCCGGCCGTCGCGGCCGATCCGGCGCTCGGCTTCCTCGTGGGATGGATCGACCTGCGCAACGCGGCGACCGATCCGGGCGACGTCTACGCCCAGCGCTACGATCCCTCGGGGCAGGCCGTGGGCGCGAACGTTCGGGTGAACGACGACGCCCCGGGGCGCGACCAGCGGAACGTCCGCGCCGCGGCGGGACCCGGCGCGGGGCTCCTCATCTGGGAGGACCTTCGCGGGAACCTGGGCATCGACTCGAACGTGGACGCCGCCGTCGTGCCGTACGACGCGGGCGCCCCGGGCGCGAACTTCCGCGTCAACATCGACCTTCCCGGAAGGCAGGGAACGCCGCACGCCGTCTGGGACGGCCGCGACGCGTTCCTCGGAGTCTGGGAGGACGGCCGGAGCGGAACGTCCGACGCGTACGGCATCTCGTTCTTTCCCGACGGCGCGCATCGTGGATCGGACACGCAACTGAACGACGACGCGGCCGCCTTCGACCAGCGCCGCCCCGAGCTGGGACACGGCCCGGGGCAGTACATCGCGACGTGGATCGATCTCCGGAATCCGGCGGGCGATCTCTACGGCCAGTGGATCGCCGCCACCGGCGCGCGCGAAGGGGTGAATCACGATCTCTGGGTGAACGACTTCGTGAATCGCCCCGTCGCCTTCTCCTCTTCGGTCGCGCCGAACGGGATCGGCATGGTCGTGGCCCAGATCGCGCGGTTCTCGGACGCGGGGGACATCCGGGGATTCCGCTACGGCGTCGTCGGTGAGCCGCCGACCTCGTCGTTCTGGGTGTCGGACACGCTGCCGAGCGCGCAGTCGACGCCCGTCGTCGTGGGGGCGACGTCGGGATTCGCGGTCCTCTGGATCGACAGCCGCGGCGGGACGCCCCGCCTCTACGGGCAGACGCTCGGCCTCGACGGCTCGCGCGTCGGGACGAACCATCCGATCCTGGCGGCCGATCCGGCCGATCCCATCTACGCGATCGACCTCGACGTCGATCCCGCGGGCGGCTTCTGGATCTGCTACGCCGAAGGCGCGTCGGGCGACCAGCGGCTCTGGCTCACGCACGCGAGTGGCGCGCTGGTCGAGGACGGGACGCCGCTCGCGGTGGCGCCGGAGCTTCCGGGCGGGCGCGCCCATCCGGTGATCGGAGTCGGCCCCGACGGGAGGATCGAGCTCGTCTGGCTGGGGTCGAGCCCCGACGGGACGGGGCGTCTCTACTATCGGAGCTACAGCGCCGCGCTCTCCCCGCTGGCGATCGACGTCGCCCTCGGCGAGAGCGACGCGACCGTCGGCCCCCAGGATGCTCCCACCGCCGCCGTCACCGGCACGGGCTCCGTCATCGTCTGGGAGGAGCGCCGCCAGGGGAACTGGAGCCTCTGGATGCAGCGGTTCGCGGGCGGCGTGCCCGACGCGTCGGGCGCGGTGCGGGTCGACGAGGACCTGACCGGCGCCGATCAGCTCGATCCGAGCGCCGGGGTCGACGCCTCCGGGCGGATCCTCGTCATCTGGTCCGACGCGCGGTCGACCTCGAGCGGCACCGACATCCTCGGGCGGGTCTTCGAGGGAGCGCCGACCGCGGCGGACGACCCTCCGCCCGCGCCCGAGCCACCGCCCCCGGTTCCGCCGCGCGCGCTCCGCGTCGGCCCCGCGCGGCCGAATCCGTTCTCCAGCGTCACCGCGGCGCCGGTCGAGGTTCCTGTGGGGGGCGAACGGCGCGTCCGGGCGACGATCTGGAACGTCCACGGCGCGCGCGTGGCGTCGCTCTACGACGCCCCGGCGCCGGGGGGGCGAATCACGCTCCGGTGGGACGGCCGCGGCGCGGACGGCCGACCGGTGGCGAGCGGCGTCTACTGGCTTCGCATCGAGTCGGGAGGGGAGAGCCGTGCGACACGGATCGTTCATCTTCGCTAGCGCGCTCGCGCTCTCGGCGGCCGTCGCCGCGACGCCTGGTCCCGCCGCCGCGACGGCGGCGGGGTGGAGCGAGGCGTCCGCGCGGGCGGTCGTTCTCCCCGCGGGGGTCCGCGCGCTGGCCGCGCCCGCCGCGCCCGATCCCGCCGCGACGGTGACGGCGCTCGAGCGCGCCGGCTATCGCGTCCACGTCGCGCTCCTGCCCGGGACGTACTTCGTCTCGGCGACGTCTCGGGCCTCGGCGCTCCCGGCCGGGCTCGTCGACGCGGTCGAATCGTGGAGCGCGTCCCAAACCCCTGCGGCCCCGGCCGACGCGCCGGCGAGCTCGGCCGGCGAGACGGCCGCCGCTGAGCCGGGGCCCGCCGACCCGTTCGGGGGGCGGGCGGACGCCCTCCCGCCACTCGACGCGGGCGCGGCCGCCCGCGGGGCGGGACCGCGGTCGGCGCCCCCTCTGCCCTCCGGGCTCCCCTACGGCGCGCGTTGGGACGATACGAGCGAGTTCATGATCGGACGCGTGGCGGTGCCGATTCTCTTCCCGGAGAGCGACGGCACCACCGATCCCAACCACTACGACTGGACGCCCGCGCTCCGCGACTCGGTGATCCGGGGCTCGGTGCGCGGCCTCCTCAAATGGAGCCTCCGCGCGGCGGCACGCGGCGTCTCTCTCACGTTCCTGATCGAAGTGCGCACCGACCTCGCCACCCGGTACGAGCCGATCGACCGCCCGATCGGCTCGGAAGAGCTCTGGATCGAGGACGCCCTCGAGACCCTGGTCGGCTATCGCGCGGACGCGGCGACGATGGCCTACGACTACGCGAACGCCGCGCGGGGCCGCCTCGGCGCGCAGTGGGCCGCGATCATCTTTCCGGTCCAGAACGACACCTCCGCGGTCGGAACGTTCCCCGACGGCTACATCTCGCACGCGCGCCTGGGAGGGCCCTGGTTCGTGACGCCCGTCAACAACCTGAACACGACGAGCGCGTCGTACGACTACTACGTCGAGCACGAGATGACGCACATGTTCTGGGCGCTCGACGAGTACCCCGCGAACAACGCGTGGTGGAGCTGCACGCTCACGACCGGCTACTTCAACCGGCCGAACACGAACTCGTCGATCCCGGCGCCGGGCTACTGCCACGTTCCGGTCCGGCAGTGCCTGATGACGGGGAACTACCCCGACTCCTTCTGCGTCTTCACCGAGGACCAGATCGGATGGGCCGACCGGGACAAGGACGGCGTCCTCGACCTCTACCAGACGAGGCCTCTGGTCGCGCCCGATTCCACCAAGTATCGGACCGGCGCGGGCGTCCCGGTCGTTCTCCGCGGGAGCGCCAACGAGAGCGCGATCCCGAACCAGAATCCGTACCGGTACCTGACCGGCGATTCGATCTCGATCGCCACGATCGTCTCGATCGAGTACCGCGTGGACGGAGGATCGTGGATTGCCACGCCGTGCGACGACGGAACGTGCGACTTCGGGACGGAACGCTTCACGGTCGTGCTGCCGCCCCCGACCGTCGGAACGCACACGGTCGACTGGCGGGCCTGGAACTCGAACGGATTGACGGCGCTCCTCCCGGCCTCGACGACGATCACGATCGGGGGCGCCTCGAGCGGGTTCGACGGATCGGGCGGGGGCGCGGACGCGGCGCCCCGGCTCACGGCGGGGCCGACGCCCTCGCGGGGAACGGTCCGCGTCTCGCTCCGCGCGGCGCCGTCCGCCCGAGCGCGGGCGCGCGTCGTCGACGTCGGCGGCCGCACGGTCCGGAGCTGGTCCTTCACCCTGCCGGGAAGCGGTATCTTGGCGTGGGACTGGGACCTTCGACGGCAGGCTGGCGGCCCGGCCCCGTCCGGACTATATTTCGTGAAGGTCGACGTCGGAAGCGTCACCCTCACCCAGCGCGTCATGGTCTTCCGCTGACGCGCGGAGTATCCGGCCGATGAGTACCGAACGACTGCTCGCGCGGCGGCCCGCGCCGTCCGAGCCGCCTCCCGCCGCGTGGCGGGGACGGCGCTACGACGAGGATCGCCTCCATCTCCTGGTGCGCGATCCCCGCCGCGTCTTCGCGGCGTGGGAGATCTCCCGCGCGACCGCCGAGGCCGCGTCCGCGAGCGCCGCCCGCGCGGGCGCGCCGGTCCGCTACGCGCTCCGGATCGAGCGCGCGGCCCGCGCCGGCGACGAGGCGGCCGAATCGCTGCGCGTCGATCTGCCGGACGCCCAGGGTGGGGAAGGGTGGTACGTGGAGTTGCCGCGCGGCGGCGGCTGGGCGCGCGCCGTGATCGGGATCGATCTCCCCGGCGGCTTCGAGCCGCTCCTCGCCTCGCGCTGGATGCCGGTGCCCCCGGACGGTCCCTGCGCGGAAGCGGGGTCGTGGCCGGCCGACGAGTCGGCGCGCGCGTGGCTCGAGCGCGACGCGGAGCGGAAGCGGGGCCAGAGCGTCCCGCGGCTCCCGACGTCCTCGACGCGATACCTCGCGTCGCCTCCGGCGCGCGGGCGATGAGCCGCGCGACGGCGCCCCTCGGCGTCTTCTCCTTCCTGCTCCACGCCCACCTCCCCTTCGTGCGCCATCCCGAATTCGAGGATTGTCTCGAGGAGCGCTGGCTCGTGGAGGCGCTCGTCGAGTGCTACCTTCCGATCCTCGCCATGCTGGAACGACGCGCCGCCCGCCGCGCCGCGGGGCGGATCACCGTCTCCCTCTCGCCGACCTTGCTCGCGATGCTCGCCGACCCGCTCCTTCGGGATCGGCTCGTCCGGCGCGTCGAGCGTCTCATCGACCTCGCGGAGGAGGACGTCGGCCGCTACCGGAACGACGCGCGGCTCGGGCCCCTCGCCGTCTTCTATCGCGACCGGTTCCGCGCCGGCCTCGCGCAATACGCCGAGCGCTATCGGCGCGACCTGGCGTCCGCGTTCCGCGCGCTCGAAACGGCGGGCGTCGTGCGCCTCGTGACGTGCGGCGCGACGCACGGATTCCTGCCGCTCATGGATCTCGGCGCCCCGTCGTGGCGGGCGCAGATCGGGACCGCCGTCCGCGAATTCGAGCGCCACATCGGGCATTCGCCGGAGGGCTTCTGGCTCCCGGAGTGCGGTTACGCGCCGGGCGTCGAGTCGGTGCTCGCGGAGTTCGGGATCCGCTGGTTCGCGGTCGACACGCACGGGATTCTCGACGCCTGCCCGCGGCCGATCCCGGGAACGTACGCGCCGCTTCGGACGGCCGATGGCGTGCTCGCGCTCGGCCGCGACGCGGAGTCGTCGCGACAGGTCTGGAGCAGCACCGAGGGATATCCGGGGGACGCCTGGTACCGCGAGTACTACCGCGATCAGGGGTTCGACCTGCCGCTCGACGACGTCCGCCCGTATCTCCCGTCGGGCGGAACGCGGACGCACCTCGGGCTCAAGTACTACCGCATCACGGATCGCCGCTACCCGCACCGGGAGCCGTACGATCCGTCGCGCGCCGCGGAGCGCGTCGCCGACCACGCGCGCCACTTCGTCGAGGGGCGGATCGCCCAGGCGCGCCCCGCGGCCGAGGCGCTCGGGCAGCCCGCGTTCCTCCTCGCGCCGTACGACGCCGAGCTCTTCGGGCACTGGTGGTTCGAGGGGCCGGAGTGGCTCGACCAGGTCCTCGATCGGATCGCCGAGCGCCCCGAGCTGGTCGCGGTCGACCCGCTCACGGCGTCGCGTTCGCTCCCGCGCTTCCCCGAAGGGCGCCTCCACCCCTCCTCCTGGGGAGAGAGCGGCTACGCCTCGGTCTGGCTCGATCCCGTGAACGATTGGATCTATCGGCACCTCCTCCGCTCGGCGGAGCGGATGCAGGCGCTCGCCCGCCAAGGGGACGGAGGCGATCCGCTCCGGGGTCGCGCGCTGAAGCAGGCCGGGCGCGAGCTCCTCCTCGCCCAGGCCAGCGACTGGGCGTTCATCATGAAGACCGGCACGATCGTCCCCTACGCCGTCCGGAGGACGGAGCTGCACCTCGGGCGATTCGAGCGGCTCGCGGGCATGCTGGAGTCGGGATCGTGCGACGGGGAAGCGGTGGGGGCCCTCGAGGCGGCCGATCCGCTCTTCCCGGAACTCGATCCCGGGCTTTTCGCTTGACACCCCCGACGCCGCTCCCTACGCTACGTCCGTTCCCCCCCAATACACGCTCGATCCGAGGGTTACATGCTTCGCGGTGACGTCACACGTGTAGGGATTCTTTTTGTCCTGCTCGCCTCGGCGACGCTTTCCTGCGGCGAACGGACGCCGACGGAACCCGACCTTCCCTCGACCATCGTCGCGGTTCCCGAGCCCGAGAGCTACCTCACTTCCCCGCAGCGCGAGACACGCGAGCTCCTGGTCGACGGTCGCGCGACGGACATCGAGTGGGCGGGAACGGGGCAGCCGACGCTGCTCCTCATGCGGGGCGACCGCGGGGGCGGGGGCGGCGACTTCTACGCCTCGGTCCGGGCGCTCTGGTCGTACAACTCCATCACGTCCGATTCGGTGGCGCTCTATCTGCTGATCCAGTGGCCCGATCGGGCGGCCGACGACGAGGAGCAGCCGCTCGTCACCGACGTCGACTGGCTGGACGCCGACGGCAACACGCTCCTCGACTGCTCGACGAACGACGCCCTCGTGAATCCCGCGCATTGGCACCGGTCGGACCGGCACGAGGACCAGGTCGTGGTCGAGCTCTACTCGGACCAGAACGGCGACTATCCCGCCGACATGTGGCGATGGGGCGCCGCCACCACGAACCCCCTGACTCCCGTCAACGTGACCGAGTTCGTGGGCGCCGGCGCCGACGGGGACACGCTCGGACAGACGACCCACGCGTCGGCCGGCGTCGCCGACGACTTCTACAACGCGGGCGGCGGCTGGGTGCCCGACGAGGGGCCGCCGTTCCGGCACGACAACTTCCTACCAGGATCGAACGTTCCGCTCTTCATCGCGAACAAGGGCTCGAAGGACACGCGACTCAACCGCGGAAAGCCGGTCAGCGAGGTCGTCTGGAGGACGGTCGCAAAGGTCCTCCAGCAGTGCGACAGCCTCAATCCGGTGCGCCTCGACGACCCCTCGGCCCGCGACAAGACGTGGAACCCCGGGGATTTCGTGCCCTCCTTCACGCTCAGCTTCCCGCAGAAGGCCCTGCCCGCCGATCCCGAACCCGTGAGGAGCCAGCTCGACGTGCTGGCGCGGGGCGGCTGGGACAAGGGCAAGTGGGCGCTCGAAGTGCGGCGCCTCCTGATCGCGCGCCCGGCGGACATCAGCGGCGTGCGGCAGACTCCGTGGAACGACGACGTGAAGGTCTTCACCGGACATACGTACGGACTCCGGATCACCATCTACGACGCGTCCAAGACCGTGGGCAGCGCGAGCGCCCTCGTCCCTCTCTACATCAAACCCAAGAACTGAGCGCGCGATGAGACCAGCGAACCGATTCCTCCGACCCCACCGAGGCGCGCGGGGCCCTCGCGGGAACGTGGCTAGCCGCCTGCTCCGCGGCGCCGTCTTAGTCGCGGCCTCGACCCTGCCGCTCTTCGGCATGGCGGCGTCGGCGCCGGCGTCGGCCCAGATCGCCGACGCCTGGGTGACCGCGACGCCGATCGACGCCTACGGCGGCTGGCGCTCGGCCCGCCTCGAGGCGATGGGCGGGCTCCGCGTGGCGGCGCAGGACCGCTTCATGGGGCTGAACGCGTACGACTACTCGAACAACCCCGCGGGGCTCCGCTCGGCGCGCGATACGTCGTGGGTCCAGCAGGGGTCGCAGTACCAGGGATTCGAGGACCATTACTACGGCGAGGCCCACAGCGCGCTGCAGCGCCAGGGAGGATTCCGCGCGTCCGTAAAGGGGAGCGAGAAGTGGGCGCTCGGCGTCGATTTCGACTACTCCTCCGTCACCGCCAGCCGCCACGACATGCTCGCGACCCCGGACCAGGGCCGGTTCATCCGCGACTTCGACATGCCGTTCGCCACGAGCTTCCAGCCGGTGCTGAACGACCGGACCCTCGGGGCCACGGTCACCTATCCCGGTCTCAGGCTCACCTACGCGCGCGAGTTCAAGAGCTTCGTGACGTTCGGGCTCCGCTTCGGCTACCAGAAGGAGACGGAACGGCGACGCCTGATCGATCCCTACCCGCTGAACGGCGAGAGCCGGTCGACCGAGTACGCCGGGGGGGCCGTCGTCCGCGTCCCGGGCTTCGGCGACGCCATCCGCGTCGGCGGGTACGGCCAGTACGTGAACAACAAGGTGACCGACCGGAGCCAGACCTCGCTCAACGACGACCGCTTCGACTGGACCCGGCCGCAGGTCGGGCTCGGCGCCCAGGTCATGGTCCAGAAGGGGTGGCTCCACGGGATCCTCGACGGCCGCCATCGCTCCTTCGACGGGGAGCAGGTCGCCCGCGTGAACTGGGCGCCCGAGTTCTTCATGAACCCGTTCCCCTCGATCACCGACCCGCGCTTCGTCTTCAAGAAGCGCTGGTCGTCGTTCCTGAGCGGGCTACGCCACAACGAAGCGAGCACCCGTTGGTTCGCGGACCTGCCGGGCGGCGCGGCCCACGTCGGCTGGGAGTGGGCGTACTATCGCGAGTACGAGTGGATCCGGCCGAACCCGGACGTGCTCCAGCTCGCGCTCCCGCTCGACGTCCGCCGCCTCGGATACCAGTCGGGCGCCGGCGTCTCCCTCGATCTGCCCGAAGGGGAAGGCCAGGTCGCGGCGGAGGTGCGCCTCGGACGCGACTACCGGGCCGACCTCACGCACGCCCTTCCGGACATCGCGAGCAGCGACCTGAGCTATCACTTCGGGGCCGAGTACCGGGCGCGGACGTGGCTCCCGCTTCGCGGCGGCGTCGTCCTCCTGCGCCACGATCCGGACCGCCGCGACGGCATCCCGCCGTACAAGGGGATCCGCGTGACGGGAGGGGCCGGCACCTACTGGAACGCGCTCGGCGCCCAGGTCGACGTGATGTTCGCGCACGAGCACTTCCATTTCTCGCCGCTCGATCCGTCGACCGAGATCGGCTCCGGGGACCAGTTCATCCTCACGCTCTCCCGCCTCTTCTAGGCCCCCCGCGTTCATGAGGGACCTCGCCCAGCTGGCCCTCGACACGGCGGTGGGGCGCGGTGCCGCCTACGCCGACGTCCGATTCCTCGAGCTGAGACGCGAGGACCTCCTCGTCAAGAACGGCCAGGTCGGCGGCCTCGAGCAGACGGAGTCGCGCGGCGTCGGCGTCCGCGTGCTCGTCTCGGGCGCATGGGGCTACGCCGCCACCGACGAGCTGTCGCGCGAGGGCGTCATGGCCTGCGCGGCGCGCGCCGTCCAGATCGGGCGCGCGAGCGCGTCGGCGCTCCTCTCCCCGGTGCGCCTCGCGCCGGAACCGCCGGCCCGCGCGGTCTGGTCCTCCTCGTGCCGCGTCGATCCGTTCACCGTCCCGCTCGAGACCAAGCTCGATCTGCTCTTTCGCGTCGACGCCGCCCTCCGGGGCGTTCCCGGGGTCGACATCGCCGAGGGGTTCCTCACCTTCATCCGGAAGCGGCAGCTCTTCCTCTCGTCGGAGGGCGCCGACATCGACCAGACCGTGACGCGCTCGGGAGGCGGCTACTCCGCGACCGCGGTCCGCGACGGCGACGTCCAGCGCCGGAGCTATCCCCAGGCCGAGGGACATCACCAGACGCTCGGATACGAGTTCATCGATTCCGTCGCATGGGTGGACGAGGCGCCGCGGGTCGCCGAGGAGGCGGTGGCGCTCCTCTCCGCGGAGCAGTGTCCCGCGGGCGAGTTCGACGTGATCCTCGAGGGCTCGCAGATCGCGCTCCAGATCCACGAATCGGTGGGCCATCCCTCGGAGCTCGACCGCGTGCTCGGGATGGAGGCGAACTACGCCGGCACCTCCTTCCTCACGCTCGAGAAGAAGGGATCGCTCCAATTCGGATCGCCGCGGGTGACGCTGACGGCCGACGCGACGCTGCCGCACGGGCTCGCGACGTTCGCGTTCGACGACGAGGGGGTCGCGGCGCAGCGCTGGCCGATCGTGCGCGACGGGCGATTCGAGGGCTACCTCACCTCGCGCGAGCTGGCGCACGCGGTGGGCGAGCCTCGGAGCCGGGGCTGCGTCCGGTCGGACGGATGGCACCACATTCCGATGATCCGGATGGTGAACCTGAGCCTCGAGCCCGGCGCCGGGACGCTCGACGACCTGCTCGCCGACACCGGCCACGGCCTCTACCTGGAGACCAACCGGTCCTGGAGCATCGATCAGCTCCGTTACAATTTCCAGTTCAAGACCGAGATCGCCTGGGAGATCCGCGGCGGCCGGCGGGTGCGGATGCTCAAGAATCCGACCTACCAGGGAATCACCACCGAGTTCTGGAACTCGTGCGACTTCGTCTGCGGCGAGGCGGCGTGGCGTCCCTGGGGCGTCGTCAATTGCGGCAAGGGGCAGCCGGGCCAGGTCGCCGACATGACGCACGGCGCGGCGCCGGCCCGGTTCCGGAAGGTCCGCGTCGGGGCGGGGTACGATGCGTAGCGACGAGGCGCGCGCCATTCTCGACGCCGCGCTCGCGCTGGCCGGCGACCGTGGGATGGAGGTGGTGCTCGGCGGCGGCCTCTTCGAGCTGACCCGGTTCGCGAACAACGAGATCACGCAGAACGTGTCCGAGCGTCGCTACGCGCTCTCGGTGCGCATCGTCCTCGGCAGGCGGACCGGCCGGGCGTCGGGAAACGACCTGAGCCACGACGGGATCGCGGCGCTCGTCGCGCGCGCCGCGGAATCGGCGCGGCTCGCCCCCGAGATTCCCGACCTCCTGCCGCTCCCGGGACCGCAGCGCTACGGAGAGGCGCCGCCGCCCGACCCCGCCACCGAGCGGATCGGGCCGGTCGAGCGCGCCACCGAGGTGGCCCGCGCCGTGGCTCGCGCCAAGGCGGCGGGCGTCCAGGCGGCGGGCATCTACGAGACCGGCGTCGGAACGATCGGAGACTACGGGCAGATGGGGACCCTCGCGATCGCGAACACGTCCGGGCTCTTCGCGTACCACCAGGGGACCGACGCGGCGTTCGCGATCTCGGCGCTCGACGGCGCCGTCTCGGGCTGGGCCGGCGTGGAGTCGCGCCGCGCGAGCGACGTGGACGGGGACGCGCTGGCCGCGCGCGCCGTGGAGAAGGCGATCCGATCGCGGAACCCGACCCGGTGGGAGCCGGGACGCTACACCGTGGTCCTCGAGCCCGCCGCGGTTGCCGACCTCTTACAGGATACGGCGTGGCTCTCGTTCGGGGCCCTGCCGGTCCAGGAGGGAAGGAGCTTTCTCTCTGGAAAGATCGGGACGCGGATCGCGGGAGAAAACGTCACGATCCGCGACGATCCCTTCCATCCCCTCCATGGGGGCGCTCCGTTCGACGCCGAGGGAATGGCGACCCGGCCGACGACGATCATCGAACGGGGCGTGGCGATCGGCCCCGTGTACGACCGGCAGACCGCGGCCAAGGAGGGGAAGGAGTCGACCGGTCACGGCCTTCCGACGCCCAACACATTTGGACCGATCGCATCGCACGTGGTGATGGAGGGGGGATCGGGCTCGGCCGACGACCTGGTCTCGGGGGTCGAACGGGGGCTCCTCGTGACGCGGGTCTGGTACACGAACGTGGTCGATCCGGGGACGGCGACGCTGACCGGCATGACCCGGGACGGGCTCTTCGCGATCGAGAAGGGGAGGATCTCCGGCCCCGTGGGGAATTTCCGATTCAACCAGAGCATCGTCCGGATGCTGGGCGAAGTGGAGGCGATGTCGGAGCCGGTCCGGGCCGGGGGCGTCGTCTGCCCGGGCCTGCTGGTCCGGTCGTTCCAGATGTCGAGCGTCACCGAATTTTGAAAAAAGGCCTTGTCGAATGCCGTTTCGTGCATATAATCCTGTCGTAGGAGCGCATGTCGTCGACCTGCCGGGCGCTCCGGAAGTGATTCCCCCCCATCCAAGACGGCTATTTCGCCATCCCATTTCGCTTGGGCCGTTTCGCCGCGCCCTTCCGCGCCCGGTCGGCTCGAGTGAAGGGGCGACAACCGTTCCAACCAGTCGCGGCCCAAGGATTTGGCTTGACGCAGCCACACGAAAGCGGCATAAAATCGGCCACTTCTCCATGTCGGTCCCATTCGGGAAAGGAGCGCCTCACGCCATGCCGAGCTTGATGTCCCGACGTCGCGGCCGCGCCACGGCAATGCCGCTGGTCGCCGCGCTCCTGTTCGTTCTATCCGCCTTGGTCGGCGCCGGCAGCGCGCGGGCGCAGACGGGAACCATCACCGGAAAAGTCGTCGATGACAGCGGCGCGCCGCTGCCGAACGCGAGCGTGATCATCCTCGGCAAGAACATGGGAGGGTCGAGCAACGCCGAGGGCAAGTACACGATCATCAAGGTGCCCGTCGGCATGTTCACCATCCGCGCCCTGATGGTCGGGAAGACGCCCGTCGAGAAGAGCGTCGCCGTCGACGCCAACCGGGCGACGACGGTCGACTTCCAGCTCATCGACGCCGCCATCAAGATCAAGGGGATCGAGGTCACCGCGCAGATCAAGACCGCGATCCGGAAGAAGGACTCCTCGACCCGGCAGATCGTCACGAGCGAGGACCTGCGATCGCTCCCGGTCGATTCCTACAAGGACGCCATCGCGCTCAAGGCGGGCGTCATCAACCAGGGCGGCGAGCTCCACTTCCGCGGCGGACGCGCGGACGAGGTGCTCACCATCGTGAACGGCATCGCCAGCCGGAACCCGCTCCGGGCGGAGGGGGTCGATCTGGGGCTCCTCGCGGTCTCCTCCTCCGAGCAGGTGCTCGGAGGGATGGACGCCCAGTACGGAAACGCGCTCTCGGGCGTCATCTCCCTGACGACACGCGAAGGGGGCGACAAGTTCGGCGGGGAGGTGCGCTACTTCACCGACCGCTACGGCGAGCAGGACAAGTCGTTCAACAACTTCGAACGGCTCAGCGTCGGGTTCGGGGGCCCGTTCCTCTTCCCGCGCACCAACTACTACGTCTCGTTCGAGGGGACGTACACCGACACCTACCTCCGGAATTCCGCCCAGCACAACGAGCACCGCTTCCTCGACTTCATCCGCGTCGGCAACAAGCAGTCGAACGCGACCAACTTCTCGAGCAAGTTCACGTGGAAGGTGACCCCCAACGAGAAGATGAACGTCGAGGTGATCCGGAACACGTCGCTCTTCGGCCGCTACCAGAATCGCTGGAACCGGAAGGGCTTCGTGCAGGTGAGGTCGGACAGCACCGCGCCGACGGACGGCAGCGTGACCCAGCGGTACGGCACGTGGGCCTACTACCCGGTCGACTCGACGTACGTGGCGATGAACACGGCCGACCACCTGCCGATCAACGACGAGGACTACCAGCAGCTCGCGCTCACCTGGAGGAGCGTCCTGTCGAACGGGGCGATCTACAACCTCCGCGCGTCGCGGCAGCAGTGGAAGTCGAAGCAGGACGTGCTCGACAAGCAGCTCTGGGAGTACCAGCAGCTGCCGAACCAGTACTACGACCCGCTGAACCGGGTCGACGGCGCGTACTACGTCACGAACGGCGACTATCCCTACTTCGAGGACCGGAGCACGGTCACGTACACGCTGAACGGGGACTTCGCCAAGAAGCTCGGCACCCACAACATGATGATCGGCGGCGATTTCAACTACAACGACCTGCAGTACCTGCTGACGCAGTTCCCCAACGTTCCGGACGCGAACGGCGACTACGGCGCCACGCGCGACGAGTTCCGGAACTTCAACCCCGAGGGCTCCTTCTTCGCGCAGGACCGCTGGGAGTACGAGGGAATGGTCCTGAACGCGGGGATCCGGTACGACAACTTCTCGGTCGGAAATCAGGTCGACCGCCGGTTGGTGGATCACCCGGTCAAGACGCAATGGAGCCCGCGCATCGGAATCGCCTATCCGATCTCCGATCGGGACGTCATGAGCTTCCACTACGGCCGGCTCTTCCAGGTGCCGGACCGCCTCTACATCTACCAGGGCCGGAACATCTCGGCGGAGGCGCGCGGCAACCCGAACCTCGAGCCGCAGACGACGATCTCCTACCAGCTCGGCGTGCAGCACCTGTTCAGCAAGGAGATCTACGGTCAGTTCGGCGTCTACTTCAAGGACATCTTCGGTCTCCTCACGACGGTCGATCAGGAGATCCCGGGCTACGCGATCACGGTGCCGACACGCGTGAACGGTGACTACGCCTCCTCGCGCGGCATCGAGATGACGCTGATCAAGCGCCACAGCCACGGATTCTCCGGCGAGATCAACTACACCTACGGGAACGCGACGGGGACGGCGTCCGATCCGAACCGCGCGCTCGCCAGCGCGGGCAACCTCCGCGACCAGTACAAGCCGACGTCCGAGCAGCCGCTCGAGTGGGATCAGCGTCACAACATCTCGGCCACGCTCCGTCTCGGGAACGAGAAGGACTGGGCGGCGACCTTCGTCTACCAGTTCGGGACCGGATTCCCGTACACGAAGGAGCAGCGGCAGCAGCGGACTCAGGATCCGGCCGCCGTGAACGCGAGCCGGCTGCCGTCGACTTCAACGCTCTCGGTGCAGGGCGAGCGGTTCTTCAAGGTCTGGGGGCAGAGCGTGACCTTCTACATGCAGGGATCGAATCTGCTGGATGCGAAGAACATCGCCGACCTCACGCCGACCCTGTGGCCCGACGCCCCGATCAATTCGACGTCCTACAGGGTGTACTACACGGAGACCGGCCGCGCGGGCGGTGCCTTCCTGACCGCGGACCGAAACGGAGACGGTATCGAGGACTGGTATCCGGTCAACGACCCGCGCGTCTTCGCGCAGGGCCGCGTGATCCGGGTCGGCCTGGGGGTCCAGTTCTGACATGAACGTCGACGACGAACGCATCGAACCGAGTCGCATCCGATCCGCGATGGCGATCGCGCCGTCGCTCCGAAGGCTGGCGCGGCGCGGAGCCGCGCTCCTTGGCGCGGGAGCCCTCTTCCTCGGGACCGTCGCGTGGCACGAGCCGCCCGCCGAGCCGACCGACGCGAGCGGGCGGGGGACGCCCAACAAGACGTTCCGGCTCGACGGCAAGTTCGTCCACAACGTCGGGCGGCTCCAGCTCCAGATCACGAACATCGGGGAGACGGGGAACCAGGACAATCCGGCGCGCACGAACGTGCCCTCGGCCGAATGGCCCCCCGGGTCGGGGAACGACTACCTGTACGCGGCCGGCATCTGGGTCGGGGCGATCGACGCGAGCGGCATCCCGCACGTGACCACGGCGCTCTACGAGCGCGAATTCTCGCCGGCGGTCGTGCCGACGAACCCCTGCGCGCCGCTTCCGGCGGATCAGATCGCGGACGTGCGGGAGTCCTACGAGGGGATCCCCGGCGGCAACCGCGTGATCTCGCCGAGCGTGAATCCGGACGACGACGGGGACGGCCTCATCGACGAGGATTTCCCGAACGGCGAGGACGACGACCTGGACGGGCTCTGCGACGAGGACTACGCGGCCATCGGACAGCAGATGTTCGCGTGCGAGTACTTCGACGACATCCCGAACATCCGCCAGACGCTGCCGGAGCACGTGCCGCTCGGCATCCGGGTGCGCCAGACCTCCTACGCGTGGGCGACGCCGGGACAGAACGACTTCGTCGGGATGGACTACCACATCACGAACCGGAGCGGGCACTCGCTGCGGAACGTCATGGTGGCCATCTTCGCCGATCCGGACATCGGCAACCGCGGGATCCGCGGGTACTTCCTCGACGACGAGTGCGGCCTCTACGACCAGGACGTGAGCTATATCGGGTCGACGGGGGACCCGGTGCACCGGCGCCTGCAGATGGGGTACGCCTGGGACAATCCGGACAACCCGGCGAACCCGCAGGAGAACAAGGGCGGCGACGCTCCGGGCTACATCGGCTGCATCTTCCTGAATCACACGACCGATCCATCGGGCGCCACGGCGCCGCGAAAGGTCGGAATCACGGCGTTCAAGTTCTTCTCGGGCTCGGGCGTTCCCTTCATCGCGGGCGGCGACCCCGAGAACGACGCCCAGCGCTACCAGCTCATGACCGACCCGGCGCTGAACCCGACCGTGACCGGATCGGTCCGGTCGAGCCGGCCGCTCGACTACCGCTTCATCATGGCGACCGGCCCGTTCCGGACGCTGCTCCCCGAGTCGACGCTCACCATCTCGGTCGGCTGGGTCATGGGGCTCGGCTTGGGCGGCGGGCCGAACGACCCGGGCGGAACGCTCGTGGCGAACGCGATCGCGGCGCAGCAGGTGTTCGACGGGCTCTACACCGACCTCGACGGCAAGCTGACGACCGGGACCTGCGGCAAGGAGACGTGCGTCACGTCTCCGCCGGGCTTCCGGTTCACGTACGAGATCCCGGAGTCCTCGGTCTGCCGCGTGCGGTTCTGGGACCCGGTTCCCTCGGTTCCGAACCACCCGGAGTACAGCGATATCACCCCGTGGGACCCCAATGCGCCCTGCGAGACGCAGCAGGACGGGAAGTTCATGTGCCTCGATCAGGAGAGCCCGCTCCTCCGGCACTGCGCCGCCGGGGACACCCTCCCGATCCCGGTCGGAACCGAGTGCGTCTACGTGGACGCGGACTGCGACGTCAACACGGGCCAGGGCGGACGGGAGCACCTGGTCAACTGGGTCGCGGCTTCGCCGCTCCCATCGCCGTTCTATCCCGGCCAGGACTCGAACGCCGAGCCGAGGGACTTCCTGAACCGCTACTCGTCGCAGACGGATTCGTCGCGGGTCTCGGCCTGGTTCTTCCCGGGGGACCGGAAGGTCACCCTGAAGTGGAGCAACTTCGCCGAACAGGTGCGCGACGCCCAGCGCGGCAACCTGAAGGAGTTCGTCGGGTATCGCATCTACAAGGCGGCGGGATGGAAGCGTCCTCTCGGATCGAATGCGCCCTCCCGGGATCTCTGGCAGCTGCTCGGAGAATGGCGCGTCGATCCCAAGGGCACGGCCGCGCACCCGCTGGCGGAGTTGATCGACCCGTCGTCGGTCATCGTCCAGATCACGCCGATCACCGTGTCGTGGGACCCGGTGGAGCGAAAACCGTCGAATACGACCTTCCACACCGAGTACGACTCGCTCTTCGCCGTGGGGCATTACTCCTTCGTCGACGACAACGTGCTGAACGGGTTCCCCTACTTCTACTCGATCGTGCCCGTTTCGATCGTGCCGGGCTCGACGGCCGCGGGGGACATCGTGCTGGTCGGGAATCCGAGCGCGACCAATGCCCAGGTCGTCTATCCAAGGAGCGACGCGGTCAACAACCAGGACCACGTCTTCGTCGTCCCGAATCCCTACAAGGGCGGGGCGCAATGGGATCTCGTGCCGCGCACGGAGGACCCGTCCGGAACGAAGGTGACGTTCCACAACCTCCCGGCCGTGAAGGGCGTCGTGCACATCTTCACGCTGGCCGGCGACCTGGTCCGCGACCTGCCGTTCGACGGCTCGCCGCCGCCCGATCTCCAGTATGGAAAGGACCCCCTGACGATCGGCACCGGCGAGGTCTCCTGGAACCTGATCTCGCGCAACGGGCAGCGCATCGTGAGCGGCATCTACCTCTACTCCGTGGACACCGACCTGGGACGAGAAGTCGGGAAGTTCGTGATCATCCGATGAACGCGGCCGGAACGACCCACCGGTCCGTGGGCAACCCGAGGAGGGATTCGTGAGAAGCGCGCTAGTGATCGCCGCACTACTGCTGCTCCCGCTCAGCGCGCGGGGAGCGCAGGTCTTCGAGAAGGTCGGCACGACGGGTGGCCAGTCGCTCAAGATTGGCGTCGGGGCGCGCGCGGCGGGGATGGGGGATGCCTACGTGGCGATCGCGGACGACGCCACGGCCGTCTACTGGAACCCGGCGGGGATCGCCCGGCTCTCCGGGCAGTCCGTCAGCATCAACCATACGGCGTGGCCCGCGAACGTCCTCTTCGACCAGGCGGCGTACGTGTTCAACGTGAAGTGGATCCCCGGCATGCTCGGCGTGAACGTGCGCGCCCTGACGATGAGCCGCGACATCGTCCGGACGACGTACCTGCCGGAGGGAACCGGCGAGACGTTCGACGCGGGTGAGTGGGCCTACGGCCTTTCCTACGCGCGCGCGCTCACCGACAAGTTCTCGGCGGGAATCAGCGTGAACTACATCCAGACGGGCCTCGACGACGTGAAGGGCTCCTCGACGACGTTCGACTTCGGGACGCTGTACGACGTCGGAGTCATGGGCGCGAAGATCGGCATGTCGATCCAGAACGTGGGAAGCGACATGAAGTTCATCGACGAGAAGGTGAAGATGCCCGTCTTCTTCCGTGTCGGCGGCTCCTTCGACGTCTTCCAGCAGGGCGAGAACCGCCTGATCACGGCGGCCGAGTTCACGCATCCTCCGGACAACTCGGAGAAGCTGAACCTGGGCGCCGAGTACTCGTTCCACGACTACCTGTTCCTCCGCGGGGGCTACAAGCTGAACTACGACACGGAGGGGCTCACCGCCGGATTCGGCGTCAAGTTCCCGCTCACGCTCGTCAAGTCGTCGGTCGCGAGGCTCGACTACGCCTATCAGGACCTGAAGTACCTGTCGGCGGCACACCGCGTGTCGGTGAACGTCAGCTTCTAACGGGTCCCGCGCCGTGCGGCGCCCGAGACTCAAGTCCGCGGTCGTCGGGCTCCTCCTCGCCACCGCGGCCGCGGGCCTCCCTCGGGCCCCCGCGGGCGCGGCCGGCACCGCCTCGACCGAGTCTCAGGGCGACCTCGGCTATCACGCCTATCCGATCGCGTTTCGGCACGGGCCGAACGAGGCCCGCGCCGAGTTCTTCATTCGGATCCCCTACCGCGAGATCAAGTTCGTCCCCGTGGATACGCTCTACGAGGGACGCCTGCGCCTGACCGTGGAGCTTTGGGACGGAGCCCAGAAGCGGGTCGGCTTCCTCCAGCGGGAGGCCCGCGCCCAGGTGCTCGACGTCGCGACCGCCAGCGACTCGCTGCTCGGCGAGATCTACTCGCTCGGACTGGCCGAGAAGCCGGGCCGGTACCACTACCGAGTCACCGTCGAGGACATGAACGTGGCGCGCATGGGGCTGGTCTACAAGATGAAGAACCAGAAGCGACAGGGCCGGGTCGAGGGCGACATCGACATGGGCGCCTGGCTCTTCCGCGAGCCGGGGCTGAGCGGGCTCGAGCTGGCGTGGCAGATCGGCCCCCGATCCGAGAACGCGCCCTTCGCGAAGGGCCCCTACGAGGTGTTGCCCCAACCGAGCCGTTACTTCGGACTCTACCGGGACCTCGTCTCGCTCTATTACGAGATCTACGACTCACCGCCGGGCCCGGAGGGGCGGTCCTACCGGCTACGGACGCGCATCTGGAGCTCCACGGGGGACACGCTCCATACGAGCGTCGATTCACTGCACGTGACCGAGGGCACGGCGTGGCCGCACGCGATCGCGGTCGACGCCTCCGCCTTCCCGGCGGGGCACTATTTCGTGCGGCTCGATCTCTCCCGCGAGGGCGAGAACGTCGAAGCGAGCAGCCAGACCGAGTTCGACGTGCTCTGGCAGCCCGATTCGTGGCGGGCGGACGCCTCGGAGTTCTACGACGTGGCGGCGTCAGCGCTCCTGTCGGCTCAGGACGCCAGCGAGTTCCGCTCGCTCTCGATGGGGGAGAAGGAGACGCGGATCGAAAAGGCCTGGCAGGACGCCGATCCCTCCCCCGAGACGGCCGAGAACGAGATGCGCGCGGAGTTCCAGCGGCGCGTGGCCTACGCGAACGAGCACTTCACGGTCTTCACGCCCGGCATGTTCACCGATCGGGGCCGCGTCTACATCCGGTACGGAGAGCCCGACGAGATCAAGAGCGAGCGGCTCCCGGTCAACGACAAGACGCTCGGTTACGCGCTCGGCAACACGATCCCCGAGGCGTCCAAGGACCAGCTGACCAACACCGAAAGCGGCGTCGCCGACATCCGCCCGTACGAGATCTGGACGTACTACGCGAAGGGCAAGGAAGTCGTGGAGCACTTCGGCATGAACGAGCTGACGAACGGAATGAAGTTCGTCTTCACCGACGACCAGGGCTACGGCGAGTACGTTCTCCGGTACTCCTCCACGAGCGGCATGCACTGATCCTCCTCTGGTATCCCTTGACTTCATCGCGCCGTCTCCCTAGAATCGAGCTTCCTAAGTCATTCTAGCACCGTGAGTTAGAATCACTTTCGCGGTGCCGCAACTCCCCACGGGAGTCGGCGAGATGCGCATCGGAGTCCTGACGGGCGGGGGCGACTGTCCCGGATTGAACGCGGTGATCCGCGCCGTGGTGCAGCGTGCGGTGAAGAGCCATGGGTGGGAGGTCGCGGGCGTTCGGCACGGCTGGCGCGGGCTCCTCGTGGACGAGGTCGAGCCCCTCGATCTCGGCAAGGTCTCCGGGATCCTCCCGCGTGGCGGCACGATCCTCGGAACGTCCCGCACGAATCCCTACAAAGAGCCCGACGGCGAGGCGCGGATCCACGCGGCCTTCGCGGCGCACGGCCTCGACGCCCTCGTCGCGATCGGGGGCGAGGACACGCTCGGCGCCGCCGCGAAGCTCGCCCAGGCGGGATTGCGGATCGTCGGCGTGCCCAAGACGATCGACAACGACGTGAGCGGCACCGACGTCACGTTCGGCTTCGACACCGCGCTCACCATCGCCACGGAGGCGATCGACCGGCTCCACACCACCGCGGAGTCCCACGACCGGGTGATGGTCGTGGAGGTGATGGGGCGCCACGCGGGGTGGATCGCGCTCGAGTCGGGGATCGCCGGCGGCGCCGACATGATTCTCCTGCCCGAGTTCCCGGTGGCCTTCCGCGAAGTCTGCGACGCCGTCCGCCGCCGTCACGAGCGGGGCAAGAACTTCAGCATCATCGTCGTGGCGGAGGGGGCGCGCCTCGCCGACGAGTCGGGACAGACCCTGGCCGTCCACGGCGAGAAGCGGGACGCCTTCGGCCATGTCCGCCTGGGCGGCATCGGTTCGATCCTGGCGGAGCAGATCGAGGAGCAGACCGGCTACGAGACGCGCTACACGATCCTGGGGCACATCCAGCGCGGCGGATCTCCGACCGCGTTCGATCGCGTTCTCGGATCCCGCTTCGGAGTCGCGGCGATCGACCTGGTGGCCCGGAAGGGCTTCGGGAGAATGGTCGCGCTGCGCGGCCCGGACATCATCGACATCCCCCTCGCCCAGGCGGTGGGGTCGCTCAAGACCGTCGGGCCGGAGCTCTACGAGACGGCCCGCGTCTTCTTCAGCTGAAGGGAGGATCCCTCGTGCGCGTCGCGATCAACGGATTCGGCCGCATCGGGCGCCTGGTCGTCCGGGCGGCCCTGAGACGCAAGGAAGCGATCGACTTCGTCGCGGTGAACGACATCACCGACGCGAAGACGTTGGCCCACCTGCTCACGTACGACTCGGTGCACGGATCGTGGCCCGATCGTTTCGAGGGCGCGGACGGGGCGATCCGGGTCGCGGGCAAGTCAATCCGGGTTCTCTCGGAGCCGAATCCGTCGGCGCTCCCGTGGAAGGAGCTGGGCGCCGACGTGGTCCTGGAATGCACCGGGAAGTTCACGGATCGCGCGAAGGCCTCGGCGCACCTGGACGCGGGCGCGAAGCGGGTCCTCGTATCCGCTCCGTCGAAGGGCGCCGACGCGACCTTCGTGATCGGCGTGAACGAGCAGACGTTCGATCCGGCCAAACACCAGGTCGTCTCGATCGCGTCCTGCACGACCAACTGCCTGGCGCCGGTGCTCTCGGTGCTCGAGTCGACGTTCGGGATCGAGCGGGGGCTGATGACCACGGTGCACGCGTATACGAGCGACCAGCGGATCCACGACGCCCCGCACAAGGACCTGCGTCGGGCGCGCGCCGCCGCGATGTCGATGATCCCGACCTCGACTGGCGCCGCGAAGGCGATCGGGCTCGTCCTGCCGTCCCTGCAGGGAAAGCTCGACGGCGTGGCCGTGCGCGTCCCGGTGTCCAACGGCTCGTTGATCGACGTGACGGTCGTGACGGCCAAGCCGGCGTCGGTCGCCTCCGTGAACGACGCCATGCGGGCCGCCGCCGCGGGCCGGCTCCGGGGGATCCTCCAGTACAACGAGGACCCGATCGTCTCGCAGGACGTGGTCGGGAACCCGCATTCGGCGGTCTTCGACGCCCCGCTGACGATGGCGTCGGGCGAGCGCGTCGTGAAGGTCCTGGCCTGGTACGACAACGAGTGGGGTTTCTCGAACCGCATGGTCGACGCCTTGCTCATGCTGGGGCAATAGCCCCGGGGAGAATGGAATGGCCTATCGAAAATTGAGCTCTCTCGACGCCGCGGGGCGCCGCGTCTTCGTGCGCGTCGACTTCAACGTTCCGCTCTCGAAGGATGGAGGCGTCGCGGACGACACGCGAATCGTCGCGTCCCTGCCCACGCTCCGCTATCTGCTGGAGAAGAAGGCGCGGATCGTCGTCGCCTCGCATCTCGGCCGGCCGAAGGGGAAGCGGGATCCGGCGCAGAGCCTGAAGCCGGTGCGCGACGTGCTCGAACGCTATCTCAAGCGGCCCGTTCGCTTCGCCGAGTCGATCGTCGGTCCCGACGCGGAGGCGCTGGCGCGCGGCCTCGGCGACGGCGAGGTGCTACTCCTCGAGAACCTCCGGTTCGACGCGCGCGAGGAAGCGAACGACCCGGAGTTCAGCCGCGCCCTCGCGTCGCTCGCGGAAGCGTACGTGAACGACGCCTTCGGGTCGGCCCACCGCGCGCACGCCTCGACGGTCGGCATCACGGCGATCCTCACCGACGTCGCCGCCGGGTTCCTCATGGAGCGCGAGCTCGTCGCCCTCGGTCGTCTCCTCGGCGAGCCCGCGAGGCCCTACGTCGCCCTCCTGGGCGGCGCCAAGATCTCCGGCAAGATCGACGTGATCACGAACCTCCTGCCTCGGGTCGACCGGCTGGTCGTGGGGGGCGGCATGATGTTCACGTTCCTCAAGGCCAAGGGTCTGGCGACCGGCCGGTCGCTCGTGGAGGAGGACCGCGTGGCCCTGGCGACGGAGATCCTCGCCGCGCCCGGGAACGCGGCGAAGATCCAGCTCGCCTCGGACGTCCTCGTGGCGGGATCGCCCGACGGTTCGGATCCGGGGCGTATGGCGCCCGCGACGGCGATCCCCGACGACGCCATGGGCGTCGACATCGGTCCTGAATCGATCGCGGCGATCGCGGCGACGCTGGCCGACGCGCGCACCGTCTTCTGGAACGGTCCGATGGGGATCTTCGAGGTGCCCCCCTACGCGACGGGAACCCTCGCGGTGGCCGCGGAGGTGGCGCGCGCCACGAAACGGGGCGCGTTCACGGTCGTGGGAGGCGGCGATTCGCTGGCGGCGGTCCACCGGGCCGGCGTCGAGTCGCAGATCAGCCACTGCTCGACCGGCGGCGGCGCCTCGCTCGAGTTCCTCGAGGGACGGACGCTCCCCGGGGTCGCGGCGCTCGATGCCGCGTCGGAGCCCGCCCGCGGATGAGGATCCTCGCCGGAAACTGGAAGATGAACCTCGGGCTCGCGGAGGCGCGCGCCCTCTACCGTGAGGTCGGCGGCGGGCGGGCGGCGATCCCCGGGATCACCTTTCTCGTCTTCCCGCCTCTCACCGCGCTGGCGGCGCTCGCCGCGGCGCGTTCCCCCGGCGACCCCGCGCTCGGGGCTCAGAATTGTCATGCCGAGCCGAAGGGTGCCTTCACCGGCGAGGCCTCCCCGGAGCAGGTCCGCGACGCGGGCGCGGAATACGTTCTCGTGGGCCACTCGGAACGCCGGCGCCTCTTCTGCGAGAACGACGCGATCGTGCGCCACAAGCTGATCGGCGCCTGGCGCGCCGGACTGATCCCGCTCCTCTGCGTGGGCGAGACCCTCGCCGAGCGGGAGCGGGGCGAGACCCGGGACGTGCTCGCGCGGCAGACGCGCCGGGCGCTCGAGGGGGCGCCTCCCAAAGCACCGCTCCTCGCCGCCTACGAGCCGGTCTGGGCGATCGGAACGGGCGTGGTGGCCTCGGTCGAAGAGGTCGCCGAGGCGCATCAGTGGCTCGAGGAGGAGCTCCGGCTGGCCGGCCGGGGGGACGACTCCGGGAATCGCGCTTCGATCCTCTACGGGGGGAGCGTCGACCCGAAGAACGCGGGCCCCCTGGCCCGGATCGAGCGCGTGGACGGGTTCCTGGTAGGCGGGGCCTCTCTGCGCGCCGACACCTTTCTGGCGATCGCGCAGACGCTCGCGGCGCCCCCGGCGCCGGCGGGCCGCACCGATTGACCGCGCCCGGCCCCGCGTGCTAGGCTCCTCCACTCGCTCCATGGCATCGATCCCGACCGAGGAGGCGTCGCCCGCATGTCCGGCTTGGTGATTGCGTTCATTTCCGCGATCCACGTGATCGCATGCGTCGCGCTCATGATCACCATCCTGCTCCAGTCCGGGAAGGGGGGCGGCCTCGCGGGCGCCTTCGGAGGCGGCTCGAGCCAGACGCTCTTCGGCGGCCGCGGCGCGGCGGGCTTCCTGAGCCGGGCCACGACCGTTCTCGCGGTGATCTTCTTCGTCACGTCGCTCACGCTCGGCGTCACCAGCTCGCGGCGCGGAGCCGCCGGCGCGGCGAAGAGCCTCATTCAGGAAGAAGCGCGGCAGCGCGCGGAGCAGCGCGCGGCGACGCAGGGGACCGCCGGATCGAACGCGCCGCCGTCGGGTGGCGCCGAGCAGCAGCCGTCCGGCGGGGCGCCGATGAACGCCGCGCCGCCCGGCGCCGCGCCGGGAACCGCCCCTGGAGTCGCGCCGGGAACGGCTCCGACCGCCGTACCACCGGCGGGAGGCGGGCAGGCGACGCCGACCGGCGGCACCAAGTGACGCACGCATCGCCCGGGTGGTGGAATTTGGTAGACACGTACGTTTGAGGGGCGTATGGGTAACCCCGTGCGAGTTCAAATCTCGCCCCGGGCACATCATGGGTCCCCTTCCCGAGCGGGGAGGGGACCCGAAGTTTTCTAGAGCGACTGCTTCGAGCCCGGGTGGGGAAGCGGTCCCAGGATCTGCGCTCCCGGCCGCGACGAGGGCGGGTCGGGAATGATGCCGACGAGCCGGATCAGGAAGCGCTCCTCGGCGCGGATCTCGTTCCGGGCGCCGCAGTGCTGGCAGCGGAGATAGGATCGCCGGGGGTCTTCCTTCAAGTGGAAAATCTGGTTCGGCCCGAACAGCTTGCCGCAATTCAGGCACTCCACCGCGGGGTTCGAGACGAGCTCGGCCATCTCGGGCATCGCGACTCCTTCGTGGTTGGGCGTGGCGTGGCAAGCGGTCGCGCGCGTTCCGGCCGCGCGGCGCTTCGCTCGCCGGCCATTGTAGCGGGGCCGGTTCCGCGCGACAAGCGGCCGGGACGGCTCCTTCCGTGAAGGCCACCGGGCGCCCGAGCGAATACGACGCCGTACGGGCGGCCTCCTACTGGAGCGGACCGCGCCACGATGGCGGGGACGAGCTCGCGGCCGTGCTGAGCCTGGGCGAGCCGGTTCACGTGAACGCGGCGTACGACGCCTGGGAGACCGGCCTCCTCCTCGACGCGCTCGCGGAGCGCGGCGCGGCGCTCCGCGGGGCGTCCGCGATCGACGTGGGAGCCGGCGTCGGGCGCGTGAGCCTGCGCGTCGCGCCCCGCGTCGCGCGGCTCGTCTGCGGCGACCTCGCTCCCGGGATGCTCCACCGCCTCGGCCGGAACGCCAAGCGCGCCCGAGTCGCCGGCACGCTCCCCGTTCGCCTCCGGTCGGACCGCCTCCCGCTCCGCGACCGCTCCGTGTCGTTGGTCCTCTGCCTCGGCCTCCTCGAGCACCTCCCGCTCGAGACCCGCCGCGCCTCGCTCCGCGAGGCCGCGCGGGTGCTTCGGTCGGGCGGTCTCCTCGCGCTCGTCCTGAACAACGCGGAGAGCCGGTTCCTCCGCGATCCCGAGGACAACCCGCTCCGGACCGGCCGCCAGCGGGAGAACGGGTACTACTGCGCCGTCGTCGGAGATCGCGAGGTGCTCGCCGAGACGGCGGAGGACTTCGACGCCGTGCTCCTCGGATCGAACCTCCTCTACTCGCTCCACCGCCATGCCGCGCGGCTGCTCGACGAGGCGGACCGGGGGAGCGCGCGACTCGCCCCCTTCTTCGAGCGCGCCGCGGCGTGGGACCGCTCGATCCGGCCGGTCGGCCCGCTCGCGCGCGCGGCGGCCGATCACCACCTCTACCTCCTGACGCGACGATGAGCGACGCGGCGACGAACGACGCTCCGATCCTCGTCACCGGCGGTGCCGGCTACATCGGCTCGATCCTGGTGCGGTCGCTCCTCGAGGAGGGAAGGCGCGTTCGCGTCCTCGACCGTTTCCTCTTCGGCGGCGAAGGGCTCCAGGGAATCCAGGACCACCCGTCGCTCACGCTCTTCCCGCGCGACCTGCGCGATCCGCGGGTCCACGCGGAGGCCCTCGAGGGGGTTCGGACCGTGATCCACCTCGCGGCGATCGTCGGCGACAAGGCGTGCGCCCAGGACGAGGAGCGCGCCGTTCAGACGAACTGGACCGCGACGGTGGCGCTCGCGCGGGCGGCCAAGGCGCGCGAGGTCCGGCGCTTCGTCTTCGCGTCCACGTGCAGCGTCTACGGAGAGGGGCGCGACGAGGTGCTGACGGAGGAGTCCCCCGTCCGGCCGCTCTCGCTCTACGCGGAGACCCGCTGGCACGCCGAGCAGGGTCTGCTCGAGCTCTGGGGCGAGCCCTCCTTCGAGCCCGTGCTCCTGCGCTTCGGCACCGTCTACGGCCTGTCGCCCCGAATGCGGTTCGACCTGGTCGTGAACCTGCTCGCCCGCGACGCGGTCCGGAAGGGCGAGGTCACCATCTTCGGCGGCCAGCAGTGGCGTCCGTTCGTGCACGTCGCCGACATCGCGCGCGCGCTGACGGCCGCCATGGACGGGCCGCTTCCAGCGGGCAAGCCGATCCTGAACGTCGGCGACAATCTCGAGAACTATCAGCTGAGGGACCTGAAGGAGGAGATCGAGGCGCACGTCCCGGGCGCGCGGGTCCGTGTCCTCCCGGCCGCCAAGGACCCGCGGACGTACCGGGTCTCGTTCGACCGGATCGAACACCTCTGGGGGTTCCGCGCGAGCCGAAGGGTCGGCGACGGGATCGAGGAGGTGGCGCGCGCCGTGCGCTCGGGGGCGATCGCCGACCCGTACGACGCGCGGCACGTGAACGCCTGACAATCCGGGAGCGGCCCGATTTCGCTTGGCTTGGTCGCGCAGTCTGGTAACCTGACTTGGGGTGCGGTCCGGCCCCCCCTTGGAGGCTGATCCGTTGCCACGTCTCGATACAGGCATCGAAGCGCTGCGCGAGCGCGCGCTCATGGTTCGGCGCGACATCATCACCCTTCTCGCCCGCGCGCAATCCGGCCACAGCGGCGGCCCGCTCTCTTCGGCGGACCTCGGCACCGTCCTCTTCTTCCACGAGATGAACGTCGATCCCGACCGACTCGACGATCCGGGCCGGGATCTCTGGCACTTCTCCATCGGCCACGTGACGCCGGTCATCTACTCGCTCATGGCCGAGCGCGGCTACTTCCCGCTCCGCGACCTGCTCGGGTTCCGGAGCTTCGAAGGGCACCTCCAGGGCCATCCCAGCAAGCACGACACACCCGGAATCGAGATCTCGTCCGGCTCGCTTGGACAGGGCCTCTCGGTTTCCTGCGGGATGGCGCTCGGGTCGCGGATGGACGGCAATCCGCGCCGCGTCTACTGCGTGATGGGGGACGGCGAGCAGCAGGAGGGGCAGGTCTGGGAGGCGGCGATGTTCGCCGCCCACTACAAGCTCGACAATCTCTGCGGCGTCATCGACTACAACCGGAAGCAGATCGACGGCGACGTGCAGGACGTCATCGGCATCGCGCCGCTGGGCGACAAGTGGCGCTCGTTCGGCTGGCACGTCGTGGAGTGCGACGGGCACGACGTCGAGGGGATCCTCCGGGCGTTCGACGAAGCCCGCGCCACGCGCGGGCGCCCGTCGGTGATCCTGGCGCACACGGTCATGGGAAAGGGCGTCTCGTTCATGGAGGACGACTACCGCTGGCACGGGGTGCCTCCGAAGCCGGAGCAGGCCGAACAGGCCCTGCGCGAGCTCGGCACGTCGCTCCCCGAATGGACGAAGCGCCTCGAATCGCACGCCGCGAAGGCGATCGCGCCGTCCGCGAACGGAGCCGCATGAGCAAGACCGCGCCGATGTCCCCGCCGCCGCGCGCCGCGACGATCGACTTGGCGAAGCCCGAGATGAAGCGGACGCGCGAGGGATTCGGGCATGGGCTCGTCGACCTGGGCGAGCGGAACCCCAACGTCGTGGTGCTGGTGGGCGACCTCTCGGGCTCCACCAACGTGAACTTCTTCGCCGAGCGGTTCCCCGACCGGTTCGTCCAGGTGGGCATCGCGGAACAGAACATGATGTGCGTGGCCGCGGGGCTGGCCGCGGTGGGGAAGATCCCCTATCTCGCGACGTATGGCGCCTTCGCCTCCTGCCGGAGCGCCGACCAGATGCGCGTGACGGTGGCGTACACCGACCTTCCCGTGAAGATCGGCGGCGCCCACGGCGGCATCAGCGTGGGACCCGACGGCGCCACGCACCAGGCGATGGAGGAGATCGCGATCGTCCGCTCGATTCCGAACATGCGGATGATCGTGCCCTGCGACTACTACGAGACCCGGAAGGCCACCGTCGCGGCGGCGGACGATCCGCATCCCGTCTACATCCGGTTCGGACGCGAGCCGGTCCCCGTCGTGACGGACGCCGAAACCCCCTTCACGATCGGCAAGGCGAACACCATGCGGGAAGGGCGCGACCTCGCGATCATGGCGTGCGGGGTCATGGTCTACGAGGCGCTCGTCGCCGCCCAGGCGCTCGCGGCGAAGGGGATCGAGGCGCGGGTGATCAACCTCCACACCCTGAAGCCGATCGACGCCCCCGTGATCGTCCGCGCGGCCGAGGAGTGCGGCGCGATCGTGACCGCCGAGGAACACCAGATCCACGGCGGGCTCGGCGGCGCGGTGGCCGAGGTCGTCGTCCGCACGCGCCCGGTCCCGATGGAATTCGTCGCGGTCCACGATCGGTTCGGCCGCTCCGGAAAGCAGGACGAGCTGATGGCGGCGTTCGGCATCAAGTCCCCCGACATCCTCCGCGCCGCAGAGCGCGTCCTCGCCCGCAAGCGCGGCGGGTGATGCGCCGGGTCCGGCGGGCGGCCCTGGCGGCGCTCGCGGGCGCGGCGGCGTCCGCCGCGATCGTCCCGCCCTTCGCGGGGATTCCCATCCCGCTCCTCGCGGCCCCTCGCGCGGCCGCGGACTCCGCGCTCTCCGGCGCCACGGGCGACGTCCATCCGACGCCCGCGGCGCGCGTCCTCCGACCCCGCGCCGGACCCGGCCCGTCGTTCGCCATCGTCGCGGTCGACTCCGCCGCCTCCGCGTGGGGGGTCGCCTGCGCCGCCCCGTCGATCGCGTGCGGCGCCCGGATCCCCGCGGCCGCGGCCGGGGCCGGCGCCGTGGCGGTCCTCGGCGCCCCCACCGGGGACGTGGCGCTCGCGGCGCTCGCGGCGCTCGCTCGGGGGGCCGGGGCCGCCGCGGCCATCGACTCGGCCCGCTCGCTTCCCGGGGATCCCGAATCGTGGCAGATCGCAGCGATCGGCGCAGGCGGTGCCGCCGCCGTCTCCGGGAAGCGGCTCCGCGGCTGGGCGGGAGCGAAGTCGGGGAAGGCCTACGCTTGCGTCGGCCAGGGCCTCGACGGCGGGGAGCCCCTCCAGGCCATGGCCGCGGCGTTCGAAGCCGCGTCGGGCGATCTCTCCTCGCGCCTCCTCGCCGCGCTCGTCGCCGCCGCGATGGCGGTCGATCCGGACGGCGCGTTCGAGGAGGCCGGTGGCGAGGCGTCCGCGGCGCTCCTCGTGGTGCGCGCCGGCGCCTCGTCCGCGGCACAGGGGTCGGATCGCCTGGTCGACCTGCGCGTGGACGCGGCGGACGACCCGATCCCGCCCCTCGAGCGGCTCCACGACCGCCTCGAAGGGTCCTTCCTGGCTGCGGCCCACGTCCGTCTCGGCGATCGCGCGAAGCGCCTGGGGGACGAAACCGGGGCCGCCCGCGAGTACCGTGCGGCGGAGGCCGGGTTCCGAGGAGCGCTCGCGCGGGCGCCGAAGGACTCCGACGCGCTGAACGAGCTCTCGTGGTTCCTCGCGACGCACGGCGGCGATCCCGCCGAGGCGCTTCGTCTGGCCGAGGCGGCCGTCGCCGCGCGCGGAGACGACGCCAACCTCTACGACACGCTGGCCGAGGCGGCCTACCGGTCGGGGAACCTCGAGCGGGCCATCGACGCGGAGCAGCGGGCGGAGCGTCTCTCGCGGGGGAACGCGCGGTACGCCGAACGGCTGCGGACGTTCCGGGCGGCGAAGGCGGCGCTCACGAAGGAAGCGGGGCCGGCGTCCCCGGACAGCGTGGCGGGCGCGGCGCCTAGCCGGTGAAGGCGCCCGGCGCGGGGCGCGGGGCGCCGAAGAGCGCCTCGAGCGACCGGACGCCCCATGGATCGCTCGCGTGGAACGGCTCGCCGTAGCGGACGCCGATCATCCCGCCGTAGTGCCGCGCCCTGGACTCGACGAATTCGAGGAATCCGCCGCGATTGAGGGGGGTCGGCGCGGCGTCCTTCGCTTCCCGCGTGACCTGGCTCCCGTGCGCGAGGATCGCTTCGCGCTTCCGCTCCCACGCGTCGGTCACGTCGACCACGAACGACGGGGTGAATCCGACGCGCGAGGCGAAGTGGTACCGGACGCGCGGGCGAAACGGCGCGCCGGGCGCGTCGAATCGGCGGAGCCCGGCGAGGTAGGCGGCTCGGTCCACGAGCGCCGACGCGGCGACGTGGTCGGGGTGGCGATCCTGGGGGAAGTGGGTGACCACGACGCTCGGCTTGAGCGCGCGGAGCGCCTCCACCGTTCGTCTGACTTGCGCCGGGTCGTAGGCGTTCAGGCCGCCGTCGGGGAGCCAGAGGTTCCAGCGCCCGGCGACGCCGAGGGCCGAAGCGGCGGCCGCGGCCTCCGCCGCGCGGATCTCCGGCGTGCCGTTCGTCGCGAGCTCGCCCCGCGTCAGGTCGACGATTCCGACGGCGAACCCCTGGCGCACCCCGGTCGCGAGGGTGCCGCCGCAGGAGATCTCGACGTCGTCGGGATGCGCTCCGACCGCGAGGAGATCGAGCGCCGAGTCAGGAAGCGAGGGGCCGGTCAATGTCCTGGGAGGTGAGCGAGCGCTCGCCCGCGTCGTCGAACATGTACTTCGTCCGGATCGTCCGGACGGTTCCCGTCTTCACGCGCATGACCATGGAGTGGGTCTCGGCGCCGACGCCCGTGAAGCGCACGCCGTCGAGCATGTCCCCGTCGGTCACGCCCGTCGCCGCGAACACGATCGAGTCCCCCCGGGCGAGGTCGGTCTCGGTGTAGACGCGGTCCCCGTCGTCGATCCCCATCCGCCGCGCCCGCTCGCGCTCCTCCTCGCTCCGGAACCGGAGGCGCCCCTGGATGGCGCCGCCGAGGCAGCGCAGCGCCGCCGCGGCGAGCACGCCCTCGGGGGCGCCGCCGATCCCGACGAGCACGTCGACGCCCGTCGAATCGATCGCGGTGGCGATGGCCGCGGAGACGTCGCCGTCCGGGATCAGGTGGATGCGCGCGCCGGTCTTCCGGATCCGCTGCACGATCTCCTCGTGGCGCGGCCGGTCGAGGACGACCACGGTCAGGTCGTCGAGGCCGTAGCCTTTCGCCGCCGCGATCGACTCTAGATTTTCTTCGACGGATCGGGAGAGGTCGATCGCGTGCGCGGCCTTCGGGCCGGTCGCGATCTTCTCCATGTACGTATCGGGGGCGTGGAGGAAATGGCCGCGCTGCGCGAGCGCGATCACGGCGAGGGCGTTGGGGCGCCCGTACGCGACGGAGTTGGTGCATTCGAGCGGATCGAGCGCGATGTCCACTTCGGGGCCGTACCCCGACCCGACGCGCTCGCCGATGTAGAGCATCGGCGCCTCGTCTCGCTCCCCCTCGCCGATCACCACGGTGCCGCGCACGTCGACCTGGTCGAACGCGCGCCGCATGGCGTTCACGGCGGCCTGATCGGCCCCGTTCACGTCGCCGCGGCCCATCCACCGCGCCGAAGCGACCGCCGCGGCCTCGGTGATGCGGACGAGGTCGAGACCGACGTGGCGGTCCACGCCTAGGGCGCCTCCGCTCCGGTCAGCGCCGAGGCGTCGATCTCGTCCCAGTCGCCCCGCGCGTCGCTCCACCGGAAGAGGCGGATCCGGCTCGTCGTCTCGGTCTTGGAGAAGACGTACTCGACGTGCGTGCCCCCGCCCGGCCGGTTGGAATAGTGGAGCTTCTTGTCCACCACGAGGGGGCGCGTCGTGCGGGCGAGCTTCATCCGTCCCTGGGGGCTCGTCCAGACGACGGACTCGGTGACGGCCTGCGTCTCCTCCTCCTCCGTCTCGTCGAACTCGAGGTTCCCGAAGAGCTTGTCGAGGCGCCGGAGCACCTCTTCCCACTTCTGGTCGTTCATCGGATCGTCCGCCCTCGATTGACTTGCCGCTTGAGCCGACTATAGTAGCACAGCCCGTGGGAGCGACCAAGCAGACCGCCACGCGGACCGGTTTCGACGGCCGCGCCGCCCTCGTGATCGGGGGATCCCGTGGCCTGGGCCGCGCCGTCGCGGTGGCCCTGGCCGAGGAGGGGGCGCGCGTCCTCGCGGTGGGCCGCGAGCCCGGGCCGCTGGCGGAGCTCGCCGCGATGGCCAGGACGCGGGGCCTGCCGCTCCGCGCGGCGCGCGGCGACGCGACGCGGCGGGAGCGGGTCCGCGCGCTCCTCCGCCGCGCGGCGGGGCGGGCCCCGGCGCCCGACGTCCTGGTGGTCGCGGCGGGCGACTACTGGGAGGGGCCCTTCGACGCGCTCGACGCGGAGCGGCTCGACGCGCTCGTCCGTTCGAACCTGACCCCGGCCGTCACGGCGGTCGCGGCCGCGCTTCCGGGGATGCGCCGCCGCCGCTACGGGCGCATCCTCCTCTTCGGCGTCGCGGGAGGCGACGTCCCGCGCGCCGCGCCGCGGGCCCACGCCTACCGCGCGGTCAAGCTCGCGCTCCTGACCCTGGCGCGCAGCGTCGCCCAGGAGGAGGCGGCGAACGGCATCACCGTGAACGTCCTCCTCCCCGGGATCATCCGGACGCCCGGACTGCCGCGGCGGCTCGCGTCGCTCGCCCGATCGATCCCGGCGCGGCGCCTCGGGGCCCCGCGCGAGATCGCGCGAGCCGCCCTCTTCCTCCTCGCGGAGGAGTCGGGCTACGTGACCGGCGCCGCCCTCCATGTCTCGGGCGGGTACCTGCTTTGAACCGAGGAGCGTCGCGATGAGCCTTCCCCTGACGTTGGTCCCGATCGAGACCCCGGCCGAGGCGAACCTGATCCTCGGACACGCGCACTTCATCAAGACCGCCGAGGACCTCTACGAGGCGCTCGCCAATTCGGTCCCGGGCGCCTCCTTCGGCGTCGCGTTTTCCGAGGCCTCGGGGCCGCGGCTCATCCGGAGCGAGGGGAACGACGAGGCCCTGACCCGCGCGGCCGAGCGCGAGCTCGCGAAGCTCGGCTCGGGGCACACGTTCCTGATCTTCCTCCGGGGCGCCTTCCCCATCAACGTGCTGCGCGACGTCCGCGCCTGCGTCGAGGTGGCCGCGATCCACTGCGCGACCGCGAATCCGGTCCGGGTCGTGGTCGCCCGGGACGGGGAACAGGGGGCGGTCCTCGGGGTCATGGACGGGTCGGGACCGCTCGGCGTGGAGGGCGAGGCGGAGGCGCGCGAGCGGCGCGCGTTCGTCCGGAAGATCGGCTACAAGCGCGGCTGACGCTGCGCGTTGACCTCGGGCCCGGCGGCTGTTAGGCTTGAGTGGAACGATCGCTGCCCCAGAAACGGCCCCCGAGGTACCGTGCGCCCATCCGTCACCAAGACCTGGGTCCTCCGAAATCCGGCCGCGCCCGAGCTCGCCCAGCGACTCGCGGCCGAGCTCGGCATCTCCCACACGTTCGCGCGCCTCCTCGCGAACCGCGGGTTCGCGACGCCCGAGCAGGTGCGGCAGTTCCTCGAGCCCTCGATGGAGCGCCTGGTCGACGCCTTCGCGATGCGCGACATGGATCTCGCGGTCGACCGCGTCCTCCGCGCCGTCGACGCGCGCGAGGCGATCCTCGTCTTCGGCGACTACGACGTGGACGGGATCACCGCGACGACGCTCCTGACCGCGGCGCTGACGGCGCTCGGCGCGAAGGTCTCCTACTTCATCCCCGACCGGATCCGCGACGGCTACGGCTTCTCGCAGCGCGGCGTCGAGGTGGCGCGAAAGCGCCGGACGCGCCTCGTGATCACCGCGGACTGCGGCATCACCGCCGTCCAGGAGGTGCACGACGCGCGCGCGAGCGGCATCGACGTGATCGTGACCGATCACCACGAACCACTGGGGGAGCTGCCCGACGCGATCGCCGTCCTGAACCCGAAGCGGAAGGATTGCCCCTATCCCTTCAAGGAGCTGGCCGGCGTCGGCGTGGTGTTCAAGCTGGTGCAGGGCCTCGCGGCCCGCCGCCCCGAAGCGCTGCCGCACGATTTCGTCGAGCGGAACCTGGACCTGGTCGCGCTCGGCACCATCGCGGACGTGGTGCCGCTCCTCGGAGAGAACCGGATCTTCGCCAAGATCGGCCTCGATCGCCTCTGCAACTCCGGAAAACCGGGGATCACGGCGCTCAAGGAGGTCGCCGGGCTCAAGACGCGCCGCGTCGAAAGCGGGCACGTGGCCTACATCCTCGCCCCGCGCATCAACGCGGCGGGCCGCCTCGGGAACGCCGAGAGCGGCGTCCGGCTCCTGCTCTCGAACGACCCGCGGGAGGCGGCGATCATCGCGGAGAGCCTCGAGGAGGACAACACCAACCGGAAGAAGATCGACGAGTCGACGCTGGAGGACGCCCTCTACCAGTTGAACCGGCTCGGAAACGATCTTCCGCCCGCGATCGTCCTCTGGTCGGAGCAGTGGCATCCGGGCGTTCTCGGTATCGTGGCGTCGCGGCTCATCGAGCGGTTCCATCGGCCGACGGTCCTGATCGCCTCCGACGGGGAGGAGGGGAAGGGGTCGGGGCGAAGCATTCCCGGATTCGACGTCTGCCAGGCGCTCCAGGAATGCCGGGATCACCTGGTCGGCTTCGGCGGGCACTCCTACGCCGCGGGGCTCACGATCCGCACCGACCAGCTCGACGCGTTCCGGGAGCGCCTCTGCGCCGTCGTGCGCGAGCGGATCCGCCCGGACGACTACGTCCCCAAGCTCTCCATCGACGGCCCCATCGACCTGGCCGACCTGAACGAGGACCTCGTGCAGTTCCTCGACCGCCTCTCGCCGTTCGGCATCGGGAACGCCGAGCCGCTCTTCATCGCCGACGACGTCCGCCTGGCGGGGCCCCCGATGGTCGTGAGCAAGAACCACCTCAAGATGAGCATCCGGCAGAACGGCCGCGACCTCGACTGCATCGGGTTCGGCATGGGACATCTCGCCGGCACGCTCGCCTCCGAGCCCGGGCGGCTCTCGGTCGCCTTCGTTCCCACCATCAACGTCTGGCAGAATCGCGCGCGGCTGCAGCTCAAGCTGCGCGACATCCAGGTCCGCTGACGATGGACCCGGTCCCTCCGGCGAACCTGGGGCCGCTCCTCGACGCGATCCGGAGGACCGGGCGTCCCCTCGACGAGAAGGCGATCCGCGCGGCGTACGACTTCGCGGCGTCGGCCCACGCGAACCAGAGGCGCCGCTCAGGCGAGCCGTTCGTCACGCACGCGGTCGCGGTGGCGGCGATCCTGGTCGACCTGGTCGGGGCGGGGGTCGACGAGACGCTGATCATGGCCGCCCTCCTCCACGACGTCGTCGAGGACACCGACCGCGATCTGGCGACGATCGAGCGGACGTTCGGCGGCGAGGTGGCGGCCCTCGTGGACGGCGTGACCAAGATCAGCGGGCTCCACTTCGACCGCCCGGAGATGGAGCAGGCCGAGAACTTCCGGAAGATGCTCCTCTCGATGGCGCGGGACCTCCGGGTCATCCTGGTCAAGCTCGCCGACCGGCTCCACAACATGAGGACGCTCAACGCCCTGGACCCGGAGCGCGCGCGCGCCATCGCCCGCGAGACGCGCGAGATCTACGCCCCGCTCGCCCACCGTCTCGGCATCGCGCGGATCAAGTGGGAGCTCGACGACCTCTGCCTGAAGCACCTCGACCCCGAGGCGTACCAGGAGCTCGCGCAGAAGGTGACGCTCAAGCGGGAGGAGCGGGAGCGGCTGGTGCAGGCGGTCATGGCGCCCGTGCGGGAGCGGCTCCGCGCGCTCGGCATCGAGGCCGAGGTCGTGGGACGGCCGAAGCACCTCGATTCGATCTACCGGAAGATGCGCGCGCAGAACCGCGCGTTCGAGGAGATCTTCGACCTGCTCGGCGTCCGGGTCGTCACGCGGGACAAGGCCGAGTGCTACCGGGTGCTCGGCATCGTCCACGACCTCTTCACGCCGGTGAACGACCGCTTCAAGGACTACATCGCCACGCCGAAGAGCAACATGTACCAGTCGCTGCACACCACCGTGGTCGCGCCCGGCGGCCTCATGGTCGAATTCCAGATCCGCACGGGCGAGATGCACCAGATCGCCGAGCTCGGCGTGGCCGCCCACTACCGCTACAAGGAGGGAGGGCGCCGGGCGGAGGCGGAGCTCGAGGCGAAGCTCGCGCCGCTCCTCCGGAACGTCGACTTCCAGGCGGCCTCGGGCGATCCCGACGAGTTCATGGAGTACCTGAAGACCGCGCTCTACCAGGACGAGGTCTTCGTCTTCACGCCGCGGGGGGATCTGCGCCGGCTGCCGCGGGGCGCGACGCCGCTCGACTTCGCCTACCAGGTGCACACCGAGGTGGGACACCACTGCGTGGGCGCCAAGCTGAACGGGCGGATCGTGCCGCTCCGGACCGAGCTTCGGAACGGGGACACCGTGCAGATCGTGACGTCCCCGAGCGCGAAGCCGAATCGGGACTGGCTGAAGCTCGTCCGGACGCACGCCGCTCGGGCGAAGATCCGGCACTGGCTGAAGGTCTCCGAGCACTCCGACAGCGTCGCCCTCGGCAGGGAGATGCTGGAGCGCGAGGTCCGCCGACGCCGCCTCACGCCCCCCGGCGCGACGCCGCTCGAGGCGCTGGCCGAGACGCTCGGGCACCCCGACGTGAACGGCCTCTACGCCGCCATCGGCCAGGGGAACCTCTCGGTGCAGCACGTGATCGCGAAGTGGATTCCCGACGAGGCGGGCCCCGTCCAGCGGATCAAGGAGGCCTCGCTCGAGACCTTCCGCGCGATCACGAGGCGGCCGAGTCGCGGCGTCCGGCTCCAGGGCGTCGACAACCTGATGGTGACGTATGCCAAGTGCTGCCAGCCGGTCCCCGGCGATCCGGTCGTCGGCATCGTCACGCGGGGGCGCGGCGTCACCGTCCATCGCACCGATTGCCCGAACACGTTCGACGGCCGGGTCTCGCCGGAGCGGCGCGTCCCCGTCGATTGGGGCGCCGCGGCCGACGACTCCTTCACGGTGAAGCTATCGATCTACGGCCACGACCGCCGAAGCCTCCTCGCCGACATCGCGAAGGCGATCGCGATCACGAACACCAACATCCGGACCGCCGGGATCAAGGCGAACGATCGGAACGCGCGCGGCGCCTTCGTCGTCGAGGTCCGCGACCTGGAGCACCTGCGGGCGGTGATGCGCGCCATCGGGGACGTGGAGGGGGTGGAGGCGGTGGAGCGGGAGCAGGTGTTCGGGAAGCCGCGGCCCGGGGAGAGCGGGCTCGCGTCGTGAGGGCGCTCCTGCAGCGCGTCGCCCGCGCGTCGGTCCGGGTCGACGGAAGCGAGATCGCGCGGATCGGCCCCGGCCTCCTGATCCTCCTCGGGGCGGCGGCCGGCGATCCGCAGGACGCGCCCGATCGCCTCGCCGACCGCTGCGCCGGGCTCCGGATCTTCGAGGACGAGGCCGGCAGGATGAATCGCTCCGTGCGCGACGTCGCGGGAGAGGCGCTGGTCGTCTCGCAGTTCACGCTCGTGGCGGACGTCTCCCGCGGCCGGCGCCCCGGATTCGATCCCGCCGCGAAGCCCGAAGCGGCGGAGGCCGCGGTCGAGCGCTTCTGCGCGGCGCTCGAGGGGCTCGGCGTTCCGGTGGGCCGCGGACGCTTCGGCGCGACGATGGACGTCGAGCTGGTGAACCACGGCCCGGCGACGTTCCTGCTCGAAATCCCGCCGCCGCCGGCCTAGCGATTCCGTGCGCGCGAACCTCCTCAATCCGTTCGGACCGCCGATCCGCCTCGCGTCGCGGTCGCCGCGCCGCGCGGAGCTGCTCGCGCTCGTGGGGGCGCGCTTCGAGGTGGCGCCGGCCGACGTCGACGAGCGGCCGCTTCCCGACGAGCGGCCCGACGCGCACGTGCTCCGCCTCGCGGAGGCGAAGGCGCGCGCGGCCCACGCCGCCCGATCCCGCGACGGCGCGGACGGGGCCGTCTTCGTGGGCGCCGACACGGTGGTCGCGCTCGACCGCGCGATTCTCGGGAAGCCGGCCGACGCGGGGGACGCCGGCCGGATGCTGTCGCTCCTCTCGGGCCGGGTTCACGAGGTCTGGACCGGGCTCTTCGTCTTCGATCCCGGGACCGGCCGCGGGGTCGGCGACGCGGTGCGGAGTCTCGTGAAGTTCGCCCGCCTCGACGCCGAGGCGATCGGTCGGTACGTCGCGGGCGGCGAGCCGCTCGACAAGGCGGGCGCCTACGCGGTGCAGGGGGCGGGGGCCCTGTTCGTGGAGGCGATCGAGGGATCGTACGCGAACGTCGTCGGGCTCCCGCTCAGTCACCTGAAGCACCTGCTCGGCCTCCTCCACGAGACCGGGGCGCGCGAGTCGTGACGCTCGATCCGTTCCGTCTCGAGGGGAACCGCGTCTTGCTGCTCGACCAGACCCGCCTCCCGGAAGAGGAGCGGTGGATCGACGTGCGCGACGCGGTGGGAATGGCGGAGGCGATCGCGGCGCTCCGCGTGCGCGGCGCCCCGGCGATCGGAATCGCCGCGGCGCTCGTCCTGGCCGTGGAATCGGGCCACGGCGAGGGGAGCGCGGCCGAGCGGCTCGGGCGCGTGGACCTGGCGGGGAGCCTCCTCCGGGCGGCGCGTCCGACGGCGGTCAATCTCTCCTGGGCCATCGGGCGCATGATCGCGGCGGGAGCCCGCGAAGCGGCGGCTTCGTCGGACGGCGACGCCTGGGCGCGCGCGCTCCGCGCCGAGGCGCTCGCGATCTGGGAGGAGGACCGGGCCGCGTCCCGGGCGATGGCGGCGCACGGCGCGGCGCTCTTCCCCGAGGGGCGGCGCTTCCTGACCCACTGCCACACCGGCGGCCTCGCGACCGGAGGGGGCGGCACCGCCCTCGCGGTGCTGCTCGAGCTGAACCGCCGCCGCGAGGGGGGAATCGAAGTCTGGGCGACCGAGACGCGCCCTCTCCTCCAGGGGGCGCGCCTCACCGCGTGGGAGCTCGGGCGCGCCGGAGTCAGGACGCGCCTCATCGCCGACGGGGCGGCCGCGTCGCTCATGGTGCGAGAGCGGATCGAGGGAGTGCTCGTCGGCGCCGACCGCGTGGCCCGAAACGGAGACGTCGCCAACAAGATCGGGACCTACGCGCTCGCGCTCGCCGCGCGCGAGGCGGGCATTCCGTTCGTGGTGGTCGCCCCCACCTCCACGCTCGATCCGTCGCTTCCCGACGGCGCGGCGATTCCGATCGAGGAGCGCGACCCGTCCGAGCTGCGCGCGGTGCGCGGCGTCCCGACGGCGCCCCCGGGCGTTCGGGCCCAGAATCCGGCGTTCGACGTGACCCCGGCCCGCCTGGTCACGTATCTGGTTACCGAGCGCGGAGTTCAGCGACCCGGCTCGGGTGCGGCCCCGGTCCTCGGAGTCGCGCCCGGGGGAGGTTGACAACGGGCTTTAAGTGCTGGTAGCCTTTAGCGTTTGCTCGTTCCAACTTCTTATCGGGAGGTCGAATCGATGGGCACGTACTCGGTGCGCGCCTCGGAAATCCAGCAGGACTGGTACGTCGTCGACGCCGAGGGGCAGATCCTGGGCCGGCTCGCGAGCGAGATCGCGAGCGTGCTCAAGGGAAAGCGCAAGGCCACCTACAGCCCGCACCTCGACGTGGGAGACCACGTCATCGTGATCAACGCGGAAAAGGTGTCGGTGACGGGGCGGAAGCGCGACAACAAGTTCTACTTCCGGCACTCGCTCTATCCGGGCGGCGACACGCAGACGCGCTTCCGGGACCTGCAGGCGAAGAAGCCGGAGGAGATCGTGCGCCTCGCGGTGAAGGGGATGGTGCCCCGGACCCGCCTGGGGCGCGCCATGATGAAGAAGCTCAAGGTCTACGCCGGACCGGAGCACCCGCACGTCGCGCAGGCGCCGCGGCCGCTTCCGTTGCCGGCTTCTCTCAGGGGAGGTGAGTGAACGTGTCGACCCAGTACATGGCCACCGGACGCCGCAAGACCTCGGTCGCGCGCGTTCGCCTCGTACCCGGAACCGGCAAGCGCACGGTCAACGGGCTCGATCTCGACCGCTACTTCTGCCGCATCACGTTGAGCAAGATCGCGACCGATCCGCTCACCGCGGCCAACGCGGTCGACAAGTTCGACCTCCACGCGGTCGTCCACGGCGGCGGGCCGTCGGGGCAGGCGGGCGCCGTCTGCCTCGGCGTGGCGCGCGCGCTCCAGATCGCGGACGCGTCGCTTCGCGGGCTCCTCGGCAAGGAAGGCTTTCTCACGCGCGACGCCCGCATGAAGGAGCGGAAGAAGTACGGCCAGGCCGGCGCGCGCAAGCGGTTCCAGTTCTCCAAGCGGTAGCATCCCGACGCGGCTCCGCCCCGCGGAGCCGCCACTACACACGCCCCGGGCCGCGGGCGGTCTCCCCGTAAGGGGGCGCGCCGCGGATCGAAGGGGCGGAGGCACAAGACCGGAGGTTTCGTCGTGGCAGACATCGGAATGAAGGAACTGCTCGAGGCGGGGGTCCACTTCGGGCACCAGACCCGCCGTTGGAATCCCAAGATGAAGAAGTTCATCTTCATCGAGCGGAACGGCATCTACATCATCGACCTCCAGAAGACGCTCAAGGCGCTCCAGGACGCGCGCGCCCTCCTCGAGGGGATCGGCCGGAAGAACGGCATGGTGCTCTTCGTGGGCACCAAGCGTCAGGCCAAGGACTCGATCCAGGAAGAGGCGGAGCGCTGCGGCATGCCGTACGTGAACGAGCGCTGGCTCGGCGGGATGCTGACGAACTTCAAGACGATCAAGTCGAACATCCGCCGCTTCAAGGAAATCGAGAAGATGGACGCCGAAGGGACGCTGGAGAAGCTCTCGAAGAAGGAGCAGGCGCAGATCGGCAAGGAGCGGACGCGCCTCACGAAGATCTTCACCGGCATCAAGGAGATGGGGAATCTTCCGGCCGCGGTCTTCGTCATCGACACCAAGAAGGAGCGCATCGCGGTCGCCGAGGCGAATCGCCTCGGCGTTCCCGTGATCGGCGTGGTCGACACCAACTGCGACCCCGACGTGATCGACTACCCGCTCCCCGGCAACGACGACGCGATCCGCGCGATCCGGCTCTTCGGCCGGTTCGTCTCGGACACGCTCCTCTCGTCCCGCCAGGAGGCCCGTGAAGGCGCCGACGCGGCGGCCGAAGCGGTCCCGGAGGGGGCGGCGCCCGCGGCGGACGCCGTGGCGAGCGCCTAGCCGGAGCCGGTCGAACCACCGAATCCCGAACACCAACCAAGACCCGAGGAAGGAGCGGCACATGACGATCACCGCCACGCTCGTCAAGGACCTGCGCGAGCGGACCGGCGCGGGCATGATGGAGTGCAAGAAGGCCCTCTCCGAAGCGAACGGCGACATCGACAAGGCGATCGAGGTGCTCCGCAAGCACGGGATGGCGCGCGCGTCGTCGAAGGCCGGGCGCGTCGCCGGCCAGGGTCTCGTCCACGCGTACATCCACCCGGGCGACCAGCTCGGGGTGCTGATCGAGGTGAACTGCGAGACCGACTTCGTCGCGCGCACGGACGACTTCAAGGATCTCGTCCGGTCGCTGGCGATGCAGGTGGCCGCGACCAACGCGCAGTCGGTCGATCGCGCCGGCGTCGACGCCGGGCTCATCGAGCGGGAGCGCGCCATCTACCTCGACCAGGCACGCCAGAGCGGCAAGCCGGAGGCGGTGCTGCAGAAGATCGTGGACGGAAAGGTCGAGAAGTTGTACGAGGAGATCGTGCTCCTGGAGCAACCCACGATCCGCGACCCGGATCGGAAGGTGAAGGAGCTGATCGACCAGGCGATCGCGAAGCTCGGCGAAAACATCGTCGTGCGCCGCTTCGCCAAGTTCCGGATCGGAGACGCCTGACCCCGTGGAGGCTGCGTCGCGGCGCGTCCTGCTCAAGCTGAGCGGGGAGGTATTGGCCGGCGAGGCGCGATTCGGCATCGACGCCGACGCGCTGGGCCGGGTCGCGGACGAGATCGGCGAGGGCGCCGCGGGCGGCGTCGAGATCGGAATCGTGATCGGGGGCGGGAACCTGATCCGCGGCACCGCCACGACCCGGGAGGCCCTCGACCGCGCGACCGCCGACAGCATGGGTATGCTCGGCACGGTGATCAACGCCCTCGCGCTCCAGAACGCGCTCGAGCACCGCGGGCTCACGACCCGGGTCCTCTCCGCCATCGAGATGCGGTCCCTGGCGGAGCCGTACATCCGGCGGCGCGCCGTGCGACACCTCGAGAAGGGGCGGGTGGTGATCCTGGCCGCGGGCACGGGGCACCCCTACTTCACGACCGACACCGCCGCCGTGCTCCGCGCCGTCGAGATCGGGGCCGACGTGCTCCTCAAGGCGACGAAGGTCGACGGCGTCTTCACGGAGGACCCCAAGCAGAACCCGGCCGCCACGCGCTTCGATACGCTGAGCTATCTCGAAGCGATCGACCGCCGGCTCACCGTCATGGACAGGACGGCGTTCACCATGGGCATGGACAATCGGCTCCCGCTCGTCGTCTTCAACGTCACCGTGCCGGGCAACCTCGTCCGGGCGCTTCGGGGCGAGACGGTCGGCACGCGGGTCGCCGTGGAGGTCTAGGATGGTCTCGGCGCACGTGAAGAACGCGGAAGAGAGGATGAAGAAGGCGGTGGAGACGATCCGCCACGAGATCGCGACGGTGCGGACCAACAAGGCGACCACGTCGCTCCTCGACGGAATCCGCGTCGAGTACTACGGGAGCCACGTTCCGCTCACCCAAGTGGCGAGCGTGAGCGCTCCCGAGACCCGCCTCCTCGTGATCCAGCCGTGGGAGCGCGCGGCGCTGCCCGAGATCGTGAAGGCGATCCAGAAGTCGGACCTGGGGCTCAATCCCGTCGACGACGGAACGGTGATCCGGCTCACGCTGCCCACGCTCACCGAGGAGCGGCGGCGGGACCTCGTCAAGCTGCTCGGCAAGATGATCGAGGACGGGCGGGTCCGCGTCCGGACGATCCGCCGGGAGAGCAACGACGAGCTCAAGAAGCTGGAGCGGGATCACAAGATCTCGGAAGACGACAGCAAGAAGACCCAGACCGAGATCCAGAAGCTCCACGACAAGTTCATCGCCCTCTTGGACGACCTGTTTCACAAGAAACAGGCCGAGGTCATGGAGGTCTGACGCCCTGGAACCGCGACGCGTCGCGGTCCGATACGCGCTCGGGCCGCCGGTAAGCCGGCGCTCCGGACCGCTCCGCCCGACCGCGCGGTGATCACCATGCGCGTGCCCACCGAGTTCCCGACCCTCGAGCAGGTGCTGCGCCGACCCGTTCCCGCTCACATCGCGATCATCATGGACGGCAACGGAAGGTGGGCGCAGCGCCGCGGCCTGCCGCGCCTGATGGGGCATCAGGCCGGCCGCCGGGCGGTACGCGAATCGGTCGAGGGCTGCGTGGCGCTGGGGGCCCAGGTGCTCACGCTCTACACCTTCTCGCTCGAGAACTGGGAACGGACGCCGCGCGAGGTCCGGGGCCTCATGCGCATCCTCGACCAGGTGCTTCGAGAGGAGCGGGACGAGCTCAAGCGGAACAACGTCCGGCTCCGGACGATCGGGCACGTCGAGCTCCTCCCGGAGCGGAGCCGCGCGATTCTCGAGGAGACGAAGGAGTACCTGTCGGGCTCGACCGGGCTCACGCTCGTGCTGGCCCTCTCCTACGGGGGCCGCGCGGAGATCGTCGACGCCGCGCGGCGGCTCGTCCAGGCGGACCGCAAGCGACACCTCTCGCTCTCGAAGATCGACGAGGCGCTCTTCGCGGAGCAGCTCGATACGGACGGGCTCCCCGATCCCGATCTCCTCATCCGGACGAGCGGGGAGCTCCGCGTCTCGAACTTCATGCTCTGGCAGCTCGCGTACGCCGAGTTCTGGGTCACGGACACGCTCTGGCCCGATTTCCGCCGCAAGCACCTCTACCAGGCGGTCCATGACTTCCAGAACCGAAGCCGACGTTTCGGCCGCACGAGCTGACGGGAAGGGCGGACGCGCGAGGGGTGACGCGTCGCTCCCGTTTCGGATCGGGAGCGCGGTGGTCTTCCTGCCGCTCCTCGTCCTCATGGCCAAGGTGGGGGGCGTCGTCTGGCTCCTCTTCACCGTGCTGATGGTCGGGCTCGCCCTCAGGGAGTTCTACGCGATGATGGAATCGAAGGGGCTTCGCCCGCACTGGAAGTCGGGGACCTTCGCGGTGCTCCTCCTCCCGGTGGCGGGATACCTCCGATTTCGGACGGGCCGCGTGGAGGAGTGGCATCTCGGCGGTTTCCTGACCGTGCTGATCGGCGCGGTGCTCCTCGCCGAGCTCCGGCGCGGCGCGGGGAAACAGGCCGTAGCGAACATCGCCTCGACGCTGCTCGGCGTCCTCTACGTCGGCTGGCTCGGGAGCCACGTGGGACTTCTCCGCGAGCTGCCGATGCCGCGCCACGAGGCGTACTCGCGCGGGATGTCCTACGCGCTCCTCCCTTTCTTCATCGCCTGGACGTGCGACACGGCCGCGTACGCCTGCGGGCTCGCCTGGGGGCGTCACCGGCTCATGCCGGAGGTGAGCCCGCAGAAGTCCGTGGAAGGGGCCGTCGCCGGGCTCGCCGGCGCCGTGCTCGCGGCGTTCCTCGCGCGCGCTTGGTTCGCCCGCTATCTGACGGCGTTCGACGCGGCGGCGCTCGGCCTCCTGGTCGGCGTCTTCGGCCAACTGGGGGACCTCGTGGAGTCGCTCCTGAAGCGCGACGCGGACGCCAAGGACGCCTCGCGCCTCATCCCGGGTCATGGCGGCGTGCTCGACCGCTTCGACAGCATCCTGTTCGCCGCTCCGATCGTCTACTACTTCCTCCTCTTCCAGGTCGCCGGGCGGTGAGCGCGCGATGAGGGTGGGCATGATTCGGATCTCGCTCCTGGGCGCCACCGGCTCGATCGGATCGGCCGCGCTCGCGCTCGCGCGAGAGTTCCCCGACCGGCTCCGCCTCGAGTCGCTCGCGGCGGGGAAGAACGATGCCGGCGTCGTGGCCGCCGCCCGCGAGTTCGGCGTGCGCCGGATCGCGCTCGCCGACCCCGCGGCGGCGGCGCGGGCCCGCGCCGCGTTCGACGGCGAGGTGCTGGAGGGGCCGGACGCGCTGGTCCGGCTCGCCTCCGGCGCCGGCGCCGACGTCGTCGTGAACGCCCTCGTCGGGAGCCTCGGCCTCCCGGCCACGGTCGCCGCGCTGAGGGCGGGGAAGCGCGTCGCCCTCGCGAACAAGGAGTCGGTGGTCCTGGCCGGGGAGCTCTTGGCCGGCCTCGCGGCCGCGCACGGCGGCGCGGTGCTCCCGGTCGACTCGGAGCACAGCGGCCTCCACCAGGTGCTCGATCGGCGCCATCCCGACGGGATCCGCCGCGTCACGCTCACCGCCTCGGGCGGGCCCTTCCTGAGGCGCGACCCGGCGACGCTCGACGACGTGACCCCGGAGGACGTGCTCCGCCACCCGACCTGGTCGATGGGGGAACGGATCACCGTCGACTCCGCGACGCTGATGAACAAGGGGTTCGAGGTGCTCGAGGCGCGCTGGCTCTTCGGTCTTCGGCCCGAGCAGCTCGAGGTCGTCATCCATCCGCAGTCGATCGTCCACGCCCTCGTCGAGTTCGTCGACGGCTCGGTCGTCGCGCAGCTCTCCCGTCCCGACATGCGCCTCCCGCTCCTCTACGCCCTCAGCTATCCGGAGCGCTGGGAGTCGTCGCTCCCCCGGCTCGACCTGGCCTCGCTGGGGGCGCTGACGTTCGAGCCGGTCGACCCGAGCCGCTCGCCGGGCCTCGCGCTCGCGCGCCGCGCGATGAAGGCCGGGGGCCTGGCGCCCGCGGTGCTGAACGCCGCGGACGAGGAGGCGGTCCGCCTCTTCCTCGCGCGCCGCATCCGGTTCGGCCAGTTGATGCCGCTGGTAGCCGAGGTGCTCGACGCGCACCGGGAAGGGGATCCGGTCACGCTCGAGACGATCGCGGTGGCTGACCGGTGGGCGCGGGCGCGCCTGAACGAGGCGGCGGCGGCGCGGGGGCGCGCGTGACCGCGGCGCCGAAGGCCCCCGACCGGGAGCGGCTCCTCGAGGTCGCGGCGTCGATCCGGCGCCGTTCGGTCGCGGTCGTCGGCGATCTGGTGCTCGACCGCTACTGGGTCGGGCGGTCGTCGCGGATCTCGCGGGAGGCGCCGGTCCTGATCCTCGACTTCGAGGAGGAGCGGCGCGTTCCCGGTGGCGCCGCGAACGCGGCGATGAACGTGCGGTCGCTGGGCGGTCGCGCGCGCCTCGTGGGGCGGATCGGCGCCGATCCGCCCGGATTGGACCTCGCCCGCGCGCTTCGGGCGCGCGGGATCGAATCGCGGTGGATCGCCCGGGACCGCGCCATGGAGACCATCGTGAAGACCCGGATCCTCGCCGGCTCGAGGCACGCCTCGCGCCAGCAGATCGTTCGGCTCGACCGCGGCCACCGGTCGCCGCTCCCGGCCGCGGCGGAGCGGCTCCTGGTCCGCGCCGCGGCGCGCGCGATCCGCGGGGCCGACGCGGTCCTCCTCTCCGACTACGGCTACGGCGTGCTCGGGCCCGCGGTCCGCCGGGCGGCCCTCGCGGTCGCGCGTCGCGCCGGGACGCCGGTGGTCGTCGACTCGCGCTACGCGCTCCGCTCCTACCGAGGCGCGACCCTCCTCACCCCGAACGAGCACGAGGTGGCCGAGGCGTTCCACCTCCCGTCGCTCGATCGATCGGCGCTCAGGCGCGCGGGGGACTCGCTTCGGCGGGCCGCGGCGGCCGAAGGCGTCTGGATCACGAGAGGGAGCGACGGCATGATGCTCTTCGGGCGGAACGCCCGCACGCTCCGGCTCCCGATCGTCGGGAGCTCGGACGTGGCCGACGTGACGGGGGCGGGGGACGCGGTCTCGGCCGCGGCGGCGCTCGCGCTGGCCGCCGGCGCGACGCAGCTCGAGGCGGCGATCCTGGCCACGTTCGCGGCTTCGGTCGTGGTGATGAAGCGGGGGACCGCGACCGTCGACGCGGAGGAGCTCATGGCCGCGATCGAGGCGCACCCCGTGCCGAGGGCGCGATGACGTCGCCCGACCCGGTGAAGGTCGTGGCGTTGGACGAGCTCGCGTCGTTCCTCGACGCCCATCCCGAGGAGCGCGGGGGGCTCGTGCTCGCGAACGGCCTCTTCGACCTCCTCCACGTCGGGCACGTGCGATACCTCGAGGCCGCCCGCGCCGCCGGGCGCCGGCTGGTCGTCGCGCTCAATTCCGACGCGAGCGCCCGGCGGCTCAAGGGAGCGGGGCGCCCGGTCGTTCCGCTCGCCGAGCGGCTCGAGATCGTGGCGGCGCTCGCCTGCGTCGACTGGGCCACCTGGTTCGAGGAGGATACGGTCGAGCGCGTGCTGCGCAGGATTCGTCCGGAGGCGCACGCGAAGGGGACCGACTACACCGTCGAGACGGTGCCCGAGCGCGCGGTCGCCGCCGAGCTGGGCGTCCGGACCCTGATCGTCGGCGATCCGAAACGCCACGCCTCGAGCGATCTCATCCGGCGCGCCGAGGCGGGCCCGAAGAAGGCGGCCTCCGGATCCGGGAGGCGGGAGCCCGGCGGGTGACTCCGCCGCGGCGCATCCTCGTGTCGCGGATCCGCCAGATCGGCGACGTGATCCTCACCCTCCCGGTGGTGGACGTGCTCCATGAGCGGTTCCCGGACGCGGCGATCGACTACCTGGCGGAGGAAGGGCCCGCCGAGGCCGTCCGGCACCATCCGGGGATCGGTCGGGTCTGGACCTACCGGCGGTCGCGTTGGCCCGGTCTCCCAGGCCCTCCGGGGCTCCTCGCGCGCCTCCGCGGCGCCCGGTACGATTGGGCGATCGACCTCTACGGCAATCCCCGCTCGGCGCTCCTCCTCGCCTGGACCGGCGCCCCGGTGCGCCTCGGGCCGTCCCGGAGGGGGCGGCGCCGTCTCTACACCCACGTCGCCCCGCCCGTGGCCGAGCCGGTCTCCGCGATCGAGCACCACCTCCTCGCGCTCCGGGCCGTCGGCATCCACGCCGAGGGCGGCCGCCCGCGGCTTCACCTCACGCCCGAGGAGCGGCGCCGCGGCACCGAGATCCTCGACCGGGCGGCTCCCTCGGGAGGCCCCCGGGTGGGGCTCCACGTTGGGAATCGATGGCCCGCCAAACGATGGTTCGAAGAGAGGTTCACTGCTTTGGTTCCAGCGCTTTCGAGGCTCGGGGCGCGGAGCGTGGCGCTGGCCGGGCCGGGAGAGCGCGCGCTCGCGGGGCGGATCGCGCGGGGGGCGGGGATCCCCGAGATCCCGGCGCTCCCGCTCCGGGAGTACTGGGGGGTGGTGGCGGCGCTCGACGTGCTCGTGACCAACGACGGGAGTCCGCTCCACGCCGGTCCGGCGCTGGGAGTCCCCACGGTGGGGATCCTCGGTCCGACCGTGCCCGAGATCTGGTTTCCGTACGGGGCCGCGGAGGGCCACCAGCTCCTCTGCCGCGAGATCTGGTGCCGCCCCTGCCACCGCCACGAGTGCGCGCGCCTCGACTGCCTCAAATGGATCGGGGTGGCCGACGCGGCGCGAGCGGTGGCGCGCGCGCTCGCGTGGAAGGGGGCCGACCGTGCGAGCGCGTGAACCGATCGCCGGCGCGCGGACGATCCTCGTCATCCGCCACCGCGCCGGCGGCGACCTGCTCCTCACGACGCCCGCGCTCGCCGCGATCCGCTCCGGGTCTCCCGGCGCGCGGATCGACGTGCTGGCCGCGCGCGGCCTGGGCGCGCTCCTCGAGGGGAACCCCGACGTCGATCGGGTGATCGAGTTCGATCGCCGCTCCCTCCTCTCCTCCGCGGCGCTCTACGCGAGGCTCGCGCGGGGCGGCTACGACGTCGTGTTCGACATGGTCTCGAACCCGCGGAGCGCGTGGATGACGGGCCTGACGCGCGCTCCGGTCCGGATCGGCTACGACATCGCGGGCCGCCGGCGCGCCTACACGATCCGCGTGCCGCGCGAGCCGCTCGGGCCGGGCGGCCGCCCCGCGCTTCGCTACGCGCCGGAGGCGGCGCTCGATCAGGTGCGCGCGGCGGGGCTCCCGGCCGGCGACACGGCGCTCCGGTTCCGGGTCTCTCCGGAGGCGGCGGGGCGCCTGGCGAAGTGGCTCGACGATCCCTCGACGCCTCGCGATCGGTCGAAGCCGCTCGTCGCCTGTCTCCCGGCAGGATCGTGGCCCGCGAAGACGTGGCCGGCCGAGCGCTTCGTCGAGGCGATGGAGCGGCTGGCCGGCGACGCGACGATCGTCTGGCTCTGGGGCCCCGGCGAGGAGGCGCTGGCCCGCTCCTGTCGGGAGCGGATGAGCGCGCCGTCCCTCCTCGCGCCCAAGACCGGCTGGCAGGAGCTGGGCGCCCTCCTCGCGCGCTGCGCCCTCCTCGTGTGCAACGATTCGGGGCCGAAGCACGTCGCCGTCGCGCTCGGCGTGCCGACCGTGACGATCTTCGGACCGACCCATCCCGCGACCTGGCATCCGCCGGCCGGTCCCCACACCGCGCTCCAAGCCGACGGTCTCGACTGCCTCCACTGCAACGCGAACCGCTGCCCGCTTCCCGGCGACCGCTTCCTCCGATGCATGCGGGACGTGGGGGTCGAGCGCGTCTCGGCCGCGGCGCGCGCGTGCCTCGACGCGGCCGGAGCGCGGGCGGCCCCCGGCGCCGGAGGCGCCCGCGCGGCGCTCCAGGAGGCTCGATGCGCGAGCGGCTGAGCGTCCTCGTTCCCGCGAAGAACGAGATCGCGAACATCCGCGCCTGCCTCGAGTCGGTGCGCTGGGCCGACGAGGTCGTGGTGGTCGACTCGGGAAGCGTCGACGGCACGCTCGACGCGGCGCGCGGGATCGCCGATCGGGTGATCGAGCACGAGTACGTGAACTCGGCCGCCCAGAAGAACTGGGCCCTCCCTCGCCTCACGCACCGCTGGACGCTGATCGTCGATGCCGACGAGCGGGTGACCCCGGCGCTCCGCGCGGAGATCGAGCGGGTGCTCGACGATCCCGCGCGCCTCGACGGCTATTGGATCTACCGCGCGAACCACTTCCTCGGCCGCCCGATCGCCGCCGCGGGCTGGCAGCGCGACCGCGTCCTCCGGCTCTTCGACCGCACGAAGGGGGCGTACGAGCCGCTCCACGTCCACGCCGAGATCCGGATCGAGGGAGGGCGCGTCGGGACGCTGCGCGAGCGGCTCCTCCACGACACCTACCGCGACCTCGACCGGTACTTCGAGAAGTTCGGGCGCTACACGCGATGGTCTGCGGCCGACCTGAAGGCGCGCGGGATCCGGGCCTCCGCGCCCCGCCTCCTTTTCCGCCCCTGGCTCCGGTTCCTCCGGATGTACGTCCTCGAGGGAGGGTTCCGATACGGGCGCCACGGAATCGTGCTCTGCATGCTCGCGGCCTTCTCCGTCTTCACCAAGTACGCGCGCCGGTGGGAGGACGAGGTGAAGGGCGAAGCGCCCCCGGCCCGGGGCGACCGGCGGTGAGGGTCGCCTTCCTCGGCGCGTTCGATCCGGCGTACCCCCGGACGCGCGTCCTCGAGGAAGGGCTCCGCCTCCGCGGAGCCGACGTGCGGCTGCTCGCGCTCCGTCCCGGCATCGGGCCCTTGGCCCGCGAGTGGGGCCTCCTCGCGGCCTGGATCGCGCGCTCGGGCGGATCCGACGCCTTCCTCGTCCCCTCGTTCGGCCACCGCGACGTGCCTTGCGCCAAGCTCCTCGCGCGGACGTCGGGCGTTCCGCTCCTCTTCGATCCCTTGGTCTCGCGCTGGGACACCCAGGTTCGGGACCTGGGCCGCGTCCGGGACGGTTCCTGGTCCTCCCGGCGCGTTCGAGCGAGCGACCGGCTCTCGCTCGGCATGGCCGATCTGGTGCTCTGCGACACGTGGGAGCACGGCGACTTCTTCACGTCCTCGTTCGGCGTGCCGCGCCGGAAGCTCGCGCGCGTCCCGGTGGGCGCCGACCGCGAGGCGTTCGATCGCGGCGCGGCGCGCGCCGGCCGCCCGGCGCGCGATCCCGGGGCGGTCCTGGAGGTCGCCTACGTCGGCGGTTTCCTGCCGCTCCACGGGATGCCCTCGATCGTCGAGGCGGCGGGGCTCCTCGAGCGGCGCCACGGCCCCGCGTTCGCGCGGTTCACGCTCGTGGGAAGCGGGATGCTCGAGCACCGCGTCGACCGTGACGTCGCGGCGCTCGGGCTCCGCTCGGTCCGCCGCCTGCCGCGGGTTCCATACGCCGCGGCGCTCGACCGGCTCGCGGCGGCGGACGTGGCGCTCGGCATCTTCGGGACGACCGAGAAGGCGGGACGCGTCGTGCCGCACAAGGTCTATCAGGCGATGGCGCTCGGCGTCCCCGTGGTGACCCGCCGGTCGGCCGCGATCGCCGAGTTCTTCCGGGACGGCGAACACCTCATCGCCGTGCCGCCGGGCGACGGGGAAGCGCTCGCGCGCGCGCTGGAAGGGATCGCGGCGGACCCGGCGCGCGCCGCGGCGCTCGGCGCGGCGGGGCGGGCGGCGGCGCTCGCGCAGGTTACGCCGGATCGGATCGGCGAGGCCCTCGTCGAGGCGATCGAGCGCGCCCGCGCGCTCACGGCCCCTCGCGTCCAGCGATGAAGCCGATCCGGGTCCTCCACCTCGATTCGGAGCGCTCCTGGCGCGGCGGGGAGCGGCAAGTGCTGGAGCTGATGCGGCGGCAAGCCGCGCGAGGCGACGAGCCCCGGCTCGCGACCCCCTCCGACGGCGCCCTCTACGCGCGCGCGATCGCGGAAGGGATTCCCGCGCACGGCGTCGCCATGCGCGGCACATGGGACGTCGGCGCCGCGTTCGCGGTGGCGGCGCTCCACCGAAGGATGCGGCCGCACGTCGTCCACTGGCACGCCGCGCGGGCGCACGCGATCGGCGCCATGGCGGCGCTCCTCGCGCCGGGCCCGCGCCGGGTCCTGTCGCGGCGGGTCGACTTCCTCGTCCGCCGGAACCCGGGAAGCGTTCTCCTCTACGCCCTCCCGATCGACGCCATCGCCGCCATCTCGAACGGCGTGAGGGAAGCGCTGATCCGAAGCGGCGTCGATCCCGGGCGGATCCGCGTCGTCCCGAGCGGGGTCGACCTCACGCCGTTCGCGGCCCCGTTCGATCGCGAACGGGCGCGCGAGCGGCACGGCATGGGGAGGGACGACGTGATCGCGATCCACGTGGCGGCGCTCGCGCCCCACAAATCCCAGACGACGCTCCTCGAGGCCGCCGCCGTGGCGCGTGGCCGGGTGCCGGCGCTCCGGATCTGGATCGTGGGGGAGGGGCCGCTCCGCTCGGCGCTCGAGGCGGAACACCGCGCCCTCGACCTGGGGGATTCGGTGCGCTTCCTGGGATTTCGGGAGGACGTGATCGAGCTCCTGCGCGCCGCCGATCTCTTCGTGATCTCCTCCTACCTGGAGGGTCTCGGCACCTCGATCCTGGACGCCATGGCGGCCGGCCTGGCGGTGGTGGGGACGCGAGTCGGCGGGATCCCCGAGGCGGTGCGCGACGGCGAGAGCGGGCTCCTCGTGCCACCGCGCGACCCGGCGGCGCTCGCCGACGCGCTCGTCTCCCTGGCCCTCGACCCCGCGCGGCGGGCGCGGATGGGCGCGCGCGGGAGAGAGCTGGCGCGGGGGCACTCGGCCGAACGAACGGAGGCCCTGACGCGCGCCCTCTACGAGGAAGCGCTGGCCCGTTCCACGGGATGGACGGTCGCCTGACCGGCGCCTTGTAATGCGCGTCGGTGCGTCGCGGAGCGGGGCCCCGCCGCGCGGACCCCCGAGACCCGAGATTGACCCTGTAATTTCAACCTGTTACCGTTTCGGTGCCGTCGATCCCTTTGCGCCTCCGACCGACCCGAGGTAGCCCCGAATGTTCGACTTCCTACCGACCCTGCTCTACGGTGCCCTCGTCCTGGGCGTGCTCGTTTTCGTGCACGAGCTAGGGCACTTCCTCGTGGCCAAGTGGCTCGGCGTCCGAGTCATCTCCTTCTCGATCGGGATGGGACCGCGTCTCTTCGGGTTCCGGGGCGGCGACACGGACTACCGGATCTCCCTGCTCCCGCTCGGAGGGTTCGTGCGGATGGCCGGCGACAATCCGGAAGAGGAGCGAGCGGGCGAGAAGGGGGAGTTCCTCGAACAGCCGTGGTGGGGGCGCGCCCTGATCGTCGCCGCCGGCCCGGGAGCGAACCTGGTCTTCGCCGTCCTCCTCTTCTTCGCGCTCTACACGATCGGATATTCCGAATCGGACTACCGCGCGCGCGTCGATCGCGTCGCGGCGGGCTCGACGGCCGAGCGGGTCGGCCTGCGCCACGGCGACGCGTTCGTGAGCTGGGAGGGACATCCGGCCGCCACGATGGGGCAGCTCCTCGACGCGGTCGCCGGGACGCTCGACGCCAAGGCGGGACCGGACCCGGTGCCCGTCGTTCTCGATCGGAGCGGCGCGAGGGTATCGCTCTCGGTTCCGCGGAAGGACGTCGACACGTTCCCGCAAGGGCTCCAATGGGACGCGGGGACGACCATCGGAAACGTGCTCATCGGGCTCCCCGCCTATTCGGCGGGACTCAGGGACGGGGATCAGATCCTCGAGGTGAACGGCAAGGGGGTGCGGAACTGGAACGAGCTCGCCTCCACGGTGCGCGGGTTCCCCGATCGCGACGTCCGCTTCCTCGTCCGCCGCGCGGAGCAGACGTTCACGGTCACGGCGCATACGACGCCCGATGGGTACATCGGCGTCTCGCCGGTGGAGCAGGTGACGGTCCAGCGCTCGTTCCCGCCCGCGAAGGCGGCGCAGTACGCGCTGCTCAAGACGGGCCAGACGACGCTCCAGATCTATGGGGGCCTCTGGAGCTTCGTCACGAACCCGGTGAGGCTCCGCACGACCGTCGCGGGACCGATCGCCATCGCGCAGGTCGCGAGCCAGCAGGCGAGCGGGGGATTCGACCGGCTGGTCGGCTTCGCCGCGTTCATCAGCCTCGCGCTCATGGCCATGAATCTCCTGCCGATCCCGATCCTGGACGGCGGCCACATCTTCTTCGCGATCGTCGAGGGGGTGAGGCGGAAGCCGCTCTCGCTCAAGACCCAGCTCGCGTCCCAACGCGTCGGCCTGATCGTTCTGGTCGGGCTCGTGATCTTCTCGTTCTACAACGACCTGAGCCGCGTCTCGCAGCGAAAGCGCGCCGAGGAGGACATCTCCAGGCGGATGACGGCCCCGACCTCGCCCGACACGGCGGGCGGCGCCGCCGCGCACTGATCCGGGCCGCTTGGAGCTCCCCGACGCGTTGAGCGGTGCGCGGCGCGGACCTCGCGGCGGCGCGGCGCTCGGGGCGATCGTCGCGCTCGCGTCCTGGCTCGCGATCCTCCCGCCGGCGCCCGCGAGGGCCCTCTCCGACGTCCTTCCCCTCGACGTGGAGCGAAGCGTCGGCAAGGTCGTCTTCCACGGGAACGAGCACTACGGCGCGGGAACGCTGAAGGACCTACTCCGGACGCGCGGCGGCTCCTTCTGGCGCCCGTGGCGGAAGAATCCGTACCGCCCCGACTTCATCCGGTTCGACCGCGCCACGCTGCAGGACTTCTACCGCCGCCACGGCTACCTCGACGCCTCGGTCGACAGCGTCGTTCCCCTCGGCAAGGAGGGGGCGAGCAAGGTGGACGTGCACTTCTTCCTGACCGAGGGGGCGCGCGCCGTCGTCGACACGATCCGCTTCGAGGGGGAGGGACCGATCGCCGCGGACGACCTTCGGAAGGCGCTCGTCCTCAAGCAGGGCGACCCGTTCGAGGTGCCGCGCGAGGACCTGAACCGCCAGGCCCTGGAGAACGAGTACGCCGAGCGGGGCTACGTCGCGGCGGCGGTGCACGACTCGCTCGAGATCCAGAACGCCCGCGTGCGGATCGTCTATCGCGTCGCGCCGGGGAGGCGGGCGGTCCTGGGACGCGCCAACGTGGAGGGCACCCACGTCACCAAGCCGCAGTTCGTCAGGCGCGAGGTCGTGCTCCATCCGGGCGACGTCATGGCGCGGTCCAAGCTGCTCCAGAGCCAGCAGCGGATCTACGACTCGGGCTTCTACAGCGACGTCCAGTTCGACCGGACGCCGATCGACAGCGTCTCGGGCGCGACCGACCTGATCGTCTCGGTGCGCGAGCGGAAGATGGGATGGATCGACGCCGGTATCGGGTACGGCACCGTCGATCAGCTCCGCCTCACGAGCCAGCTCGGCCAGCGGAATCTCTGGCGGGACGGCGTGAAGCTGGTCGCGACCGGGCGGCTCGGGATCAAGGTCAAGCGGAAGCTGTTCCCGCTCTTCGCCCCGCTGAGGGCGAGGCTCGGGGACAGCCGGCTCGACATGGCCCTCTCCCGGCCGTGGGTCTTCGGGATCCGGATGAGCACGACGATCGGAGGCTACGCCGAGAACATCACCAAGAAGAGCGAGCAGTACCCGATTCCGTTTCGCGCGTACGGCGCCACCGCGTCGCTCGGATACGACGTCTTCCGCCACACGCGGGCGCTCCTCTCGCTCGAGAATCAGTACGTGGTGTCCGACACCGTGAGCCAGCAGAAGCTGATCGGGGAGGGCCGCCAGCGCTACACGACGAACCGGTTCGTCGTGACGATGGACCGAGACACCCGGCAGAACGTGTTCGATCCGCGCGCCGGTAGCGATCTGATCGGGACGGCCGAGTTCGTCGGCGGCGTCTTCCAGGGAAACGCGGAGTTCTTCAAGTTCACGGGGACCGCCAGCAAGTACCTTCCGCTCGGCCGGAAGACGACCCTCGCGTTCCGGTTCCGGGCGGGCGGCATCATCCCGCAGGGCCCGGGCCCGTCCCAGTCGGAATCGGGCGTGACCCCGCTCGACCTGATCCCGATCATCGACCGATACCAGATGGGCGGCGCCACGACCGTCCGGGGGTACCGCGAGAACGAGATCGGGACGCGCGCGCACGCGCCGACCGACACGCTCGGCTTCCTGGGAGGCCGCACGATGCTCCTCGCGAACGCCGAGCTGCGATTCCCGCTCGTCTGGGTGCTCTCCGGAGCGCTGTTCGCGGACGGGGGCAACGTCTGGGCGAATCCGGGGGACATGAAGCTTCGGAATATCCTGAGCCTCTCGAACGGCGCGGGGTATAACGATATGAGGTATTCCGTCGGCACGGGGATCCGGTTCGGGACGCCGATCGGGCCGGTCCGCTTCGATTACGGGTGGAAGCTAAGGATCGCGCGCGAGGACCAGCCGGACGTGACGCACGATCCGGGCGAGTTCCACTTCAGCGTCGGGCAGGCATTCTAGCGATGGACGAACGGGAGCGAGTGGTCGAATCGGGCCAAGGGGCCATGCCGCCGGAGCGTCCCCGGCGGGGCCTCGGGGCGACCCTGCGCTGGGTCGCGCTCGCGGTGGCGGCCGTCGCCGTCTTCACGGCGGCGGGGCTCGGGATCCTGGCGAGCCTCTTCGCCTCGGGGAACCCCGAGTTCTCGCATCGGATCATGGCGATCCTGAACGACGCCATCGGGACCGACTCGACCCGGATCGTCTGCGACCGCGTGCACGGGACCCTGTTCGAAGGGGCCGCGCTCGAGCGGCCCCGCCTCCTCGTCCGAACGCCCCAGGGAGAGGTCGTCTGGGCCTCGGCGAAGCGGGTCGTGATCGACTACGACCTCCTGGGGATCCTCCTCTCCAACCGCCGCTCGTTCCAGGTCACCCTCGACGAGCCGGTCGTGAGCCTCGTGCACGACGCCCAGGGCTCCATCGTCTTCCCGCGATTCGCGTCACGGGAGGGGCGCGGCCGGGCCGGCGGCGAGACCTCGGTCCGGATCACCGCCCGCCACGGGCTCTTCTCGCTCGATTGGCAGGGGGTCCGCTTCAAGAACGTGCAGGGCAGCGCGCGCGTGATCGTCACGCCCGGGGAGACGTCGCTCCTCCTCGAGCAGCTGTCGGGCGTTCCCGATTCGCTCGCCGGCGCCGCCGGCCCGGTGCGGACCCAGGGGATGATGACCGTCTCCGGCTCCACGCTCCGCGTCGATCCGGTCGAGATCGGCTACGGCTCCTCGCGGGTCACGGCCCACTTCGACTGGGATCTCTCCCGGGGCCGCGTGGTCGACGGCTCGATGACCCTCGCGCCGCTTCGGGTGGGCGACGCGCTCCGCTTCGCGGGAAACACGAAGCTCGACGGCACCCTTCGCGGCGACGTGTCGTTCGAAGGGCTCCCGACCGACGGGAAGGCCTCGGCGTGCCTCGCCGGCGAGATCGGCGGCGAGCGGATCGACACGGTCCGCGTCGACGCCTCGTTCACGCCCCGCTCGATCGACGTTCTCTCGCTCCGCGTGCTCGTGCGCGGCGCCGAGGTGACCGGGAGCGGATCCGCCGAGACGCGGGGTCGGGTGCTCGGGGTGCTCCACTTCCGCGGCGTCGACCCAGCCCACGCGCCGTGGCTCCAGGCGCCCTCCGGGATGCCGCCCGGAGCCCTGGCGGGGACGGTGCGGTTCGAAACGCGCCACGGGCGACCCCATCCGGCCGTGACGGCCGACGTCGCGCTGGAGCCGAGCCGTGTCGGACGGTTCCTGATCCGCGGGGGCGCGCTGCGGGTCCGGACGGTGCCGGACGGCTCGGCCGCGCTCGACAGCGGCTGGGTGGACGTGCCGGGGGGACGGCTGACCGGAAGCGGGACGCTCGGCGCCGACCGCACGCTCTCGGCGTCGATCCGCGGCGCCCTGGACGACGTCGCCGCGATGGACTCGCTCCTCGCGCCGGTCGACGTGGTGGCCGGAAAGGCGCGGATCGTCGCCATTCTCCAGGGGCCGCTCCAGACGCCGGCGTTCACGGCGCGCGCCGACGTCTGGGGCGGACGCCTCTCGAACGGCGTCTCCTGCGACTCGCTCGTGGTCAACGCGAACGGAGTGGTCGCCTCCGATCCCAACGCGCGGGTCACGCTCGGCGCCCGCGGGCTCCGCGTGGACGACCGCCCGTTCGGCAACGCGCAGGCCGTGGCGCACGTCGGGAAATCGATCGTCGTCGAGGGATACCGGCAGGCGATCGGCGACACCGTGCTGACGTGGCGCGGGGGCGTGACCTTCAACGAGCACGGCGGCGAGGCCGTGATCGACTCGATGCGGCTCGCCGCGGGACCGCTCGGATTCCGGAACCTGGAACCCGTACGGATCGAGTTCGGCGGCGGCAAGGTGCGCGCCGCGCCCTTGTCGCTCGATCTCGACCCGGGGCGGCTCGACGTCGACGTCGAGTGGGACGTGAAGCAGGACCGGATCGACGCGCGCGGCGCGATCCAGGGTTTCGACGTGCGGCGGATCCCGGGGGCCCGGCCCCAGCGCGGCCGCATCGAGGGGGAGATGCGGGGCCAGTTCATCGCCACCGGCCCGATCTCCGATCCCGAGCTCTCGCTCTGGCTCGACGTGCTCCACCCGACCTGGAGCGGCGTCGAGGGCGACACCCTCTCGCTCTCGCTCCAGTACGCGCCCGGGGTCCTCACCATCGAGCGCGCCCGGTGGACCGAGGGGCGCGGCTCCCTTCACCTGGAGGGGACCGCGCGCTCGGCGATGAACCTCGAGTCGTGGCTGCGCGCGGTCCGGACCCGGGACGCGGCGTGGGCGTCGCGCACGACGCTCGCGATCCAGGGCGGCCTCGATTCGCTGGATCTCTCGGAGCTGGCCGCGGTCGTCCCGGCGCTCAAGACGCTCGAGGGCCGGGCGACGATCGCGGCCGACGTTCGCGGCACCGCCGCGGCGCCGCTGATCCGGCTCCGGGGCGCAAGCCCGGGAGCGACCTACCGGGGCGTCCAGGCCGCGATCCGCGACTTCGAGGCCGACTATGCCGACCGGAAGTTGACGATCACGCGCTGCGAGATCGTCCAGGACCGGAGCCTCTCCTCGATCGACGGGGAGATTCCGGCCGACCTCTCCCTCTTCGGCGAGCGACGGCTCCTCGACGACGCTCCCATCCGGATCCACGCGAACGTCAACGACCTCGACTTCAAGATCGCGGCGATCGTCTCGCCCTACATCGCGGCGAGCGCGGGACGCCTCACGGCGACCGCGGACGTCTCCGGGACCCCGGCGAAGCCGAAGGTCGCCGGCTCGATGCGCTTGGTCGACGGCACGGTGCGCGTCGCGGGCCGCGACGAAGTGCTCGAAGGAGTCCAGGTGGAGGGGACGTTCGACGAGGGGCAGCTCACCGTGACGCGGGCGAGCGCCCGGGAGGGGCGGCGGGGGAAGCTGACCGGGAGCGGGACCTGGCGCTGGGCGGAGCCGACGGCGGCCGCCGCGGCGTCGCCGGGCGAATACGCGTTCACGATCAAGGCGACCGACTTCACGACGTCCGACCGGACGACGTACCTCTTCCGGCTGAACGGGACCTTCACGATCACCAGCGTTCGCGCGCCCGCGGGCGGGGTGGTGCCCAAGATCACCGGCGCGGCCATCCTCTCGAGCGGCAACCTGACGCTCAACCTGGCCGAGCCGTCGGAGGAGCCGCCTCCGGTTCCGTTCCAGTACGACGTGAACGTCGACGTCCCGGGCGGGCTCTTCTATCGCACGGTGGACAGCGACGTGGAGCTGACGGGAACCCTCCGGCTCAAGAACGACGGAACGGGGGACATCGCGCTCGGCACGATGACCGTGAAGAAGGGGCGCTATTACTTCTTCACGCGCGAGATCGGAAACCTGAGCGGGGAGCTGGTCTTCAACAGCCTCGACAAGACCGACCCCGAGCTGGCGGTCGACGGGCAGACGACGCTTCGGATCGGGGACCAGGACCGGCCGATCAACGTCTCCCTCACCGGGCGCGCGAGCCAGCCGGTCGTCCACCTCTGGGACCCGGATCCGGCGAGCCGCCTGAGCCAGGCCGACCTCTGGCGCGCGATCACGTTCGGCCAGTTCACGTCGTTCGGAACCCAGGACCTGGCGACCAACGGCGCCACGACGTCGGGAACGAGTCCCGATCTGTCGCTCCCGATCAAGGACTACCTCTTCCGGAACGCCGAGCGCTGGCTCTCCTCGAGCGGGTTCATCGACACGATCGACCTCCGATCGGGAGCGCGAAGCGGAGGAACGACGGGGTCGGGAACGGGGACCGTGGACGTCGGAACGGTGGGCGTCGGAAAGTATGTGACGCGGGACCTCTACCTCAATTATTCTCGCGACTTCTCGGGAAAGGCCGAGGAGCAGATCAGCGCCGAGTATCGCGTGACGCGGCATCTCCTCCTGCGGGGACAGCAGATCCAACGGCCGCCCTCGTCGGACCTCCCCCCGCAGGAATACAACCTCGATCTCAAGATCCGACTGGAGTACTGATCCGGCCGTGCAGCTGAATCCGGTGCAACGCCAGGCCGTCGAGCACTCGGGCGGCCCGCTCCTGGTGCTCGCGGGCGCGGGCAGCGGGAAGACGCGCGTGCTGACCGGGCGGATCGCCCATCTCATCCGGGAGCGCGGCGTGTCTCCCGACGCGATCCTCGCCTTCACGTTCACCAACAAGGCGGCGCGGGAGATGCGCGAGCGCGCCGCGTCCCTCCTCGGCGGCGACGATCTCCGCGTCTGGCTCGGGACGTTCCACGGCACGTGCGTCCGGATCCTAAGGAGGCACGCCGAAGCGATCGGGTACCCGCGGTCCTTCGTGATCTACGACACCGACGACCAGCGCTCGCTCCTCAGGGAGCTGCTCCGCGAGGTCGACGCCGACGACAAGCGGCTCACGCCGGCGGGCGTGGGGAGCCGGATCTCGCGACTCAAGAACGACGGCGTGAACGCGGCCGAGTTCACGAAGACCGCGCTCGCGCCTCTCGACCGGAAGGTCTGCGAGGTCTACGCGCGCTACGAGCGGGCGCTCCGCGACCGGGCGGCGATGGACTTCGACGATCTCCTCCTCTACACGGTCCGCCTGTTCGACCTGGACGAGGGGGTCCACCGGCACTACGCCTCGCGCTTCCGCCACGTGCTCGTGGACGAGTACCAGGACACGAACGCGATCCAGTTCGAGCTGATCGAGCGGCTCTCCCGGCTCAACCGGAACCTCATGGTCGTCGGCGACGACGACCAGTCGATCTACGGCTGGCGCGGCGCCGACATCGGGAACATCCTCTCCTTCGAGGAGCGCTTTCCCGAAGCGGCGGTGCTCCGGCTGACCCAGAACTACCGCTCCACCCAGACGATCCTCCGCGCCGCGAACGGCGTCGTGCGACACAACGCGGCCCGCAAGGAGAAGGAGCTCTGGACCGAGAACCCGGTCGGGGATCCACTCACCCTCCACGTGGTGTCGGACGAGGACGCGGAAGGGGAGGTGGTCGTCTCGACGCTCCTCGAGGAGCGCCGCCGCCACGAGCGCTCGAACCGCGACATGGTGATCCTCTACCGGACGAACGCCCAGTCGCGCGCCGTCGAGAACGCCCTCCGACGCTCGGCGATCCCCTACCAGCTGACCGGCGGCATCTCGTTCTACGAGCGCCGGGAGGTGAAGGACGTGCTCGCCTACCTGCGCGCCCTCGTCCAGCCGAAGGACACGGTCTCCTGGTACCGGATCCTGAACGTTCCCACGCGGGGCATCGGGAAGACGACCGCGGAGCGGCTCCAGGAGTTCGCCTCGACGCGCGCGCTCGACGTGCCCGACGCGCTCGTCCACCCCGATCTGGCCGAGGCGACGGGCCCCGCGGCGGCGCGGAAGCTCCGCGAGGTGGCGGCGCTCTTCGAGACGATGCGCCCCTTCGCGACGCGGGCGCCCGCGGCGTGCGTCGCGGAGGTGCTCGCCTCCGTCCGCTATCGCGAATTCCTGCTCGAAGCGGAGCCGGGGGAGGCCGCCGAGCGGATCGAGAACGTGGAGGAGCTGATCGCGGGCGCCGAGGCGTACGCGCGTCGCGTCGACGAGCCGTCGATCGAGGGCTTCCTCTCCGAGGTGGCCCTCCTGACCGACGTCGACCTCTGGGACGAGAACGAGGACGCGGTCAATCTCATGACCATCCATTCGGCGAAGGGGCTCGAGTTCCCCGTGGTCTTCGTCATCGGGATGGAGGAGGGGCTCCTGCCGCACGCCTCGTCGCTCGACGATCCGGGGGAGCTGGAGGAGGAGCGCCGTCTCTTCTACGTGGCTCTGACGCGCGCCCGCGAGCGGGTGCATCTCCTCCACGCCTCCTACCGACGGGCGTGGAACGCGGCGAGCGGCGGCATGTCGCGCTTCCTCTCGGAAATTCCCTCCGACTGCGTGGTCGTGGAGCAGCGGGAGTCCTGGGGAGCGCCGCGGCGGCGGGCGCCGGATCGCGCCCGGGCCGCGGGGGCGGCCCCCCCCGGAGGGAGGAGCCCGGTCGGGATCCGGGTGATCCATCCGCAATTCGGCGAGGGAGTCGTGGTGGCGAGCGAGGGCGTGGGAGAACGCGCCAAGCTCACGGTCCAATTCCGGCGGGCGGGGACGAAGAAGATCCTCGCCGCCTTCGCGGAGCTGAGCCATGCCGATTGACGCGAACACCGTTCGGAAGATCGCCGCCCTCGCGCGGCTTCGGATCGATCCCGGCGAGGAGGGGCGGTACGTCAGCGAGCTGGCGTCCATCCTCACGTACGTCGAACAGCTCCAGCCGCTCGACGTCTCCTCGATCGAGCCGACGAGCACGGTCGTGGAAGGGCCCCCGACGCCGCTTCGACCCGACCGGATCGTCCCCTGCGAAGTGCGGGAGGAGGCGCTCGAGCAGGCGCCCGAGCGCGAAGGGGACTACTTCCGGGTGCCCCGGGTCGTATGAGCGACGCGCTGACCGATCGGACCGCGGAGTCGATCGCCGCGGCCGTGCGCGGGGGAGAGGCGAGCGCCGAGGAGGTGGCCCGCGCCTTCCTCGCGCGCGCGGATCGCACGTCGAAGCGCCTCGGCTCGTTCCTTCACAGGACGCCCGAGCAGGCGATCGCCTCCGCGCGGGCGATCGACGCGCGGCGCGCGAAGGGGGAGCGGCTCGGCGCGCTGGCCGGCGTCCCGGTCGCGCTCAAGGACAACATCTGCACGCGCGGCGTCCCGACGACGTGCGGCTCCAGGATCCTCGAAGGATACCGCCCTCCGTACGACGCGCACGTCGTCGAGCGCCTTCGGGCCGCCGACGCCGTCTTCGTCGGGAAGACGAACTGCGACGAATTCGCGATGGGCTCTTCCACCGAGAACTCCGCCTATTTCCCGACGCGGAACCCGTGGGACCTGGCGCGCGTGCCCGGCGGCTCGAGCGGCGGCTCGGCGGCGGCGGTCGCCGCGCGCGAGGCGGCGCTGGCCCTGGGATCCGACACCGGGGGCTCGGTGCGCCAGCCGGCGGCCTTCTGCGGGGTCTACGGGCTCAAGCCGACGTACGGGGCGGTCTCGCGCTACGGGCTCGTCGCGTTCGCCTCCTCGCTCGACCAGATCGGTCCCTTCGCGCGGACGGCGCGCGACACGGCGCTCCTCTACGACGCGATCCAGGGGCGCGACGAGCGGGACATGACGAGCCGGCCCGAGGCGCGGCCGGTCTCGCTGGACGCGCTGGAGCAGGGAGTCCGCGGGCTCACGCTCGGCGTCCCCCGCGATCTCCTCGCGGCGGAGGGAGTGGCCCCGGAGATTCGGGAGCGGTTCGAGGTGGCCTCGAGGGCCTTCGCCGACGCCGGAGCGAAGATCGTCGACGTGGCGCTGCCGCACGCCCAGTACGCCATCGCCACCTACTACCTGATCGCGCCGGCCGAGGCCTCGAGCAACCTGGCGCGTTACGACGGCGTCCGGTACGGCCTTCGCGTGCCCGACCTCGACCTCGCGACCATGTACGAGGCGACGCGCGGCCAGGGCTTCGGCCGCGAGGTCAAGCGGCGCATCCTCCTCGGCACGTACGCCCTCTCCGCGGGCTACTACGACGCGTACTACCTGGGCGCCCAGCGGGTCCGGACGCTCATCCGGCGCGACTTCACCGAGGCGCTCCGATCAGCCGACGTCCTCTTCTTCCCGGTGACGCCGACGACCGCCTTCGGGATCGGCGAGAAGGTGGACGACCCGCTCGCGATGTACCTGAACGACATCTATTCGATTCCGGCGTCCTTGGCCGGCGTGCCGGCCCTCTCCTTCCCGGCAGGGTTCGGGCCGACCGGGCTCCCGATCGGCCTCCAGCTCGTCGGGCGCCCCTTCGCCGAGGAAACGCTGCTCCGCATCGCGCGCGCCGCCGAGGCGTGGGGAGACGCGACCACGCGGGCGCCCGCGATCGCGCGGGAGGGGGCCGCGTGACCGGGGCCCGCCCCGCGCCCGAGGCGAAGGAGGCGCTCCGCGAGCGCTACGAGGCCGTGATCGGCCTCGAGGTGCACGCGCAGCTCAAGACCGCGAGCAAGATCTTCTGCGGCTGCAGCACGCGCTTCGGGGCGGCTCCCAACACGCAGGTCTGCCCCGTCTGTCTCGGGCTCCCCGGGGTCCTCCCGGTCCTGAACGAACGCGCGGTCGCCTTCGCGGTGATGACCGGGCTCGCCGTCGGGGCGACCATCCATCCGCGGAGCGTCTTCGCGCGGAAGAACTACTTCTACCCCGACCTTCCGAAGGGCTATCAGATCTCCCAGTACGACCGCCCCCTCTGCGAGGGAGGGGCGGTCGAGATCCTGGTCGGCGACCTGGTGAAGCGGATCGGTCTCGTCCGAATCCATCTCGAGGAGGACGCGGGCAAGTCGCTCCATCCCGAGGGGAGGGAAGGGATCGTCACGACCCGCGTCGACCTGAACCGCGCGGGCGTCCCGTTGATCGAGATCGTGTCGCAGCCCGATCTGAGGTCCGGAGTCGAGGCCTACCGCTACCTCACCAAGCTGAAGCAGATCCTCGTCTACCTGGACGTCTGCGACGGCAACATGGAGGAGGGAAGCCTCCGGTGCGACGCGAACGTCTCGGTCCGTCCTCGGGGAACGGAGGCCTTCGGCACCAAGACCGAAATCAAGAACCTGAATTCCTTCCGCTACGTCGAGAAGGCGATCCACTACGAGATCGACCGGCAGATCGGCGTGATCGAGTCCGGGGGGCGCGTCGTCCAGGAGACCTTGCTCTGGGATTCCGCGCGAAGCGTGGCGGAGACGATGCGGTCGAAGGAGGAGGCGCACGACTACCGCTACTTCCCGGAGCCCGATCTCCTTCCGCTCGATCTCGACCCGGCGTGGGTCGGCTCGCTCCGCGCGTCGCTCCCCGAGCTCCCCGACGCGCTCCGGGAGCGGCTGGTCCGCGATCAGGGCGTTCCGGAGTACGACGCCGAGGTGCTCACCGAGACGCGATCGCTCGCGACGTACTTCGAGGAGACGGCGGCGCGCTCGGGCCAGCCGAAGCTCGCGAGCAACTGGATCATGACCGAGCTGAACGCGGTCCGGAACCGGACGGGGCAGTCGATCGAGGAGTTCCCGATCCGCCCCGACCGCCTCGGCGCGCTGATCGCGATGGTGGCGAAGGGGACCGTCTCGGGCAAGATCGCGAAGCAGGTCTTCGAGCGCATGCTGTCCGAGCCCGACGGGCCGGAGGCGATCGTCGCGAAGCACGGACTCCTGCCGATCGACGACGAGGCGGCGCTCCTCGCGCTGGCGCGGGAGGTGATCGCCGCGAATCCGGGCCCCGCGGCCGAGTTCCGCGCCGGGAAGGAAAAGACGTTCGCCTTCCTGGTGGGGCAGGCGATGAAGCAATCGCGCGGGCGGGCGCACCCGGAGAAGCTCCAGGCGGCGCTCCGCGCGGCGCTCGGGGGGGCGGGCTGATGGACGGCGCGCGCGTCCTCCTGGTCGGGCAAGGGGGGCGGGAGCACGCGATCGCGCAGGCGCTCCACGACTCGCCGGAGCACCCGCGGATCTTCGCGGCACCCGGGAACGCGGGCATGGGATCGATCGTGGAGCGGGTTCCGATCGCCGCGACCGACGTGCAGGGAATCACCGCGTGGGCGCGCCGGAACGAGGCGGTGCTCGTCGTGGTGGGCCCGGAGGCGCCGCTCGCCCTCGGCCTCGCGGACGACCTCCGGACCGTGGGGATCCCGGTGCTGGGCCCGTCGCGCGAGGGGGCGCGCCTCGAGACGAGCAAGCTCGCGGCCAAGCGCCTCCTCGCGCGTCTCGCGCTGCCCACCGCCGCCTTCAGCACCGCCGGATCCGCGGACGAGGCCGAGCGGCTCCTGGCCGACACGGCCTACCCGATCGTGCTCAAGGCGGACGGGCTCGCTTCGGGGAAGGGGGTCGTGATCGCGGCGAACAAGGAGGAGGCGCGGGCGACCGTGGACGCCTGGATGCGACGGCGGACGCTCGGAGACGCGGGCGGGACGCTCGTGCTCGAGGAGTGCCTGCGCGGCGAAGAGGCGTCGCTCCTCGTGCTGACCGACGGGGAGCGCTGGATGCTCTTCCCGCCGGCGCGAGATCACAAGCGGGTCGGCGACGGCGACACGGGGCCGAACACGGGCGGCATGGGGGCCTGCGCTCCGGCGCGCGTCCCCTCGTCCGAGGAGGCCGTCGCGATCGGGAAGGCGATCGTCGATCCGGTCCTCGCGGCGCTCCGCGAGGCCGGCGCGCCCTACCGCGGGGTCCTCTACCTCGGCCTCATGCTGACCGAGCGCGGCCCGATGGTGCTCGAGTTCAACGCCCGGTTCGGGGACCCGGAGGCGCAGGCGGTCCTGCCGCTCCTCGCCGAGGACCCGCTCGCCCTCTTCCGCGCGGCGGCGGAGGGGAAGCTGCCTCCCGAGCGTCACGCCACGTTCGTCGCGCACGAGGGTGCCGCCGTCTGCGTCGTGCTCGCCGCGCGGGGCTATCCGCAGAGCCCCGAGACGGGGGCCGTCATCGAGGGCCTCGACGCGACGTGGCCGCACGGGATCCGCGTCTTCCACTCGGGCACCGACCGGCGCGGAACGCGTTGGGTCGTCACCGGGGGCCGCGTGCTCGGCGTCACCGCGAGGGCCGAGACGCTCGAGCGCGCGCGCGAGGCGGCGTACGGCGCCGCGGCGCGCATCCGGTTCGACGGCATGCACTATCGGCGCGACATCGCGCAGTCACCACTCGCCACGGGGAGCCAGACGACATGAGCGTGAAACCGAAGGTCGCCATCCTCTTCGGCAGCGAATCGGACCGGGCGACGATGGAGGAGACGGCGCGCGTGCTCCGCTCCCTCGGCATCGAGCACGAGATGGAGCAGGCGTCGGCGCATCGGAGTCCGGATCGCGTCCGGGAAATCGTCAAGGGAGCGCCCGCCCGCGGCGTCGAGGTCTTCATCGCGGCGGCCGGCATGGCCAACCATCTGGCGGGGGCCGTCGCGGCCCACACGGTCAAGCCGGTGATCGGCGTGCCGCTCTTGGGCTCGGCGCTCGGCGGCGCCGACGCGCTCTACTCGACGGTCCAGATGCCGGCGGGGGTGCCCGTCGCGACCGTCGCGATCGGCTCGGCCGGCGCCCGGAACGCGGCCGTCCTGGCGGCCCAGATCCTGGCGGTCTCCGACCCGGCGCTCGAGCTCAAGCTGAACGATCTCAAGGAGAGGCTCGCCCGGGGCGAGACGCTCTAGTCGCGTGGCCGCGGAGCGGATCCGCCTTGCCGCCGAGACGCACGCGGCCGCCGTCGCCCGCGTCGCCGCGTCGCTCCGGGCGGGCGGCGTGGCGCTCCTTCCCGCCGAAGGGGTCTACGGGTTCCACGCCCTGGCCGCGAGCGAGGAGGGGGCGTCGCGCCTCGCGGGGCTCAAGCCGCGCGGCGAGGGAAAGGCGTGGATCGGTCTCGTCGGCCGTCCCGGCGACGTCTACCGCTGGGTGGCCTCCGTCCCGGCCCCCGCCGCCGCGCTGATCCAGGCACATTGGCCCGGGGCCCTCACGCTCGTCTTCGACGCGGGCCCGATGGTCCCTCCGGCCCTTCGGGCGGAGGGAGGAACGGTCGCGCTCCGTTGCCCCGGAAGCGCGTTCCTCCGCGACCTGGTGATCGCGGCGGGAGGGCTGGTCGTTTCGACGTCGGCGAATCGCCCGGGCGCGCCACCGGCGGTGCACCCCGAGGACGCCCCGGACGATCCGCGCGTCACCGTCATCGTGGACGCCGGGCCGCTCTCGGGCAGCGTCTCGACGATCGCGCGCGTGCGCGGGGAAGTCGTTACGGTCCTTCGCGAAGGCGCGGTCCGTCTCTCCGGAACGGCCACTTGACGCTCCTCCCCATCGACCCTAGACTCGATCTGTCCGCACCGATTCCAAACCCCTGGTGAGGCTCATGTTCCAGGTCCTGCTGGTCTGCACGGGGAATACCTGCCGAAGCCCGATGGCCGAGGGAATCCTCCGGTCGCTCCTCACCCCCGATCTCGACTCCCAGGTGACGGTCACCTCGGCCGGGACGGGCGCCGTGGAAGGCGTGCCGGCGGCCCCCCACGCGATCGAGACGACGGCCGCCCGCGGCATCGACATTCGCGGGCACCGGTCGCGTCCGTTGACCGCGAGGCTCCTCCGGGAGTCGGACCTGGTGCTCGGGATGGAGCCGGGACACCTGAGCCGCGCGGCGGAGCTCGCCCCCGACGTTCGGGACCGCGTCCATATGATCACCGAGCGGGGCGCCGAACCGAGGGCCGAGGCCGGGGCCGACGTCGGGATCCACGATCCCATCGGCGGCGGGTCGGACGAATACGTGGACGCGTTTCATCGAATCCGGAGTCATTTGCTCCGCTGGGTGCCCGTGATCCGGGACGCCGTCGAGCGGAGCGAAGGCGTGCGATAGAAGCCGGCGGCGGATCACGTCGCCGTAAGGAGGCGGTCATGGCCCGGGAATCACAAGGCTTCATCTGGATGAATGGGAAGTTCGTCGCCTACGAAGACGCGAAGATCCACGTGCTCTCGCACGTCGTCCACTACGGCTCGAGCGTGTTCGAGGGGATCCGCTCGTACGCGACCCCGGCCGGCACGGCGGTCTTCCGCCTCGACCGCCACGCCGAGCGCCTGATCGATTCGTGCAAGATCGCGCGCCTCGATTGCCCCTACACGTATGACGAGGTCTTCGACGCGATCAAGGAGACCGTGCGCAAGAACGGCGGCGATCCGTGCTACATCCGCCCGGTCGTCTACCGCGGGTTCAAGACGCTCGGCGTGAATCCCACGGGCGTCCCGGTCGACGTCGCGATCGCGACGCTCAACTGGGGGAAGTACCTCGGCCAGGACGCGCTCGACAAGGGGATCGCGGTGAAGGTCTCCTCGTGGCGGCGCGCCGCGCCCGACACGTTCCCGTTTCTCGCGAAGACGGGCGCCAACTACCTGAACAGCCAGCTCATCAAGCTCGAGGCGATCACCGACGGCTACGAGGAGGGGATCGCGCTCGACGTCTTCGGCTTCGTCGCCGAGGGGAGCGGCGAGAACGTCTTCCTGGTCCGAAACGGCGAGCTCTCGACGCCGACCCTGGCGAGCGCCATCCTCCCGGGCATCACGCGCGACTCGATCATCACGCTCGCGCGCGACATGGGATTGACCGTGCGCGAGGAGCAGATCCCGCGCGAGTCGCTCTACGTGGCGGACGAGGTCTTCTTCACCGGCACGGCGGCCGAGATCACGCCGATCACGTCGATCGACCGGCTCCCCGTCGGGAACGGCAAGGTCGGCGCCGTGACCAAGAGGCTCCAGAAGGCCTTCTTCGACGTGATCGAGGGACGGGAGCGCGACCGGCACGGATGGCTCTTCCCGATCGAGGCGAGGCCCAAGGTGCAACGCGCCGCGGGGCCCAAGGTGCAGCGCGCCGCGAGGAAGGCGAGCTAGGCCGCGCCGCGGCCGAGAGCCGACCCACCGCATGACACCGAGGCCCGACACCGACAGCTCGGCGACCGCGCGCGACGCCCCCTTGGCCGCGGTCGATCCCGATCTCGACGCCGCCATCCGATCGGAAGTCCGCCGCCAGAGCACGACGGTGGAGCTGATCGCCTCCGAGAACTTCGTGAGCGAGGCCGTGCTCGAGGCGATGGGATCGCCGCTCACCAACAAGTACGCCGAGGGCTACCCGGGGAAGCGCTACTACGGCGGCTGCGAGTTCGTGGACGTCGCGGAGACGCTCGCGATCGAGCGGGCGAAGGCGCTCTTCGGCGCCGAGCACGCCAACGTGCAGCCGCACGCGGGCGCGCAGGCGAATTTCGGCACGTACATGGCGCTGATGAAGCCGGGCGACATCCTCCTCGGGATGGCGCTCGCGCACGGCGGCCACCTGACCCACGGCCACAAGGTCAGCTACTCCGGCATCGTCTTCAAGGCGGTGCAGTACGGCCTCTCGGCCGACACCGGGCTCCTCGACTACGAGCAGGTGGCGCGGCTCGCGCGCGAGCACCGGCCGCAGGTGATCGTGGCGGGCGCGAGCGCCTATCCGCGCCTCATCGACTTCGCGCGCTTCCGCGCCATCGCGGACGAGGTGGGGGCGCGGTTCGTCGTCGACATGGCGCACATCGCCGGGCTCGTGGCGGCCGGGGTCCACCCGAGCCCCGTCCCGGACGCGGACGTCGTCACCACGACCACGCACAAGACGCTCCGCGGCCCGCGAAGCGGCCTCATCCTCTCGAAGGCCGCGTTCGCGAAGGCGATCGACAAGTCGGTCTTCCCGGGGATGCAGGGCGGCCCCCTGATGCACGTGATCGCGGCCAAGGCGGTCTGCCTGAAGGAGGCCGCGACGCCGGAGTTCCGGACCTACTCGCGCCAGGTCGTGGCGAACGCCAAGACGCTCGCCGAGGAGTTCCTCGCGAGGGGGTATTCCCTCGTCACGGGCGGCACCGACAACCACCTCCTCCTTGTCGATCTCAAGAAGGCGGGGTACTCCGGGGCCGACGCCGAGACGGCGCTCGACGCCGCGGGGATCACCGTGAACAAGAACGCCGTGCCCGACGATCCCCGACCCCCGGCGGTGACGAGCGGGATCCGAATCGGCACCGCGGCGGTTACTACTCGTGGATTCGCCGAGGCCGAGATGCGAATGCTGGCCGGCTGGATCGACGACGCGATCCGGAGGCGCGACGATCCCGCCGCGCTGGCCGGAATTCGAAGGCAGGTCGTGGCTCTCTGCGCGGCCTTCCCGCTTTACGCGAAGCGGGCCACATAACCCATTCTCAAGAAGAGAGATCACTATGACCGAGCTGACCCTCGAGGAGAGGACCGCGCGCGTCCGTCAGGAGAGCGCCTTCGTGACGCCGCTCCTGGACGCCGTCGAGACCACCATCGTCGGGCAGCGGGAGATGATTCGGCGGATCCTGATCGGGCTCCTCGCGGACGGGCACCTCCTCCTCGAAGGGGTGCCGGGGCTCGCGAAGACGCTCGCGGTGAAGACCGTGGCGCAGGCGGTGCACGCCACGTTCCACCGGATCCAGTTCACGCCCGACCTCCTCCCCGCGGACCTGACCGGCACGCTCGTTTTCGACCCGAAGAAGGCGACGTTCGCGCCCAAGTTCGGCCCCGTGTTCACGCAGATCCTCCTCGCCGACGAGATCAACCGGGCGCCGGCCAAGGTGCAGAGCGCGCTCCTCGAGGCGATGCAGGAGCGCCAGGTCACGATCGGCGACACCACGTATCCGCTCGACTCCCTCTTCTGGGTCCTGGCGACGCAGAACCCGATCGAGCAGGAGGGCACCTACCCGCTCCCCGAGGCGCAGATGGATCGCTTCCTGCTCAAGATCCGGGTCGGCTACCCGAGCCCCGAGGAGGAGGGGAAGATCCTCGACCGGATGGGCGGCGAGCCGCCGCCCCCGCCGACCCCGGTCGTGCGGGTCGATCAGATCGTGGCGTCGCGGCACAGCGTGAACGGCATCTACGTCGACGAGCGCATCCGACGCTACATCGTCGACCTGGTGCACGCGACCCGCGAGCCCGAGCGTTTCGGCCTCGATCTCAGGCCGCTGATCCAGTTCGGCGCATCCCCGCGGGCCACGCTGGCCCTCGCACGAGCCGGCCGCGCGAACGCGTTCCTGGAAGGGCGCGCGTACGTGACGCCGGACGACGTCAAGCTCCTGGCGCCCGACGTCTTCCGCCACCGCATCCTCCTCACGTACGAGGCCGAAGCCGAAGGCGTGCCGGTGGACGAGGTCACCCGCCGGATCCTCGCCCGCGTCGAAGTGCCGTGATCACCCCCGAGCTCCTCGCGCAGGTGAGGCGGCTCACGATCCGGAGCCGCCGGGCCGTGGAAGAGGTCTTCGCGGGGGCGTACAAGAGCGCGTTCCGAGGGAAGGGGCTCGAGTTCGCGGAGGTGCGCGAGTACGTCGTCGGCGACGACGTGCGGGCCATCGACTGGAACGTCACCGCCCGCCACGGACGCCCGTTCGTGAAGCGCTTCGACGAGGAGCGGGAGCTGACCGTCGTCGTGGCGATGGACCTTTCCGGCTCGCTCCGCTTCGGAAGCCGCGCGCGGACGAAGCGGGAAACGGCGGCCGAGGCGGGCGCGCTCCTCGCGCTGGCCGCGGCCCGGAACCGCGACCGGGTCGGCCTCCTCCTCTTCACCGACCAGGTGGAGCTCTATCTCCCGCCCGGGAAGAGCCGCGCCCGCTCGCTCCGCATCGTTCGCGAGATGCTCGCGTACGAGCCGAAGGGGCGCGGCACCGACCTCGCCGGCGCGCTCGCCTTCCTCGGCCGGGTGCTTCGGCGGCGGGCCATCGTCTTCCTCGTCTCCGACTGGATCGCCCCCGCGTTCGACCGGCCGCTCGCGTTCCTCGCGCGGCGCCACGAGGTGGTCACCATCACCGTCGCCGATCCCTTCGAGCGCGAGCTTCCCGACACCGGGCTCGTCCTCGCGCGCGACCTCGAGACGGGCCGGATCGGCTGGATCGATCTCGGGGCCCGCCGCCCCCGGTCGGCGTGGCGCGCGGCGCGGGCGCGGCGCGCCCGGTCGATCGACGAGACCTTCGCGCGGGCCCGCGCGGGTCGGATCGCGCTCGAGGTGGGGACGCCCGCGGCACCGGCGCTGATCCGCCATTTCGAGCAGCGCGCCCGCGCGCGGGGGTGAGTCGGCCGATGCGCGCCCGGTCCTGGCTCCTCCTCACGGTCGCGCTCCTCGCGGCGTGTTCCCTCGGGGGCTGCCGGCGCGCCGCGTCCCCTCGCGGCGCCTCGGTCGAACGCGAAGAATCGCGCGGAGGGCTCCGCTACCGCGTCACGAGCCGCCTTACGCCGCGGCGGGTGACCCTCGGGGACCCGGTGCGATGGACGCTGGCCGCCGAGCTTCCCGCGGCCGCGCGGCCCCACGCGCTCCTCCGCGATTCCGCCGCCGCGTCGCTCGACGTCGGCCCGTTCCTTCCGCCCGAGACGCGGCGGGAGGGGAACCGCGCGATCTGGACGTGGGTCGCTCCGGTCCGCGGGTTCGACCTCGGAGACGTCGCGCTCCCGGCGGCGCGCCTGGCGCTCTTCGTCGGCGCGACGCCCGACACGATCGCCTTCCCGCTCGACACGCTCGCCGTCGATTCGCTGACCGCCGCGTCCTCGGGCCAGGTCGTCCCCGACCGCGGCGCGCTCCCGACCGAGCTCCGACCGATCGACTACGTGGTCGCGGGGCTCCTCGCCGCGCTCGCCGCCGCGGCGCTCTGGCTCCTCGTCCGGGCGATCGGCCGCGCCCGCGCGCGGCGGCGCGCGGCGGCCGCGTTCCCGGAGAAGGCCGAGCCGCCGTCGCTTCGCCTGAGGCGCGAGCTCGACGTGCTCCGGGCCGAGGGCGCGGCGCTGCCGCGCGACCGCTTCTACGACCGGCTCTCCGCCGCGGTCCGGGACTACGCGGCCGCGGTCACCGGGGTTCCGGCGCGTGACCGGACGACGCGCGAGCTGACGCGTGAGCTCGCGGCGCGGGCCGACGTGACGCGCGACGCGATCGACGCCTTGGCCCGCGCGCTCGACCGGGCCGATCTCGCCCGCTTCGCGCGAAGGGGCGGCGGCTGGGAGGAGGCGCTCGCGACGATCGCGGAGGCGGACCGGCTCCCGGAGCGGCTCCCCGATCCCACGCCGGCCCCTTCGGCGACGGCTTCCGCGGCCGCGGCGGCGGGTGGCCGGGCGCGCGCCGGGGAGGGCTGAGCGTGCGCTTCGGCGATCCATGGCTCCTCATCGTTCTCCTTCCCGCGATCGCGGCGTGGACCCTCGGCCGGCGCGCCGCGCGCCTTCGCGAGGCGGAGCTTCCCGTGGCGTCGCTCGGCGATCTCCCGCCGCCGGGAGGCGCGCGCGTCTGGGCCGCGCGCGTCGCGCCCTGGTTCCTCCCGCTCGCGACCGCGCTCTTCCTGATCGGCGCGGCGCGGCCCCAGGCGGGGCAGGAGGTCCGCGAGATCGTGAGCGAGGGGATCGACATCATCCTGGCGATCGACGTGTCGGGATCGATGCGGTGCGAGGACTTCCGCCCCCAGAACCGGCTCTACGTCGCGAAGACGGTCGCCAAGGAATTCCTGCGCGGGCGCGCGCAGGACCGGATCGGGCTCGTGGCGTTCGCCGGGCGGAGCGAGCTCATCTCGCCCCTCACGCTCGACTACGAGGGGCTCGCGTCCCTGGTGGACGGGATCGACTTCGGGATGCTCCCCGACGGAACGGCGATCGGCTCGGGCATCGCGCTCGCGGCGGACCGGCTCCGCCACGCGAAGGGAAAGAGCCGCGTCCTCATCCTCCTGACGGACGGGATCAACAACGCGGGAGCCGTCGATCCGGTCACCGCGGCGCGCCTCGCCGCGGCGGTCGGCGTCCGGATCTACACGATCGGCGCCGGCACGCAGGGAATGGCGCCCTATCCCGTCGACGATCCGGTCATGGGGAGGCACTACGTCTGGGTCCGCTCCGACGTGGACGAGCCGACGCTCAAGTCCGTGGCGTCGATCACGGGGGGGCGCTACTTCCGCGCCACGACGGCGGAGCTCCTCTCCCAGGTCTATCGCGACATCGACGCGATGGAACCGTCCCAGGTCACCACGCGTTCCTATACGAAGTGGGCCGAGATCGGCCCCTGGTTCCTCGCGACGGGACTCGTCCTGCTCGCGCTCGACGTCCTCCTCGGCGCCACCTGGCTGCGCCGGTATCCCTAGGAGCCCCTCGTGCGCTGGGCCGATCCGCGATTCCTCTCCCTCCTCTGGCTGGTCCCCGCGCTCCTCGCGATCGCCTGGATCGCGGAACGCCGCCGGGCCTCCCTGGAGCGGCGCCTGGGGGACCCGGCGTCGCTCCGGAAGCGCGCCTCGGCCGCGGGCGCGGTGGCGCGCGGGGCGCGTCGCGCGCTCTCGCTCCTCGCCGTGGCGGCGGCCGTCCTCGGCCTCGCGCGCCCCCAGGCCGGCTTCCGGCTCGTGACCACGACGTCGCGCGGCGTCGACCTCGTGGTCGTGCTCGACCTCTCGCGGAGCATGGACGCCCGGGACGAGAGCCCGAGCCGGCTCCGCGCGGCGAAGCGCGAAGTCGAGTCGCTCCTCGCCGCGCTCGAGGGATCGCCGATGGGCCTCGTCGGGTTCGCGGGGCAGGCGCGGGTCTTGAGCCCGCTCTCGACCGATCGCGAAGGGCTCGCGTCGATCGTCGAGACGGCGGGGCCCGCGGACCTCGACGTGGCCGGGAGCGATCTCGGCGCGGCGATCCGTCTTGGCGCCCAGCTCCTCCGCAGGCCGGGCGAGCGCCCGCGCGCGATCGTGCTCGTGAGCGACGGAGAGAATCTGCAGGGCGATCCGCTCGCGGCCGTGGCGGCCGCGAAGGAGAAGGGCGCCCGCGTCTTCACGATCGGCGTCGGCTCGGCCGGGGGCACGAGCATCCCGGTGACCGACTCGACCGGAGCCATCGTGAGGCAGTGGCGGGACGAGGGGGGGAACGTCGTGATCACGCGGCTCGACGAGGGGCTCCTCCGCGAGATCGCGCGGCGCGGCGGCGGGCGGTACGAGCACGGCGACGGCACCGGGCGCGTGGCGCTCCGGCTCGCGGACGACGTCCGCTCCGAGGCCGGCATCGAGGCGCGCGGGCAGACCGTGCGCGCGTACGACGAGCGCTTCCCGTGGTTCGCCGCGCTCGCGGGCCTTCTCCTCGTGACCGAGCGGCTCGTGCCCCGGAGGCGGCGATGAACGGGCGCCGGCGCCGTCTTGCCCGCGCGGCCGACCTGGCGGCGGGGCTCCTCCTGCTCGCCGTCTGGGGCGGCGCGCTGGGCGCGTTCTACGAGTGGGGCGGCCCCGCGGCGCGGGGCGTCCGGCAGCTCAAGAAGGGAGAGAACGCGAACGCGATCGGCTCGCTCGGCGCCGGGCGCCGGGATCTGCCGCGCTCGGCCGCGGTCCGCTACGACCGGGGTCTCGCGTTCCGGCGTCTCGGGCTCGCCGACTCGGCCCGCGCCTCCTACGAGGACGCGATGCTCCAGGTGGGGCCGAAGGCGCGCGCGGCCGCCGCCTACAACCTCGGGAACGACGCGCTCCGCGCGGGCCGCGTCGGGGAGGCGATCGAGCGCTACCGCGAGTCGCTCCGCGAGGACTCCTCGCGCGAGGACGCGAAGAAGAATCTCGAGGAGGCGATCCGCCAGGCGCGGAAGGCGAAACCGAACGCCACGCCGCCATCGAGCCAAGGGCCGGGAGGCCAGGGACCGCCCGGTCCGGGGCGGGGCCAGGGCGCGCCGTCGGGGCCGCCGCCCCGTTCGTCCCAGGGAGGGGGGCCGAACAACGGACCCCAGAGCCAGGCGCCGAAGAACGTCGGCGGGCCGATCCCGAGCAAGGGCGAGGCGGAACTCTGGCTCAACGCCCTCGAGTCGGAACGCCGCGCCGAGCGCGAGCGCGACCGGAAGACCCCGGAGGGGCCGGAGCGGAGGGGACGTGACTGGTAACGCCCGGCGCGGCGTGATCGCCGCCCTCCTCGTCGGGGCGCTCGCGCCCTGGAGCGCGCGCCCCGCGGCCGCCGCGGAGAAGCTCGTCATTCGCGCGACGATCGAGCCGGCGCGAATCGCCGTGGGGGACCAGGCCGAGCTGACCGTCGTGATCGAGGCGGACGGGCTCGACGTCCCGCACTTCGCCCTTCCGGCCGTGGCGGGCCTTCACGCCGTCCGCGTCGCCGATTCGCAGAGCTTCTCGTGGGTGAACGGACGGCTCGCGCGGTCCTCCACGACGGCGTTCGCGATTTCGGCTTCGGCCCCCGGTCGCTACACGATTCCGCCGATCCGGATCGCGTCGGGCCTCACCCACGCCGAGTCCTCGCCCATCACGCTCGACGTCGGCGCCGCGGGCAGCCCGCCGCCCTCCGCGACGCTGCCGGCCCCGGGCGGCGGATCGGCTCCGCCGCCGCAGGGGGAGACGCCCCCGCGCGTGTGGGGCGACCAGAGCGCGCCCGATCTCTTCGTCCGCCTCGTGGTCGATCACCCGAGCGCCTATTGGAACCAGCAGATCACGGCGCGATACTTCTTCTACACGCGCGTTCGCCTCGAGCAGGAGCCGACGTGGGACATCGGCGACGCGCCCGGCTTCTGGAAGGAGATCCTCGGCGAGCCCAAGCGCGAGCGGACCCACGTGGGGAGCCAGGAGTACGTGTCGTTCGAGCAGGACGTCGCGTACTTCCCGACCCGGCCGGGGAAGCTCGTGATCGGCCCGGGGCAGATCGAGGCGCGGGTCGTGCAGCGCGTCCAGGCCCCCGATCCGTGGAGCATGCTCGGCATCCCGGACACCGAGGTCAAGACGATCGCGCTCCAGACCGAGCGCGTGACGATCGACGCCAAGCCGCTCCCGCCCGGAGCGCCGTCCGGCTTTCAGGGCGCCGTGGGAAGGCTCGGGATGAGCGTGAGGGTGGACCGGCTCGTCACGCGCGTCGGCGAGCCGTTCACCGTGACGACGATGCTCGCGGGCGACGGCAACCTGAACGCCGCGGGAGACCCGGTCGTCGCGGCCTCGCTCCCGCTCCGGTCGTACGAGACGGGCGGCGCGACGACGGCCGGCCGGGCCGGCCTCCGCGTCCACGGAGAGCGCCGGCACGAAACCGCCTTCGTGCCCGAGGTGCCGGGCCACGTCGAGGTGCTGCCCGTTCGATTCGCCTGGTTCGACCCGGAGGAGGGGCGCTACAGGACGCAGCTCTCCGACACGATCCACGTGCGCGTGCTCCCCTCCGGAGCGCCGAGCCAGGCACCGGGGAGCGCCGAAGCGCTCGGCCCGCCGGCCGCGCTCCGGGGGAAGCCGGGACCGGGCGGCTCGCTGTCGCTCGATCCTCCGGCCGGAGCGGCGGCCCTCGCTCTCGCCTCCGCGCTCGCGTTCGCGGGCGCGCTCGCCGTGGGGCGCGCCCGCCGCCGCGCCGCGGGCGACCCGAGGGTGAGGCGACGGCTGGCCCTTGCGCGACTGGAGACCGAGGCGCACGCGGCCGCCCGGGCCGGCGGGAAATCGCGCGCCGCGGCGGCGTCGCGCCTGGCGACGATCCTGCCCCTCGCGCTCGGGATCCGCTTCGACGCCGACGTGGAGGGGCGCTCGCTCGCCGAATCGCTCCGGATGGTCGCGGATCGCGGCGCGCCCCAGGCGTGCGTCGAAGAGGCGCGCCGGCTCGCCGAAGCGCTCGAGCGCGTCGCGTTCGCGCCGGCCGACAAGGCGTCGCGGGGCGAGGCGGACCCGCTTCGCGCGGCCGCGGCCTTCCTCGCGCGCCTCAAGCGGGACGCCCCGTGACCGCGGACGCCGGGACGCTCTACGACGCCGGCACCGTCGC
>DASVDZ010000094.1:0-61970 GCA_036380835.1 Candidatus Eiseniibacteriota bacterium | reverse complement strand
TAGTCCCTCATCGCTCCTCGCAGCCGCCGCGCTTACGTATCCCGTGCCTTCGCCCTCCCCGAGATCGCAAGGCAGCGCACCCGCAACGTATATCCTGCTGATTCGGGATATCAACGGATCCGCTCTGGCGCCGACGGCTGCACCGCGCACGGTGTGGACACCGGATCTCGCGTGGTACCACTGGTCCCTGATCGTTCATCCACGCCCGAACGCGGCACCAGGACCGGGGCCAGCGGACGCGCCCACGATGTCCATGTTCCGTGTCTCTGCTGGCCCATCGACGCACGAAGGCGTTCAGATGGTCTATAGCCTTCCCTCGCCATCGAGTTCGTCGCGGGTATCGCTTCGCATTTTCGATCTACACGGACGACTGCTACGTACATTGCTCAACGGAACGCAAGCGCCCGGCCAGCACACGATACTGTGGGACGCACGCCGAAGTACTGGCGAGCGCCTTCCAGCCGGCGTCTACTTCGCCGAGTTCGTCAGCCAGCAGAATCGGTGCAGCACCAAGATCGTGCTCCTCTGGTAGGTAGCGATGGGTCCGCTCGTCGGCCCGTAACCCCGGGACAGTTGAAACCCCTCCTCGCCGCGCGTTGACATCGCGCGCCCGCTCCCGTAGGTTCGAACGGTAGCCCCGTCCGAGCCCATGACGATTGCCGAGCAGTCACTCCAATCCTATGTAGATCAAGCGTTTGCGCGCCTCGAGCGCCTCGAGCCCGGGTTCGAGCGTCGGGACGGGCAGCACGCCATGGCCTCGCTTTGGGCGGAGACGCTCGACCGGGGCGGCATCCTCGCCGTCGAGGCGCCGACGGGCATCGGCAAGTCGCTCGCCTACCTCATCCCGGCGCTCTGGCTCCGCGCCCGAGGCTCGGGCCCGATCGTCGTCAGCACCTACACGAAGACCCTCCAAGACCAGCTCCTCGCGCGCGACGTGCCGCTCGCGCTCCGCGCGACCGGGCTTCCGATGCGCGTCGCGACGCTGAAGGGGCGCTCGTCCTATCTCTGCCGGCGCCGCGCCCACGCGCGTCTCGCCCAGCGCCGCCTCTTCGACGCCGCGGGGCTCGACGAGGAGGCGTTCCATCGCCTGGAGGACTGGGTGGAGCGGACGCGGAACGGCGCCCTCGAGGAGCTGGCCGCGCTCGGCATCCACCTCCCGCCGCCGCTCCTCGCCGACATCGCCTCCGATCCGTTCACGTGCGCGGGCACGGCGTGCGAGCCCGCGACCGGCTGCTTCGCGAAGACGGCGCGGCGCGACGCGCGGCGCTCCGACCTGGTCGTCGTCAACCACGCGCTCCTCCTCTCCGATCCGGGGCTTCGGAGCACGCTCCTCGCCGAGTCGGGCGCGCTGGTCCTGGACGAGGCGCACCATTTGGAGCGCGTCGCGCGCGAGCAGCAGGGGATCTCGATCGGCGCCCAGGACCTCGCGCGCCTCGCCGCGCGCACCGACGCGAGGTCGGGGGCGCTCCGCCTCCTCGCGCGCGCGCTTAGGCGCGGGAAGAGCGAAACGGCGGCGGCCGCGGTCGCGTCGGCCGACCGCGCGCTCCGGCCGGTCCTCGCGCACGCCGCGGAGATCGCGGTCGACCTCGCGTCGATCCTCCCACCGGGGGTCCCCGCCGCGCTCTGGCCGCGCGGCGTCGATCTCGCCTCGGTGAGCCCCCACGCCGTCGACCAGTGCCTGGCCGCGATCGGCTCCCTCACGCGCTCGCTCTCGGACGCGGTCGGCGCGGCGGAGGCGGACTCGGGCGCGTCGCTTCGGCCGGGCGCGGCGTCGCTCGACGCGATCGACGAGGTGCGGGGGCGGCTCGGCCGGTGGGTCGAGGTGGAGCAGGCGCTCCGCGCCGTCGTGCGGATCGAGGAGCGCGGCGTCGCCTTCTACGTCGATCGGGACGAGCGGGGGGGCCCGCGCCTGAACCGCCGTCCCCTCGAGGTCGGCGAGTCGCTCCGCGCGACGCTCTTCTCCCTCTCCGAGCGGACGCTCCTCACGTCGGCGACGCTGGCTCCCGGCGACCGCCTCGAGCCGATCGTCGAGACCCTCGGGCTCCCCGAGGACGAGGTGGAGACGCTCCGGCTCCCGTCCCCCTTTCCGCTCGAGCGGCAGATGACGACCCTCGCGCTCGACGGTCCCGAGCCGAACGATCCGTCGTTCGTGGAGACGTTGGCGGCGCTCGTCGTCGCGGTGGCCGGCGAGGTCCGCCGGAACACGCTCGTGCTCCTCACCTCCTACCAGATGCTCGAGGACCTGGCGTCGCGCGTCAGGGCGCCGCTCGCCGCGCGGGGCGTCGCGCTCCTCGCGCAGGCGCCCGGCGAGGCCGCCGCGCCGCTCGCTCGCGAGTTCCGCGAGGGGGCGGGCTCCGTGCTGCTCGGCACCGCGTCCTTCTGGGAAGGGGTCGACTTCCCGGGGGAGGCGCTCGAGGTGCTCGTGATCGCGCGGCTCCCCTTCGCCGTGCCGACCGATCCGGTCGTCGCGGCGCGGTCGGAGCGGATCGCCGAGTCGGGCGGCGACCCGTTCCGCGACCTGATGCTCCCCGAGGCGGTGCTCCGGTTTCGCCAGGGCGTCGGGCGCCTGATCCGCACCGTCACCGATCGCGGCGCGGTGGTCGTCGCCGATCCGCGCCTCCTCCGCGCCGCGTACGGCGCGCGCTTCGCGGCGGTTCTTCCGGCGCCGCCGCGCGTCGCGCGCTCCACCGGCGAGGTCGCCGCTGCGGTCCGGGAGTGGTTCGCGTGACCGCGCGCGCGGCCGCGGCGCGCCCCGTCCCGATCGGCGGGGCGGCGCTCACCTTCGCCGATCTGGCGTCGATCGCCGCGGGCGCTCCGATCGCGCTCGCCCCCGAGGCGGCCGCGCGCGTCGCCCCGTCGCGCGCGCTGATCCAGGACGTGCTCCGGCGCGGCGACGCGGTCTACGGCGTGAACACGGGCTTCGGCGCGCTCAAGTCGGTGCGCGTCGGCGAAGAGGACGTCGCGGCGCTCCAGGTGAACCTGCTCCGGAGCCACGCCGCGGGGTTCGGCCCCGAGCTGGAGCCGGCGGCCGTCCGGCTGATGCTTGCGCTCCGGGCCCACTCGCTCGCGCTCGGCGCGAGCGGCGTGCGTCTCGATCTGATCGAGCGGCTCGTCGCGATGCACGCGAAGGACGTCCTGCCGGTCGTGCCGAGCCGGGGGTCGCTCGGCGCGAGCGGCGATCTGATCCCGCTCGCGCACCTCGCGCTCGCGGTGATCGGCGAGGGCGAGGCGCGGCGCCAGGGCCTCCTCGCTCCGGCGGCGGAGCAGCTCCGCGCGGCGGGGCTCGATCCGCTCGCGCTCGAGGCGAAGGAAGGGCTCGCGCTCATCAACGGGACGCAGGCCGCGTCGGCGCTCGGCGTCCTCGCGGTGCTCGAGGCGGCGGAGACCCTCCGCGCGGCGCACGCCGCGTGCGCGCTCTCGGTGGAGGCGATGCGCGGGAGCGCCAAGCCCTTCGACGCCCGGGTCCACGCGCTGAGGCCCCACGCCGGGCAGGCGGCGTCGGCGTCCGCCGTTCGGCGGCTCCTCGAGGGAAGCGGCATCGTCGCGTCGCATCGCGACTGCGGACGCGTCCAGGATCCCTATTCGCTCCGCTGCGCGCCCCAGGTGCTGGGCGCCTCGATCCAGGCGGTCGCGTACGCGCGCGACGTCCTCGCCACCGAGGTCAACAGCGTGACCGACAATCCGCTCTGCTTCGCCGAATCGGGCGAAGTCGTCTCCGCCGGGAACTTCCACGGCCAACCGGTCGCCCAGGCGCTCGACTTCCTGGCGATCGGGATGGCCGAGGCCGGATCGATCGCCGAGCGGCGCACCTACCTGCTCCTCGATCCGTCGAAGAGCGGCCTGCCGGCGTTCCTCAGCCCGGATCCGGGGCTTCGGTCGGGGCTCATGATCGTCCAGTACCTCCAGGCGGCGCTCGTCGCCGAGAACCGGATGCTCGCCCAACCGGCGAGCGTCGACTCGATTCCGACGTCCGCCGGCCAGGAGGACCACGTCAGCATGGCGATGCACGCGGCGGTCAAGGCGCTCGCCCTCGTGCGAAACGTCCGCCGCGTCGTCGCCGCGGAGCTCCTGGCCGCGGCGCAGGGGATCGAGTTCTTGAGGCCGCTTCGGTCGAGCGGGCCGCTCGAGACGCTCCACGCGGCGCTTCGGGAGCGGGTCCCGGCGCTGGACCTGGATCGCCGCCAGGACGTGGACCTGGCTCGGCTCGACGCGTGGATCGCCGAGGGCGGAGTTTCCCAAGCCGCGGGCGTCGAGACGTTCTAGTATCGAATCGTCGACAGGGGCCCCTCGGGGCCCGGAAGGGACGGTGAGTTCCATGGCCAAGATGGAAACGGCGCCGGCGCCGCTCCGCGGGACGCCCCCGGCCGAGCCGGTGCGCGCGCCGCGGGGGACCGCCCGGTCGTGTCAGGGATGGCACCAGGAGGCGGCGCTCCGAATGCTGATGAACAACCTCGATCCCGAGGTCGCCGAGAGGCCGCAGGACCTCGTCGTCTACGGCGGAACCGGGCGCGCCGCGCGGTCCTGGCCGGCGTTCCACGCGATCGTCCGCTCGCTCCGCGAGCTCGGGGACGACGAGACGCTCCTCGTGCAATCCGGCAAGCCGGTCGGCGTCGTGAGGACCCATCCGGAGGCGCCGCGCGTCCTGATCGCCAATTCGCTCCTCGTGCCCGCGTGGGCCAACTGGGAGACGTTCCGCGAGCTCGAGGCGCAGGGGCTCACGATGTACGGGCAGATGACCGCCGGCTCGTGGATCTACATCGGCACGCAGGGGATCCTCCAAGGCACGTACGAGACGTTCGCGGAGGCCGCGCGCCAGCGCTTCCAGGGCTCCCTGGCGGGGCGCTGGGTGTTGACCGCGGGGCTCGGCGGCATGGGCGGCGCCCAGCCGCTCGCCGTCACGATGAACGAGGGAATCTGCCTCGCCGTCGAAGTCGACCCCGCGCGCGTCGAGCGGCGCCTCGAGACGCGCTACGTCGACCGGAAGGCGGCGTCGGTGGACGAGGCGCTCCGTCTCGTCGAGGAGGCGGTCCGCGCCAAGCGCGCGACCTCGATCGCGCTCGTCGGCAACGCCGCCGACGTCCTCCCGGAGCTCGTGAAGCGCGGCGCGCGCCCGGATCTCGTCACCGACCAGACGTCGGCGCACGACGAGCTGAACGGCTACGTCCCGGCGGGAATGGCGTACGAGGCGGCGCTTCGCCTCCGCGCCGACGATCCGAAGCGCTACATCGAGCGCTCGATCGCCTCGATGGGCGTCCACGTCCGCGCCATGCGCGCCTTCCAGGACCAGGGCGCGGTCACCTTCGACTACGGGAACAACTTGAGGGCGCAGGCGGTGAAGGCCGGCGTGGAGGACGCGTTCCGGATCCCCGGCTTCGTTCCCGAGTTCATCCGGCCGCTCTTCTGCGAGGGGAAGGGCCCGTTCCGCTGGGCGGCGCTGTCCGGGAACCCGAAGGACATCGCGGCGACCGATCGCGCCGTGCTCGAGACGTTTCCCGAGAACGAGTCGCTCCGGCGCTGGATCCGGCTCGCGGGGGAGCGGGTCGCGTTCCAGGGTCTCCCGGCGCGCATCTGCTGGCTCGGCATGGGCGAGCGGGAGCGCTTCGGCGAGGCGCTCCATCGCCTGGTCGAGCGCGGCCTCGTGGAGGCGCCGATCGTGATCGGCCGCGACCACCTGGACTGCGGGTCGGTCGCATCGCCGTACCGCGAGACCGAGGCGATGCGCGACGGCAGCGACGCGATCGCCGACTGGCCGATCCTGAACGCGCTCGTGAACGCGGTCTCGGGCGCGTCGTGGGTGAGCGTCCATCACGGCGGGGGCGTCGGCATCGGGAACTCGATCCACGCGGGCGTCGTCATGGTGGCCGACGGCACGCCGTCGGGCCTCGCGCGGCTCAAGCGCGTCCTCGCCAACGATCCGGCGACGGGGATCTTCCGCCACGCGGACGCCGGCTATCCCACGGCCGCGGCCGTGGCGAAGCGGCACCGCCTCAAGATCCCGATGCAGCCGTGACGCGGCCGCCCGCGCGGGGGGCGCGCCCTTGAAGTGCGACCTTCTCGTCGTCTCGGCGGCGCAGATCGTCACCGCGCCGCCGGGCGACGCGCCCCTCCTCGGCCCGGACCTCGGCCGTCCCGCCGTCCTGACCGACGCGGCGGTCGCGTGCGTCGACGGCCGCGTGGCCGCGATCGGACCGACGGCCGCGGTGGCGGCGCGCTACCCCGAGCGCGAGGCGGCCGCCGTGCTCGACGCGCGCGGGCGCCTCGTCGCGCCGGGCTTCGTCGACGCGCACACGCACCTGCCCTTCGCCGGCACGCGCGAGATGGAGTTCGAGGCGCGCGCGAAGGGGGAGCGGTACGAGGAGATCGCCGCCCGCGGCGGGGGAATCCGCGCGAGCGTGCGGCGCCTGCGCGAGACCTCCGAGGACGACCTGGCCGCGATCGTCGCGCGCCGGCTCGAAACGCTGCTCGCGCAGGGGACCACGACCGTCGAGGCGAAGAGCGGATACGGGCTGGCGCCCGAGGAGGAAACGAAGCAGCTCCGGGCGCTTCGGCGCGCGGCGGAGGGATCGCCGGTCGACGTGATCCCGACCTTCCTCGGCGCCCACGAGGTGCCCGACGAGTATCGCGACCGGAGGGGCGCCTACGTCGAGTTGCTCGCCGCGCGGATGATCCCCGAGGTGGCGCGGGACGGGCTCGCGCGATTCTGCGACGTCTTCTGCGATCGCGGCGTCTTCACCGTCGCCGAGTCGCGGACGATCCTCGAGAGCGGCGCCCGGCACGGGCTCCGCCCCAAGCTCCACGCCGACGAGTTGGCGAACGTCGGCGCCGCGGCGTTGGCCGCCGAGCTTCGGGCCGTCTCGGCCGACCACCTCCTCCACGCCTCCGACGACGGCCTCCGCGCGATGGCGGAAGCCGGGGTCGTGGCGGTCCTCCTCCCCGGGACCGCGTTCACGCTCGGGCTCCCGTTCGCCCGCGCGCGCGCGATGGTGGCGCTCGGGCTCCCGGTCGCCGTCGCCACCGACTGGAACCCGGGGAGCACGATGTCGTCCTCCATGGCCCTGGCGCTCACGATGGCCGTCACGCAGATGCGGCTGACGCCCGCAGAGGCCTGGATGGCGGCGACCGCCAACGCCGCGGCGGCGGTCGGCGAAGGGGGCCGCCTGGGCCGGATCCAGGTCGGATTCCAGGCCGATCTTTGCCTCTTCGACACGGACGATTACCGGCACATTCCTTACCATTACGGGCACGAGCACGTGCGTGCCGTCGTGAAACGGGGCCGCATCGTCCACGACCGCGGCCCAGGTTGGAGCTGTTCTTAAGCATTCTGCTCAATCAACTGCAAATACGTTACTTGTGACAACGATACCCGAACCGAACCGTGGCGATCCGACGCCGGGAGAGAGGGCATGAGCGAGCTCGTCGAGTGCGTTCCCAACTTCAGCGAAGGCCGAAATAAGCCTGTAGTTCAGGCCATTGCTGCCGAAATTTCGCGTGACCGGTCGATCCGATTGCTCGATCAGGAGATGAACGCGGATCACAACCGTTCGGTCATCACATTCGTGGGCGAGCCCGAGGCCGTGCTGGAGGCGGCGTTTCGGGGCGTCCAGAAGGCGTCCGAGCTGATCGACATGCGACAGCACCGGGGGGAGCATCCACGGATGGGAGCCACCGATGTCCTGCCCTTCGTGCCGGTCGGTTCGACGACCCTGGAGCGGTGCGTGGACCTCGCGCGGAAGGCGGGCGAGCGGATCGGCCGCGAGCTGGGCATTCCCGTGTTCCTGTACGAGGCCGCCGCGAGCCGGCCGACCCGGCAGAACCTGGCCGACGTCCGGCGTGGCGAATACGAGGGGCTCACGGCCGCGATCGGGAGCGATCCCGAGCGGACCCCCGACTTCGGACCCGACGCGATCCATCCTCGCGCCGGGGCGACCGCCGTCGGCGCGCGGCTGCCGCTCCTCGCGTTCAACGTGAACCTGGGCACGAGCGACGTCGAGGTCGCGAAGCGGATCGCGAAGGCGATCCGGTTCCAGTCGGGCGGCCTTCGCTACGTGAAGGCGCTCGGCTTCGAGCTCAAGGAGCGCGGGATCGTCCAGGTGTCGATGAACCTCGTGAACACGTGGGGGACTCCGGTCCACCGCGTCTTCGCGCTCATCCGCGACGAGGCGGAGCGGTACGGCGTTCCGATCGTCGGAAGCGAGGTGGTGGGGCTGGTGTGCCAGGACGCGCTGGTCGACGTCGCGGAGCACGCCCTTCGCCTCGAGAGCTTCTCGCGCGACCAGATCCTCGAGAACCGGCTCGCGCGACACCTCGGAGCGGTCGAGCAGGCCCTGCCGGAATTCCTGGACGAGGTCGCCTCCGCGGCGCCGACGCCCGGGGGCGGCAGCGTGTCGGCGCTCGCGGGCGCCCTGGCCGGCGCGCTCGCCGCCATGGTGGCGCGACTGACGATCGGAAAGAAGAAATACGCGGAGCACGAGTCGCGGATGCGCGAGGTCGAGCGCGACGCGGACGCGCTCCGCCGCGAGCTCGCCGAGCTGGTCACGGAGGACGCGCGCGCGTTCGAGGGGTATCGCGCGGCGACGAAGCTGTCGCAGCGCACCCCCGAGGAAACGGCGACGCGCGAGCGGGCCATCGCGGACGCCGCGCGAAACGCGGCGCTCGTCCCGCTCAGGACGGCGGAGGCGTGCGCGCGGGTGTTGGAGTTGGCCCAGGCGGTCGCCTCGGCCGGCAACGTGAACGCGGTCAGCGACGCGGGCGTCGCGGCGTGGCTGGCGCGCGCCGGCGCCGAGGGCGCCGCGATGAACGTGACGATCAACCTCCCGTCGATTCCCGACGCGGAGCGCGGCGAGCTGGCCGCGCGCGCGCGGCGGGCCGTCGAGCGGGCGTCGGCGTTGCACCGGGATTGCGTGGATCAGGTCGAACGACGGCTTCAGGCGACGGCCGGCGTCTAGGAACCCCAGCGGGATCAGGAGCGGCGTGAACCGGACCCAGGCCATCAAGAACAAGGCCCAGCAGCTCGTCCAGAAAGGGCAGATCGACGCCGCGCTCGCGGAGTTCGACAAGCTCTTCGAGGTGGGCGACAAGGATCCGTACGACTTCATCCTGGTCGCCGACCTGCTGGCCAAGCGCGGCTCCATGCAGGAGGCGGTCCGCCGCTACCGGCAGGCCGTCGAGGAATACTCCAAGGCCGAGCTCTTCAAGAACGCCATCGCCGTCTGCAAGAAGATCCTCCGAATTTCGAAGGAGGATCTCCAGATCCACCGCTCCTTGGGGGACCTCTACGCCAAGGAGGGCCTCTACGGCGACGCCATCCTCCACTACCTCGAGTTCGCGGACGGATCGATCCGCCGCCAGGAGCACGAGGCCGCCCTCGACGTGATCGAGGAGGTGCTCAAGCTCTCCCCCGAGAACGTCGAGCTGAGCGAGAAGTACGTCGAGATCGCCCTTCGCGGCGACCAGCCCGAGCGGGGCGGCAAGGAGCTCCTCCGCCGGGCGGAGCGGGCCGAGCAGGACGGCCACGCCACCGAGGCGGGCGAGCTTAGGGATCGAGCGTCGACGCTCGCGCCGGGGCTCGTCACGGGCGCGCGCGCGCCGGGGGCCCCGGCCGAGGAGAGCGCCCTCTCGCCGAACGGCTTCGACGCCGTGGTCCAAGCCGGCGAAGGCGAGTCCTCCGCCGTGCCCGAGCCGGGCGTCGTCTCGCTCGGCCGCGAGCCGGTCGGGGAGCCGCCCGCCGCCGCGCCGGAGCCGCCGGCGCGCGCGACCGCCGAGCCGACCGACGCGGTCGCCACCCACGCCGAGCTCGCGGCGGGCTACCTGGCCTCGGGGAACCGCGAGCTGGCGGCCGAGGAGTACTGGAAGGCCGCCGAGCTCGCCTTCTTCCGCGGCGACCTGACCAAGGTCCGCACGCTCCTCGGCTCGCTCCTGATCGCGATGCCGGGGCACGAGGCGGCGCTCCGCCGTCTCGTCGACATCACCGCGCAGGCCGAGGATCGTCCCGCCGAGTCGAAGGCCCGCTTCGACCTCGCGGAGGTCTACCTCGCGCACGAGGAGTGGGCGCTCTCCCGCGCCGAGTTCCTGCGCGTCCTCGAGCTGGACCCGACCAACGACCGGGCGAGGATGCGCGTCCAGCGTCTCGACGCCATGCAGAACGGGAGCGCGCCGAGCGGGCCGCCGATCGACCTCGACGCCATCGCGGCGCCGAAGCCGAACGCGTCGGTCCGCGTCCGCGACGAGCGGCCGCAGAACTTCGACAACCTGGTCGACCTCGAGGAGATCATCGACGAGTTCAAGGCGGGGGTCAGCAACACCATCTCGGGAGAGGATCACGAGAGCCACTACGACCTCGGAATGGCTTACATGGAGATGGGGCTCTATGAGGAGGCCATCCAGGAATTCCAGATCGCGTCGAAGGGGAGCCCGATGGAGCTCAAGTGTCTCGAGATGATCGCGCTCTGTTATCTCGAGAAGAACGAGCCCTCCTCGGCGGCGCGCGAGCTGGACAAGGCGCTCGAGCTGCCCGGGCACGGACCGGAGGAGACGATCAGCATCCGCTACAACCTCGGCGTGGCGAACGAGCGGCTCGGCAACCTCGACCGCGCGCTCATGCACTACGAGGAGGTCTACCTCCTGAACGTCGACTTCCTCAAGGTCGCGACGAAGGTCCGGGAGCTGAAGGCGCGCCTCGCGGGATCCCAGGACCGGCCATGAGCGGCTCGACGATCGACCTCCACACCCACTCGACCGCGTCGGACGGCTCCGAGGCGCCCGAGGCCGTCGTGGCGCTCGCCGAGCGGAACGGCGTCCGGGTGCTCGCGCTCACCGACCACGACTCGCTCGACGGCATCCCCGCGGCCGCGGAGCGCGCGCGGGAGGCGGGCCTCAGGCTCCTCCCCGGAGTCGAGCTCTCGGTGCAGGAGGAGGGGAGCGACGTCCACCTGCTCGCGTACGGATTCGATCCCGAGGAGCCGGCGCTGCGCCAGGCCATCGCGCGATACCGCGACTCGCGGCGCGATCGCGCGCGGAAGATCCTCTCCCGCCTGAAGGGCCTCGGCATCCGGATCTCGCTCGACGACGTCGAGGCGATCGCGCACGGCGGGGCGATTGGTCGCCCGCACGTCGCGGAGGCGCTCCTGCGCGACGGGCACGTCGATTCGTTCAACGAGGCGTTCCAGCGGTTCCTCGGCCACCACGCCCCCGCGTACGTCCCGAAGACCGCGGTGTCGCTGGAGGAGGCGACGGGGTTCGTGCGGGAGGCGGGCGGCGTGACGGTGCTCGCCCATCCGGGAACGCTGAACCGGGACCACCACATCCCCACGTGGGCGCGCCGCGGCCTGGACGGAATCGAGGTCTGGCACTCGAAGCACGACGCCGGGGCGGTCGCGCGATACCAGGGATACGCGCAGCTCCACGGCCTCCTGATGACGGGCGGCTCCGACTACCACGGGGAGCGGACGCCGGCCGTGACGGTCGGCTCGGTCGCCGTGCCCGAGTCGATCCTCGCCCCCCTCGACGAAGCGCTCAAGGCGCGCCGCCCGCTTCGCTCCCGCCGCTAGGCGCGACAAGGGATTGCGCCCCGCGGGGCGACCTGATAGCGTTCGCGTTTCCTCCCCCCATGCGAACCGTCGCTCGAAGCGCCGCCCTCATCGCCTTCTCGGTCGCGTGCGGTTACGCGAAACTCGTCCTGTTCCCGTTTCTCTTCTTCGTGGAGATCTTCTCGGTGGCCGTCTTCCTCTCGGGCGCGATCCTGGGCGCCGGCTGGGGCGCGTGGATCGGCGCCGTGTCGCGCCTCGTCTTCAGCGTCGCGAATCCCTACGGCCCGCCCCATCCCTGGGTTCTCGCCGCCCAGGTGGCGGGAGCCGCGGTCGTGGGGGCGCTCGGGGGCGCCGTCGGGCGGCGCCTCCTCCCGTGGGGGGCGCCCGGCGCGGGAGAGGCGGCCCGCATCGCGACGCTCGCGATCGCCGGCGTCGCGGGGACCGCGGCCTACGACCTCCTCACGAACGTAGCGCAGGGATGGGTCTTCGGCTCGGTCCCGGCGGCGCTCGCGCTGGCCGCGATCCCGTCGGCGCAGCACGTCGCTTCGAACGGCGTGATCTTCGCGGTGATCGGCCGCCTCGCGCTCCCGTGGCTCGGGCGCGATCCGAGGATCGCGGGTGATGCGGCGTAGCGGCTCCACGCGCGGCGCGACGCCGCGTGGCGCCGCCGCGGGGCTCACGCTGGCCGTCCTTCTCGGCGCGGCGCCGCTCGTCGCCTCCTCCCCGGCGCGCGGGGCCCCGGCGCCCGCGGATTCCGCGCGGACGGCCCCCGCCTCCCGCGACACGGCTTCGATCTGGGTCGCCCCTCCGCCCAAGACCCCGCTCCTCGCGGCGCCGGCTCCCGCCTACGTGCCGACGAAGTCGGCTCCGCCCGCGCCGGCCGACACTTCGGCGCCCGTCGCGACGCCGGTCTCGACGCCCGGTGCGGCGCCCGGCGCGGCGCGGCGGAGCGGGCCCTCGGCGATCGACACCACCGAGGCCACGGTCCGACTCGAGGCGCTTCGAAAGCGGGGCGACGTGTCGCTCACCGAGGTCCTGCGCGGGCGGGCCGGGGTCCTGGTCGGTCTCTTCCCGGGGTTCGGCACCCCCGACGGTTCGATCGCGGTCCCCGACGCGGGCTCCCGCATCCGGCCCTGGCCCGCGACGGCCGTCGCCGACCGCGCCACCGACCGCACCGTCGTGGCGAGCGTGCCGCTCTTCCTCGGCGCGCCCGACCTCGCGACCGCGTGGGATGGGCCCGACGCCGACGGGGTCGACGCGTTCACGCTGCTCTGGCTCGACCAAGGAGGCGTTCCGGAGCCGTTTCGCTCCGCGGGCGGCCTGCTCGCGTCTCCGCGCGCCGAGAGCTACGCCGCCGCGGCGATGCCGGGCGAGATCGTCGGCGGAAACCACCCGCGGAGCGCCCTCTACTATCGAAAGGGCGAGCGGGGGGCGCTCGACACGGGGGCGCGATTCTCCTCGCCCCTCCTGGCGCGCGGCATCGCGGCGGCGTTCACGCGCCACGCGTCGGACGAGCTGCCGCCGTTCCTCTCCTCGCTCTCGACCCGCTACAACGTGGCCGCGGGGCTGCCGCGCCTCGGGCCGGTGCACGCGTGGGTGGAGGGCACGATCTTCGAGAAGCGGACCGAGGTGGACATCCGCGACGGCTACGCCGGATACCTCGCCCTGAACGGCATCGACGCGATCCGCGAGCGAGCCGAGTGGGCGTCCCGCGCGATGGCGCTCCACGGGCGCGCCGGCGGCACGGGGTCGCGCCTCGACGCGACGGGGACGCTTCGCGTCGGCGACGCGACGCGGACGCAGGTCGACTACGCCGGAGCCCGCGAGCGGTGGGCGTTCCCCGAAACCGCGCTCGAGGGCGACGCGTCGTGGCGCGCCGGCGGTCCCTGGACGGCGACGGGGGCGCTCGATCTCTCGAGCCGCCGCGTCTCGTATCGTGCCGACTCGGTGGCGGCGCTCTCGCGTCGGATCGAATCGGCGCGCGTCGCGGGCGGCATGCGCCGTCCGCTCGGGGGGGGGTGGAACGGGGGATTCGAAGGGGCCGTCGACGCTCGAGAAGGCGACGCGACGCTCCTCGACGCGCGGCTCTCGCTCTGGCGCGCCGGGGCGCGCGGTCGCCTGCGTCTGGACGTCGAGTCGGCGCACGAGAGGCCGTCCTACGTCGATCTCGAGACGCCGCTCAAGACGTACGGGTTCTTCGACCCGACGGGCCCGGCGAAGCCGGGCAGCTACGTCCGGGCCGGCGACCCGTCGCTCCGGGCGCGGTCGCTTCGAGGGGCGCTCGCCTCGGCCGAGCTCGCGGCATCCCGGTCGATCCGGCTCTCCGCCTCGGGCGCCCTCCGCCGGCTCGGCGACGACTTCGGCTGGAACGCGTCGCGGATCGAGACCCCCGACTCGGTCCTGGTCTTCGACGTCGCGGGCCCCCGCGGAAGCGGGTGGGCGGCGTTCGGGTCGCTCGGCCTCGACGCGACCGCCGGGCCGCTCCGCGCGCGCGGCCTCGGCTGGATCCGAGGGAGCGGCGCCCGGTCACCGCAAGCGGGATCGCCGCCGCGTCGCGGCTTCGAGGGCACGGCCGATCTCTTCGTCGTCCTCTTCGGCGGCGACCTGCCGCTCCACGTCGATCTCTCGGCGCACGCGACCGGACCCCGCGCCGGCCTGATCCGGGCCCCCGCGCTCGTCTCCTGGGACGCGGGCCTTCGGGCCGATTTCGGGTCCGCGGGAGCGTTCTTCGAGTTCGACAACGTGCTCGACGAGCGGGTTCCGAGCGCGATCTACGAGATCGACACCGATTCGGGCGCGCCGCTCCCCCGGCGCACGTTCCACTTCGGAATCGTCTGGTACCTCCTCGACTAGACCGCCGGCAAAGGAGGCGAGAACGTGTGGGGTCGGGAGCTTCGGGCGGGGCTCGTCTTCGTCCTCGTGTCGCTCGCGATCGGGACGGCCGTTCGCGCGGTCGAGCGCGCGCACGAGGAGCGCTTCGCGGAGATCGTCGACCGGCTCGAGGAGGGGGAGTGGGGCCGGCTCGAGCGGGAAGCGGCCGCGGCGCGCGGGGAGCGGGAGGCCGCGCCCGATTCCGCCGCCGGGCCGGCGGTAGCGGCCGATGCGCCCCCCCGCCGCCGCGCCCCGGAGGGGGCGCGCTTCCCGGCGCTCCGTCCCGCGTCGATCGACGTGGACCGCGCCGACCCGGCCGCGCTCGTGCGTCTCCCGGGCATCGGCCCGGCGATCGCGGCCCGGATCGTCGCCGACCGCGCGTCGCGGGGTCCGTTCGGCGGTCCCGACGGTCTCCTTCGCGTCCCGGGGATCGGCCGGAAGACGCTGGCCAAGATCCGCGGGTATCTCCGGGAGGGCCCGGTCGAACAGCCCGCCAGGGCCCCGGCGGCGCCGGTTCGCGACTCCCTGATCGCAAAATAGCCGACGCGTATTGCAACGCGGCTCGCAAATTTCGCCGCGCGGACCCGGGCGCGCCCGGCAGGCTCCGGCCGTAACTTCCCGTCCGGCCGCCCCTTCGCCGGGATAAGCCGACGCCACCCCGGATGGCACCCGTCTTGCGAATCGTCACCCCGCCGAATTCCGTCCCGGGGGCAAAGAACGGGACGGGGACGCCGATCTATCCCACCGAAACCGCGACCGTAAGACACGAGGGGTCACGACGTGCAGCAAGAGAACATCGGCCTCAAGCTGCTGGAAGCCCGTCTCATCACGCCGGAGTCCCTGCAGAAGGCGCAACTGCAGGTGAAGACCGGCGGCGGCAACCTCACGGCCGCCCTCGTCAAGGTCGGCGCCGTCACCGAAGAGGATCTCGTCAAGTTCCTGGGCGAGCTCTACGGCGTCCCGTCGATCGATCTCTCCAGCTTCATGCCCGATCCCTCGGTCGTGAAGCTCATCCCCGCGGACGTCGCGAACAAATTCCAGGTGGTCCCGGTCTCGCGCAGCGGCCGCCGCCTCACGGTGGCCATGGCGAACCCCTCGAACATCTTCGCGATCGACGACATCAAGTTCATCACCGGATGCGAAGTGCAGCCGATGGTCGCCCCCGAGGCCTCCATCAAGAAGGCGATCGACAAGGCCTACGACTCCGCCGCCTCCTTCGAGACCGTCATGAGGGGGATGGAAGACGAGATCGAGGTCATCGAGGACGCCGAGGACGACACGCCGGAAGTCTCCCTTCTCGGCGAGGCCGAGCAGGCGCCGGTCGTCAAGCTGGTCAACTCGCTGATCTCCGACGCCGTCCGGAAGGGCGCCAGCGACATCCACATCGAGCCGTACGAGAAGTCGCTCCGCGTCCGGTTCCGGATCGACGGCACCCTCTACGAGATGATGTCGCCTCCGTTCCGCATGAAGGCGGCGATCATCTCGCGCCTCAAGATCATGGCGGAGCTCGACATCGCCGAACGGCGCGTCCCCCAGGACGGGCGCATCAAGCTCCGCCTCCTCGGCCGGACGATCGATCTCCGCGTCTCGAGCCTTCCGACGATCTACGGCGAGAAGGTCGTGATGCGAATCCTCGACAAGGGGAACCTGAACATCGACCTGAACAAGCTCGGGTTCCAGGAGCGCGCGCTGTCCGACTTCTCTCGCGCGATCGCGCAACCGTACGGCATGGTGCTGGTGACCGGGCCGACCGGGAGCGGAAAGACCACGACCCTCTACTCCGCCCTGTCGAAGATCAACGTCCCCGAGACCAACATCATGACCGCCGAGGACCCGGTCGAGTACAACCTCGAGGGGATCAACCAGGTCCTGGTGAACGACGACGTCGGGTTGACGTTCGCCGCCGCGCTGCGCGCCTTCCTCCGCCAGGACCCCAACATCATCATGGTGGGCGAGATCCGCGACGTCGACACGGGCTCCATCGCGGTGAAGGCGGCACTCACCGGCCACCTCGTCCTCTCCACGCTCCACACCAACGACGCCCCGAGCACGATCAACCGAATGATCGACATGGGGATCGAGCCGTTCCTCGTCGCCTCCTCGACCAACCTGATCATGGCCCAGCGCCTCCTCCGGAGGATCTGCAACACGTGCAAGACCGACGTGAAGCTCCACCCCGAGGTGCTGCGCGAGCTGGGCCTCTCGGAGGACGAGGCGAAGAAGGAGAGCTTCAAGGAGGGGAAGGGCTGCGTCGACTGCAACAACACCGGATACCGCGGCCGCATGGGCGTCTACGAGGTCATGCCGCTGTCGGCGAAGCTCCGCGATCTGATCCTCGACCGCGCCTCGGTCAGCGAGATCAAGAAGCAGGCGGTGACCGAGGGGATGCTCACGCTCCGGGCGGACGGCCTGATGAAGCTAAAGAAGGGGCTGACCACGGCCGAAGAGGTCTTGAAGGAAACCGCGGCCGATCGATAGCCGACTCGGGGAGGGGACATGGTCTCGCTGCGCCAACTGCTGGACGAGATGATCAAGATGAGGGCGTCGGATCTGCACATTTCGGCCGGCGTCCCGCCTCAGGTCCGCGTGGACGGCTCGATCATGCCCATGGCCCATCCGCCCCTGACGCCCCAGATGACGCAGCAGATCGCGTACAGCGTCCTCACGGAGGAGCAGCGCAAGCGCTTCGAGACGACCAAGGAGCTCGACCTCTCCTTCGGCGTGCCGGGCCTCTCGCGCTTCCGCGCGAACGTCTACATGCAGCGGGGCGTCACCTCCATGGCGATCCGGCAGATTCCGTACGAGATCCTCACCTTCGAGCAGCTCGGGCTCTCGAAGGTGGTCCGCGACTTCACCCAGAAGCAGAAGGGATTGGTTCTCGTCACGGGGCCGACCGGGAGCGGCAAGTCCACGACCCTCGCGGCGATGATCGACGTCATCAACACCACCCGGGCCGGGCACATCATCACGATCGAGGATCCGATCGAGTACGTGCATCACCACAAGAAGTGCATCGTGCACCAGCGCGAGATCAACTCGGATACCACGACGTTCGAGACGGCCCTCAAATACGTGCTGCGCCAGGATCCGGACGTGATCCTCGTGGGTGAAATGCGGGACCTGGAGACGATCGCCGCGGCGCTCACGATCGCCGAGACCGGGCACCTGGTCCTCGCGACCCTGCACACCAACTCGGCCTACGAATCGATCAACCGCATCGTGGACGCCTTCCCGGCGGAGCAGCAGCAGCAGATCCTCTCCCAGCTCGCGTTCGTGCTGGAGGGGGTCATGACGCAGCAGCTCATCCCGCGGGCCAAGGGGCCCGGCCGGGTCATGGTGGCCGAGGTGCTCGTCTGTACGCCGGCCGTCCGCGCCGTGATCCGCGAGCGGAAGATCCACCAGATCTACAGCCTCATGCAGGCCGGCACGAAGCACGGCATGCAGACGATGAACCAGGCGCTCTTCCAGGCCTACATCAACAAGCACATCTCGCTCGAGGAGTCGCTCGGCCGGAGCACGGACGTGAAGGAGCTCGAGGGGATGCTGGAAAAGGTCGGGGTCAACGTCGCCGCCGCCGTCTAGGCGTCCGCGTCAGGGGGAATCGCCGTGCCAGTTTACGCGTGGAAGGGCCGAACCGTCGGCGGGGAGATCCAGAGCGGCGAGCTGACGTTCGACTCGCAGGAAGAGGCGCTCGCCGCGCTAAGGAAGAAGCGGATCATCATCACGTCGGTCCGCGAGAAGAAGCAGGATCTGAAGCTGGCGCTGCCCAAGTTCGGAACCGGCGTCTCCACGCGGGACCTGGCCATCTTCACGCGCCAGTTCGCGACCATGATCAACGCGGGTCTCCCGCTGGTCCAGTGCCTCGACATCCTCTCGAAGCAGACCGAGAAGGAGAACTTCCGGGCCATCATCGCGCAGGTGATGCGGGAGGTCGAGGCGGGCAACACGCTGGCCGAATCGCTCGCCAAGAAGGAGAACAACCGCGTCTTCGACGAGCTCTTCGTCAACATGGTGGAGGCGGGCGAGGCGGGCGGTATCCTCGACGACATCCTCCAGCGCCTCGCGACGTTCATCGAGAAGGCCGAGGCCCTGAAACGGAAGATCCAGGGGGCCATGGTCTACCCGGCGGTCGTCATGACGGTGGCCGTGCTGGCGACCGCGTTCATGCTCATCTTCATCATCCCCACCTTCGCGCGGATGTTCACGGGGTTCGGCGCCGAGCTCCCGCTGCCGACCAAGATCGTCATGGGCCTCTCCTCGCTCCTCCGCTCGTACTGGTGGCTCATGCTCGGCGGGATCGTGGGAACGGGCGTGGGGATCCAGCGCTACTACCGCACCGAGCGCGGGCACATCCAGATCGACCGCTTCCTGCTCCGCCTGCCCGTCCTCGGGGACGTGATCCGGAAGGGCGCCGTGGCCCGTTTCACCCGGACCCTCGGCACGCTGATCAGCTCGGGCGTTCCCATCCTCACCGGCCTCGAGATCACGGCGCGCACGTCGGGAAACCGGGTGATCCAGGAGGCCATCATGGCCGCCCGCGCCTCGATCCGCGAGGGCGAGACCATCGCCGCGCCGCTCCGCCAGTCGGACGTCTTCCCGCCGATGGTCGTCCAGATGATCTCGGTGGGCGAGGAGACCGGCGCGCTCGACGACATGCTCACGCGCATCGCCGACTTCTACGACGACGAGGTGGACACGGCCGTCGACGCGCTCACGTCGCTGATCGAGCCCCTGATGATCGTGTTCATGGGAAGCGTCGTGGGCGGCATGGTGATCGCGATGTATCTCCCGATGTTCAAGCTGATCAACGTGGTGGCGGGCGGACACTAGACGGCGTCGTTTGGAGAATGGGCGTGACATGACGCGACCGCATCGGACCGGGGGACCGGGCGACGACGAGGCGCTCCTCATCGAGGTGCGGGCGGTGATCGTCGGCCGGGTGGCGCTGATCACCCTGGTCGCGGGCATGGCGGTCGCCTTCTCGGACCGGGTCACCGATCTCGCGCAGCACGTGCCGCTGGCGTTCCTGGTGATCCTCTCGGCCGGGCTCGCGGTCGCGTATCACCGCGCCGCGAAGAGCGCCGCGACGATCCGGCCGCTCCTGGCGACGCAGCTGCTCGTGGACGTGGCGGTGATCTCGTACCTCCTCCTCTTCACGGGAGGCGCGTCGAGCCCGTTCGTCCCGCTCTTCCTCCTGGGGCCGCTCCTCGGGGGCGTCTTCCTGACCGTCCGCGGCGGGGCGATGCTCGCGACGGCCTCGTCGATCGCGTACCTGGTGCTGGTGGCCACCGAGCGCGGGGGGATGCTGCCGCCCCTGTCGTTCGGGCTCACGGAGCCGCTGAGCGCGTCGGCGCTGACGGTGCGCGCGGTGCTCTACGTGCCGCTCTTCTACGTCGTCGGGCTGATCGGCGGCGCGCTGGGGCGGTCGCTCCGCGAGGGGCGCCGGGCGCTCGAGGAGACCCGGGCCGAGCTGAGCCGCGCGCTCTTCGACACGGCGACGATCCTCGAGAACCTGTCGAGCGGGCTCGCGTCGATCGACGCGGAGGGCGTGGTGCGGCACTGGAATCGCGCCGCGGGGGAAATCGTCGGGCTGCCTCCCGAGCAGGCGCGAGGGCGCCACTACGTCGAGGCGCTCGGGCCGGGGCTCGAGTCGTTCGTCGCGCGGCTCCGCCAGACGCTGGAGACGGGGGTCGCGGTGGCGCGGCACGAGGCGACCGTCACGACGCGCCTGGGCCGCACGGTGCCCCTGGGCGTCTCGACGAGCGTGCTCCTGGACTCGGAGGGGAACCGCCGCGGCGTGATCGCGCTCTTCCAGGACCTCTCCGAGGTCAAGGCGCTCGAAGAGCGGATCCGCCGCGGAGAGACCCTGGCGGCGATCGGGGAGCTGAGCGCGGGGATCGCGCACGAGATCCGGAACTGCCTGAATCCGATCGCGGGGTCGGTCGAGGTGCTGCAGCGCGAGCTGAAGGTCACGGGGGAGAACGCGCGCCTCCTCGAGCTGATCGTGCGGGAATCGGAGCGCCTCGACAACTTCATCCGAGAGCTGCTCGACTACGCGCGGGAGCGGCCGCTCAAGACCGAGCGCGTGGACCTGGGCGCCCTCCTCCGGGAGATCGCCGAGGTGGCGCGACGCCACCCGAGCGGCGGCACGCGGAAGCGGGTCGTGGTCGAAGGCGACCGCGAGGCGGTCTGGGTGCAGGTCGATTTCGAGCAGATGAAGCAGGTGCTCCTGAATCTGCTCATCAACGCGCTCGAGGCGATCGATGCAAGCGGCACGGTGATCGTGGCCGCGGCCCCGCCGGGGGCGGTCCCGCGGCGGCGCCCCGGCTCGAAAAAGCTCGTCTCGGTCGAGATCCGCGACACGGGTGTCGGGATCCCGCCGGAGGAGTTGTCGCAGGTGTTCGAGCCGTTCTTCTCCACGAAGCAGGGCGGGACGGGCCTCGGGCTCGCCATCGCGAACCGGATCGTGGAGCGTCACGGAGGCATGCTGGAAATCGAGAGCCGGGTCGGCGCGGGCACCACGCTGCGCCTCTGGCTTCCCCGCGCGGAGCGCACGGCCGACGTCGTGGCGCACGCCGCCTAACGCAACACTTCGAGCGAGGATGGTCCCGTGGCCGGCGAGAAGATCCTGATCGTAGACGACGAAGAGAGCATGGTGCAGTTCCTCTCCATCCTCCTCTCCAAGGAAGGGTACGAGGTGCACGTGGCTCGCTCGGGGAAGGACGCCCTGACCCAGGCCGAGGAAGAGAACTTCGACGTCGTCGTCACCGACATCAAGATGCCGGGGGAGATCGACGGCCTCGGGGTGCTGTCGGGAGTGAAGAAGATCGACGGCTCGGTCCCCGTCGTGATCCGCACCGCCTTCGCGTCCCAGAAGTCGGCGATCGAGGCGCTGAACCGGGGCGCGTACCAGTACTTGGAGAAGAGCGCGAAGAACGACGAGATCCGCCTGGTCATCAAGAACGCGCTCGCCATGCGGCGGGTGACGTCGGAAAACGTCCTCCTGAAGCGCCAGCTCAAGAAGACCGACGACGCCAAGGAGATCATCGGGCACAGCGAGCAGATCCAGCGGGTGCTCAAGCTGGTCGAGAAGGTCGCCGACTCGGATTCGACGATCCTGATCGTGGGGGAGAGCGGCACCGGGAAGGAGCTGATCGCGAAGCGGATCCACTACTTGAGCCGCCGCGCGGACGGGCCCTTCGTCTCGATCAACTGCGGGGCCCTGCCGAAGGACCTCCTCGAGTCGAACCTCTTCGGTCACGTGAAGGGATCCTTCACGGGGGCGGTGCGCGACCAGGAGGGGCTCATGGCCGTGGCGCAGGGAGGCTCCTTCTTCCTCGACGAGGTGGGGGAGACGCTGCCCGCGACCCAGGTGAAGCTGCTTCGCGCCCTCCAGGAGCGCGAGATCATCCCCGTGGGCGGCACCAAGCCTCGGAAGATCGATCTCAGGCTGATCGCCGCCACCAACGCCGATCTCGAGCGCGCGGTCGCCGAGAGCCGATTCCGCGCCGATCTCTTCTATCGCCTGAACGTCATCCAGGTCCGGCTCCCGGCCCTCCGCGAGCGCAAGGAGGACATCGAGGAGATGGTCGAGCACTTCCTGCAGAAGCTCACGGCCGGCAAGGAGCCGAAGGTCCTGAGCAAGGAGGCGCGTGACGCCCTCCTCAACTACGACTGGCCGGGAAACGTCCGCGAGCTGGAGAACGTCATCGAGCGCGGCGTGATCCTGAGCGACGACGGCGTCCTGACCCCGCAGGATCTCCCGGAGCGCGTGCTCCAGGGGGCCAAGGGGCGCGGCAGCCTCGTGATCGACAACCCGACCATGACCCTCGACGAGCTCGAGCGCGAATACATCCTCAAGGTCCTGAACCACACCGGCGGCCAGAAGAAGCGGGCCTCCGAGATCCTGGGCATCAACCCCTCGACGCTCTACCGGAAGCTCCTGAGCTACGGCCTCCTCACCGAGCGGGAGACCGCGGAGGCCGACCAGGTCTCCTAGTCGCAAAATGGCGGGTCGTGCTTCATCGTGCAATTTGTGAATTCCGATATGGAGTGCGTGCGGATTGCGTGAAGCGCGCCGCGCGGCCTCCGGAGCGGGTTCGCCGCCACCTCGAAAGACGACGCCGTGGCAATCGATTAGGCGGAGAAACGGCACGGCCGATCCCCGTGGCACGGTGGTTGCGATAGCTCCCGGTCGGCGACGTCAGACGGACGACAGACACGCCAAGGACGGCGAAGGACCGGAGGAGGTGGTACCAGGTGACCCAGAACCAGAAGGGTTTCACGCTGATCGAGCTGATGATCGTGGTCGTGATCATCGGGATTCTGGCGGCGATCGCGATTCCCAACTTCATCTCCATGCAGGACCGCGCACGCGAAGGCAGCGTGAAGGCGAACATGCACAGCTTCCAGCTGGCGATCGAAGATTTCGCGGTCAAGTCCGCGGGGATCTATCCCGTGGCGGGCGACGACGCGGCCGTGAAGGCGAACATGCCTTCGGGCAACTATCCGAAGAATCCGTTTACCGGCACGAACGACGCGTGGACGTGGGCGGCCGATCCGGCGGCGTCGGGCATCATCGGCGCCAACCCGTCGACGACGACCGGCTACACGATCAAGGGTTACGGCAAGGCGGCGCTCCTGTCGCTCACGATGTCGAACGGTTAAGCAGAGAAGGGACGCGGTACAACCCATCACCGGGAGGAAGAACATGCTGCGCAACGAAAAAGGCTTCACCCTCATCGAGCTCATGATCGTGGTCGTGATCATCGGTATCCTCGCGGCCATCGCGATTCCGAACTTCATCGCCATGCAGGACCGCGCCCGTGAGGGCAGCGTGAAGGCCAACATGCACAGCTACCAGCTGGCGATCGAAGACTTCGCGGTGAAGAACACGGGTACGTATCCGGTGGCGGGCGACGACGCGGCGGTGAAGGCGAACATGCCGGGCGGCAACTATCCGAAGAACCCGTTCACGGGCACGAACGACGCGTGGACGTGGGCTGCGGATCCGGCGGCTTCGGGCATCATCGGTGCCAATCCCTGCACGACGACCGGCTACACGATCAAGGGCTACGGCAAGTCGGCGCTTCTCACGCTGACGCTGTCCAACGGCTAATCGCCGGTTGATCCTGGGGCGGCAGATTCGGTTCCGACCGATCTGCCGCCCTTCTCTTTTTCACCGTAAACCCCGCTCCGCGCCGGGAGTCGGCGCCGGCGTCCGCTGGCACCGATCTTGCGTTTCCCGAGCGGGAGACGCGCCCCGTCGCGCCCAGGGGGTGAACCCGAAGCCATGAAGCGAACCGAAGATCTCACGACCCAGGCGGGCCCGCGGACCGGCCGCGCCGGCGCCATCCGGGAGGTCGCGCCGCTCGCCCTTCTCGCGATGGAGAACCTGACCAAGGTCTACCGCGACCCGATGACGCTCAAGCCGTTCACGGCCGTGGACGGGATCTCGCTCTCGCTCGCGCGCGGGGAGATCTTCGGCCTCCTGGGCCCGAACGGCGCCGGGAAGACGACGACCATCAAAATCGTCCTGGGCCTCGCCCGCGCGACCTCGGGCGTCGTCCTCCTCGAGGGACGCGACCCGTCGGATCCCGCCGCTCGCCGGCGCCTCGGATACCTCCCCGAGAATCCGTGCTTCTACGACCACCTGACCCCGGAGGAGTACCTCGACCTCGTCGGATCGCTCTTCGGCATTCGGCGCGACGTGCGCCGCCGCCGCGCTGGGGAGCTGCTCGAGCGTCTCGGCCTCGGATCGCACGCGCGAAAGCCGCTCCGGAAGTTCTCCAAAGGGATGACCCAGCGGCTCGGCCTCGCCCAGGCGCTGATCAACCAGCCCAACCTGCTCGTGCTCGACGAGCCGATGTCGGGGCTCGACCCGATCGGGCGCGCGGAGGTAAAGCAGCTCCTCAGGGACGAGCGGGAGCGGGGAACGACGGTCCTCCTGTCGAGCCACGTTCTCGCCGAGACCGAGTCGATCTGCGACCGCGTCGGCATCCTCTCCTCGGGCCGGCTGATCGACGTCGGCTCGGTTCCGGGGCTCCTCTCGACCGGCGTCCGCGAATGGGAGATCGCCGCCGAGTCGCTCCCCGAGTCGCTCTCCGCGCGGTTCCGGTCCGCGGGGCACCGGGTGGAGCGGGTCGGCCCGCGCTGGGTCGTCCGCGTCACCGACGGACAGGCGCTCCAGGAAGCGATCGCCGCCATGACGCGGGAGACGGTGTTCATCCATTCCGTCGAGCCGCGGCGCCAGACCCTGGAGGATCACTTCATGCGCGCCCTCGCGGCGGCGGCGGGCCCGAAGCCGTGAGCCGCGTCCTCGCCATCGCCCGCACCACGCTCCTCGAGGTCGTCCGGGAGCGAATGGTGCTGACGCTCGCCCTCTTCGGCGTCGGGCTGGTCGGCGCCTCGCAGGTGCTCTCGCCGCTCGCCCTGGGCGAGGGGCGGAAGGTCGTCACCGACTTCGGGCTCGCGGGCTCGTCGATGCTCGCGACCCTTCTCGGCGTGTTCCTGGGCTCGAGCCTCCTCCACAAGGAGCTCGACCGGAGGACGATCTACGCGGTGATGGCGAAGCCGATCCGGCGTTCGGAATTCCTGCTCGGCAAGTTCGCGGGGCTCTGGGCCACGACGGCCTTCCTCCTCGTCGGGATGACCGCGATCGTCTTCCTGCTCCTCCTCGTCGTCTATCACCAGGCGCCGTGGGTGATCCTCGGGTCGATGGCCCTCTCGCTCGCCGAGCTCCTCGTCATCGTCGCGATCGTCGTCCTTTTCTCGTCGTTCACGACGCCGGCCCTGGCGGCATTCTTCGCGATCGCCACCGTCGTCGCGGGGCACTTCGCCGAGGACCTCCACTATTTCGGGCTCCAGGGCTCGGCGCTCCTGAGCGCGGTGACGGGAGGCGTCTATTGGCTCCTCCCGCACCTCGACCTCTTCAACGCGCGCGGCCTCGTGGTGCACGGCCTGGCGGTCGATCCCGCCCGCATCGGGTTCGCGTCCGCGTACGCGGGGCTCTACGCCGCCGCCGCGCTCACCGCGGCCAGCGCCATCTTCGAGCGGCGGGAGTTCCGTTGAGCCGGGCGCGCTCGCTCGCGGCGCTCCGGGCGTCGCTACCGTTCCTCGCCTGCGCGGCGCTCCTCGCGGCCGCGGGGGCCCTCCACGCCGACATGCGGCGGCGGGTCGCCGCGCCGCCGGTGGACGAGCTCCTCTACTATCCGTCCGACGCGATGGTGCGTCAGGCGTCGCTCGGGTACGAAACCGCGGCGTCCGACGTCGCGTGGCTAAGGGGCATCCAGTACTACGGCGAGCATCGGCTCACCGACCAGAAGTACGCGATGATCGGGCACGTCATGTCGATCGTCACCGATCTCGACCCGAGGTTCGAGTCGCCGTACGTCTTCGGGGCGTTCGTCCTCGCGCAGGAGCTGAAGAACCCCGAGCAGGGGCTACGCCTCCTGGCCAAGGGGCGCCGCGCCAACCCCGAGTCGTGGCGCCTCGCCTTCGAGACCGGCTTCCTCCACTACGTCTGCCGCCACGACTACGCGACGGCCGCGCGCTACTTCGTGCGGGCCAGCCGGCTCCCGGATCACCCCGACTACGTCGATCGATTCGCCGCCTTCTCGAGCCAGCGCGCCGGCGAGGTCGGAATGGCGACGCTGCTCTGGAGGCGCGTCCTCCTGACCGGGAACGAGTACATGCAGGACGTGGCGCGGCGCGAGCTCGCCCGCCTGGGCGAGGAGGCCCCATGACGATGACCGATTCGAGCTTCATCCAGGCGGCGGCGTTCGCGCTGGGTCTCGTGCTCGGCTCCTTCCTGAACGTCGTGATCGCGCGACTGCCGCGCGGCGAGTCGATCGTCTCGCCGCCGTCCCGCTGTCCGCGGTGCCGGAAGGCGATCCGCCCCTACGACAACATTCCCGTGCTCTCCTATCTCTTCCTCGGCGGCCGCTGTCGCGACTGCCGGAAGCCGATTCCGTGGCGCTACCCCGCCGTCGAGCTCTCGTCGGGCCTCCTCCTCTGGCTCCTGGTCCGGCGGGCCGAACATCCGGCGCTCCTCGTGCCGCACGCGGCGTTCGTCCTCGCGCTCCTGGCGGTGGCATGGATCGACTTCGACACGCGGACGATCCCCGACGCGGTCACCATTCCCGGCGTCGGGGTCGGGCTCGCCGCGAGCCTCTTCGGCCCGCCGGGGCTCCTCGCCGCGGTGATCGGCGCGGTCGTGGGCGGATTCAGCCTCTGGCTGGTCGGCGCGGCCTACGAGCGCGCGACCGGCGTCCCGGGCATGGGCGGCGGCGACGTCAAGCTCGCCGCGATGATGGGCGCGTTCCTCGGAGCGGGGGGCGTCTTCGGGGCCATCTTCCTCGCCTCGTTCGCGGGCTCGGTGTTCGGCGTCCTCCTGATCGCCCGCGGCAAGGGAAACAAGCGGAGCGCGATCCCCTTCGGCACGTTCCTCGCGCCGTCGGCCGTCGCGCTCCTCCTCTACGGCGACGCGCTCTTCCGCTGGTACCGGTCGCTTCTCCCGTGAGCCCGTTGCAGGCTGCACGGCGCGTGCGGCCGGGCCTCGCCCCGCGACGGTGGCTCGATCGAGCCGCGCGAGCGGCAAAACCGCCAGGGAACGTCACTCCCGGGAATGTATATGCGGGTCGCTACGACACTTGGCCGCTGGCATGCCCCTTGCGTTTCCATCACGGCCGGACACGTCTATTCGATTTCGGAGGAGGCACATGAACGGTCAGACGCGAGAGACGAAGGGCGGTGGCGCTCCGGTTAACGCCGGCTTCACGCTCGTCGAGCTCGCGATCGTGCTCGTGATCTTCGGAATCGTTTCGGCGGTCGCGCTCCCCGGCATCAACAAGTTCCTCCGCTCGGTGGAGCTGAACGGCCAGGTGCAGAACTTCGCCACGACCCTGCGGGTCGTGCGCCAGCGCGCCATCACCGAGAACAACGACTACGTGGCGTACTGGAGCGCCTCCGACCGGAAGGTCAAGTGGTGGGACGACGACGACAACGACCAGGTAAAGGACGGAACCGAGAAGTCGGGCGAAACGGCCTCGCTTCCGTCCTGGATCACGGTCACGAACTCGACCACGAATCCGTTTCCGTCGGACACCGTGGTCTTCACGCCGAACGGCGCGGCGAGCGCGTCGGGGAGCACGATCTACACGAACACCGAGGGGTACTCCCGGTCGCTTTCGGTGGTCCGCCCCACGGGGATGGTGACGGTGCAATGACGAAGTCTCGAGTCGAGCAGGGGCGGACCGCCCGCCGCGCGGACGGCAGCGCCGGATTCAGCCTCATCGAAGTGATCTTCGCCCTGACGTTCCTCGCGGTGGGCATCCTCGCCGTCGCGTCGATGATCCCCGCGGGAACGAGGGGCGTGACCCAGAGCCGGGTCATCACGAGCGGCGTGATGGCCGCGCAGGTGAAGATGGAACAACTGAGAGGGACGGCCTTCATGTCCCTCACGCCGGGCACGTTCTCCGACACGACTTCGGTCTTCACCCGGACCTGGACCGTGACGGACTCCGTGCCGATGGCCGGATGCAAGCGCATCCAGGTCACGTCGCGCTGGACCGACAATCATGGAACGGAATCGACGCTCCTGACCAGCTACGTGACCCGCTGACCCCGGGCAAGGAACGCCACGTGAACGAGGTGACACCCGTGAACGAACGTGGAACGAATCGAAGCGCCGGCTTCACCCTGGTCGAGATCACGATCGCGGTTCTCCTCTTCGCGATGGTGATCGGCTCGATCTACGAGATCTATGTCCGCGGCGAGCGCTCCCAGCAGCTCGGGCTCGAGCTGGCGGAGGCGAACCAGAACGCGCGGAGCGGCGTCGATCTCGTGGCCCGCGAGCTGCGTTCCGCCGGCTACGGCATCAATCCGTCGATCCAGCCTTCGATCGTCACCGGCTCCCAGTACCGGGTGACCTTCGCGCTCGACATGAACGGCAATCGCCAGATCGACATGGGCGAGGTGGTCACGTACTTCCTCGATCCCAGCTCGAGCGATCCGCTGGTCGCCGGGAACAACCCCTACGACTTCGTGCTCCGGCGGAAGGTCGGCACGAGCGGCGACTCGCTGGCGGCGCCCGTCTCCGGGCAGGGCGAGATCGTGGCCTACGGGCTCACGCAGCGGTCGGCGGACAACGTGACCGCCAAGAACATCCCGCTCTTCTCGTACCTCGACGCCAACGTGACGGCGCTCGAGATGAAGACGGGCACGACGAACGACCCGGCCGGCGTCTTCTTCGGCCGGACGGTCTCGAACTCGGATCTCGGCATTCCGACCGGCCCGGGCACCGCGAGCCAGGTGAAGACGGTCATCATCCGGATGGTCACCGAGACCAAGCAGAAGAACCAGGAGAACGGCGCGTACGACCGCGTCACCATGGCGACGACCGTGCAGCCGCGCAACTTCCCGTTCCTGGCGCAGGCGAACCAGGCGTACCAGGCGGCCAACACCGGCACGGGCACCGGCACGAGCACCAGCACGAGCACCGGGACCGGGACGGGTACGAGCACCAGCACGAGCACCGGCACCGGCACCGGCACGGGTACCGGCACGGGCACCGGACTCCCGACGAGCCAGCCGCCGATCCACATCCCGACCGACAAGGTTCTCTCGATGGCGCTGGCCGACCTGGACGAGCTCGACTCGCAGGAGGGCTCGGCCACGACCGTGAACGACCGCCACGACCTCGACATCATCGTCGGCACCAAGGCGAGCGGCGTCGCGAACGTGCGCGTCTGGTGGAACGGCGAGCCCGACCGCTACACGGGCAACGTCTACTTCCAGGCGACCGACAGCTACCAGGGGACGGCGTCGTACGACGTCAACGCCCTCGCCGCCGCCGATCTCGACGGATCGGGGAACAACACGCGCGACGTGGTGGCCGGCGTCGTGACGAACACCAGCACGGGCCTCTTCCAGGTCTGGCTCAACCAGGCGCAGGGCGCCGCCGGCCAGGTGCGCGGCAAGGTCGGCGCGGTGGGCTCTCCCACGACGCCGAACGCCTCCTTCTACGACAACCCGGGAACCGGCGAGGTGAAGTCCTTGGCGCTGGGCGACCTGAACGGGGACGGCAACTACGACGTCGTCCTCGGGACCAAGACCGGCGCGAACACGGGCAAGGTCGAGGTCTGGTGGGGGAACGGCGCCGGCAGCTTCTCCCACTCGGCGTCGCTCGACGTCTATACGGCCAGCGGCGTGGCGCGGAGCGTCGCGATCAACGACATGAACCTGGACGGCTATCCCGACATCGTGGTCGGCACGAAAACCAACACGGGCGACACGAGCGGGAACATCGACATCTTCTACAACAACACGCTCTCGACGGTCCGGTTCACGACCGTCTACTCCGTCGCCTCGGGCGGCTCGGTCTACGCCCTCGCGGCGCGCCGGATGGACGCCGACGGCTATCCCGACGTCGTGCTGGCGCTTCGGACCGGCAACACGACGGGCCAGATCGAATTCTGGCACAACAACGGCACGATGGTGGGCGCCCTGACGCGTCGGGACCTCCAGGCGACGCCGGGCCCGGCGATCGCGCTGGCGATCGGCCAGATCGACTTCGGCAATTCGAGCAACGACATCGTCGTCGGCACCTCGGGCGCGGGCGGCGGCACGCCCCCGGCGGTCCAGGCCTACTTCTGCGACCCGAACGCCACGGGCGGCAACATCATCCCGAGCATCTTCTCGTGGGCCGACGCGAACGCGGGCGGTTCGGTCAACGCGCTCGCCATCGGCAAGCTCGAGACCTCCCAGGACACGCCGGACGAGGACCCGTTGAACGACATCGTGGCGGGCACCGCCGTGAGCGCGAGCAGCGGCGACCTCGTGATCTACCTGAACCCCTACGCGTCGACGATCTACCCGTAACGGACGAGGAGACGAGGATCATGGCGACCGGCACCCATCGGATGGCAGGCCCCGCGGCGGGAAGGACCGCCCGCGTGGGGGAACGAGGGAACGCGCTCGTCATCGCGCTCCTCGTACTGATGGTCCTGACGTCGGCGGGCGTCGCCTTCGTCGCCGTGACGAAGTCGGAGAAGCAGATCGCGGGCAACGAGATGACCTCGACCCAGGCGATGTACGCCGCCGAGGCGGGCATCGCCGAGGGGCTGCACCGCATGTCGTTCCCGTCGGAAGTCGCGAACTACATCGGGCCCGCAGGGCTCCCGGTCGCGGGATGGGGCCGCTACATCGTGATGGCGAACGGGGCGAGCCTTCTCGATCCCGACCGGGCGGCGCTCGCCTCGGACGGCCTCGACAACAACGAGAACGGATTCGTGGACGAGTCGGGCGAGGCCTACCCCGAGGTCCTGACCAAGCAGACGATCAACGCCAACGCGCTGATCTATCCCTATGTCCGCCTCGAGTACAAGACCCAGGGCGCGCAGCTCGTGCGCTTCGGCGACGGCGACGAAAACCCGCTGACGCCCCCGACCGAGAACCTCAAGTACGGCGCGCCGGTCCTCCGGATCACGGCGGCCGGCCGCCGCGGGAACGCGGCGAAGCGGCTCGAGGCCGAAGCCGTGCGGTTTCCCCTCGTCACGGTCGGATCGGCGATGTGGGCGGGCGGCCCCATGACGTTCAACGGCAATGCCTTCCTGATCGACGGCCACGATCACGCCGGGGCGGCGCCGTTCGACACCGTGGCGGGGGCGCCGCCGATGGACGCCGTCTTGACCGAGGGGCCCGCGAGCGACGCGTCGCTCTCGTCGCAGCAGCAGGACAACGTGACCGGGTCGGGCGGCGACAACAGCGTGGACCAGTCGACGTACACATACGACTTCAATCAGCTCTGGTCGTCTCTCTCGGGCATGGCGGACAACTCGTTCACGGGGCCGCTCACGTTCGGGAGCAGCACGCCCTCGATGGGGTCGCTGACGAATCCCCAGGTCACGATCGTCAACGGTGGCCTCACGATCAACGGCACGTGGACGGGCGGCGGCATCCTGATGGTGAACGGCAATCTCGCGATGGGCGGCGGATGCAACTTCAGCGGCATCGTGATCGCCACGGGGGACGTCAAGATGACCGGCGGCGGGCCGGCCGACGCCGCGCGCATCGTCGGCGGGATCATCTATCAGGGCTCGCTGGTGAACGGATCCACCACGAGCGGATCGGGTCGCATCTATTACTCGTCGGAGGCCGTGAACGCGGCCCTGACGTTGAATCGCTATTCGCTCGCGTGGTGGCGCGAGCGTTGATCCCACAGGGACGGCGGCCGGAAGGGGCTTGAGCCATGCGTCGCGATCAGAGCGGAACGTCCAATACGCGGGGGCCGGAGGCGGGCAACACGCTCGTCATCGCGCTCCTCGTCCTCTTTCTCCTGACGTCGCTCGGCGTCTCGTACGTCGCGGTGACCAAGGGGGAGAAGCAAATCGCCGGGAACCAGATGCTCGGCACCCAGGCGTTCGAGAACGCCGAGGCCGGGATCAGCGAGGCCCTCGCCCGGATGTCCGACCCGACGTCCTCGAACTACGTCGGCGAAACGCTTCTTCCCTACAACCCGGGATGGGGACGCTACATCGTGAACGATCCGAGCGCCGTGGCGAACGATCCGCAGTACGGCGCGACGACGTCGGACGGGCTGGACAACAACGGCAACGCCGCCGTGGACGAGGCGAGCGAGCACTATCCGCAGACGGGCTCGAAGCAATTCTCGCTCTCCGTCTCCGACATGCTCGACTACCCTTGGGTCAAGGTGCGCTACAAGCTGAACAGCGCGAACCAGATCATTCTCTTCGGCGATCACGACAACGACCCGACCACCCCGCCGCGCGAGAACCTGGTGCGCGGCATTCCAAAGATCATCGTGACGAGCGCGGGGCGCCGCGGCGTCGGGAGCAAGCTGGTGACCGTGGAGGCGGTGAAGTGGCCGCTCCCGCCGGTGCCGGGCTCGGTCTACACCGAGGGCTCGATGAACTTCAGCGGCAACGCGTTCTACATCGACGGACACGACCACAACCCGACGGCGCCGTACGACACCGTGGCGGGCGCGACGCCCCTCTCGGGCATTGCGACGCCGAACGATCCCACCGCGATTTCGTCCCAGCTGAACGCCCAGCAGCAGGACAACGTGGAGGGCACGGGGTCCGATCCTAGCGTCAATTCGTCGAACGTGAACCTCGACCTGCAGGCCATGGCGACCTCCTGGAGCGACATGGCGGACATCACGCTGGTCGGCAACCAGACCAATCCGAGCACCGCGGGGTGGGGCGCGATCGGCGATCTCAAGATCGTGCACGTCACGGGCGACCTCCACGTCTCGGGAGGCGCGAGCGGCGCCGGCGTGCTGGTGATCGACGGGGACTTCACCTTGAGCGGCGCGTTCAACTGGAACGGCGTCGTGCTCTGCCTCGGCGACGTGACGGTGACGGGCGGCGGCTCGACGAAGCAGATCGTCGGGGCGCTGATGGTCCAGGGCACCCTGTCCGGCACGTCCACCATGAACGGTAACATCAAGTGCCTCTACTCGAGCGCCATGATCAGCCAGTTGAACCAGCTCACCCGGTACGAAGTCTCGTCCTGGATCGACCAATAGGCGCCGGACCCGCGCGGCCCGCGACGGCCGCGGCGAGCGACGAGGGGCGGACCCGATCGCGCGGGTCCGCCCCTCCGTCTTTGGCCTCCGAGGTCGCCGGCGCCGCTACTGGTAGAGCCAGATGTGGAAGGGGGCGAAGTTCCCGTTCGAGGACCGGTCCTCGCGCGCGATCGTGAACTCCGGCCGATCGCGTTTCAGGAACGAGCCCGGAATCGGGAATCGCGGCTCGACCCAGGCCGACTCGGAGCGGGTCACGGCGAAGACGCCCGCCTCGGCTCCGTCCACCGTGACGCGGATCCAGTTCGGATACCAGGCGTCGGTGCGGACCACCATCAGGAGGTCCTTGCCGGGGATCACGCGGGCTCGGAAGCGCTCGGTGCCGTAGACGATGCGCCCCCCGTCGGTGAGCGGGCGGGTCGGCCGGTCGGAGTAGGCGTACTGCCGGAGGACGTCCTTCGCCTGCGGCTCGGCCTTCCATTCGTGGGCGCGCTCGTCCTCGAGCCACGCCAGGTCGAGCGAATCGACGAGCGCGAAGCCGGAGCGCTCCGGCGGGTCGAGCGCGGGGCGATCGGTCGCGCGCGCGTCGATCCACGTGGCCGGATAGACGACCATGTCCGTGCCGCCGCAGATCGTGTTGACGACCAGGTGGGCGCGGAAGGCCTCCGGTCCCAGGATCCCGCTCTCGGGCCAGTAGACGAACCAGTCCGGGTAGATGGCGAAGTAGGTCGGCGTGCGGTCCGGGGGCTGGCGCCTCACGTGCTCGAAGAGACAGCCGAGCCCGGAGCGGTAGACGCGCGCGTAGCCGGCGCTCGTGAGGCCGACCAGGTCGACGGTCGAGCGACGCCCGTAGTACGCGATCGCGCCCGCGTCGTTCAGACCGACCACGGCGCCGCGCGGCAGGTTCCGGTCGATCCAGCGTCCGATCCTGACCTGTTGATGGAGGATGTTCTCGCAGTTGTGCGCGTAGAAGTTGAGCATCCGCCCCTGCTCGGGAAGCGCCCCCGGCGCCCAGATCGCGAGCGGCGCGACCAGCGCGGCGGCGGCGACGGGCGCTCCCAGGAATCGCGGCGCCCGCGTCCAGGCGAGCCACGCCAGGCGTCCCCAGCCCGCGGCGAAGAGCGCGAGGACGAGGGGATAGAGCCCCTGCTGGTAGCGGAAGAGGTGGACCTGCCAGTTGATGGGAATCGAATTCACGACGATCCCCGCGGCGATCAGGAGGAGGATCGCGCCACCGGCGGGCCAGGGGCGCCGCCGCGGCACGAAGGCGAAGAGCGCGAAGAGCGCGGCGCCGCCGCCGTTCACCCACGCGAAGGCGGGCGGGACCTCATCGCGGTTCACGAGGTGCATCATGCCGAGATAGACCTTGCCGATGTCGCGCCAGACCTGCGGCGCCTCGAGCAGGTACTTCCGGCGCGTTTCCAGGTAGGGCTCCGCGAGGATCGACTTGGCCTGGCTGCTCGTCGACTCGATCGATCCGCTGACGGCGAGGTTCACGAGGAACGGAAGGGCGGCGGCCGCGAACGGAAGGAGGAGCTCGGGCGCCCAGGCGGGTGGGCCGCCCGGGCGGCGCGAGGCGCGGCGCCGATCCACGATCGCGAGCAGCCCGAGGACGCCGCAGAGGATCGCCCCCTCGGGGCGCGAGCCGGCCAGCGCGAAGACCCACCAGCGAAAGGTCGGAAAGAGGGCCGCCTCGCGCTCCTTCAGGTACGCGATCGTCGTGGCGAGGAGGACCGTGGCGTAGAGCGCGATCTCCATGCCGCTCAGATAGCCCCAGAGGAGATAGGGGCTCGCGAGGAAGAGGACGATCGCGAGCGCGCCCGCGCCGGGGCCGCCGAGCTTCGTCCCAAGGCGCGCCATCAGGAGCGCGCTCAGGACGTACCCGGCAAGGCCCAGCGCGATCGCCCAGCCGACGCAGAGCGCGGGCGAGAGGCGGAGCAGGTGCGGCGGCGCGAGGAGGAGGGGATAGCCGAGCGACGTGGCCCCCGTCGTCGGGGCGTTTCCCGGCGTGTAGACGAACGGGTGCCCCTCCGCGATCGCGCGCGCGTACTGGAGGTAGATGAAGCTGTCGTCGAGCGGGAGGCAGATCTCGCCTCCGGTGACGGCTCGCTCGGCCCGGAAGGCGCGCCCCGCCTGGAAGGCGGTGATCCCGACGACGGCGATCGCGAGCACGACGCGCCCGCGGCGCGCGAGGAAGCGGCGGATCGCCTCGATCACCGCGCGTTCACCGGGCGCGGGTCCTTGAGCCGGACCCGGTAGATCGGATCGGGCCCGTAGCCGACCGCCTCGGTCGTGAAGATCGGGAGGAGCGCGGGGTCCTTCCGCACCAGATAGACGGGGCGGCTCCGGATGTTGCGGGCGATCAGGCGGTTCATCATCGCGTCCATGTCGCCCGGGTAGGGAGGCACCGCGAGCGTGCGGTAGACCCGCGCGACGTGGTGCTGATACCAGGGCCAGACGAGCAGGTACTTGTAGACGATCGCGAGATCGGGGCGCGAACGGGCGAAGTCGGTGGCTTTATAGAACCACAGCGCGAAGGTCCGCCCGTCGTATTCGCTCACGATCAGGGCGTTCGGCTCCACCGCCTCGAGATTCCGGTGCGCCCAGATCCAGGGCTGGACGTCGCGCGACGCGTCCACCGCGCCGTAGTTCGCCACGGCGCCGAGGGCGCCGACCCCCAGCGCGGCCGCCGCGATCCCGGCGCGGAACGGCGGGGCCGCGAGCCGCCGCCAGAGCGCCGCCCAGCCGACCCCGGCCAGGGCCATGGAGAGGAAGAAGACCGGCATCCAGTACCCGACGTCGTCCGGGATCGAATAGGCCGAAAGGAGCGCGAGGGCCGCCGCGAGGGAGGCGAGGAACGGCCCGAGACCCCGGGGACGGGCCAGAACGAGGGCGGCCCACCCCAGGGCGACCCCCGCGAGCCCCCAGCCGAAATCGAGGATCCACCGCCCCGGGACGAGGTGGGAGGCGATCTCGGCCGGGCCCCGGGCGAAGAAGTGTCGGGCGTACTGGGCGCCGCTCAGGACCCACCAGAGCTGCCGGGGCGTGGCCGGGACCCCCCAGGAGAACTCGGGGCTCCTCCAGGCCCGGATCGGAAGATAGAGGTCGAGGGTCGCTCCCCAGAGGGCCAAAAGGGGCAACAGAACGAGTCCGGCCACGCCGATGCTTCGGAGGGAGCGGAGCCGCCATGCGACGAGCAGGAGGGCGGGTCCCGCCGCCAGCAGGAGCAGGTGGTTCGTGAGGCCGAGGCCGAGCAGGTAGGCCGCGAGGGCCAGGTGCCGCACGCTCCGCGTCCGGTCGGCGCGCGCCAGGGCCCAGAGGATCGCGCCGAGGAACGCGGCGTTCAGCGTGTAGACCTCGGCGAGGACGCTCTGGCTCCAGGCGCCTCGCGAGAAGGCGTACGCGAGAGCGGCCGCGAAGGCAGCCACCATCGGCCCGACGCCGTTCGCGGAGCGATCCGCGCCGTCTCGCGGGGCGGCGAGCTCGAGCACCAGGCGCGCGAGGAAGAAGGCCGACGCCGCGCCCGCGAGGGCGGCGACGAGATTGATCCGAAACGCGACCGCCCCGACGGGGACGAGGCTCAGGGCGCGGCCGAGGAGCACGAAGAGCGGGTAACCGGTCGGGTGGGGAATGCCGAGCGTGGCCGAGGCCGCCAGGAGGTCTCCGGAGTCCTCGCCCTGATTCATCCACGCGACCGTGGGAGAAAGGGTCTGGACGTAGACCCAAAGCGCCGTCAGGGCGGCGACCCAGGCGGCGCCGAGGGTGGAGCGGGGCATGGGCGGACCGTAGCAGACCGTAGAATCGCCGGTCAACGCGTGGCCCCGACCGGGCGAGACATGGCCGGCGGCTGGAACGGGCCGGCAGAAGGACAGCCGAAGCATGCGGTTTGCAAGCCCGACGTTCGGGGGCCGTGCAACACGCGGAGCGCCGGTTGGGGTGCCGTAAGCTATTAGTTGAACTGGACTTACGTTGCGGTGGTGGGCCGCGGTGGCATGGAACTTGCTCGATCCAGCCCCGGCAGGCCCTCGCGGTCGGGTGCGGGACGCCACATCCCATCACAAAGCGGAGCACGACTATGTTTGGCAAGAAGAAGAGCACGGTTGGACTCGACATCGGCTCGAGCTCCATCAAGGTGGCCGAGATCGTGCAAGACCGCTCGGGGGATCGTCTCGTCAACTACGGCATCTCGGAGCCTCTGAGCGAGGCGATCGTGGACGGCGAGATCATGGACCGCCAGATGGTCCATGAGGCGATCACGAACCTCATCGAATCCCGGCAGATCAAGAACAAGAACGTCGTGACCGCCGTCTCGGGTCGCGCCGTCATCGTGAAGAAGATCCTCATGGACCGGCTGAGCGAGGAGGACGCCAAGGAGGCGATCCAGTGGGAGGCGGAGCAGCACGTCCCCTACGACATCAACGACGTCTCGCTCGACTTCCAGATCATCAATCCGAACGTCGACCAGAAGAAGATGCAGGTGCTGCTCGTGGCCGCGAAGAAGGACATGATCGCGAACCACGCGGAGATCATCAAGGAATCGGGCCTCACGCCGACCATCATCGACGTCGACTCGTTCGCCATCCAGAACGCCGTCGAGGCGAGCTACGACCTCGGTCCGGACGAGACGGTCGCGCTGATCAACATCGGGGCCGAGATCACGAACCTGAACATCGTCCGGAACCAGACGCCCCACTTCACGAAGGACCTCTCCGTCGGGTCGAACTCGTTCGTCGAGGGGATCCAGCGTCGGCACAACGTGAGCCAGGCGGACGCCTTGAACGCGCTCCGGGGCCGCGGCGACGGCGAGATCGACGTCGCCTCGATCGTCCAGTCGACCTGCGAGGACCTGTCGGTCCAGATCGACCGCGCGATCGCGTACCTGCGCTCGGCCGGCGACGCCGACCGCGTCGACCGGATCCTGATCTCCGGCGGCAGCGCGCGGGTGCCGGGTCTCGCGGACTTCCTGAACGCGCGCCACCAGGTGCCGGTGGAGGTCGTGAATCCGCTGCAGAAGCTGTTGGTCGATCCGGGCCTCTTCAACGGCGACTCGCCCGAGAGCGTGGCACCGGTCCTCACCGTGGCCATCGGCCTCGCGCTGCGATAGGGGGATCCATGATCCGCATCAATCTGCTGCCCCGCGACGAACGCCACGTCAAGCGGAACATCGTGCTGCCGAAGATCGGCACGCTGATGCCGGTGCTGGTTCTGCTCCTCGTGGCGGCGCTCTTCACCGCGTTCTCGGTCGTCCAGGCGATGCAGGTGAGCCGGCTGAAGGGAGACATCGCGCGCGCGGAGCAGGAGGCGGAGAAGCTCCGCCCGCAGATCCAGACGATCCAGGAGCTGACGCAGAAGCGGGAGGAGCTGACCCGCCGGCTCAACGTCATCTCCAATCTGGACAAGACGCGTCTCTGGCGCGTGAAGCTGGTCGACGAGCTCTCGAAGTGCGTTCCCGACCACCTCTGGCTCACGAACTACGAAGAAACGGGCGCCGACAAGATCTCGATCGAGGGCGTCACGTTCTCCAACCTGTTGGTTGCGGATTTCATGTCGCGGCTCGAGGCGTCGCCGCTCTACGGCAACGTGGACCTCGTGGTCGCCGAGAAGGGAACCATCGATCAGCGGAACGTGGTGAAGTTCAAGGTCACCGCGTCGATGACACTGTAGCCGCGACGACGCGCGGGGGAGAGCGATGGACCTGAAGGATCCGAAAACCCAAAAGATGCTCCTGATCGGGCTGGGGACCGCCGCGTTGGTCTATTTCTATGTGTTCGCGGACTTCGTGCCCTTCAACTACAAGGCGCGCTCGCACGAGATCGTCTCGCTCAAGGCCGAATACACGCGGAAGGCGAACGAGCTGACCAAGGCACAGCAGCTGGTGAACCGCCTCCCCGAGCTGAAGAAGGAGTTCGCGCTCCTGAACCAGCGCTGGGAGGTGGCGCAGGAGCTGCTCCCGACGCAGAAGGAAGTGGCGAGCCTGCTCCGCAAGGTGACGCTGGCCGGCCAGGAGGCGGGCGTGAAGTTCGTCCTCTTCAAGCCGGGCGAGCCGAAGGCCCAGACCTACTTCACCGAGAATCCGGTGCAGGTGTCGGTGACCGGCGGGTTCCATCACGCCGGCACGTTCCTGAGCGAGATCGCGGAGCTGTCGCGTCTCGTGAACGTCTCGCAGCTCAAGTTGAAGGGATTCGACAAGGGCGACCTGGACGACACCGTGCAGGCCGACTTCGTCGCCACCGCGTACACGCTGGCCGAGGGGATTCCCAATGAACCTGCCAAGCAGTCTGGCGCTGCCGCAAAGTAAGTTCTTCCAGAGCCGCGTCGGCCTCCTGGTGCTGGCCCTGGTGGCCGCCCTGATCGTGGGCGTCGCCCTCTTCTTCGCGCTGCGCGCCCCGGCGCCTCCGACGCTTCCGACGGCGGCCACGTCGCCCGCGGCGCAGACGCCCGTGCGCCCGGCCGCGCCGGCGGGGAACCTCTCGAAGCTCGTCTACTACGGCCCGCCCGCGCCCGATTGGGTGCCGCGGGATCCGATGCCCGCGCCCTCGGCCGCGGCGGCGGTCGCCGCGCTCGCGAATCCTGCCCCGGGGACCCCGGCGGCCGGGCCCGCGGCGGCGATCCCGGGCGGTCCGGCCGCGGCGAAGACCGTGGGGCCGGCGGCCGCGTCGGTGACGGCGCCCGGGACCGTGGCGGTTCCCGTGCCCGGCGTGCCGGCGGGAGTGGGCGCCGCGGTCGGGGAGACCCCGCAGTCGCTCGACGCCAGCGTCCTCTTCGCGCGCGAGCAGTACATCTACACGAGCGGCGGGCGCCGCGACCCGTTCGAGTCCTTGATCGACGGCAAGTACCAGAGCCAATCGGGTGACGGCTCCCTCATCGACGTGGGGGACATCCACCTGGTCGGAATCATGTGGGGCGCCGCCGACAAGTTCGCCCTGGTGGAGGACAGCCGGGGCCGTGGGTTCGTGCTCCGGGTGGGGGATCCCGTCGTGAACGGGTACATCTCGGGAATCACGAAGGCCGAGCTGCAGATCGTCCAGAACGCCTTCGGCGAGTCCCAGTCGATGTCGATCAAACTGCAACCGAAAGAGGGTGACCAGAATGCGACTCGAAACTAGCGGTTCGCGCACGGGTCGCCGGAAGGGCGCGTGGGTGGCGCTCACGGCGCTCCTTCTCCTGGGAGCCGTCCCGGCGCTCGGGGCGACGGTGAAGAGCATCTCGCTGAAGGATTCGAGCAGCGGGACGCAGGTCATCGTGGAAGCCGACGCTCCGATCAACTACCACGACTTCACCCTCGAGTCGCCGGATCGGATCGTTCTGGATTGCCCGGGAGCCACCCTCGCCTTCAACGACCGCACGTGGGCCGGCCGTGACGGCGCGGCCGTGAAATCGGTCCGGGCCACCGAGATGGGCTGGGGCCAGGAGACCGGCGCGCGGATCGTCGTGGATCTCGCGCAGGCCGCCTCCTACGGCGTGAGCCAGCTCGGGAACAACATCGTGCTGGCGGTCGAGACGCCGGCGCCGGCCGACAAGGACAAGGTATCGGTGACGGACACCGAGACGTCGTCGGCGCCCGAAGCCTCCGACGGCCGCCGGATGTCGCTCGACGTGCAGGGCGCGGAGGTGCAGACCGTGCTCCGCAGCCTCTCCGAGTTCAGCGGCAAGAACATCGTGGCCAGCAAGGAAGTGAAGGGGCAGGTCACCCTGAGGCTCCGGAACGTGCCGTGGCGCCACGCGCTCGACATCCTGCTCCAGTCCCAGGGACTCGGGATGGTGGAGAAGGGCCAGACCATCATGGTGTCGAATCTCGAGACCCTCCGTAAGGAGGAGATGGAGCGGAACACGGCCGCGCAGGCCCGCGAGGAGCTGCTCCCGCTCCAGACCCGCATCCTGCCGGTCAGCTACGCGAACGCCGAGGAGCTCGGCAAGGCGATCGAGAAGACGCTCTCGAAGCGCGGCCACATCGAGACCGACAAGCGCTCGAACTCGCTCCTCGTGACCGACATCGACGAGCGGCTCGACCAGGCCGAGTCGATGGTGCGGAGCCTCGACACCCGGACGCCGCAGGTCGAGATCGTGGCGCGCCTCGTCGACGTCGACGTCTCCGCGACCCGGAGCCTGGGCATCGACTGGAGCCTCCACAACGTCGACCTCATGGACGCCGGGGTCTCCGAGAACCTGGACGTCAAGGCCGCCGACGTCACCGATCCGGCGGGCCAGGTCAAGATCGGCACCGTGAAGCCGTTCGGCTCGATCGAGGCCACGCTCCAGGCGCTCGAGACGCAGAACAAGGCGAACATCATCTCGAATCCGCGGATCACGACGGTGAACAACCGAGAGGCGTCGGTCGTGGTGGGGCAGCAGATCCCGCTCATCGTGCAGGACTTCGCGGGCAACGCCGTGACGCAGCTGACGACGATCGGCATCAAGCTGAACGTGACGCCGCACATCAACGTCGGGAACAAGATCACGATGGACGTCCACCCCGAGGTGTCGGATCTGGCCTCGCAGGCGACGGTCCAGGGCGGCATCATCATCAACACGACGATGGCGGATACCCGCGTGATGGTGAACGACGGGGAGACGGCGGTCATCGGCGGGCTGATCCGCTCGAACGAGACCTCGACCAAGCGCGGCGTCCCGATCCTGATGGACATCCCGCTGGTCGGGAATCTCTTCCGCTCTTCCTCGAACACGCACTCGAAGCGCGAGCTCCTCATCTTCGTGACGCCGAAGATCCTGGGCGACCAGACGGCGTCCACCAAGTAGGCGGACCGCCCGCCGCTGGAACGCGCGGCGCGGCGCGGGTATACTGCGGGGCCTTCCCCTGGGGGAGGGCCCCGCTTCGCGTTTTCGTCGAGGATCGGGAGGGAACCCTGCGCGGGCGTGTCGCCCTGATCGGACTTTCGGGAGCCGGCAAATCGACCGTCGCGCCGCTCCTCGCGGCGCGGCTCGGGTTCGACGCGGTCGACCTGGACGCCGCCGTGGAAGCGGCGGCCGGCGAGCCGATCGCCGTCCTCTTCGCGCGCCGTGGCGAGGCGGCGTTCCGCGACCTGGAGGCGGAGGCGCTCCGGAGCGCGCTCGCGGACGACGCGCGGGAGGGGCGGGTCGTGGCGTGCGGCGGCGGGATCCTCGAGCGCGCCGAGAACCGGGACCGCCTGAGGGAGCGGTGCGTCGTGGTCTGGCTCCGGGTCTCGCCGGCCACCGCCGCGGCGCGCCTCGATCGGGCGGCGCGGTCCGAGCGGCCGCTGCTCGCCGGGGCCCGCGCCATGGAGCGGCTCGAGGCGCTCCTTACGGCCCGCCAGGCCGCCTACGAGGCCGCCGCGGACGCGATCGTCGAGACCGACGGGCGATCGGCCGAGGCGGTCGCCGACGAGGCCGCGTCGCGCTGGCGCGGCCTCGCCGGCCCGGCGTAGCGTCGTGGGGCTCATCCGGGTGGTCGGCGGCGCGCTTCGGGGGCGGAGGATTCGCGTTCCCGACCGGGGGGTGAGGCCGACGTCGGAGCGGACGCGCGAGGCGATCTTCGACGTGCTCGGCCCCGCGGCGGTCGCGGGGGCGCGCGTGCTCGATCTCTACGCGGGCACCGGAGCGCTCGGGATCGAGGCCCTGAGCCGCGGCGCCGCGTGGGCCGATTTCGCGGAGGGGAGCCGCGCCGTCGCCCGGCGGCTCTCGGAGAACCTGGCGGCGCTCGGGCTCGCGGAACGAAGCCGCGTGCTGGTCGCCGACCTGGGCCGCGCGGCGCTGCCGCGCGCGGCCGCCGGGCCGTGGGAGATCGTGTTCCTCGACCCGCCGTACGCCGGGGACGCCGGGTCGCGCTGGCTGGGCGCGCTCGCGTCGATCGCGTGGCCGCCGGCGGGAGGGTTGGTGGTCTACGAGCGGTTTCGCGGCCGGGAGACGGAGCGACCGGCCGGGCTCGCGCTCCTGACGGAGCGCGACTACGGCGACACCATCGTCGCGTTCTTCCGCGCGGAGCGATCCGCGACGTGAGACGCGGCGCCGAGGGAGGCGTATGAAGAACGCGGTCTTTGCCGGGACGTTCGATCCGGTCACGAACGGACACGTCGACCTGATCCGCCGCGCGCTCCGACTCGTCGACCGGCTCACGGTCGCGGTCGCGGCGCGGCCGGAGAAGCGGGTGCTCTTCAGCCAGGAGGAGCGCGTCGCGCTGATCCGCGAAGCGGTCCCCGGCGAGCCGAACCTCTCGGTGGAGCCCTTCACGGGCCTCCTGGTCGAATTCGCGCGGAAGCGGGGGATCGGGACGATCATCCGCGGCCTTCGCTTCGTGTCGGATTTCGAGTACGAGTTCCAGATGGCCCTGATGAACCGGCGCCTCGACCGGGAGATCGAGACCCTCTTCCTGATGCCGAGCGAGACCTACACGTTCGTGAACTCGAGTCTCGTGAAGGAGATCGCGCGCCACGGGGGCGACGTCTCACCGTTCGTGCCCGAAGGGGTCGCGGCGCGCCTCAAGACGGCGCTCCGCGGCGGCGCGTGAGTCGGACGCGCGTGAGCGCGCGCGTCGCCGCGCTCAAGCCTTCCGAGACGCTCGCGCTCTCGGCGCGGGCGCGCGAGCTGCGCGCGCGCGGCGAGAAGGTCGTCAGCTTCGCCGCCGGCGAGCCCGACTTCGACACGCCCGTCCCGATCCAGGAGGCGGCGATCGCCGCGATCCGGAGCGGCCATCACCGCTACACGGAGGTGGCGGGCGTGGCGCCGCTCCGCGAGGCGATCGCCGAGAAGCTCCGCAGGGACAACGGGGTCGCGTACACCCCGCGGGAGATCGTCGTCTCCAACGGCGCGAAGCACGCGATCTGGAACGCGCTCTTCACGCTCCTCTCCCCGGGAGACGAGGTGCTGATCCCGGTGCCGTACTGGGTCACGTTCCCCGAGATGGTGCGCCTCCTCGGCGCCGAGCCGGTGTTCGTCGCGCCGCCGCCGGGGAGCCACCGGGTGAGGGCCGAGGACCTGGAGCGGGCGGTCACGCCGCGTTCGCGCGTCCTGATCCTGAACAGCCCCAACAACCCGTCGGGGGCGGTCTACACCGCCCAGGAGATCGCGGGCATCGCCGATCTGGCGGCGCGGCGCGACCTCTTCGTCCTCTCCGACGAGATCTACGAGCAGCTGGTCTACGGAAGCGCGCGCCACACGAGCATCTCCTCTCTGGGGGAGACGATCCGCTCGCGCACGGTCCTGGTCAACGGCGTCTCGAAGACCTGGGCGATGACGGGGTGGCGGATCGGATACGCCGCGGCTCCCGCGGACGTCGCCGACGCGATGGAACGGCTCCAGGGGCAGTCGACGTCGAACGCGTCGTCCATCTCGCAGCAGGCGGCGCTCCGCGCGATCGCCGGCGACCCCGCGCCCGCCCGGGAAATGTGGGAGCGCTTCACCGCTCGCAGGGAGCTGATGCTGAGAGGGCTCGCGCGGATCCCGGGCGTGCGCCTCATCCCGCCCGAGGGGGCGTTCTACGTCTTTCCCGATCTGAGCGAGCGGATCGGCGCGGCCCGAAACGGAGTCACCGACGCCGCCACGCTCTGCGACTTCCTGATCGACGAGGCGAAGATCGTCTGCGTGCCGGGCTCGGCGTTCGGAATGGAGGGGCACGTTCGCCTCTCCTACGCGGTCTCCGAGAGCGACATCGGCGAGGGGCTCGGCCGTCTCGAGCGCGCTCTCGACCGGATGTAGGCGGACCATCGTCCGCGCCCACCAACGAGGGAACCTGCATGCCGACGTACGAGTACGAATGTGAGAAGTGCGGGCATCGATTCGAGCTCTTCCAGCGGATGTCCGATCCGCCCCGAAAACGCTGCCCCAAGTGCCGGGGAAAGGTGAGACGGCTCCTCGGGACCGGCGCGGGAATGATCTTCAAGGGGAGCGGGTTCTACACGACCGACTACCGGTCCGACTCGTACAAGCAACAGCAGAAGAAGGAGTCCGGCGATTCCCATAAGAAACCGGATGAAGCCAAGCCCAAGCGTTCCGGCAAGGGCGGGTCGAAGCCCTCCACGAAGCCCGGAAGTTCCGACGCCTAAAGCAATTCCTTTGACTCGCCGGAGGCCGCTTTGGTAGCGTGACCCGATCGCGGGAGGCGCTCCACACCCGCCGTTTCCTCCGAGAGAAGCCCCGACGCCGATGGTCTCGATGTTCGTAAGTCTCTGACTGTCAAGTCTCGACAAGGCAATGTTCATGTCTTTTCATCGATACGTTCAGCGCGCCTGATGTTCGCGGATCGCGCCCGCATCGAGGTGATCGGCGGACGCGGAGGAGACGGTTGCGTCAGCTTTCGCCGTGAGAAGTACGTGCCGAAGGGAGGGCCCGACGGCGGCGACGGCGGCGCGGGGGGAAGCGTCGTGCTGCGTGTGAACCCGCACCTTCGGACGCTCCTCGACTTCCAATCGCGGACGCGCTTCCGCGCTCCGAGCGGCGCGCGCGGAAGCGGCAACCAGAAGTCGGGGCGCTCGGGCGAGGACCTGATCGTCGAGGTCCCGGCGGGTACGATGGTCGTCGACGACGAGACGAACGAGACGCTCGCCGATCTGGTCCCGGCCGACGCCGAGTACGTCGCGGCGCGCGGCGGGAGGGGCGGCCGCGGCAACGCGCGCTTCGCGACGCCGACGCGGCAGGCGCCCCGCGAGGCCGAGCCGGGAGAGGCGCCCGAGGAGAAGAGGCTCCGCCTCGAGCTCCGGTTGATCGCGGACGTGGGGCTGGTCGGATTCCCGAACGTCGGGAAGTCGACGCTCCTCGCGCGGCTCAGCGCCGCGAGGCCGAAGATCGCGGACTACCCGTTCACGACGCTCGAGCCGCTCCTGGGGCTCGTTCGCGTGGGTGAGGAGCGCAGCTTCGTGATGGCCGATCTGCCCGGCCTGATCGAGGGGGCGCATCAGGGCAAGGGGCTGGGTCACGAGTTCCTCCAGCACATCTGGAGGACGAGGATCCTCGTGATCCTGATCGACTGCCTCTCGACGGAACCCGCGCGCGACTTCGCGGCGCTGCGCCATGAGCTGGCCTCGTTCCACGAGGACCTCGCGGCGAAGCCGACCATCGTGTGCTCGAGCCGCTCCGATCTCGTGGAGCGGGCGCCCGACGGGCCGTCGCCGCCTTACCCCATCGACGGGGCCCGGTGGGGCGGCGCGATCTCGGGGGCGACGGGAGCGGGAACGCAACAGCTGCTCGAAACGATCTGGACGATGCTCGCCGACGAGTGGCGCCGGGATCCGGCGGCGGGCGAACGGGACGACGGAAACGTCGCCCAGGCCAAGGAGTGACGCCATGGTTCCCAAGGACGTGACGCGGCTCTGGGAAGAGCTCCGCCATCGGGATCCCGAGGAGAAGCTCGACTGGATCCGGCAGGTGGCGAAGGACCCGACCCCGGAGTCGGTGGAGATGCTTCTCGACGTGTTGGAGCAGGAGAGCTGGTTCCTGCGCGATCAGGCCGGCCGGGCGCTCGCCACGATGGGCGAGATGGTCGTCGAGCCGCTGATCGAATACCTCGGGTCGGGCCTCTGGTACACGCGGGCCGTTGCCGCGACGACGCTGGGGCGGATCGGCCTCCCGATGGCGGCGGAGCCGCTCACCGACCTCCTGCGCGATCCCAACCGGACGGTGCGAGACGCCGCGTGGGACGCGCTCGCGGTCCTGGCCCGGAACGACTTCGCGGCGCACGCGGTCGCCGACGCCTTCGCGTCGCTCCCGCTTCGCGCGCAGCGGTTCGCCCTCGACGGGCTCGCCGCGCGCGACGGCGCGATGGCCGACCGGATCGCGGCGATGGTTCTCGACCCCGGGCTTCGCGCGGCACGCGAGCGAACGACGCTGGCGCGGGTTTCGGGGGACGACGACGGCCTCTCGTGGGACGACGTCGTGGGGCGGCTCCCGGAAGCGGGCGAGGGACGCTGACGCTTCGGGGCGACCCGGCGGGAGGAGGGGCGGTGGTGGAGGAACGGACGCGGGACGCGATCCGGCGCGTGCTCCGGGCGCGCGCGCCCGACGACGGCGAGGAGCGTCTCGACCGGGCCGCGCGTTCGGTCGAGCGGCTCCTCGAGCGCGCGGGCGGCCGCGCCGTCTCGCTCGACGACCCCGACTACCCGCCGCGGCTCCGCTCGCTCGCCCATCCTCCCGACGTCGTCTTCCTGTCCGGATCGTGGGACGCCGCCGGTCCGGTCATCGCGATGGTCGGCGCGCGGGAGGCGACCGAGGACGGCCGCGACCTCGCCCGCTCCCTCGCCGGGGACCTCGCCCGGGCCGGCGCCGCCGTCGTGAGCGGGCTCGCGCGGGGGATCGACGCGGCCGCGCACGAGGGGGCGATGGCGCGGGGGGGCCTCAGCGGCGCCGTGCTCGGCACGGGCGTCGAGCGCTGCTATCCGCGCGGCCACGAGGTGCTCCAGGAGGCCCTCGCGCGATCGCTCGGCCTGATGAGCGAGGTCGTGCCGGGAGACGGCCCGCGCCGTTCGACGTTCGCGTCGCGGAACCGCCTCCTCGCCGCGCTCGCCGACGCGGTCGTGATCGTGCAGGGGAGCGCGTCGAGCGGCGCCCTCCTGACGGTCGAGGCCGCGCGGTCTCTCGGGCGTCCGGTGGGAGCCGTTCCCTGGGACCCGCGCGATCCGCTCGCGGCGGCGCCGCACGCGTTGATCCGCGCGGGGAGCGCGACGCTGGTCCGCGACGCCGGCGACGTGCTCGCGCTCTGCGGAAGGGAGGCGGCGCTCCTCGCGCTGCCGCGGCGGGGTCCCGCGCCGGCGCCCCTGTTCGCGCCGCCCCCGCCCCCGGAGCCCGGGCCCGCCGCGCTCGTCCTGGCCGCGCTCCGCCGCCGCGCGGAGCCGCTCGACGACCTGGCCCAGCGCGCCGGGCTCACGACCGCGGCGGCGGCGGCGGCGCTCGTCTCGCTCGAGCTCCAGGGCCTCGCCCGCCGCGATCCGGGCGGAGCCTATCGCCGCGTCCGGGGGGCCTGACGTGGGCCGCCGGCGTCCGTTCCGCCCGATCCGCCAGCGGATCGAGCTCCTCTTCCTGCGCGGCGCCGGCGCCCTCGCGCGCGCGCTGCCGTTCGAGCGGGCGAGCGACCTCGGCGCCCTCCTCGGCCGGCTCGCCTCGAGACTCCTCCCCCGACGCCGGAGGATCGCCGAGGAGAACATCGCGCGCTCCTTGGGCGATCGCCCGGGGGGAGAGACGCCCGAAGCCCTCGCGCGCCGCGCGTTCGAGCAGCTCGGTCGGTCGTTCCTCGAATTCCTCTCGCTGCCGGCGCAATCCCGCGAGGCGATCCTCGCGCGCGTGACGTTCGAGGGATTCGAGCCGATCTTCGCGCGGGCGCGGGCGGGCGAGGGAGCGGTGATGCTCACGGCGCACTTCGGGAACTGGGAGCTCTTCGGCGCGGCCTTCGGGATGGAGGCGGGAGGGGTGAAGTACCTGCTGCCGGCGCAGACGAACGCCGGCTCCGACGCCTACCTGAACGAGGTCCGGCGGCGCCTCGGCATCGAGCCGCTCACGATCGGATACGGCATGCGCTCCGGCCTCCGCGCGCTGCGGCAAGGATCGTTCCTCGGAATGCTCCCCGACCAGGACGCGCGCCGCGCGGGGATCCACGTTCCGTTCTTCGGGCGCCCCGCCTCCACGCACACCGGCCCGGCCCGCCTCGCGATCCGCGCGCGGTGCCCGATCGGCGTGGCGCTCCTGACGCGCGTCGCCCCGGGGCGGTTCCACGCGAAGATGCGGTGCGTGCTGACGCCCGATCCCGGCGCGGACGAGGAGACCGAGGTGCGGCGGCTCACGCGACTCGTCACGGAGGCGATCGAGGCGGGAATCCGCGAGCGGCCCGACCACTGGTATTGGATCCACCGCCGGTGGAAGACGCCGCCTCCGGCTACGACGTGAATCCGATTCCCTTCGCTTCCGACTCGTTCAGCGAGCGGATCTTCCCGAACTGATCCTCGTACTTCTTCACGTTCGCCTCGAGCGCCGCCTGGAGCGCGCGCACGTTCGGCGGGGTCATGATGATCCTGGCGAAGACCTTGCTCTTCGGGGTGCCCGGGAGCACGCGCGCGAAGTCGAGCACGAACTCCGACAGGGAATGGCTGATCACGACGAAGTTCGAGTAGACCCCCTCCGCCTCGCGTTCCCCCAGCTCCATGTTGATCTGGGTCTGGGGCGGCCCCTGCGGCCGTTTTGCATCCATTTGTAACCCTCCTCGTTCCAGGGTCTTAGGACGGCAATCCCGCCTCAAGATAGGGCTCCGCCTGCCGTAAATCAACCGTAGGAATGCCGTCTTCGACGCGGCGTGGCGTGATGCAACCACTCGGGAGGGCGCGATGGGCGTGCGCAAGACGGCGGGGTCGGCCATGGCCGACGCGCAGATCGTGGGGGGGTGGAAGCGCTACGCGGCCCGGAAGGTCGGAACTCCCGAGGCGGTCGCCGAGGGCGCCTGCTACCTCGAGCCCCGTCCTTGCCCGTTCGAAGCGCGGCCCGATTTCGAGAGCCGGTTCAAGGAGGACTGCGTCCATTGCGCGCGCCTCCAGGGCGCGGTGGAACGCGTGGCCCCCGCCGGCTCCGGCGCGGCGGGCGCGATCCCCACGCTGGGCCTTCTCCTTCGCCTCGTCGAGGCCGAAGGGCTTGGCTCGGCTGCGGGCGCGCCTCGCCCCGCCGACGAGGACGAGGAAGAGCGTGTCGCGCGCGCCACGTTCCTGCTCCGCGCCCTCCCGGCGCTCCACGCCGCGTCCGGCGCGCGCCGCACCGAGCGCGCGCTGCTCGCGAGCATCGCGGGCGCCTTCTCCGACCTGACCGACACGATCCTCCTCTTCGAGGTGCTGGCGGACGCCGCCGGGCTCCGACTCGCGAGCGCCTACCGGCGGGCCGACGCCCGCATCGGGCCGCCCCCGCCGGAGGGAGCCTTCGACGTCGAAACGCTCGCCCAGAGCGGCGCGTTCGACGGCGAGGTCTTCGACCGCCTGCGCGACGAGATCCTTCCGCTCGACGAGGATCGCGACCTGCTCGCCGACGCCGTGTTCGACGGACGCGCCGCGCAGGTGATGCGCCCCGGCCAGGAGCTTCGCCTCCCCACGATCCTCGTCGAGCACCTGCCCGACGGGCCCGCGGCGATCCTGCCGGTCTTCGGCCGCGAGCGCGTCCGCTACGTGCTCGTCCTCTCCTCGATGCCCGAGATCGCCGGATGGACCTCGGACCAGATGGAGCTCCTGAGCGCGATCGCCGCGCAGGCGGGCCTCGCCGTCGAGGGAGGCGCGCTCCTCGACTTCGCCCGGCGGCGCGGCGCGGCCGCGCGCGCCGTGCACGACTTGCTGGCCGGGCTCGTGAAGCCCGCCCCCGCCGAATCCCCGGCCGAGACCGCGCTGCGCGCGCTCGCCGACGCCACGGAGTCGAGCCACGCGGCGGCGTGGACGCTGGGGCCCGACGGCCGCCACGCGCTCGCCTGCATCCTCGGACGGCCCGACGCGGGAGAGCCGGATCTCATCGAGGTGGGCGAGTCGCTTCGCCATTGGTTCGAGGCCGACGCGACCCCGATGCTCCTCCACGATCTCGGCAACGACCCCCGGTTCCCGGGCGGCCTCCCCGAGGCCTGGGGAACGGCGCTCGCGGTGCCCCTCGTGGCGGACGACCGCGTCTGGGGCTCGTTCCTCGTCGTGCGGGAATCGCGGCTCGGCGCCGAGCCCGCGGCGCTCCCGTACGACGGGGAGGACGCCGCGCTCGGGACCACGATCGCCCTCCTCGCGTCGCTCGCGCGCTCGCGCGACGCCGCGCGCGACGTGACGGGTTCGATGGAGCGGCGGCTCCGGGACGCCGAGGCGCAGCTCCGTCACCTCGAGAAGGTCGCCGTCGTCGGGGAGCGCGGGATCCAGCTCGCGCAGGACATCCGGAACCCGATCTCGGCGATCTCCGGATTCGCGAAGCGCATGTTGAAGGGGCTGCCCGCCGGGAACGAGAACCGCGAGTACCTCGAAATCATCCTTCGCGAGGCCGACCGCCTCGAGCGCGTCCTCGCCGAGCAGATCTCGATGGCGCAGATGACCCGCCCACGCCTCAAGCTCCAGAGCCTGAACGCCATCGTTCAGGAGGCGCTCGAGCTCCAATCCGAGGAGCTCGTCCGGCGGCGTGTCCGCCTCCTGAAGCGCCTCTCGCCCGACCTCCCGAGCCTCCTGATCGACCCCGACAAGATCCGCCAGGTCCTGTCGAACGTGCTCCAGCACGCCCTCCAATCGGTGCCGAGCGGCGGGCGCGTCCGGGTCGAGACGCGAAACGGCACCGGGGTCGTCCAGGCGGAGGTCGCCCACGACGGACCGAAGGTCGCGGGGGAGACGCTCGACCGGCTCTTCGTCCCGTTCTCGACGTCGCGCCGCTACGGCGCGGGCGTGGGGCTCGCGGTGGCGTACCAGATGGTCCGCGAGCACGGCGGCGAGATCCGGGCGCGGAGCGAGGGGGACTGGAGCAGCATCGTGACGATCTACCTCCCGGTCCGCGAGAACCAGGACCGCCGGGCCAAGCCCGACCGGCGCGCGGGGCGCAACGACCGCAGGCGACGGCTCGCCTAGCGGTTGACCGGCCCGAAGGGCCGTGCTAGTCTTCTCGCCCGGCGCGACCCTAGCTCAGTTGGTAGAGCACCGCACTGAAAATGCGGGTGTCCGCAGTTCGATTCTGCGGGGTCGCACCATTTTTTGACTTTCGTTCGAAGCCGCGGGAATCCGCGGTTTTTGTTCTGGGCTGGTGTAGCTCAGCTGGTAGAGCAACGCACTCGTAATGCGTAGGTCAGCGGTTCGATTCCGCTCACCAGCTCCAGTTTCGGGTCGACCGATCCCGTCAAACGGTCAGACGTCATGACGACCGATCGCCGAGCGGCGCCTTCGTCGTCCGGGGGCGCCGGCTCGACCGTCCCTCCGGGCGCGACCTCTCCCGTGAGCCACGACATCCTCGACGGCCTGATGGTCTCGGCCTCGGGCGTCCGGGGCGTGGTCGGCGAGCGGCTCACCCCGGAGGTCGTGCTGCGCGTCGCCGCGGCGCACGCGTCCCTCCTCGGACCCGGTGCCGTGGTCGTCGGCCGCGATTCGAGGCCGAGCGGCGCGTGGGTGTCCCGCGCGGCCCAGGCCGCCGTCCTGGCGCTCGGCCACGACGTCGTCGACGTCGACGTCGCCCCCACGCCGACGATCCTCTACGCCATCCGGCACCACGGCGCCGCCGGGGGGCTCGCGATCACGGCGAGCCACAATCCCGCGCCGTGGAACGCGCTCAAGCTCTTCGGCCCCGGGGGCACGTTCCTGGCGCCCGCCCAGTCGGACGCGGTCGCGCGCCGCGCGCGCGAAGGAGGCGTCGCCTGGGTCGCGCACGACCGCGTGGGGGAGGCGCGCGCGGACCGGGACGCGATCCGGCGGCACCGGGACGCCATCCTGGCGCTCCCCGGGCTCGACCGGGAGCGGATCGCGGGGCGCCGGCTCAAGGTCGCGATCGACTGCGTGAACGGCGCCGGCTCCGAGGCGACGCCGGCGCTCCTCCGCGCGCTCGGCTGCGACGTGGTCGAGATCTACTGCCGTCCCGACGGCCGCTTCCCCCGCGTTCCCGAGCCGCTTCCCGAGAACCTGGGCGCGCTCGGCGACCTGGTGCGGCGCGAGGGCGCGGCGATCGGATTCGCCAACGATCCCGACGCCGATCGCCTCGCCATCGTGGACGAGCGAGGCGAGCCGATCGGCGAGGAGCGGACGCTCCAGATCGCCGTCGACTGGGCGCTCGGGCATCGGCGCGGCGACGTCGTCGTGAACGCCTCGACGTCGATGGGCGTCGACGTGATCGCGAAACGCCACGGCGCCGCGGTCCATCGATCGCGCGTGGGGGAGGCGCACGTCGCGGAGCTGCTCCAGAGCCGGGGCGGCGTGATCGGAGGCGAGGGAAACGGCGGGGTCATCTACCCCGCGCTCCACGCGACCCGCGACGGGCTCCTCGCCGCGGCGATCGCCCTCGACTGGCTCGCGCGCGAGGCGCGGCCGCTGAGCGAGCGGGTTCGGGCGGAGCTGCCGCCCGTCGTCATGGTGAAGCGGAAGATCGATCTCGAGATCCGAGACGCCGCGGCGCTCGCGGCTTCCCTCGCCGAGCGATTCCCCGACGCGGAGCGCAATACGCTGGACGGCGAAAAATACGTCTGGGAAGATGGATGGGTCCAGGTCCGCGCCTCCGGGACGGAGCCGGTGGTCCGGATCCTCGCGGAGGCCGCGACCGCGGAGCGCGCCCAGGATCTGGCGTCGCGCGCCGCGGAAGCGGCGCTTCGATCGCAGGGCGGCGCGCCCGCGCGCCGATAGGAGGAAGATCCCATGTGCGGCATCGTCGGGTACGTCGGCGCGCAGGAGTCGGTCCCCATTCTGATCGAGGGGCTTCGCCGCCTCGAGTACCGCGGCTACGACTCGGCGGGCGTCGCGATCCTGAACGGATCCGGCCTCAAGATCGAGAAGGCGGCCGGCAAGATCTCCGTCCTGGAGCAGAGGCTCGCGGAGAACCATCCGACCGGCACGCTCGGCATCGCGCACACCCGATGGGCCACCCACGGCGAGCCGAATACCGTCAACGCCCACCCGCACACCGACTGCACCGGCCACATCGCGGTGGTCCACAACGGCATCATCGAGAACTTCGCGACGCTCAAGACGGCGCTCGAGAAGGAGGGGCACCGCTTCCGCACCGATACCGACTCCGAGGTGATCGCCCACCTGATCGAGAAGTTCTACCAGGGGAACCTCGAGAAGGCGGTGGCGAGCGCGCTCCGCCTCCTCACCGGGACGTACGGGATCGCGGTCATCTCCCAGGACGACCCGGGGAAGATCGTCGGCGCGCGCCACGGGAGCCCGCTCGTGGTGGGCATCTGCGACAACGACGAGTACATCCTCGCGTCGGACGTCTCGGCCATCATCCGGCACACGAACCAGGTGGTCTACCTGGACGACGAGGAAATGGTGGTCCTCACGGCCGCCGGCATCCACACGACGACGATCCAGGAGGAGACCGTCTCCAAGAAGATCGAGACGGTCGACTGGGACCTCGAGATGATCGAGAAGGCGGGCTACGCGCACTTCATGCTCAAGGAGATTTTCGAGCAGCCGCAGTCGCTCCGGAACACGCTGCGCGGCCGCCTGCTCGTCGAGGAGGGGACCGCGCGGCTGGGCGGCCTCAACATGAGCGAGCGCGAGCTCCGGCAGATCGAGCGGGTCGTGATCACCGCGTGCGGGACGTCGTGGCACTCCGGGCTGATCGGCGAGTACCTGATCGAGGAGCTGGCGCGCGTGCCGGTCGAGGTCGAGTACGCGTCCGAGTTCCGGTACCGGAACCCCATCCTGAGGCCCGGGACGGTCGTCCTGGCGGTGAGCCAGTCGGGGGAGACCGCGGACACGCTGGCCGCCATGCGCGAGGCGAAGCGGAAGGGGGCGCGCGTGCTGGGCGTCTGCAACGTGGTCGGCTCGACCATCGCGCGGGAGTCCGACGGCGGCGTCTACGTTCACGCGGGCCCGGAGATCGGCGTCGCGTCGACGAAGGCGTTCACCTCGCAGGTCGCGGCGCTCACGCTCTTCACGCTCTACCTGGGCCGCCTGGGCGAGCTCTCGCCGGAGCTGGGCGCCGAGATCTCGCGGGAGCTCTTCCAGATTCCCGACAAGATCGAGCGGATCCTGGCGCACGCCGACGCGGTGCGCACGATCGCCAAGGCGATGGCGCACCACAACAACTTCCTCTACCTGGGGCGCGGCGTGAACTTCCCGGTCGCCCTCGAGGGCGCGCTCAAGCTGAAGGAGATCTCCTACATCCACGCGGAGGGGTACCCGGCCGCGGAGATGAAGCACGGACCGATCGCCCTGATCGACGAGAACATGCCGGTCGTCTTCATCTGCACGCAGGACTCGGCGTACGAGAAGGTCCTGAGCAACATGGAGGAGGTGCGCGCCCGGAAGGGGAAGATCATCGCGGTCGCCTCGGAAGGCGACCGGCACGTGGCGGCGAAGGCCGACCACGTCCTCTACATCCCGCACACGCTCGGGCCCCTGATGCCGCTCCTCGCGGTCATTCCGCTCCAGCTGCTCGCCTACTACATCGCGGTGGAACGGGGCTGCGACATCGACCAGCCGCGGAACCTCGCGAAGAGCGTCACGGTCGAGTGAACGCGACGAACCGAGACCCGGTCCTCGCGACCGAGGGGGCGCCGAAGGCGATCGGCCCGTACGTCCAGGGGCGGACCGGCGCGCTCGCCGGGCGCTGGATCGTGACGTCGGGGCAGATCGGCCTCGACCCCGCGACCGGCGGCCTGGTCCCCGGCGGCGTCGCGGCCGAGACCGAGCGCGTGATCGAGAACCTCGAGGCGGTGCTGGCGGCGGGCGGCGCCGGCCTGGCCGACGTCGTGAAGACGACGGTCTACCTCGCCGACATGGGCGAGTTCCAGGCCATGAACGAGGTCTACGCGCGCCGGTTCCCCGATCCCAAGCCCGCCCGCACCACCATCGCGGCGCGCGGCCTTCCCCGCGACGCCCGCGTCGAGATCGAGGTCTGGGCGTTTTGTCCGTGAGGGCGATCCGCGGCGACGCCGTGCGGCTGACCGAGATGGTCTCGTGCGCGGGGTGCGCGGCCAAGCTGAGCCCGCTCGACCTGCGGGAGGTCCTCGCGGCCCTGCCGCGACCCCCGCGCTCGCGGCGGGTCCTGGTGGGCCCGGAGACCTGGGACGACGCGGGCGTCGTCGCCCTCTCCGCGACCCGCGCGCTGGTCCAGACGGTCGACTTCTTCACGCCGATGGTGAACGACCCGTTCGACTTCGGCCGGATCGCCGCGACCAACGCCCTCTCCGACGTCTACGCCATGGGCGGCACGCCTTGGACGGCCCTCTCGATCGTCTGCTTCCCGGAGTCGGGGGACATGGGCCTCCTCCGGGACATCCTCCGCGGCGGGGCCGATACGCTCCGCCGCGCGCGCGTCGCGCTCCTGGGCGGGCACTCGGTCCGGGACCAGGAGATCAAGTTTGGGTTCGCGATCACCGGCGAGGTCCACCCGAAGCGGATCATCGCGAACGCGGGAGCGAAGACGGGCGACGTGCTCGTCCTCACGAAGCCGCTCGGGGTCGGGATCCTCGCGACGGCCCTGAAGCAGCGGCTCCTCGACGCGGCGATGGAGCGCCGGATGACCGAGCAGATGGCGACGCTCAACCGCTTCGCCTGCGACGCGATGCGCGAGGTCGGCGTGAGCGCGGCGACGGACGTCACCGGGTTCGGCCTCCTCGGTCACGCCCTGAACGTCGCGCGCGCCAGCCGGAAGACCCTCCGGATCTGGAGCGCCGCCGTCCCGGTGCTCCCCTCCGTGCTGGATCTCGCGGCGCGCGGCGTCGCTCCGGGCGGTCTCCATTCGAACGCCGCGTACGTGGCCCCGCACGTCGCGTTCGACGACGACGTGCCGGAGACGCTCCGCATGGTGATGACCGATCCGCAGACCTCGGGGGGCCTCCTGATCGCGGTCAAGCCCTCGCGCGCCGACCGCCTGCTCCGCCGCTTGGCGCGCGGCTCGGTCGAGGCGGCCGCGATCGGCGAAGTGGTGTCCCCGCGGGGGCGCCGTCCACTGTGGGTCTCGGCCTAGACGAAGCCGGCGCGCGAGGGAGCGGATGGGATCTGGTGGTCTCCGAGGACTTCAAATCCTTCTGTCGGGCGTCCTCGACGTCCGAGGTGGGTTCGATTCCCACACGTTCCCGCCACGATTCGACCGGGGACGACCCGAATGAGCGGGCTCCTCGACGCCTGGCTCCGCCTCGACTGGCGCAATCCATGGATCATCGCGCTCTTCATCGTGGTCGCGATCATCGCGCTGGTGCGGCGATGGTCCCTCGTGCTGCTCCTGGTGCTCCTCGTGACGCTGGCGGAAGGGCTCCAGTACCTCCTCGCGCACTCGTCCTTGGGGCCGGAATTCAACCGCGGGGTGGTGATCGGCGTCTATGCGTTCGGCGGGATCCTCTTCCTCTTCCTGGCGATCGCCCATTTCCTCACCAAGGAGTGATTCCCGCGGGGGCGGCGCCGGAGTTCCCGTCGGCCGCTCCGTGAGACGCGCGTCGGCGGGGACGGCGGCGCTCCTCGCGGCGGTCGCGGTCATCGCCGCGCCGGCGGCCGCGCGCGCGGCGCCCCCGCCCGGGGGGACCACCGCGCGCGAATCGCGCGCCGATTCGGCGGCGGCGGCGGCCCGCCCGAGGTCCGCGCCGTACAAGGTCATGCTGCGATCCGCGATCGTTCCCGGGTGGGGACAGATGTACAATCATCAGCCCGTCAAGGCGGCGCTGGTGGTCGGCGGCGAGGGGCTCCTCGTCGCGAAGGCGCTCCAGGAGCTTCACCTCCAGAATCGCGCGCTCCAGCGCGCCGTCGACGCGGAGGCCGCGGGGGACGTCGTGGGGCAGGAAGCGGCGACGCTCGACGCGGACGTGCACCGAAACCGGAAGATCACCTGGATCTGGTGGGGGATGGCCGCCCACCTCCTCTCGATGGCGGACGCCTACGTGGATGCGCATCTCTCGACATTCGATCAAGACCTCGGGCCCCGCGAGTCGGGCCGTCGCCGCGACGGCGACCCCGAAATCCGCCTGGGGTACCGTGTCCGGTTCTGAGCGCCCGCCGGTGAGGCGTCGCGAGTCGGTGCGCAATTTCTGCATCATCGCGCACATCGACCACGGCAAGTCGACGCTCGCCGACCGCCTGCTCGACCTGACCGGGACGGTCCCGAAGTCGAAGATGAAGGAACAGGTCCTCGACAACATGGACCTGGAGCGCGAGAAGGGGATCACGATCAAGTCGCACGCGATCACGATGGGCTACACGGCGCGCGACGGGAAGGCCTACACCCTGAACCTCATCGACACGCCGGGCCACGTCGACTTCACGTACGAGGTCTCGCGGAGCCTGGCGGCGTGCGAGGGGGCGATCCTCGTGGTCGACGCCTCCCAGGGAATCGAGGCGCAGACGATCTCGAACCTCTACCTGGCGCTCGACCAGAAGCTCACGATCGTGCCCGTGCTGAACAAGGTCGACCTCCCGGCGGCCATGCCGGACGAGGTCTCGCTCGAGGTCGCGCAGCTCCTCCACGTCGAGCCGGAGGAGTGCCTCCGCGTCTCGGCCAAGGAGGGACGGAACGTGGACCAGGTGCTCGAGGCGATCGTCGCGCGGATCCCGCCTCCCGCGGACGAGAGCGACCGACCGCTCCAGGCCCTCATCTTCGACTCGGTCTTCGACCAGTTCCGGGGGGTCATCGTCTACGTCCGGGTGATGCGGGGGCGGATCCGCACCGGCGAGACGGTCCGGTTCTTCTCCACGGAGAACCGGCACGAGGTGCTCGAGGTGGGGACGCTCCGGCTTGGCCTCGAGCCGAAGGAGGAGCTCGTGGCGGGCGACGTCGGTTACGTGATCGCGAACGTGAAGGAGGTCGCCGAGGCCAAGGTGGGGGACACGATCACGTCGGCCGACCATCCGGCGCCCGCGCCGCTGCCCGGCTACCGTCCCGTCAAGCCGATGGTCTTCTCGGGCCTCTACCCGATGGACCAGGAGAGCTACGAGGAGCTGAAGGAGTCCCTCGCCAAGCTGCAACTGAACGACGCGGCGCTCACGTTCGAGCCCGAGACGTCGCTCGCGCTCGGATTCGGATTCCGGTGTGGATTCCTCGGACTCCTCCACATGGAGATCGTCCAGGAGCGGCTCTCGAGGGAGTACGGCGTCGACCTGATCGCCACGGTCCCGAGCGTGGAGTACCACGTGCTCCAGACCGACGGCGAGATGGTGCTGGTCGAGAACCCGGCCCTCATGCCGCCGCCCGGGCGGATCGAGGCGATCGAGGAGCCGTACGTGCGCGCGCAGATCGTGGTCCCGACCGACTACGTCGGCAACATCATGAAGCTGGCGCAGGACCGGCGCGGCATCTTCATCGGGATGGAGTACCCCAGTCCCGAGCGGGCGCACATCACGTACGAGCTCCCGCTCGCGGAGATCGTGCTCGACTTCTACGACCGCCTCAAGTCGATCAGCCGCGGGTACGCTTCGCTGGACTACGAGCTGGCGGGCTACAAGCCGTCGGAGCTGGTGCAGATGGACGTGCTCCTGAACGGCGATCCGGTCGACGCGCTCTCCGTGATCGTCCACGCCGAGAAGGCGTACGAGTGGGGCCGGGACATCACGGCCAAGCTCAAGGAGCTGATCCCGCGCCAGATGTTCCCGATCGCCGTGCAGGCCGCGATCGGGCATCAGGTGATCGCGCGCGAGACGATCTCGGCGCTGCGGAAGAACGTGCTCGCCAAGTGCTACGGCGGCGACATCACGCGCAAGCGGAAGCTCCTCGAGAAGCAGAAGGAAGGCAAGCAGCGCATGAAGCAGGTGGGCACCGTCCGCATCCCGCAGGAGGCCTTCCTGGCCGTCCTCCGGGTGGAGCGGTAGCCGCCCGCGGAAGGGAGATCGCACCGGATGATGAACCATGCATCGGCGGCCGCGACCGCCCGCGCGCGAGCGCGGGCCAAGTCGGCCCTTCGGGAGTACCTCGAGGCGATCGTCCTCGCCATCATCCTCACGATCGTCATCCGGGGGCTGGTGATCCAGGCGTTCCGCATCCCCACCGGCTCCATGGAGGACACGCTGCTGGTGGGCGACTTCCTCTTCGTCAACAAGATGGTCTACGGCTCGGAGATCGACATCGGACTGGGGGGGCAGCGGTTCTTCTACTACCGGTTCCCGGCCATTCGGGAGCCGAAGCCCGGCGACATCATCGTCTTCCGGTACCCGGAGGATCCGTCACGCGACTTCATCAAGCGCTGCGTCGCCGTCGCCGGGCAGCAGGTGGAGATCCGCGACAAGGTGCTCTACGTGGACGGGAAGGCCCGCGAGGAGCCGTACGCCGTCCACAAGGATCCCCGCGTCCTTCCGCGCGAGACGAACCAGAGAGACAATTTCGGCCCGCTGGTCGTGCCGCGGGGCCACATCTTCATGATGGGGGACAACCGGGACAACAGCCACGACAGCCGGTTCTGGGGCGCCTTGCCACGCGATCTGGTGAAGGGCAAGGCGATGTTCCTCTATTGGTCCTGGGACGCCGACCGACGCCTCCCACGGCTCGACCGCCTCTTCCGGCCGGTGCACTGAGGGCGGCGTGGAATTCGGGCTCTACGTCCATCTCCCGTACTGCCGGAGCCTCTGCCCGTACTGCGCCTTCGCCAAGGCGCCGCTCCATCGCGCGGAGCCCGAGCGGCTCCTCCGGGCTTTGGCGCGCGAATGGATCCTCGCGCGCGACGAGGCGCGCCGCGCGTGGAGCCCCGCGCGGCCCCGCACCGTCTACGTCGGGGGGGGCACACCGACGGCGCTCGACGCCGCGACCCTCCGCGCCTTCTTCGGGTGGCTCCGCGGCGCGTTCGATCTTGGGCGCGTCCGCGAGTGGACGGTCGAGGCGAATCCGGAGGGGCTGACCGACGAGAAGCTCGCGATCCTTCGCGAGGCCGGCGTGGGGCGGCTGAGCCTCGGCGTCCAGTCGCTCGAGCCCGCCGTGCTCCGGACGCTCGGCCGCATCCACACGGCGGAGGCCGCGCTCGACGCGATCGCGCGCGCGCGCGCGGCGGGGTTCCGGACTCTCTCGGTCGACCTGATGGTGGCCGTCCCGGGAGAGTCGGCGGAAGGCGTCGCGCGCGCCGTCGAGGCGATGATCGCCCGCTCGATCCCGCATCTCTCGGTCTATGCCCTCCAGGTCGAGGCGTCGACCCCCCTCGCGGGGAAGGTGGCGCGGGGCGGCATCGTGCCCCCGGGGGACGACGTGGCCGCCGAGCGCTACGGCGCGATCGCGGGACGTCTCGCCGTGGCGGGATACCGGCACTACGAAGTCTCCAACTTCGCGCTCCCGGGGTTCGAGTCGCGCCACAACGAGGGATACTGGATGCGGCGCCCCTACCTCGGCCTCGGGCCGGGCGCCCATTCGTTCGACGGGGAGCGGCGGTGGGGAAACGTCGAGTCGGTGGCGGCGTACTACGCGCGCCTCGAGGCGGGCGCGCTCCCGCGGGAGGCGGTCACGCCGGTCACGCCGGAAGACGCCGCCGAGGAGACGATCTTCCTCGGGCTCAGGCGGTCGCGCGGCGTGCGACTGAGCGCGCTCGGGGCGGCGGCGAGGAAGGCGGCCCCGGCGTGGGCGCGCTGGGCCTCGGAGGCGGGCGCGGTGCGCCTCGATCCGCCCGGCAGGGTGCGCCCGACCGAACGGGGACTCCTGACGTCTCACGAGGTCGCCGCGGAACTCCTGGCGCGCCTTTCGCCCTCCGGCGCCTCTCGTCCGGACCCGGCCGCCGTTCGGCCCATGGATCGGCCCGGCTCCGCGAACCCGACTCCGTGACAACGGGTTGGGCCGAGACGGAGCGCCCCGGCTTGACAGTCCCGCGCGGGGCTGATAGGGTCCGCTGATTGGCACTCTCCAGCCGAAAGTGCCAACGGGAGCCGAAGACCCCATGATCCGATCCAACCTCGACGAGCGCCTGCGCCGAATCCTCACGTTCGTGGTCGAGAGCCACGTCTCCCTCGCGGAGCCGGTCGGCTCGCAGTACGTGCGCGCGGCCTATCACCTGAGCATCTCGCCCGCGACGATTCGAAGCGCCATGCAGCAGCTCGAGGAGGTCGGCCTCCTCGGACACCCGCACACGTCCGCGGGGCGCGTGCCGACCGAGGCGGGCTACCGCTATTACGTCGACGAGCTGATGCGCCCCGATCCGCTGTCCGCGCCGACCCGGCGATCGCTCGACGAGGCGATCGAGCGGACCCGCGACCGCGTCGAGGCGATCGAGGCCGAGCTGCCGCAACTCCTGGCTCGGGTCTCGCGCCAGCTCGCGCTGCTCGCGGTCCGGTCCCGGGAGCCGCGGCGCGTCGAGCGCGTGAACCTGGTCGGGCTCGACGGCGGATACGTGGTGCTCGCCGTGAGCGGGAAGGAGGACGCGCCGGCCACGACGACGTGGCGGCCGGAGCCCGCCCCGACGCGCGAGCAACTCGCGCGCGCCGAGGCCTGGATCCGCGAGCGCCTCCCGGCCCCGGCGCCGTCCGCCCTCGTGGCGCTCGCCG
>DASVDZ010000093.1:0-6030 GCA_036380835.1 Candidatus Eiseniibacteriota bacterium | reverse complement strand
CCGACGTACGGAGCGACTTGAACGAGCGGGTTCGTGACCTGCGGCCCGTCGAACGGCCCGCCCGCCGTGCACAGGCGCACGCTTGGGAAGACCGCTGACGCCCCATCGGTGGTTATCGATGGGAAGCGAATGGCCGTGATCCTATAGGGTGGCACGAATGGTGGGTCGAACCGAACCGCCAAGAACCCGCCGTCGCGATACGCAAGGTCCGCCTCGTACTCGCCGTACTGAGCGATCTCCACGGTGTTCGGGGCCGCGACTTCACCCACGCGTTCCAAGGGCTGAGAGAATTCACTGGGGACGGAAATGACAGCTTGATGCCGTGGATCCAGGTCTTGCGGCTCCGGTCTCTCGCCCGGCAGACGAATCTGTTCCGCGACCCCTGGGATGGTGTGAAGGGTATTCAGTTCATCTCTGGTTCTGGCACGCGTGGTGGCCGTCGCTCCCACGAGAACGGCCAAGGCGGCAAGGATGGCGACCTCGGCCCGCGGCGCGCTCTCTCGATTCATCAGATACCCCCTTGAGGCCGGCCTGGCATCGCATGAGGGTGGGCTGTGCCAATCGAGTGTAGGTTAGGTTACTGATGCGCAACATCCGTCCGAGGGAGTAGACGCCGCTATCCTTGAGGAGGCGCCGCCTGAGGGGGGAGAGACTTCTCGACCGTTACGCCCTACTCGCCTTCGAGCCCGGCGCTCGTGAGCGCCGCCCGGAATCGCGCGTCGTCCCAGACGGGGACGCCGAGCGAGCGCGCCTTGTCGAGCTTCGACCCGGGATCGTCGCCCGCAATCACGGCGTCGGTCTTCTTGCTCACCGACGACGTCACCTTCCCGCCCCCGCGCACGATGAGCGCCGCGGCCTCCTCGCGCGGAAGCGAGATCGTCCCGGTCAAGACGAACGTCTTGCCGGCGAAGGGGCCGGCCTCCGGCGCCTCCCGCTTTTCGGGCGGCTTCCCCTTGACGCCGCGCTCCTCGAGCCGCTTCAGGAGCCGCCGCCCTTCCTTCGAGGCGAAGAACCCCACGACGCTCGCCGCGATCTCGGGGCCGACGCCGGGGATCGCCTGGAGGTCCTCCTCCGTCGCCTCCGAGAGCGCGCGGAGCGACCGGAACCGCTCCGCGAGGAGCCGCGCGACCGAGCTTCCCACGCGCCGGATCCCGATCGCCACGATCAGCCGCTCGAGCGGCGCGCGCTTGCTCGCCTCGATCGCGCGGACGAGGTTGGACGCCGACTTCTCGGCCATCCGCTCGAGCGGGATCAGCTCGGACTCGGTCAGATCGTAGAGATCGGTCGGGTCGGCGATCAGCTCGCGATCGACGAGGAGGTCGACCGTCTTCCAGCCGAGCCCCTCGATGTCGAGCGCCCCGCGGCTCGCCCAGTGGACGATGCGCCGCCGGACCTGCGCCGGGCAGTAGAGGTTCTCGCAGCGGATCGCCGCCTCCTCGGGATCCCGTTCGAGCGGCTCGCCGCAGACGGGGCACTTCGTCGGCACCGGGAACTTGGGCCCGCGACGCCCGCCGCCCGGCACCACGCGGACGATCTTCGGAATCACCTCGCCCCCCTTCTCCACGACGACGCGATCCCCTTCCCGGATGTCCTTCCGCTCCAGCTCGTCGAAGTTGTGGAGCGTCGCGCGGCTCACCACGGTCCCGAGGAGCGTGACCGGATCGAGGTTCGCGACCGGGGTCACGACGCCGGTCCGTCCCACCTGGAGCTCGATCTTCCGGAGCGTCGTCTCGGCCTCGCTCGTGCCGAACTTGTACGCGATGCCCCATCGGGGGCTCTTGGCGGTGGTGCCGAGGCGGCCCCAATCGGCGAGCGCGTTGACCTTCACGACGAGGCCGTCGGTGCCGTACGGAAGCGCCGCGCGCTTCGTCTCCCACTTCTCGCAGAGCCGGCGCACCGCGTCGAATCCTCGCGCGACGGCGTTGTCGGGGTTGACGCGCAGTCCGAATCGCGCGGCGGCCGCGAGCGCCTCGAGGTGCGTGTCGACCCCCAGCGCCTCGGCGTCGACGATCTGGTAGACGAAGATCTGGAGCGGGCGCCGCGCCACCTCGGCGGTGTCGAGCGTCTTCAGGCTCCCGGTCGTGGCGTTCCGCGGATTCATGAACGCCTTTTCGCCCGCCGTTTCGCGGCGCCGGTTGAGCCGCTCGAAGGCCTTCGTCTCCATGAAGACCTCGCCGCGGGCCTCGAGGCGATCCGGAACGTCCCGGCCGTGGAGCCGGAGCGGGATCGAGCGGATCGTGCGGAGGTTCCCCGTGATGTCGTCCCCCTCCACCCCGTCGCCCCGGGTGAGCCCGAGGGCGAACCGCCCCTTCTCGTAGCGGAGCGCCACCGCGACGCCGTCCACCTTCGGCTCGACCGCGTACTCCACGCCCTCCGCGCGGAGGAGCTTCCGGACGCGCGCGTCGAACTCGGCCAGCTCCTCGAGCGAGTACGTGTTGTCCAGGGAGAGCATCGGCCGGGTGTGCCGGACGCTCGGGAAGCCGGGAAGGAGCCCGCGGGCGACGCGTTGGGTCGGGGAATCGGGATCGGCGAGCTCGGGGTGCGCCTCTTCGAGGTCGCGCAGCTCGCGGTAGAGCGCGTCGTACTCCCGGTCGGGGATCTCGGGCTCGCCGAGCACGTGGTAGAGGTGGTCGTGGCGCTCGATCTCCCGGCGCAGCTTCTCGACGCGCTGGGCGGCCTTCGGGGCGGGCGTCATCGTCTCGCGGGCGTCATCGTTTCGGGCTCGACGGGATCACCAGGTGCTCGCGTACCGGACGTGCAGCGTGGCCCTCCGGAACGGCTCGCCGGGCGCGAATCCCAGCTCGAGCCCGACGAGACCGGCGGCCATTCGGGTCCTGAGCCCGGCACCGTAGCCGAATTCCCACCCCCGGCTCAACACCGTTCGCGCGAGCGACGCCGCCGCGCCCGCCGAGGTCGGGAGGATCGACGCGGTGCCCGCCTGGAGCGTCGCGTCGAGGTCGTGCCGCGCCGCGTCGCCGAAGAGATAGAGGCGGCCGCCCCGATCGTCGGTGATCCACCGGTGCTCGAGCGTGAACGAGGCGATCCGGTTCCCGCCGAAGGCCCGGTCGTCGTGGCCGCGGAGCCCCTCGCTCCCGCCCAAGTAGAGAAGTTCCTCCGCGGGGAACGCGTCACCGGGGAGGATCGTCTCCTGGGCGCGCGCGGAGGCGTAGAGGACGCGCCGCACGCCGAGGGGGCGCGCCGCCTGGAGCGAGAGGTCGCCGCGGAAGAGGCGGCGCGCGCTCGCGGCGAAGCCGGGGAAGCGATCGACCCGGCGCCCGGCCTCCGCGCCGACCGCGAAGGAGGCGCCGCGGACCGGATTGAGCGTGGGCGTGAGGCCGTCGACGGTCGCGCGCGCGGAGAGGGACCAGGTCGCGCTCGACCCCCGCGCGAGCCCGGAGTAGACGCTGCCGCTCCGGACGATGGCGAGCGACGTTCGCACCGCGCGCGCCGGCCGGGCGCCCGCCTCGAGCGACCATCGCGTGTGGGTGTAGAGCGAATCCGCGACCTGCGCTTCGAGCGAGAGCCCCGCGTCCAGCGCGCGGCCGAAAAGCGCCGGCTCGCGGTACGTCACCGCGTAGTCGTCCCGCCCTCCGCCCGGACCGAACCAGCGGATTCCGGCGGAGCGGCCGGTGCCCCCGATGTTGCCGAGGGCCAGGTCGAGCCGGCCGGTCACCCCTCCCTCCCTGGCCACGCCGATCGCGCCCTCGAACCGGCTCGCCCGCGACTCTTCGACGGGGATCACGACGCGGGCGCGCCCGGGCGCGTCGCCCAGCACGAGCCTCGCGTCCCCCACCGTGGCGAAGAGGCCGCTCTGGACGAGGCGGTCGCGCGCCTCGGCGAGGCTCGCCGGGGTGACGGCCGCGCCCGGCTTGAGACCCGAGAGCGCCGCGGCGGCCGACGGCCGCGTCGTCGCGGCCCCGGCCAGCTCGAGCGACGCCACCGTCGTGCGGGCGCCCGGCACGACGCGAAGGTGGATCCGGATCGCTCCCGAATCGGCCGCGATCGAGTCGACGCCGACCTCGGCGGCGTACCGCCCCCGCTCGATGAGCGCGTCGCGCACCGCGGAGACTCCGGCGGCGACCGCGTCGGTCGTGGTCGAGCCGCGGCTCCCGCGCGTGAACGCGGCGGCGAGGACCGGCAGGTCGGTCGCGCCGATCCCCTCGCCGTCGCCCGCGATGGCGAGCACGGGGACCACGCGCGGCACGGCCGCCGCGGGGCCGGCGGCGGGGCCCGCGACCGAGAGCGTCGCGACTCCGGGCGATGTGCCGCGACCGGGCACGAGCACGAGGCGGACGGCCCGGTCGACCAGGCCGCGCGCGGCGAGGTCGTCCCTGAGCCGCTGCGCGAGCGCGCTCAAGTCGGCCGAGGACCAGAGGCGCGCCGAATCCTCCGGCGCGAGCGCGAGGGACGCGCGGAGCGAATCGGGCACGCCGTCGAACCGCGCCGCGAACGCGCCGTCGGGCGCGCCCGAGCGGCCGACCGACGGCGACGCGGGGGCCGGCGCCGCGCCCCACGCGAGGAGCGCCGCGAGCGCGAGGAGAGCCCCGCCGCCGATTCGCGTCGCGCCGCCCATCAGAAGCTGCTCCGGAGCTCGAGCCGGCCGACGTACGTCAGCGGCCCCCGCTCGACGCGCGCGCCGTTCACGTCGAGCGAGAGCGAGAGGCGCTCCGCCATGCGCACCTCGCTCTGGAGGTCGTAGTCGATCCGGCCGCCGGGCGGCGCCACGAGGTAGCGGCCGGCGGGGGCGTAGGGGCCGAAGACGTCGAGGCGCCCGTACGAGACGCGCCCGTCGAAGCGCAGGCGCTCCGTGGCGCAGCGCGCCGTCGGCCCGACCGACCAGGCGTCCTGGTAGCCGCCGTGCGAGAGGTCGACGTCCCTCCGATGCCGGGAGAGGACCGAGAGCGTCCACGCGCTCCCCAGCACGCGGGAGATCTCGAGCTCGTACCCTCTCCCGCGGACGATCGAGGAGTAGTCGCCCTGCCCGTCGAGCCGGAGCGAGGACTGCTCGTTCCGGGAGAGATCGGCCGTGGCCGAGGCGCGCAGTCGGAGCGGCATCGGCGCGCGGACGCGGAGCCGCCCGTCCGAGCCCCGCCCGCGGCTCCTGAGCCCGGCGACCTCGCCGTTCACGTCGCGGCTCGTCCCGACCTCGGCGTGCGCGTCGAGGCGCGATCCGAGCGGCGCCCAGTCGAGCGACTGCCGCGCCGTGAGATTTCCCCGGATCGTCGCCGCGGGGTCCAGATAGGCCCCGAAGTCGAACGCGCGCTCGGCGCGGCCGAGCGGGAGCGTGGAGAGCGTCTCGAGACGGAGCGTGCTGCTCCCGCCGAAGGCGCGCCAGGCCGAGCGCTTCGCGCCGAGCGGCGCCACCCGCCCCGGCGCCGCGTCGACCCGCAGCTGGATCGTGGCGCGGGAGCGGGTCGACGGATCGCCGGTCGCGGTCACGAGCTCGTAGCCGCCTCCCAGGAGCGCGTTGCCGTACGCGTCGTACGACCCAGTCCCCGGCGCGACCGGCACGAGCGTCCGCGAGAGCGTCGGCTCGCGAAGCTGCGTCACGTCGTAGCGAAGCTCGGAGGTGAGGCCTCCCCGTGGGAGCCCGCCGGTCAGGACGAGCTGCGCCAGGTCGGCCGACTCGTCGCCCGTCTCGCGGGCGACGCGGCGGCGGCTGAAGGCCGCGTCCGCGGAGAACGCCGCTCCCGCCCGCGCGGTCACGCCGCCGTCCAGCGTCCGCGCCTTGGTCACGCCGAGCCCGCCCGCCGTCACGGCCTCGTCGCGCCTCACGCCGTAGGAGGAGCGGAACGAGAGCGCGCCGCTCGGACGGACGCCGAGGCCCGCGGTCCAGAGCCGGCTCCGGCGCGCGTCGGCGCTGTCCCCCTCCTGTCCGTGGATCCGCTCTTCGCCCGCGGAGAAGCGCGGGAGGAGCCGCCCCGTCTGCCGCGCCAGGTCGAGCGACCAGCGGGCCCTGAGCCCGCGCTCCGCCCCGGAGACGTTCCGCGCCTCGTCCCAGCGGAGCGCTCCGGGAAGGAGCGTGCGGAG
>DASVDZ010000092.1:0-19419 GCA_036380835.1 Candidatus Eiseniibacteriota bacterium | reverse complement strand
GCAGCTCGCCCAGGCTCCCCATGACGAAGACGTACGCGGCGCCCCGTTCCTCCTCGGCCGCGCGGGTCAGTTCGTCGAACCAGGCGCGGAAGAGGCGCGCCCCCTCGCGGTTGCCCCGCCCGACGATCTCGGGATGCGGCGCGCTCTCGGGGTGGGACGCGTTCCCTTGGTTCGGCGCGTTCTCTTGGTTCGGCGCGTTCTCGGTCATCGGGCCCCTCAGTCGAACATCAGGTTCTCGACGAACGTCTCGAGCTGGATCTCGAGCTGCTCGAACGTGGTCATGTTCTCCTCGAACTCGGTCACGAAGTAGGGCCGCTTCGCCTGGTCGAGCGCCTGCACGTACGCGACCTGCTCCTCGAGTCCGGGCTCGCACATCTTGGCCGCGGCGACGATCGCGGCGCGCGCCCCGGATTCATCCGCCCGAAGGAGCAGCATCCGCTCCTTGGGCTTCCTCGGGTCGTGCTGGACCGGGCTGTAGCTCGAGCGCTCGAGATAGGCGGCGGCCAGGTCGGCGAGGGGATCGTCCCCGGCGGGGACGTCCTCCCGGATCCAGCGCATCCCGATCAGGAAGTCGTCGTCCACGACGTAGCAGGAGCGTCCGATCGACCGGATCAGGTCGAGCGGCGGCTGCTCGCAGAATCCTCCCTCGAAGACGACGCGGATCCGGTCCTGGGCGTGCGCCTCCCGGGCGCGCAGGAGCGGAAGGGCCGCGCGGAGGAGATCGTTGTGCTCCTCGCGCGGGATCAGCCCGCCGACCGCCACGAGCGCGTACGCCTCGTGGGCCGCGACCTGCCACGGCGTCTCGCGCTTCATGGCGTAGAGGTCGCGAAGCAGCGCGCGATTCTCGTTGAACAAGGCGATCGAACGCCGGAGCGCCGCGTCGTCCGCCGGACGGCGGGCGATCGTCTCCACGACGCGGCGGAGCCGGTCGTATTCCCCGCGCAGGTACGTCGCCGCGCTCGGCGACGCGGCGTTCTGCGGCAGGTAGAGGATCTGGCACGGATACGGCACGTTCCGCCCCCAGACGGCCGCGAGGTTCCGCGCGGCGTCGCAGATCGGGTGCGTCACGAAGAGATCGAGCGAGACGCGGCCGCTCAGGGCCAGCTCGAGCGACGTCTTGACGATCGAGCAGAGGTAGGAGCCGAAGCGGGAGTCGGCCTGTCCGGCCTCGATCGGGGCGCCGCGCACCTTGAGCGGGAGGCATCCGGCGGCGTGGGCGATCTCCTCCGGGAAGTAGACCTGGAAGTGGCCGACGACGCGCCCACCCGCCTCGCGCCAGCGTCGCACGGTCGGGAAGGAGACGTCCTCGACGAGCTCCAGGCACGCGAGGAGCATCCCGTCGAGGTCTCGCCCTCGCCACTCCGGGAATACGGCCGGGCGCGTCACCGGTGGCTCCACGACGGGGGGCGCTTCTGCAGGAAGGCTGTGAGCCCTTCGACCGCGTCCTCGGTCCGCATGAGCTCGTCCAGGTAGATCGCCTGGGCGGCGCGCAGCGCCGTCCCGAGACCGCCTCCTGCGGCGGCCGTCATCGTCCGCTTCGTGAGGCGTAGCGCGGCGGCGCTCAGGCGGGCGCACCGCGCGGCGAGCGTCGCGGCCTCCGCCTCGACGCGATCGTCGGCCGTGAGGCGCTGGACCAGCCCCACCTCGTGCGCGCGGCGTGCGCTCCACGCGTCGCCCGTGAACAGGAGCTCCGCCGCGACGCCGCGGGCGACAAGGCGCGGGAGGAGCGCGCAGGCCGCCGGGGCCGTCACGCCGAGCGCGATCTCGGGCTGCCCGAACGACGCCCCCTCGCCGGCGACGATCAGGTCGGCGGCCTGCGCCAGCTCGAAGCCGCCGCCGAGACACCGGCCGCGCACCGCGGCGATCACCGGCACGGGGAACGCCGCGACGGCCCCGATCGTCGAGACGAACTCGGGGATCATGTCGCGGTAGGACGGCGGCAGATGCTCCCCCACGTCCGCGCCGGCCGAGAAGTGCTTCCCGGCGGCCGTGATCACGAGCGCCCGGAGGTCCTCTCGGGCGGCGAGGGACCCCACCGCCGCGCCGAGCTCGCGCACCAGCGCCCGCGTCATGATGTTCAGGGGCGGGTGATCGAGCGTGAGCGTCGCGACGCCCTCCGCGATCCCGGTTCGCACCAACCCGTCGCCGGTTCCGTTCATAGGTACTGGCCTCCGTCCACGCGCACGACCTGCCCGGTCAGGTGGCCCGCGCGCTCCGAGCAGAGGAACGCGACGGTCGCCGCGCAATCCTCGGGCTCCGCGAGCCGGCCCACCAACGTCTCCCCGAGCGCCGCCTCGATCGCCTTCGGGGGCAGCGCTTCGGTCATCGCCGTCCGCACCATGCCGGGCGCGACCACGTTCGCCGTCACGTGGAACCGCCCGAGCTCGCGCGCCAGCGTCTTGGTCAGCGCGATCATGCCGCCCTTCGACGCGGCGTAGTTCGACTGCCCGAACTTCCCGCGCATTCCGTTGATGGACGCGATGTTGACGATGCGCCCCCATCCGCGCTCCCGGAGCACGGCGGCGGCGGCGCGGTTCCAGTGGAAGCAGCCGGTCAGGTTCACGCCGATCACGGCGTCCCACTGGGCGGCCGTCATCTTCCAGCTCACCGCGTCGTCGCGGATCCCCGCGGCGTGCACCAGGACGTCGAGCCGGCCGAAGGCCGCCGCGATCTCCCCGATCGCTCGTTCGGCGAGCGCCGCGTCGCGGACGTCCGCCGGAACGTAGCGGGCGCGACGGCCCGCGGCTTCGATCCCCGCGAGGACGGCGGCCGCGTCCGTCTCGGGGCGTCGGTCGACGACCGCAACGTGGCACCCCTCCCGCGCCAGCTCGAGCGCCGCGGCCGCGCCGATCCCCGAGGCACCGCCCGTGACGATCGCGACCTTGTCCTTGAGGCCGAAGTCCATCGCGTTTCCCGCCGCTCCTCGATCCGCCGCCTCGCGGTCAGCCGCGCGTCGGCTCCGTCTGGAATTGAGGCGAGATCGCCCGGAGGAGATCGTCGTCCCATGGATGCCCCTGGGCGAGCATCTGCCTGAGCCGGATGAAATCCACCTCGCGCCGGTCCTTGGGACCCTCGTTGAAGGCGCGGAAGCCGGCCCGCGCCTCGGTCATCATGTTGAGCGCGAGCCACTCGCGGTTCGTGACGCTGTTCTGGTCCCAGTGGCGCTGCTTGTGCTTGCGGATGCCGTTCACGGTCTTCGAGACGCAGTCCGGCATGAGCATCAGGATCTTCGTGCAGAGCGCCTCGACCGCCTGGTCGAGGCGGGACAGGTCGGTCGTGGCGCGGGCCATCGTCTCCTTGGCCGCCTTGAGCTCGGTCCCCGTCCGGAAGTCGCCGTAGACGACGCGTCCGAACTCGTCGAGGAACCGGTCGGTCACGACGAGCGGATTCGGGATCCAGCGCCCGTCCACCTTGAGGACCGGCTCGACCTGCTGGATCAATCCGAGGTACGCGGCCTTGTGCGCGCTCCAGGTCTCGCAGAGGACCGCGCTCTCCATGGCGTGGCCGAACCCGACGTAGAGCGGCAGGAAGTCGGTGGATCCGCCGTCGGGCGCCGAGCCGTGCTTGGGGCCCGCCTGGCCGAAGCGCGCGGTGTCGGCCGCGATGCTGAAGTCGCACGCCATTCCGATCTCCTGGCCGCCGGCGATGCGCATGCCGTTCACCCGGTTCACGACCGGCTTGTCGCACCGGAGGATGGAGTCGATCATGTCGTTGAAGACGCGCATGTACTGCTTGTACTCCTGCGGATTCCCGGCGTAGTACTCGGCGTACTCCTTCGTGTTGCCGCCGGTGCAGAAGGCCTTGTCGCCGGTTCCCGTCAGGACGCAGCAGACGACGGCGCGATCCATGCTCGCCTGCCGGAGCGCGAGGGTCACTTCGATCGCGGCCTCGGTGGTGTAGCTGTTGAACTGGGCCGGGTTGTCGAGGACGATCCAGGCGTTCCAGAGGCCGTCGACCGGGCGGCCGCCCGGATCGATCGCGGGCTTCCGCTCGTACCGGATCTGCTCGTAGCGCCGGTCCGTCGCCGGAGCGTGGTTCTTCAGCATCGTGTCTCCCTTCCGCGCGGGGCGCGGTCCGTTCGGGCTAGGAGCGCCGGCCGGGCTCGAGGATCGCCCGCCGGTGGATCTCGTGGTCGGCCACCCGCCGGAGGACGTCCACTCCGGCCGCCAGGGGGTGGCGCTCGATGAACGGCTTCAGCGTGACGCGCCCTTCGGTCACGAGACGGAGCGCGTCGGGATAGAGCTCGGGACGGCACCCCCAGGTCCCCTGCACGGTCGCGTCGAACGCCATGAGATTGCTCAACCGCACCTCGATCTTCCCGAGGGTGAATCCGACGACCATCAGGACGCCGGCCGTGCCGAGGAGGCCGAACGCGGTCTCCTGCCCGGCCGGATGGCCGGAGCACTCGAAGATCTTCCAACCGACCTCCGGGCAGCCCCACTCCTTCGCGCGGGTCGCGATCTCCTTCTTGAGGGGCTTGAACTCGGTCTTCGAGGGATTCGCCGTGAGCGACGCCCCGTGGCCCGCGATCGCCTCGAGCCTCGCGTCGTCGACGTCGAGCGCCGCGACGCGCGCGCCGAGGGCCGCGGCGATCTGCACCGCGTAGGCGCCGACACCGCCGACGCCCACCACGATCGCCAGGTCCCCGGGCCGAAGCCCGCTTCGGACCGCGGCCTGGTAGGGCGTGGTCACCGCGTCGGCGATGACGGAGAGCTCGGCCAGGTCGTACCCGCGGCGATCGCCGACCGCGCAGAGGCCACGACCCGGGACCAAGACCCGGTCCGCGAATCCGCCGTCCATGTCGTTTCCCGGCATCCGCTGCTTCCGGCACGCGTTCCCTCGCCCGTCGCGGCAGAGATCGCACGAACCGCAGGGAATCACGGAGGGGACGATCACCTCCCGGCCCACCCAGGCGCCGCAGGAGGTCCCGGCCTCCTCGACGACGCCGCTCACCTCGTGTCCGAGCGTGAGCGGGAGCGGGTGCCGGGTCGGAACGCCGTCGCGCCAGAAGCCGATGTCGGTGTGGCAGACGCCGCATCCGGCCACCCGGACGACCACCTCGTCCTCGCCCGGAATCGGATCGGGGACTTCCGTCAGCTCGAGCGGTCCCCCGGGCGCCGTCAGTCGCAGGGCTTTCATCGCCGCACGCTCGCGCGCGGCCCGCCGCCGTCGCTCCCGATCCGCCGCCCGCGCCGCGGCTCGACCCGGGGCCTCGCCACCCGGCCCACGCCGGCCAGCAGGTGGTCCGCGAACTGCTCGCCCAGCTCCGGCGCGTGGAGCGACCCCTCCGGCCGATACCAGCGGGCGATCCAGTTGATGGCGCCGAGGATCGCGAACGCCGCGACCTTGGTGTCCACCCTGCGGAAGGAGCCGTCGCGGACTCCCTGGGTGAGCATCCGCCGGAGGCCGCGCTCGTACCGGTCGCGCGCCGCGATGATCTCGGCCTGCCGGCCCGGAGAGAACGCCGTGACCTCGAACGCGAGGGGCGATCCCTGGAGCGTGTCGGTCATCACCCGCACGTGCTCGCGGATGACGTGGCGGATCCGATCGCGGGGGGTGGGGAGCCGCCGGGCCTCGGCCGCGATCCGGCCGAGCTGGATCAGCGACTCGCGGTGGCACTCGTAGAGGATGGCTTCCTTGTCGGGGAAGTAGTGGTAGAGGGCCGTCTTCCGGACGCCGAGGCGCTCGGCGATGTCCTCGAGTGTGGTCGCGTGGTAGCCCCGGTCGCGGAACGCCCGGAGGGCCGCGTGGAGGATCTCCTCGCGGCGTCGCGCCCGCTTCGCGTGGACCCGCTGCGATCGGACCGGTGCCGGCGCCATCGTCGCCCTCCCGAAAATTGAATCGGCGGTAGAACTTTGAACCCCGATTCAAACAGATCGCGACGCCGCCCGCGCCGGTCCGAAGGTCTTCCGCGGCATGGCACCTTGGTATCCGGCCGACCGCCCCTCCGGCCTTGACCCCGTCCGGGCGGCCACGGCGGCGCCGCGGGAATCGCCGCAGCCCGCCGCGAGGCGCTCTGGTACGATGCCGCTTCGGCAACGACCGCGATCTGGGACGCGCTACCGGAGGGGAACGTTTGGCAACGCCACCGCGGCCGGGCGATCTCGGCTCGCTCCCGGAGGAGGGCGCCGATCTCATCACGGACGGCTTCGCCCGCTATCTGGACGGCTTCCGCGAGCTCACGCGACACGCGCGGGAACACTTCGAGGAGCGCGACTGGGCCGCGGCCCAGCGCGACTCGCGCGCGCGCCTCGAGCTCTACGGCGGCTTCGTCGTCCGCTCGCTCGCCGCGATTCGCGGGCTCCTCGGCGACCGGCTCGAGCGACGCGACGTCTGGGCCGCCATGCGCGACGCCGTGCGTCTCCGCGCCGCCAGCCTCGCGGAGCCCGAGCTGGCGGAGACATTCTTCAATTCGAACGTGCGCCGCGTCTTCCACACCGTGGGGGTCGATCCGGCGGTCGAGTTCGTCCGCCCGGAGACGCCGCCGCGATACGCCCCGCCCTGGAGCTTCACCACCGTCTTCCGGCGCGACGGCCCGCTCTCGGACGTCGTCGCCCGGGCGCTTCGGGCGGCGCCGCTCTCCATCCCCTGGGACGACCTCGAAGGGGACGCCGCCCGGACCGCGGCGGTGCTCGACGCCGCGCTCCCGGGCGACGCGATCGAATCGATCGAGATGGTGCGGGCACCCTTCTTCCGCGGGAAGGGCGCCTACCTCGTCGGCCAGGTAGCGACGCGCGACCGTCGAAAGCCGGTCCTCTTCGCCCTGAGGAACCCCGAGGGCCGGATCCTGGTCGACGCGGTGCTCCTGGACGAGAACGAGATCAGCGTCGTCTTCAGCTTCGCGCACGCCTATTTCTTCGTCGACCTCGAGCGTCCGAAGGAGATGATCGAGTTCCTCGCGTCGATCCTCCCGCGGAAGCCCCTGCACGACCTGTGGAGCGCCGTCGGCTTCCACCGCCACGCCAAGACCGAGCTCTACCGCCAGATCCTCCACCGGCTCGACCGCTCGGAGGAGCGGTTCCGCTTCGCTCCGGGACAGCGGGGCCTCGTCATGATCGTCTTCGCGCTGCCCGGCCTCGACGTCGTCTTCAAGGTGATCCGCGACCGCTTCCCCCCGCCGAAGACGGTCACGCACCGGGAGGTGCGCGAGAAGTACCGGCTGGTCTTCCGCCACGACCGCGCCGGGCGCCTCGTCGACGCGCAGGAGTTCGAGCACCTCGAGTTCCCGGCGGATCGCTTCGATCCGGGGCTCCTCGAGGAGCTTGGGACCTCCGCGTCGGAGACCGTCGCGGTGAGGGACGGCAGGGTGGTCCTCCGGCATCTCTACACGGAGCGGCGGCTGATCCCGCTCGACCTCTATCTCCAGGGCGCTTCGCCCGCCGCCGCGCGCGTCGCCGTCCTCGACTACGGCCAGGTGCTTCGAGACCTCGCGGCGACCAACATCTTCCCCGGCGACCTGCTCCTCAAGAATTTCGGCGTTTCCCGGCACGGCCGCGTCATCTTCTACGACTACGACGAGCTCTGCCTGCTCACCGACTGCCGGTTCCGCGATCTGCCGGTGGCCGCCACGACGGAGGAGGAAGTGGCGTCGGAACCGTGGTATTTTGTCGGAGAGCACGACATCTTCCCGGAGGAGTTCCGGGAGTTTCTCGGGCTCGGCGGCGGCCTGCTCGAGGCCTTTCTCGAGGCGCATCACGAGCTGCTCACACCCGTCTTCTGGCGGAGGATGCAGGACCTCCACCGCCGGGAGGTGCTGCCCGACATCTACCCCTACCCCGCGGCGCGCCGGCTCCGGCCGGACGGAGCGCGGTGGGACACGCATTGACGCCGCGCGGCGCGCGGCGGAAGGAGAATCCGACATGAGCGTCGCCCAAGGCGAAGCGATCACACTGCACGACGGCAGGATGGTCGTGCCGAATCATCCCGTGGTTCCCTTCATCGAGGGGGACGGCACGGGCCCCGACATCTGGCGCGCGTCGGTCCGCGTCTTCGACGCCGCCGTGGAGAAGGCGTACGGCGGCAAGCGGAAGATCATGTGGCACGAGGTGCTGGCCGGGCAAAAGGCGTTCGACGCGACCGGCAACTGGCTCCCCGACGACACGCTGAGCGCGTTCCGGAGCTACCTCGTGGGGATCAAGGGGCCGCTCACGACGCCGATCGGCGGCGGCATCCGGTCGCTCAACGTGGCGTTGCGCCAGATCCTCGACCTCTACGTCTGCCTCCGTCCGGTGCGCTGGTTCCGCGGCGTCCCGTCCCCCGTGCGGGCGCCCGAGAAGGTGGACATGGTGATCTTCCGCGAGAACACGGAGGACATCTACGCCGGCATCGAGTTCGCCGAGGGGAGCGACGACGCGAAGAAGATCCTCGGCTTCCTGAAGAGCGAGTTCCCGTCGAGCTACAAGAAGATCCGCTTCCCCGAATCGACGGCGATCGGCGTGAAGCCGGTTTCCCGCGACGGCAGCGAGCGGCTCGTCCGCGCCGCGATCGAGTACGCCATCCGCCACAAGCGGAAGAGCGTCACGATCGTGCACAAGGGCAACATCATGAAGTTCACGGAGGGGGCGTTCCGGAACTGGGGCTACGCGCTCGCCGAGCGGGAGTTCGGGGGGCGGGTCGCCACGTGGGAGCAGTGGGAGCGCACGCGCGCGGCGAAGGGCGAGGAGGCGGCGAACTCAGAGCAGAAGGCGGCCCTCGCGGCGGGGCGCGTGCTCGTGAAGGACGCGATCGCCGACATCACGCTCCAGCAGGTGCTGACGCGGCCGGACGAGTTCGACGTGCTCGCGACCCTCAACCTGAACGGGGACTATCTCTCCGACGCGCTCGCGGCGCAGGTCGGGGGGATCGGCATCGCGCCGGGGGGCAACATCAACTACGTCACGGGACACGCGATCTTCGAGGCGACCCACGGAACGGCCCCGAAGTACGCGAATCAGGACAAGGTGAACCCCGGCTCGGTCGTTCTCTCGGGGGAGATGATGCTCCGCTACCTGGGCTGGGACGAGGCCGCCGACCTCGTGATCCGCGGCATGGACGGCGCGATCGCGAGCAAGCGCGTCACGTACGATTTCGCGCGCCTCATGCCGGGGGCGACCGAGATCAAGTGCAGCGAGTTCGGGGAGAACATCGTCGCCCACATGGGGTGAGCGCGCGCCCTCCATGTGCGGCATCGTAGGCGTCTACTGGTACGGCGGCGGCGAGGCGGACCGCGATCTCGTGGCGCGGCAGGCGGCCGCGCTCCGCCACCGCGGTCCCGACGATCACGGGCTCTGGTGCGAGGGGCCCGCGGCGCTCGGGCATCGCCGGCTCTCCATCGTCGACCCCTCCCCGGGGGGCCATCAGCCGATGGCGAACGAGGACGGGTCGGTCGTCGTCGCGTGTAACGGCGAGATCTACAACTGGCCGGAAACGGCCCCCGCGCTCCGGGAGGCGGGCCATCGCTTCCGCGGAACCAGCGACACCGAGATGCTCCTCCATCTCTGGGAGGATCACGGCGCCGCGATGATCGAGCGGCTCCGCGGCATGTTCGCGTTCGCCCTCTTCGACCGGGCCCGCCGGACGCTCCTCCTCGGCCGCGACCGGATGGGCAAGAAGCCGCTCTACTGGCACGACGACGGGCGGCGCGTGGCGTTCGCCTCGGAGCTCAAGGCCCTCCTTCTCGACCCCTCGATCCCGCGCGACGTGGAACCGGCCGCGATCGCCGAGGCGCTCACGCTCCAGTACGTTCCCTCGCCCGGAACCATTTGGCGCGGCGTCCGGAAGCTCCCCGCGGCGCACCGCCTCCTCTGCGACGCGTCCGGGCCGCGCCTCGAGCGCTACTGGTCGTATCCGGTCGAGACGGAGCGCTCGCGCGACCCGCGCGAGTCGGTGGAGCGGCTCCGGGCGCTCCTCGCCGAGGCCGTTCGAATCCGGCTCATGTCCGACGTCCCGGTCGGGGCGCTCCTCTCGGGCGGCGTCGACTCGAGCGCCGTGACGGCGTTCCTGGTCCGCGCGGGCGCGCCGCGCCTGAAGACGTTCAGCATCGGGTTCGACGGGGCGGCCGCCGGGGACTTCGAGGCCGCGCGGGAGGTCGCGCGCCACCTGGGCACGGAGCATCGGGAGTGGGTCGTCGCGCCGCGCGAGCTGCGCGAGCTTCCCCGGCTCGCCTGGGCGCTCGACGAGCCGTACGGAGACGCCTCGATCGTGCCGTCGAACGCGCTCGCGCGCCTCGCGAGCCGCGAGGTGAAGACGGTGCTCTCCGGGGACGGCGGCGACGAGGCCTACGGCGGCTACACGACGTACCTCGCGGCCGTTCGCCGGGCGCGCTTCGAACGGATTCCGGGGCCGCTCCGGCGCCTCGCCGCGGCCCCGGCGGGCCTCCTGCCGGCGGGCTCGTCGCTGCGTCGTTCGGCGGAGCGGGCGGCGCTCGATGTCGGGGCGCGCCACATGCTGGCCATGTCCCGGTTCACCGGCCGCGAGCTGGCCCTGGTCCTCACGCCCGGCCTGCTCGCCGCGATCGGCCCGTCGGATCCCTGGGGCGCGTCGCGCCGGGCGTACGATGCCGCGCGCCGGACCGTCGGCCCGGTCGCCGCGATCCTCGCGCTCGACGCCACGACCTACCTGGCCGACGACGTGCTCGTGAAGGTCGACCGTGTCTCGATGCTCCACTCGCTCGAAGTGCGGGCCCCGCTCCTCGATCAGGAGGTGATCGAGTTCGCGTCGCGCCTTCCCGTCGAGGTCAAGCTCCGCGCGGGCGTCACGAAGTGGGTGCTGCGCGAGGCGGCGCGGCCGCTCCTCCCCGCGGGGATCCTCGCGCGCGGGAAACAGGGATTCAGCCTCCCGCTCCGCGGGGCCTTCGCGACCGAGCTCGACCGGATCGCGCGCGACGTGCTGCTCGACCCGCGCTGCGCCGGGCGCGGATGGGTCGAGCCCCGGGCGATGGAGCGGCTCCTCGCGCCCGACTCAGGCGGCGGATCGAAGCGGTCGCACCAGATCTTCTCGCTCGTCATGCTCGAGCTCTGGGCCCAGGCGTGGCTCGACCGCCCTCGCGCCGACCTGGCCGGCCCGTGCGACTCGACGGCCGGCCTCGCGGATGCCGTCCGCGCCGCGTAGGCGAACGCGCGGCGCGGCCTGACCCCCGCGCGGTGGCGCGCCGCGCGAGTCCCCCGGTCAACCCCGCGCGAAGGCCTCGATGAGGCGCGCGACGTGCTTCGCGTGCTTCAGGTAGAGATCCAACTTCAGATTCTCGTCGGGCGCGTGGGCGCGCGTGTCGGGATGCCCGAACCCGGCGGTCGCGATCGGCACCCCGAGCTCGTGGATGAAGACGTGATTCGGGCCGGAGCCGCCGATCATCGGAGCGATCCGCATCGGCGTTCCGAAGGCCGGCTCCGCGGTGGCCGCGACGAGGCGGAGGAAGGGGTCGTCGGGATCGCTGCGGCCCGGCGGCTCCCCCCCGAGGAACCGGATCTCCACGTCGGGAAATCCCTCGGCGTCGAGGTGCGCCCTCAGGTTTCGAAGGACCTCCTCCGGAGTCTGGTCGGGCACGAGGCGAAAGTCGACCTTCGCCGACGCGGCGGCCGGAAGCACCGTCTTCGAACCGGGCCCCTGGTAGCCCGTGGTGATGCCGCAGATGGTGCAGGTCGGCTCGAAGACCTCGGCCAAGCGCAGCGCGGCCCCGCCCTCGAGACCGCGCAGGAACGACTTCACGCCGTATCGCGCCCGATATTCGGCGGCCGGGTCGGGCAGGGCCGCGATCAGCTCCCGGTCCCGCGCGGTCGGCGGGCGCACCGAGTCGTAGTGACCCGGGATCCGGATCCGCTCATCCTCCCCCTTGAGGGTCGCCAGCGCCCACGTGAGGCGCCACGCGGCGTTCGGGAAGATGGAGCCGCCGAGCCCCGAATGCGCGTCGCGCGCGATCGTCGCGACCCGGAGCTCGACGTAGCAGATGCCGCGAAGGCCGGCGTGGAGGATCGGAACGCCGGCGTGATCCACGTACCCGAACTCCCAGAGGCACGCGTCCGCCGCGAGCCGCGCGCGGTGCTCCCGGACGAACGCGGGAAGGTGGACGCTGCTCACCTCCTCCTCCCCCTCGACGACGAACTTGATCCGGCACGGCAGGTCGCCGCGCTCCGCGAGGAGCGCGTCGATCGCGAGGAGGCGGGCGGTCAGGTGCCCCTTGTCGTCGCTCACGCCGCGGCCGTAGAGGACACCGTCGCGCACGGTGGCCGTAAACGGGGGGCTCGTCCAGAGGTCGAGGGGTTCGGGCGGCTGGACGTCGTAGTGGTTGTAGATCAGGAGCGTCCGTTCGCTTCGCCCCGGGCGATCGGCGACGACGACCGGCTGGCCTTTCGTGGGAAGGATCTCGGCGGCGAAGCCGCGCCGCTCGAGCATGGAGCGCACGAGGGCGGCGCACTCCGGCATGCCGCGGCCCTGGGCCGAGACGCTCGGCTCCGCGACGTACGCCGTGAGCTCCCCGATGCTCTCGTCGAGGCGGCGTTCGAGGTACCGATCGATCGATTCGAATTCCACCAAGGCGCCCTCCGGATGCTCCGTCGACGATCAGGCAGGAGGGCGCGAAGGCGCGCCCTCGCGGAATCCTCTCGTGAGGTCGGGCCGTCTGTCAATCCGGCAAGCGCGGAGTCCCGGGGCGGACCCCAGCCCGCTCCGCGTTCAGCGGACCAGCGTCATGAACTGGTCGGCCATCTCGGGCGTGCCGTTGTCGTCGAAGTCGTACTCCATGTCGGCGTCGCTCAACGCGAGCGTGTTGCCGGACAGGCTCACGTCCCAGACCCACTGGAACGGGAAGCCGCTCGGCTGCACCTTGAAGAGATCGCCGTCCAGGGACCAGGTCCCGGTCGTCGTGTCGGGGGCCCCTCCCGACTTCGTGTGGACGTAGATCCACGCGTGGTCTTCCCGAATGGCCACGTTCACCGTGCCGCCGAGCGCGATCAGGTCGACGCGCGTCTGAGGCGTCGTGCGGCTCACGTACTCCACTTTCGTCGCGGTCCAGTTCCCCGTGATCTCGCTCGGCTTCGGGCCGACCGCCTTGTCCTTGCCGCATCCGATCCCGATCAGCACGAGGAGCGCCATCAGCGCGCTCGCGCCCCGTTTCGTCCGTTCCATGACCGCCCCCCTTTGGCGTTTCCCCCGAAGCGGCGAGGGCGGCGCCTTCAGCCCCCGCGTCGTCCGGATCATTCCCAAGGCGGCGCATGCGGCGTGCCATCTGGTCGCGGCCCGGCGGCGACGACCCCGTCCGGCGGAAGCGTGCGCCGGACGGGCAGTTGGGTCGGGAGGCGCGGCGGCCAGCCGCGCCGGGGCAGGTCCAGGGGACCGGCGGGGAGCCGGAACGCGTGCCAGGGTGTCAGGTCGGAGGACGATTCCGACAGGGCGGTTCAGCCGACGCGGTAGCGCTTCAGCTTCTCGTAGAGCGTGCGGAGCCCGATGCCGAGGCGCTCGGCCGCGAGCCGGCGGTTCCCGTTCGTCTCGACGAGCGCGCGCTCGATCGCGTCCCGCTCGATGTCGGCGATGGGACGCACCCGCTCCGCGGGCCCCCGCGCCGACGCGCCCGTCTGGAGCGTGGTCGCGTCGATCACGCCGCCGTCGGCGAGGATGGCCGCGCGCTCGAGCGCGTTGGCCAACTCGCGGACGTTGCCGGGCCACGCGGCCCCCAGGATGGCCCGCCGGGCGCCCGCGTCGAGCCGCAGCGGCGACCGCCCCAGCTCGGCGCCGATCCGCTCGAGGAGCGACTCCGCGAGCGGGAGGAGATCCTCCTTCCGGTCGCGGAGCGGCGGGAGGGCGACCGGAAAGACGGCGATTCGATGATAGAGATCCTCCCGGAAGGAACCGTCGGCGATCATCCGGTCGAGGTTCCGGTTCGTGGCGGCGACCCAACGCACGTCCGCCTCGATCGTGCGCGTGCCGCCGACCCGCTCGAACCGGCGCTCCTGGAGCACGCGAAGGAGCTTCGCCTGGAGCGCGGGCTTGAGCTCGGCGATCTCGTCCAGGAAGAGGGTCCCTCCCTCGGCGAGCTCGATCCGGCCGCGCCGCGCGGAGGCCGCGCCCGTGAAGGCGCCCTTCTCGTGCCCGAAGAGCTCGCTCTCGATCAGCGTCTCGGCCATCGCCGCGCAGTTGACCGCCACGAACGGCCCGCCGGAGCGGGCGCTCCACGCGTGCACCGCGCGGGCGGCGATCTCCTTCCCCGTGCCGCTCTCACCGACCAGGAGGACCGTGGTGTTCGTCGCCGCGACCCGCCGGAGCGACTCCACGACCGGGTTCATGACGGGATCGCCGTAGGTGAGCGGCGGGACCGGCGGCGCGTCCCGGGTCGAGCGGTCCCGCAGCGCGAGGAGGCCGCGCCGCTCCAGCGCCCGGGCGACGATCAGGCGGAGCTCCCGCGGTCCGCTGAGCGGCTTCTGGAGGTAGTCGAAGGCGCCGAGCTTCATCGCTTCGACGGCGGTCTCCACCGTGCCGTGCGCGGTGAGGACCACCACCTCGACCTCCGGCTGCTCGCTTCGCACCTTGCGGAGGAGCGCCATGCCGTCGAGGGTCCCCGGCATCTTGAGATCGGTGATCAGGAGGTCGAAGGATTCGCGCGCGAGCCGCGCCGCGGCGGACTGGCCGTCCTGCGCGCGGACGGTCGCGTGCCCCTCGTCCTCGAGGGCTTCCGCCACGAAGTCGCGGATCCCCTCCTCGTCATCGGCGATCAGGATGCGCGCCATCGCGGCGTCGGCCTCCGGTTCCCAAGGCGGGTCGGTCTCATGCGGATGGAATCTCGATGCGAAAGACGGCGCCGCCGCGCGGGTCGTTCGCGGCGGCGATCGTCCCCCCGTGCATGGCGACCACGCGACGGGCGACGGCCAGACCGAGCCCGGTCCCCGCGGCCCGGGTCGTGACGAACGGCTCGAAGATCTTCTCCTCCTGCCCCGCCGCGATCCCCGGGCCCCGGTCGCGCACGGAGAACGTCAGGCGGCCCCGCTCGGCCGCGACGCGCACCTCGACGGCCGCCTGGTCGGGGGACGCCTGCACGGCGTTCCGGAGGACGTTGGTCAGCGCGCCCCGCATCGGCGCCGCGTCGAGCGCCCAGCTCGACGGGGCCTCGGCGGCGTCGAACGTGAACCGGTTGGCCCCCACCTCGGCGATGGCGCCGCGGAGGAGAGCGACCGGATCGGTCGGCACGGGGTTCACCGGCGCCGAGCGCGCGAAGTCGAGCAGATTCGACGTCAGCGACTCGAGGCGCGTCGCCTCGTGCACGATGCGGTCCGCCTTCTTCCGTTCCGCCGTGTCGGGCGCGAGGCGCTCGGAGAGGAGCTGCGCGTGCCCCTTGAGGGAGGTCAGCGGATTCCTGAGCTCGTGCGCCAGGAGGGCCGACATCTCGCCCAGAACGCCGAGCCGCCGCTGGTGCTCGAGCCTCCGCTCGATCTCCTCCTGCGCCTGCGACATCCTCCAGAGGAGGATCGAGGCGAGCATGAGGAACCCCGCGGCCGCGCCCGAGAGCGCGATCGACCGGATCCCCTGCGACGCCAGCTCGCGGGCGGTGACGGGATCGAACTCGAACGTAATGCCGGGAGGACGGAACCGCGGTACCGGGGCGGCGTCGCCGGGCCGTCCCCCTTCGCCGCCGGCGACGGCGCCGCCGGCGCGCCCCTCCCGCGAATCGGGCGGTCGCGGTTCCATTCGCGCGCGGATGCGCGTCCCAACCTCCGTGAGCACCATGAAGCGGCCATCGTCGCGGGTCTCCCGGCCGCGCACGTGGCGCTCCGGGCCCGTCACGGGACTCCCCGCCTGCGCGTCGACGACCCCCGGGACGCTGCTCGTGGCGACGTAGCGAAGCCCCTCCGGCCACTGCGCGCGGAGGATCGAATCGAGATCGGCGGATGTGGCGCGCCCCTGCTTCTCCCGAATCGTCCGGAAGATCGCGCTCCGGAGAAGATCGGCCTGGCCGCGATAGATGATCGACGAGGCGTCGCGCGCGGTGTGGTAGCCCGACCACGCGGTCGCGACGACGGCCATCCCCATGGCGACGGTGGTGGCGAGCCACCCCCACCGCGCCCACCGCATCCGGCCCCGGGCCCGCGTCACCGCGCGGCCTAGTACGGAAGCGGCGCGTCGGGATCGAGCACGCCGGTGTAGTAGTCGAGGAGCGAGCCCTGGAGGATCACGTTGAAGCGCGCGCTCACCGAGGCGCTCTCCGCGGAGACGCGCGCCGCCCGCGCCTGGCTCAGCTCCACGAGGGTCGCGACCCCCGCCTCGTATCGGTCGCGCACGGCCCCGAGCGCCTGCTCGGCGGCGGCCACCTGCGCTTCGGCGGCGCGGCGCTGGGCGTGCGCGGCGCGGTAGTTCAGATACGCCTGGCGGACCTCGAGGGCCACCTCCTGCCGCGTCGCCTCGGCGTCGAGGCGCGCGTTCTGGTGCTCGAGCTCCGCCTTCTGCCCGTTCGACCGCGTCGCCAGGCGATCGAAGATCGGCAGCCCGACGGCGAGCGAGATGGACCCGCTCCGCCGTTGGTCGAGCTGGTCGCCGAAGCCCGCCGAGCCGGTGCTCACGTAGTCGGAGCCGTAGGCCCCGCTCAACGTCAGGGACGGCCACGCGTCTGACTTGGCGACGTGGACGCCCTCGCCCGCCGCCAGCACCCGAAGCGAGTCGGCGTTCAGGTCGGGCCGCGAACGGAGCGCGCGGGAGAGAAGATCCTGGAGGTCGTACGGCCGCTCCCCCGGCACGCTGTCTCCCATCGCCGGCGCGGCGAAGCGATACTCGCCGCGCGGGTCGAGATCGAGCGTCTGGATCAGGTCCACCTCGCCGAGCGACGAGTCGCGCTGAGCGGTCACGACGGCGAGCCGCGCCGACGCGGCCGCCGCCTGCTGCTGGTAGAGGTCGGCGACGGGCCTCCGGCCGGCGGTGACGTAAGCCTGGACCTGGTCCAGCTGCTGCGTTTCCGACTCGAGGTTCGCCTCCTGCACGCGGAGCTGCTCCCGCTGTTCCAGGAGAGACAGGAACTGGGAGATCACCGTGAAGACCGCGGTCTGGCGGGAACGGGCGAGGTCGAGCCGGCTCGCGTCGCGGGCCCGGCTCGCCTGGCGGATCGAGGCGACGTTCCCGAATCCGTCGAAGAGCGTCATGCTCGAGGAGAGCCCGAGATTCACCGACTGCGACGTCTCGTCCAGGATCTGCCCCTGCTCCTGGCTGAAGAATCGTCCGTAGTTCTGCGTGCCGCGCGCGCTCGCGCGGAGGTCGGGCGCGAGGTTCCACTTCTGCTGGCGCGCGGTGATCGCGTTCGAGCGCGCGGCGTTCCCGGCCCGGAGGACCGACGTGTTCTGCCGGAGCGCGATCGAGACCGCCTCGTCGAGCGTGATGACACTCGCTCCCGGCGCCACGGGCGCGGGCGCCGCGGAAGCCGGCGCCGCCGCGGAATCGGCGGGAGCGGAGACCGCGACCGCGGTCCCGCCATCCGCCGCGAGTCCGGCCGCCGCCCAGGCGCCGACCCAGGCACCCACGCAGAGCGCGGACGCGTGGCGCCGGGTCTTGCGCCAGAGGTCATTCATAGCGAAGCGCCTCGATCGGCTGGAGTGACGCCGCCTTCCGGGCGGGGTAGAACCCGAAGAAGATGCCCACGCCCGCCGAGAAGACGAGCGCGATGACGACCGTCTCGGGCACGATCAGCGTGCGCCACCCCATCACGCGGCCGAGCACGCTCGACCCGGCGAACCCGACCGCCACGCCCACGAGCCCTCCGAGGAGGCTCAGCACGATGCTCTCCACCAGGAACTGCGTGAGCACGTCGGACCCGCGTGCCCCGATGGCCATGCGGATCCCGATCTCGCGCGTCCGCTCCGTCACCGAGACGAGCATGATGTTCATGATGCCGATCCCCCCGACGAGGAGCGAGATGCTCGCGATCGCGGCCAGCAGGAGCGTCATGACGCGCGTCGTCTCCTCGGCGGCGTTGGCGATGTCGGTCTGGTTCCGGACCGTGAAGTCGGGATCCTCGGCGTCCGAGAGCCGGTGCGTGCCGCGGAGGATGCCCGTGATCTCGTCCTGCGCGTACGGGATGTCGCCGGGAGAGGCGGTGCTCCCGAGGATCTGCGCGATGAACTGGTGCCCCGAGAGCCGCGTCTGGATCGTCGTGTAGGGGGAGAGGATCACGTCGTCCATGTCGCTCCCCTCCGCCGTCTGTCCCTTCGGCGAGAGCATCCCGATGATCTCGAAGGGAACGTCGCGGATCCGGACCTGCTGGCCGACGGGCGACTGGTCGGGGAACAGGTTGTCGGCGACCGTCTTCCCGACCACCGCGACCTTCCGAATCGCGCGGAGATCGTTGTCGTCGAAGAAACGGCCGTCCGAGACCGGCCACCCGCGGATCGTCTGGTAGTCGGGGGCGACGCCGTAGATGAACGTGCGCCAGTTGCCGGCGCCCCCGACCACTTGGGAGCGCGTCAGGATCACCGGCGAGACGCCGGTCAGGAGCGTGCTCGACTTCTTCATCGCCTCCGCGTCGGCCACCGTGAGCCGGTTGAACGTCTGCGCCCCCTGGTTCACGCCGCCCTTGTTGCTCGTCCCGGGCGTCACGACGATCAGGTTGGTGCCGAGGTTCTGGATCTGCTGGCGGATCTGCGATTGCGCGCCCTGGCCCACGGCCACCATGACGATCACGGCGGCCACGCCGATGATCACGCCGAGCATCGTGAGGATCGCCCGCATCTTGTTCTTGAGGATGCTGCTCAGGGCGACGCGCGTCAGCCTGGAGAGCTTCATACGATGGCCTCCACCGCGTCCGACGGCGGCATCGTGCGGAGGTCGTCGCGCGCGTCCCGCCGGCTCTGGATGGGGCGATCCTCCACGATCCGGCCGTCCCGAAGGGCGATGATGCGCCGCGCGTACCGCGCGACGCTCTCCTCGTGCGTGACGAGGAGGATCGTGATCCCCTGGTCGTTCAGGTCCTGGAAGAGCGCCATCACCTCGACCGACGTGCGCGAGTCGAGATTGCCCGTCGGCTCGTCCGCGAGGACCATGGAGGGCTGCGTCACCAGCGCGCGCGCGATGGCGACCCGTTGCTGCTGCCCGCCCGAGAGCTCGTTCGGCTCGTGCGAGAGCCGCTCGCCGAGGCCGACCCGTTCGAGCGCCTCGACGGCGAGCCGCCGCGTGTCGCGGTGGCCGTCGCTCCTCGAATAGAGGAGCGGCAGCTCCACGTTCTCGAGCGCGGAGGTGCGCGGGAGGAGATTGAACCCCTGGAAGACGAAACCGATCTTCCGGTTTCGAATGTCGGCGAGGTCGTTTCCGCTCAGCCGGTCGACGCGGATGCCGTCGAGCGCGTACGTGCCGGACGTGGGCGCGTCGAGGCAGCCGAGGAGGTTCATCAGCGTCGACTTGCCGGAACCGGACGCGCCCATGATCGCGACCATCTCACCGGGGAGCACGGTGAATGAGACGCCGTGCAGGGCGTGCACCCGG
>DASVDZ010000091.1:0-2654 GCA_036380835.1 Candidatus Eiseniibacteriota bacterium | reverse complement strand
GTTCGGTCAGGCGCGCTCGAGGAAGAATCGATCGTAGACGAGGGCGGCGACGGCGCCGCCCACGAGCGGCCCGACCCAGTAGACCCATTGGTCCTGCCAGTAGCCGGCGAGGAGCGAAGGGCCGAACGCGCGTGCCGGGTTGAACGAGGCGCCGGTCAGGGCGCCCCCGAAGAGGATGTTGGCCGTCAGCGTGAGCCCGATCGCCAGGCCGGCGAAGCCCTTGGGCGCGCGCGGGTCGACCGCCGATCCGAAGATCACGATGACCAGCATGAAGGCCATGATGCCCTCGAGGAACGCCGCCATGCCGGAGCCGATCGTCGGATCCACGGCGGGCGCGCCGAGGTGCGCGTCGGCCGGGCCGCCGTGATACGCGGCGTAGAGGACCCACGCCGCCACGCTCGCGCCGACGAGCTGCGCGATCCAGTAGTTGACCGCGTGGCCGAACGAGATCCTCTTCGTGACGAGGAATCCGAACGTGACGCAGGGATTGAAGTGGGCGCCCGAGACGTGGCCGAAGGCGTAGACGCCGATCAGGATCGCCAGCCCATGCGCCACCGCGATGCCGGTCGTGCCGACCGTCTGGGTGGCGTGCTGCTGGAGGGCGGCTCCCGCCCCGAAGAAGATCAGCATGAACGTACCGATGAACTCGGCGAAGTGCCGCTTCACGTGTCCCACGATTCGGCCTCCCTGTCGACTAGAGCGTGGCCACCGTCTTCTTGTCGAGCCGCTTCGTCAGCTCGACGAGGAGCTTCACGGCCGCGTCGTAGTCCTTGCGGTCCATGATCGTCGAGTGGCTGTGGATGTAGCGGGTCGGGATGTCGATCACCAGCGATGGGACGCCGGTGTCGTAGACGTGGAACCGGCCGGCGTCCGTCCCGCCGCGCTCGACCGTGCCCAGGTGGAACGGGATCTTCAGGCGCTCGCAGACGTCGATGGCGAGGTCGCGGAGCCGGACGTTCGGAATCATCGACGCGTCGTAGACCAGGATGCCGACGCCGGCGCCGAGCTTCTCGTCGCCCTCGCCCATGGTGCCGGGCGTGTCGTGCGCGATGCCCGTGTCGACCGCGATCGCGACGTGGGGCTTCACCGAGGCCACGCTCGTCGTCGCACCCCGAAGCCCGACCTCCTCCATGGTCGTCGCCACGCCGTAGAACGTGTTCGGATGGCGCGCCACCTTCAGCTTGCGGAGCGTGTCCACCACCATCGCGCAGCCGACGCGGTTGTCGACCGCCTTCGTGAGGTAGAGACGCTCGTTGGACATCACCGAGAAGGAGGACTCGGGGACGATCGGGTCGCCCGGACGGATCTGGAGCTTCTTCTTCACGTCGTAGTACGTCGTCGCGCCGACGTCGATGAACATGTCCTTCAGGTCGAGGACCTTCTTCCGCTCGTCCTCCTGCAGCTCGTGCGGCGGCTTGGAGCCGACCACGCCGACGACGTCGCCCTTCCGCGTGCGGATGCGCACCTTCTGCGCGAGGACGACGTGCCCCCACCAGCCCCCCATCGGCAGGAACTTGATGAAGCCCTCGGGGGTGATGCCCTTCACCATGAAGCCGACCTCGTCCATGTGGCCGGCGACCATGACGCGCGGGTCGTCCGCGGCGCCCTTCTTCTTGCAGATGATGCTGCCGAGCCCGTCCTGGGAGACCTCGCCCAAGCCGCGCATGTGCTTCCGCATCATGCCGGCGATCTCGGTCTCGTGCCCCGGCGGTCCGAATCCTTCGCAGAGTTCCTTCAGCAGTGCCTGACTGGCGTCCATACGGGCTCCTGAATTCGTGGGATGGGGTTGAGAGGCAGCGGGAGTATCGGCCGGACGGGAACGGGTGTCAAGGCAGCCCCGCCGCCTCGGCGGCGAGAGAATCCGCCTGCGCGGCGAGCCCCTGGCCGCGGTAGGCCGCGGCCAGCGCTTCCAGGAGCCGCGCGCGCGCGGCCGGCGTGAGGGTCTCGTCCAAACGAACGCTCGCGACCGTTCCATCGAGGAGCCGTCGCATGGCGATCCGATCCCGCCACGTGGCGCCGGGCGCGGGCGTCGCGAGGGCCGCCGCGAGGGCGTCCGCGACCTCGCGCGACGACTTGCCCTCCTCCTTGGCGGCAGCGCCCTCCTGGCGCGCCGAATCCTCCCGTTCGCGGGCGAGCCGCTCCGCGGCGACCGCGCGGTCCCGCTGCTCCGTGAGCCGCTCGGTCTGCCTCGTCAGGGTCAGCGCGAATCCGGCGAGCCAGATGAAGGCGGCGGCGAAGAAGAGCGCGGCGACCACCTGGGGGCGATACGGAGGAGACGGTTTCCAATCGGCGGCGGCGGAATCCCGCGCGGGGGCCGGCAAGGGCGGAGGCATCTCCCACGCCGCGCGCAGCGGCTCGGACGCGGCGGGCGGCGGCGCGGACGGAGTTGCGGGCGGCGCCGCGGACGGAGCCGCGGGCGGCGGCGGTGTCGTGGCGGGCGGCGCGATCAGCGAATCGACCTCGCGCCGCAGCTCCTCGTCGCCGGCGCACGCCCGTTCGATGAAGGCGGCGCGAAGCGGCTCGGGGAGCGACCGCGCGCCTCCCGCGAGGTTGCGGGCACGCGCGCGGCGGTCGGTGCCCGATGGAGGAGACGGATCGGACATGAAGGGCGCTCCGCTGGTTTCGTCGGGAGTCGGTTCGCGAGGGCCCATCCT
>DASVDZ010000090.1:0-23644 GCA_036380835.1 Candidatus Eiseniibacteriota bacterium | reverse complement strand
GTCTATCAGCGCGTGAATGGGATTCAACTCGTATCGAGGACCAATCTATACTTCAGCCTGACCCGCGCGATCCTCTGACTCCCCACCGCCTGACCGGCGCGTCGGATCGCGACCCTGGCCGTCGTCCGCAGAAAGGGGGGCCCCATGATCGTCGTGACCGGCGCCGCCGGGCAGACCGGCAGCGAGGTCGTCCGCTTGCTCTCCGCCAAGGGACTTCGCGTTCGCGCCCTGGTGCGCGATCCCTCGAAGGCGAAGGGGATCGGGGGCCCCGCGGTCGAGATCGTGACCGGAGACCTCGCGAAGCCGCTCTCGCTCGATCCCGTTTTCCGGGGCGCCGACAAGATCTTCCTCGTGTCGTCGCCCGACCTCGAGATCGCCACGCTCCACGGGAACGCCATCGACGCGGCGAAGCGCGCCGGCGTGAGGCAGATCGTCCGGCTCTCCGTCTACGGCTCGAGCGCGTCGTCGCCCGCGGGTCTCCTCCGGGCCCACGGGGAAGCGGACGACCGCCTCTCCCGGTCCGGGCTCTCGTTCACGATCCTCCGGCCGAACGCGTTCTATCAGAACACGCTCGCCTTCGCCGACTCGATCGCGAGCCAGGGGACGATCTTCGCGCCGGCGAGGGACGGGGCCGTCAGCATGATCGACTGCCGCGACGTCGCGATCGCGGCGGCGGCGGTGCTGACCGGCGGAACCCATAGCGGCCGTCTCTACGATCTCACGGGGCCGAGGGCGATCGGCTACGCCGAGATCGCCGCGATGATCGGCGCCGCGATCGGAAGCCCGGTCACGTACGTTGACGTGCCGCCGGACGCGGCGCGCGAGGCGATGATCGGTATGGGGATGCCCGCGTGGCTCGCCGAGGCGCTGGTCGAGCTCTACGCGGTCTGGGGATCGGGGAAGAGCGCGGACGTGACCGACGCGTTCGAGCGGATCGCCGGCAAGAACCCGCGGCCGTTCGAGGAGTTCGCGAAGGACTACGCCGCGTCGTCCGCGGGGCTCGTCCCGGCTGGCGGGACGCGGTTCGGGTCGCGGCGCCAGACGAGGTACGAGTAGATCGCCAGGCCGAGCACGGCGCCTCCGGCTCCGATGATCACCGTCAAGACGAACCACTCGCGGCGGATCACGCCGAACGTCATCATCGCGGCCCCGATCGCGATGAAGACCCATCCGCCCGCCCGGTGCGTCTTCGTCCATGCCTCCTTGCTGGAGAGCGTCCATGGCGTGCGGATCCCGACGAACCAGTTGGGCCGGAGCTTTCCCATGATGCTCCCCATCACGATGAAGACCGGGCCCACGAGGAGCGGGACCACCGTCGCCATGTCCACGTCGTGTCCGCGGAGCTGGAGCTGCATGGCGCCGTAGAGCGCCGCCATCACCGCGAGGGCGGCGAGGCGCACCGTCCCGTACGCGCCCCAGAACGAGGGATAGTTCGCGCGGCCCGGATCGATCCGGGGCAGGAACCGGAGCAGGAGATAGAGCACCACGCCGAAGAGCGGGAGGAGGAGGACGCCCTCGAAACGCCCGCCGTAGCGGTCGACCTGCCCCGCGACGTTCCAGTGGACCGGGATGCGCTCGGGGGCGCCGGCCCAGCTCGTCGCCGCCAGCACGAACATCGTGGCGAGGAGGAGCCAGTGCGGCCACTCGGTTCTCCAGGAGGTCTTCATCCCGTTCATCACGCGCGCTCCTTTCGATTGCCGCCGTTCTTGGAAAAGATGGCGAGCACCGCAGCCACCGTCTCCTCCAGCGCCGAGACGTTGAGGCTGTAGACGATCGACGTCCCGACCCGCTCGTGCACGATGAGCCCGGCGTCGCGCAGCACCTTGAGGTGGCCGGAGAGCGTGGACTTGGCGAGCGGAAAGCGCTCCGCGATCTCGCCGGCGGTCCGGTCCCCGCCGCGCAGGAGGCGCAGGATCTCGCGTCGCGTCGGATCGTTGAGCGCGCGGAACGTCGAGTCGATGGTCATGGCGTCTCCTTAGTTCGGTAAAAACCGAAATAAGAATCGCGCCGGCGCGGCGCCGAAGCAAGCGGAATCGGAGGCGGGAGGGTCAGACGCGGGGGAGGGTCACCCCGGTCTGGGCCTGGTACTTCCCCTTCTTGTCGCGATACGACGTCTCGCAGTCCTCATCGCTCATGAAGAAAAGCACTTGCGCGATTCCCTCGTTGGCGTAGATGCGCGCGGGCAGGGGGGTCGTGTTGGAGATCTCGAGCGTCACGTAGCCCTCCCACTCGGGCTCGAGCGGGGTCACGTTGGTGATGATCCCGCAGCGGGCGTACGTCGACTTGCCGACGCAGATGGTCATCGTGCGGCGGGGGATCCGAAAGTACTCGACACTTCGGCCGAGAGCGAACGAGTTGGGCGGCACGATGCAGACGTCCCCTTTGAAGTCGACGAGCGACTTGGAGTCGAAGTGCTTCGGATCGACGATCGTCGAATTGATGTTGGTGAAGATCTTGAACTCGTCCGCGATGCGGAGGTCGTAGCCGTAGGAGGAGACGCCGAAGGAGATCGCGTTCTCGCGGACCTGCTTCTCGGCGAACGGCTCGATCATCCGCTGCTCGCGGCACATCTTCCGGATCCACAGGTCGCTCTTGATCATGGCATCCCTCGGTCGCTCGGGTTTCCGCACGGGGCACGAGCCGGGGATTGTGACATGGGGCCGGGGGAGGGTAAAGCGGGCTAGGCGAATACCTCGGCGAGCTTTCGGGAGAGCGCCTCGATGCCGAACGGCTTTCCGAGCACCCCGTTCACGCCCTCCTTCGCCAGCGCGTCGGCGGAGGTGCGATCGGTGAACCCTGTCGCCACGACGACCCGAACCGTGGGCTCCATCTCGCGGAGCCTGCGGAAGGTTTCGACGCCCCCGAGGCCCGGCATGATCATGTCGAGGAGCACGAGGTCGGGCTTGAGGCCGGCCTCGATCCGCTCGATCGCCTCCTGCCCGGAGGCGACCGTCTCCACGCCGTATCCGAGGTAGCGCAGGATTTCCCACGCCACGCATCGGATCGACTCCTCGTCGTCCACGACCAGGACGAGGCGGCCGTTCTCTTCCGCAGGGCGGGAGGTTCTGCAGCGGATCGCTTCGATCTTCGCCATCCAAAGTCCCCACAATGAGTTGCGGCGCTCGTGGCCGGCCCTCCCCGACGACGCGCGGCAGGGCCGGTCGCGAGCCTGACAATTTGTCGGCAGCGCCCTTGCCGATCTGAAGCCCGACCTTGGGGAGGCGTCACAAGTCGGTATAATCCGGGGCCATGGCGGAGCGGATCTACCTGGAGACCTACGGCTGCCAGATGAACGTGGCCGATTCGGAGCTGATGCTGGGCCAGCTCCGGCGCGCCGGCTACGAGCGCGTCGAGGAGGCCGGCGACGCGGACGTCATCCTCGTCAACACCTGTGCCATAAGGGAGCACGCCGAGCAGCGGATCTACGGCCGCCTGGGCGAGCTATCGCGCCACAAGGTGCGCCGCCCGGGCGTGGTCCTGGGCGTGGCCGGCTGCATGGCGCAGCACCTGAGGGAGCGGCTCATCCAGCGGGTCCCCCAGGTCGACCTCGTGATCGGCCCCGACGGCTACCGGGAGCTGCCGGCGCTGATCGCCGAGGCGCGGGAGGAACCGACGCTCGCCGTCCGGCTGAGCCGCGTCGAGACGTACGGCGACCTGGCTCCGGCGCGGGCCGACGGCGTCCGCGCGTGGGTCAGCGTCATGCGGGGCTGCGACAAGTTCTGCACGTTCTGCATCGTCCCCTACGTGCGCGGCCGCGAGCGGAGTCTCCCCGCCGCCGAGGTGATCCGCCAGGTCGAGCACGCCGCCGCCGAGGGATTCCGCGAGGTCGTCTTCCTGGGGCAGACCGTGAACGCGTACCGGGACGGCGACGTCGACTTCGCGGAGATGCTCCGTCGCGCCGACCGCGTCCCGGGGATCGAGCGGATTCGGTTCACGTCCCCCCATCCCGCGGACATGACCGACCGGGCCGTCGAGGCGATCGGTTCGTGCGCCAAGGTGATGCCGCACGTCCATCTCCCGCTCCAGTCGGCGTCGAACGCCGTGCTCGAGCGGATGCGGCGAATCTACACGATGGAGGAGTACGAGGCGCTCGTCGCGAAGCTCCGCGCCGCGGTGCCCGACCTGGCGCTCACGACCGACGTCATCGTCGGCTTCCCGGGGGAGACCGAGGGCGACTTCGAGCGGACGCGCGACGCGATTCGCCGCATCCGCTACGACGGCGCGTTCCTCTTCAAGTATTCGCCGCGCCCGGGGGCGCGCTCGGCCGCGTGGGCGGACGACGTGGACGACGCCGAGAAGACGCGCCGCATCGTGGCGCTGGTCGAGATGCAGAAGGAGATCTCGCTCGAGCGAAACGCGGCGACGGTCGGCTCGGAGGTCCTGGTGCTCGTCGAGGGTCCGTCCAAGAAGAGCCCGGAGCACTGGTTCGGGAAGACCCCCCAATGGAAGACCGCCGTCTTCCGGCACCGCGAGGAGCGCGTTGGAGATCGGATCTCGGTGCGCGTCGAGGCCGCGTCCCCCTACACCCTCTTCGGAGAAGGAGTCTCCGACCAGGTCCGACGCGTCGAGGACGCGACCGCCTGAGGGCCGCGGCGCTTCTCGGGATCGCCGCGCTCGCGGCGTGCCTCGCGCCGCGGGCGTCGCTCGCCGTTTCACCCCCCGGCCTTCGCTACGCGATCGACGTGCGGCTCGATCCGGCCCGCCACCGGCTCGACGGCCGGGAGACGATCGTCTACCGGAGCGGCGCCGACAGCGTGCTCCACGCGCTCTACCTCCACGCCTACCCCAACGCCTACTCCGGGCCGCGCACTCTCTACGCGCTCGAGCGCGAGCGCCAGGGCGAGGACTACGCGCTCCGCGACTCGAAGCCGGAGGACCTGGGCTGGATGACGATCGACTCGGTGACCGCCGACGGGCGGCCCGCGGCGATCCGCATGGACGAGACGATCGCCGCGGTGGCGCTCCCGCGCCCGCTCGCTCCGGGGGACTCGGTGACGCTCGCGCTCCAGTTCGCCGTGCAGGTGCCGAAGCACTTCGACCGCCTCGGCCGGACGCACGACGACTACTCGGTTTCGCAGTGGTATCCGAAGATGGTCGTCTACGACGAGGGCGGCTGGCACCCCGATCCGTTCCACTACATGGCCGAGTTCTACGGCGACTTCGGCGAATTCGACGTGGCGATCACCCTGCCCGACCGCTACTGGGTGGGCGCGACCGGCGTCCTGGCCGGCGCGTCGGGAGGGGACGACGAGATTCCCCTGGCCGACGACGAGACGCCGGACGACAGCGTCACCGTCTCGGTGAGCGCGGTCACCGCCGACTCGCTGGCCGGCCGGTGGCCGTCCGGCCGCCTCTGGGTCGAGACCGATCTGGCGAGCGCCGTGGACGGCTCCGCCGTGCGGGAGATCGTGCCGCGAGGCACGCCGTCCTCGATCCGCGTGCCGCGCCGCGCGCCGGTCCACTACGGCTACCTCTGGAGCGACGGCGCGCGGGGGGACCGCCAGGAGGCCGACCCGGCGGGCGGCGCGCGCCCGCTCCGGCTGATCCTCGCCGCGCGCGACACGGCGATCGTCGACACCATCCGGGCCCTGGCCGTGACCGCGGCCCCGGGCGACACCGTGCTCCCCTCGATGAAGACGCTCCGCTACCGCGCCTCGCGCGTCCACGACTTCGCGTGGGTCGCCTCGCCGCGATACGTGCGCGCCGACACGACCTGGGAGGGGATCGCGATCCGCTCGCTCTCCTTCCGCCAGGACCAGGACGACTGGCGCGACTCGAAGCGGTTCGTCGTGGACGCGATGCGCCACCACGCGCGCGTCGCGGGGCCGTACCGGTGGCCGCGGTTCACCACCACGGAGGCCTGGTGCGGCGGGGGCGCGATGGAATACCCGATGCTGATCATGAACGAGCCCGAGATGGCGGGCGGGCTCTTCGACAACCTCGACGACACGATCGCGCACGAGCTGGGACACAACTGGTTCTACGGCATGATCGCGAACGACGAGCGCGCGCACGCCTGGCTCGACGAGGGGTTCGCCCAGTGGATCGAGGACGACTACTCGGACTCCAAGTATCCGCGCGGGCTCTTCCGCTACGAGGCGCGGCTCCCCTGGCTCTCGCCCCGGCGCGCCTTCACGTTCGACGAGACGACCGTGCTGGCGCGCTCCATCGTCCGCGACGACCGGCCCACGTCGCTCCCGGCGGAGGCGTTCGCGAGCTACCCGCAGTACGACGAGGCGTCCTACAGCCGGACGGTCTGCATGCTCCGCGCGCTGCGCGGCGAGCTGGGCGATTCGACGTTCGCGGCGTTCCTGCACCGGTACTACCGCGAGAACCTCTGGCGCCACCCGCGGCCGGCCGACGTGATCCGCGCCGCGGAGGAGGCGTCGGGGCGCGACTTCGCCGCCTTCTTCCACGAATGGACGGAGACGACCGACCTTCCCGATTTCGGGATCGCCGGAACGAGCACGGAACGGTCGGGCGCGGGCTACCGCTCGGTCGTCTCCGTTAGGCGCGGCGGCGCGATGGAGCCGAGCGTCGCCGTCGAGGCGCGCTTCGCCGACGGCACGCGCCAGGAGACGCGCGCGACGCTCCACGATCGGAGTACGGCGGTGACGTTCGAGAGCGGCGCGCGCCTCGTCGGGGCGACGCTCGATCCGCGGCACGACGTGGCCGAGCGCTGGCGCCTCGACAACGCGACCGGCCTCGTGCCGATGCGCTTTCGTCCGTTCTACGACTTCCCCCAGACCGACGCGATCACCGTCCTCTACGGCCCCACCTTCTGGCACGGCGCCGACGAGGGGACGCGGCTCGGCGGGTGGCTCGAGGGGCGGTACCTCCCGTCGCGCGACGTGCCGAGGGGGGTGGTCGGCTTCGAGGGTGGATGGAACGTCGGAACCGAGCATGGCGCGACGGCCTGGCGCGCGGGGGCCTGGCGGCTCGTCCCCGCGCTCGGCGCCCGCGGCACGGCGCGCGCGCTCCTCGCGCGCGACGAGGGGCTCTTCCGCGCCGAGGCGACGCTCGGCAACTGGGCCACCGCGCCGGGCCGGCTCCACCCCTGGCGCACCTGGGAAGTCGGCGTGCGATACCGGAACCGCTACGACCTGGCGCCGGTCGATCCCGCCTACTGGTCGCCCGGGCGGACGCTCAACGTGGACGCGCGATACACCCTCGAAGCCGTCGGCTACCGCCACCAAGAGCGCCTCGATCTCGCGCTCCTGGGGGGCGACGACCCCTTCGACCGCGCGGCGACGCGCTCCTACGCCCGCGCCTCCGCCACGTTCCAGCAGGAGCTCCGCCCCTTCCATGGGGGCCGCACGTCGATCACGTGGCGGGGAATCGCGGGATACGCGTCGCCCCGGACCCGTCGGGAGGCCCTGTTCGACGCGGGCGAGGGGAGCCGGCTCGACGCGCTCGACCGCTTCTACTGGAACGACCGGGGCCCGCTCCGGTCGTACGACCACTTCTTCGTCGAGGGGGGCGGCGGGATCCGCGGCTTCGCCGGCCGCGCCGCGCTCGGCCGGCGCCTCGCGGCGCTGAACGTCGAGGTGGCCCCCGCGGGGCTCCCCGTCGCCGCCTTCGGCGACCTCGGTCGCCTCCAGGACGGCGGGATGCCCCCCTTCTCGGGCTCCGGCAACGACCTGGCCGACCTCGGGGTGTCGTATCGCTATGGACCGGTCCTCTTCGCCGCGCCGGTCTGGGTGAGCCGACCGGCCCGGGGAGACCGTCCCTGGGACGTCCGCTGGCTGGTCAGCCTCGACCTGGCGGGAATCCACCCCTGGTGGTAGCGCCGGCTCCTGATTCGGGTGTCCGCCGGGAACATTTCGGCTCGAACAGACATATTGCGGATGTCGCACCGGTTTCGGCATCCTTACCGGACACAAGACCCCGGCTTCCCCGCTGTACGGTGGAGGTCCCTTGTTCGAGGCGGCTCCGGACGGAGCGGTCTCATCGCGGCACCGTAGGCCTGATGTCCTGCTGCTCGACTTCGGTGGCACCCTTGATGCCGACGGCGTGCACTGGGTGCCGCGCTTGCTGGCCACGTATCGGGAGCAGGGCGGCGAAGCCCCGGCTCCCGAGTTCGACGCGGCGTTCCACGACGGCCATCAGGCGTTCGGCGCGTCTCCGGGAATCCGCTCGCTCGGGTTCCGCGAGACCGTCCACGGCCTGACCGAGGCGATCCTTCGCCGCCTGCCGGACGCGGGCCGCGTGGACGCCGCGCGGGTCGCCGAACGCTTCCGCGTCGACGCCGCCGCGACGGCGGCTCGAAACCTCCCAATCCTCGAACGCCTCGCCCGCCGCCATCGCGTCGCGGCCATCTCCAACTTCACCGGCAATCTCGAGCCATGCCTCGAGGAGCTGGGCCTCCTCCACTGCTTCGACGCCGTCGTCGACTCCGGCCGATTCGGGGTCGCGAAGCCCGACGAGCGAATCTTCGCGGAAGGGCTCCGCGCGCTCGGAGCGAACGGCGGGAACGCGTGGATGGTGGGTGACAACCCCGTCGCCGACATCGCGCCGGCGCTTCGGATGGGGCTCCGCGCCTGCTGGGTGGCGCCCGCCGAGCGCGAATTCCCGCTTCCCGAGGCTCCGACCGCGCGCGTCCCACGATTCGTAGACCTGGAATCCGCGCTCGCCTCATGCACGGACTGATCCTCGCCGCGGGCGATGGTTCGCGCCTCGCCCGGGACGGCGTATCCGAGCCGAAGGCCCTGGTCCGGATCGGCGGCGTCCCCCAGGTCGTCCGTCTCGCCGCCACGATGCGCGCGCTCGGGTGCGCCACGGTGACCGCGGTGCTCCGCGAGGACCTGCTCCCGGCGCTCGAGGCGGCGCGGCCCTGCCCGAACCTCGGGCTGGAGACCGCCGCCGCGCCGTGGCCCGACTTCGAGCGCGTGCCCGCGCGGACGCCGTCGTCGCTCCATACGCTCCTCCGCGGGTTCGACGTCCTCGCGCCGGGCCCGGTCTTCTGCTCCATGGTCGACACCGTGATGCGGGACGCCGACTGGCGCCGCCTCTTCGCCGCGTGCCGCCGGTCGCTCGACGGCGGCGCGGCGGCGGCGATCGCGGTCACGCCGTTCACGACGGGCGACGGGGCGCTCCACGCCGCGGTCGACGCGTCGGGGCGCGTGACGCGCCTCGCGGCCGAGGCGTCTCCATCCGGGCGCGTGACCGGCGGCGTCTACGCCTTCGCCCCCGAGGTGAGACCGCTGGCCGCGGAGGCGGCCGCGTCGGGCGCCGACCGGATGCGCGGCTTCCTCGCGTGGCTCCTCGAGCGGGGGATCCGCGTCGACGCCGTGGACGTCGAACGGATCATCGACGTCGATCGCGCGTCCGACCTCGCGCTCGCCGCGGCGCTCCTCGGCGGCGCGCTCCCCGGCGGCGTTCCCAGCGGAGTCCCCCGGGAATAGCCATGCGCCGACTCGTCGCCATCTATCGGAATCCCACCTACTCGCCGCTCCAGCACCTGGCGAACGACCAGGCCATCCTCGACGCGGTCGTGGCGCGGCTCGAGCGCGGCGGCTGGGACGTCGACCGCGTGCTCGAGTCGGAGGTGGAGCGCGGGCACCTCCCCGCCGCGGCGCTCTACCTGAACATGGCGCAGGGGCCGCTCGCGTCCGAGCAGTTGGCGCCGCTCGAGCTGGACGGGGCGGTCGTGGCCAACCGGGCCACCAGCGTGCTCCGATGCCATCGCCACCGGCTGGTCGGGGCGCTCCGCGACCGCGGCATCCCGTTTCCGCCCACGATCATCCTTCCCGCCGAAGGGGACCCGCCGCCTCCCGCGGCGCTCGAGGAGCTGGCGGGGAGGCGCGTCTGTCTCTGGGTGAAGCGGGGCGACGTCCACGCCGAGCGGCCGGAGGACGTGGTCGCCGTCGAGGCGGGCGGCGTGGGCGCCGCGATGCGCGCCTTCGCCGAGCGCGGCGTGCCGTGGGTCGCGCTCCAGCGCCACGTGCCGGGGCCGGTCTACAAGTTCTACGCCGTCGCCGACGGCACCTTCTTCCGCTGCTATCCGCCGCGCGACGGGCCCGCGTCCGTCGCGCCGGACGAGGAGCGCCTCCGCGACCTCGTCTTCCGCGCGGCGCGCGCGGTCGGGCTCGACGTCTTCGGCGGCGACGTCGCCGTTCCGGATCCCGCCTCGCCCGTGCTGATCGATCTCAACGACTGGCCCAGCTTCGCGCCGTGCCGCGAGGAGGCGGCGCTCGCGATCACCGAGTACGTCCGACGTGAAGTCACGCGAAAGAGAGGAATGGAATGAGCGTTCGTGAAGTGGCGGAGCTGCCGGGGGTCGAGTCGCGGCGGTATTTCGAGGCGGAGGCCGCGCACCTGGCGCCCGGAACGCAGAGCGTGGCCCTCTTCAGCCGCCTCTGCATCGATCACGGCGAGGGCGCGATCCTGATCGACGCCGACGGGAACCGGATGATCGACCTCCTGGCGGGCGTGGGCGTCGCGAGCCTCGGCTACGCGCATCCGAAGTACGTGGCGGCGATGGCGCGCCAGCTGGCGCGGGTCCACGTCGGGAGCTTCACCACGGAGAACCGCGCCGCGCTCGTTCGGCTCCTCGCCTCGCTCGCCCCGGGCGACCTGAACCGCACGCAGTTCTACAGCAGCGGCGCCGAGGCGATCGAGGCCGCCGTGCGCCTCGCCAAGTCGCACACCGGGAAGAGCGAGATCGTCGGCTTCTGGGGTGGCTTCCACGGAAAGACGGGCGGCGTGCTGCCGCTCCTGAGCGGATCGTTCAAGCACGGGCTCGGGCCGCTCATGCCCGGCGCCTATTCCTCCCCCTACGCCTCGTGCGCGCGGTGCGCGTTCGCCCGGGAGTTCCCGGCGTGCGAGTGGCACTGCGTCGAGTTCCTGAAGCGGAAGATCGAGACCGAGACGGCCGGCCAGATCGCCGCGATCCTGGTCGAGCCGATCCAGGGAACAGCGGGGAACATCGTGCCGCCGCCCGGCTACCTGCGCGTCCTTCGGCGCGTCGCCGACGAGATCGGGGCGCTCCTGATCTGCGACGAGATGATCACCGGCTTCGGCCGCACCGGGAAGATGTTCGCCGTGGAGCACGACGGCGTCGTCCCCGACGTGATTGCGGTCGGGAAGGGGTTCGGCGGCGGATTCCCGATGAGCGGGCTCATCATCCGGGAGCCGGTGGCCTTCGCGAAGCCGTTCGCGAACCCGAGCGGCAGCTCCTCGAGCTACGGCGGCAATCCGCTCGCCGCGGCGGCGGCGCGCGCGACGATCGAGACGATCGTCGAGGAGCGCCTCGTCGACCACTCCCGGGACCTCGGGGCGAAGATGCTCGGCGCCATGCGGCGGTGGGAGGCGACGATCCCGATCGTCAGCGACGTGCGAGGGAAGGGGCTCCTGATCGGCATGGACCTCGTGGTCCCCGGCACGCGGACGCTGCTCGACAAGAAGACCACGCGCTGGATCTTCGATCGCGCGCTCGAACGGGGCGTGCTGGCGATGATCTACAACCCGGAGGTCCGCATCAATCCGCCGCTCGTGATCCGCGAGGAGGAGGCCATGGAGGCGCTCGAGATCCTGGAGGGGGTGCTGCGTGAAGCCTGCGACCGGCTCGCTCTCTAAGCACGACGCCGTCGAGGAGTGGGTCGACCTCAAGTTCTTCCGGCCGCTCGGCGCGGTCGTGGTTCGCGCGCTCGCGGGCACGCGCGTCTCCGCCGACCAGGTCACCCTCTGGGCCCTCGGGATCGGACTCCTCGCGGGACACCTCTTCGTCTATCGGGATCCCGGGGTCAATTTCGTCGGGTTCCTCCTCTTCGTTGTCTCCGACGTCTTCGACAGCGCCGACGGCCAGCTCGCGCGCTTCCGCGGCACGTCGTCCAAGTGGGGGCGCATCCTCGACGGGCTGTCCGACAACGGGCGATGGGCGAACTTCTACGTCCACCTCGTGATCCGACTCGGCGTCTTCCAGCACGACCCGGCCGGCGCGTCCCTCGTCCTCGCCGCCGGCGTGGCCCACTCGTTCCAGGCGACCGCCACCGACGGCATCCGCCAGACCTACCTCGAACTGACCGGCGCGGAGCGGCGCACGGTCGACCTGCCCGAGCGGGTCGCGCGCTTGAGGCCGCGCGGGCGCGGTCGCCGCGTCGCGCTCGCGCTCTACGCCGGTTACGCGAATCGCGTGGCGCGGCTCCTTCCGGAGACCTTCGCCCTCGTGCGCGAGAGCCGCCGCGCCCGGCCGGACGCGCCGGCGACGGCGATCCGCCGGGAGGCGTTCGCTTCGCGGCAGCGCGCCGCCGTCGGCCACTGCGCGTGGCTGGGGCACAACATCCGCTTCGCGCTCCTCGCGCTCCTGCCGGTCCTCGGCGGCGTGCGCGGCTTCCTCTGGATCACCCTCGTGCCGCTGACGGCCGTCATGGTCGCGCTCACGCTCCGCTACGAGCGGACCTCGCTCCTCCTCCATCGCGCCGCGCCCCGGTCCGCGGAGGCGGCCGCGCTGTGATCGCCCCGCGCGTCTACCGCGGCGCGATCCTCGGCGCCGGCAACATCGCGCGGTCGGCGCACCTCCCCGCGTTCGCCGTCTCGCGGCTCCTCCGCGAGCGGGTCGCCGTCGTCGCCGCGGTCGATCCGCGCCCCGCGATCGAGCCGCTCGGCGGGATCCCGATCGTCCCGCGATTCGAGGACCTCGCGCGTTTCGGGCCGATCGACTTCGTGGACGTCTGCACCGCGACCGCGTCCCACGTCGAGCTGACGCTCCGGGCGCTCGAGGCGGGCCGTCACGTCCTCTGCGAGAAGCCGGTGGCGGTCGACCGGGGGGAGGCGGAGCGGATCGCGCGCGCGGCGCGGGCGTCCGGCCGCGTGGTCGTGCCGTGCCACCAGTACCGGTATAATCCCGCCTGGAGGCAGGCGCGGGCGTGGCTCGAGGCGGGGCGAATCGGCCGCTGGCACGCGGCCGAGATCGCGGTCGTCCGCGCCCACGCCGACCCCGGCGCCGCGGGCGCTCCGGGGACCGCGGGGGAGCCCGGCGCGTGGCGCGGGCGCGGCGCGGAGAGTCGGGGCGGCGTCCTCGTCGACCACGGGACCCACTGGATCTATCTCATCCAGGATCTCGCGGGCCCGCCGGCCGGCGTTCGGGCCTGGACCGCCACGCTCCGGCACGCGACGTACGACGTGGAGGACACGGTGCATCTCCTGCTCGAATATCCCGACCGCGTCGTGACGCTCTTCCTGACATGGGCTGGCTGGGGCCGTGAGACCTCGATCCGGTTCCTCGGGGAGCGCGGAACCGTGGCCTGGGTGGGCGGAGAGCTGATCCTCGACTCGGAGACCGGGAGCGAGCGCCGCGACATGAGCCGCGAGCTTCAGAAGTCGTCCTACCCGTACTGGTTCGCGGATCTATTCGAGCGGTTCGTCGACTGCATGGACGCCGCTTCGGGCGAGGGGCCGTCCCCTGCGAGCGAGGCCGCCCTGAGCGACGTGGCGTCGGTGGCCGGCGTGCTCGAACGCGCGTACGCGTCGGCGGTCCCCGAGCCGCGCGAGAGGGCCTCGGTCGCGTGAGTCGCGCCCTCCGCCTCCTGATCCTGGCGGCGGGCGTCGCGCTCTTCGTCTGGCTGATCGCGCGCGTCGGGGTCCAGGCGCTTCTCGAGGACGGCGCGCGGATGGGCTGGATGCTCGTCCCGATCCTCGCCCTCTGGGGGTTCGTCTACGCGGCCTACGCCGCCGCCTGGTGGATCACCCTCGACGGGGCGCCTGGGCGCCCTGGCTTCGCGACGCTCTACCGCCACTCGATCACCGGCTTCGCGCTCAACTACCTGACGCCGGTCCTCGCGTGGGGAGGCGAGCCCTACAAGGCGGCCGCCGTCTCGGACGCTGTCGGGGGGAAGCGCGCAGCGGGGAGCGTGCTCGCCTTCAACCTGGTTCACACGCTCAGTCACCTCGCCCTCTGGCTCCTCGCGGCCCTGGTCGCGGCGATCCTCCTTCCCCGGACGGCGCTCGGCGGGCCCGGGACGATCCGGGCGGCAGCGTTCGTGGTCGGCGTGGTCGTCGCGGCGCTCGCGATCCTCGTGATCGCGGTCTGGCGCCGCGGATTCCTCCTTCCCGCGTGGGGCCTCCTCGAGCGCGTGCCCCCGGTACGAGCGCTCGCCGCCTCGTTCGGCGTGGGCTCCGGCTCCGTCGAGGGCGTGGACGCGGCGGCGGCGGCGTTCGCCCGGGAACGCCCCGCGCGCCTCGCGCTCGCGGTGCTCGCCGATCTCCTCGGCCGGGCGGTCGCCACCCTGGAGTTCTGGCTCGTCTTCATCAGCGTCGGCGCCCCGGAACCCCTCTGGATGACCTTCCTGGTCGGCGGCCTCTCGACGCTCCTTCTCAACCTTCTCTTCTTCTTCCCCTTCGAAGTAGGGGCGAGGGAGGGGGGCCTCTACCTCCTCTTCCGGTTCCTCGGGCTCGATCCGACGCTGGCCGTCTTCACGGTGATCGTGATCCGCCTGCGCGAGATCGTCTGGATCGGAACGGGGCTCGGGCTCCTCGCGCTCCCCGGCGGACGACGCGCCGTGGCGGCGCCGGCCCCCTCGCCTTGACACGCCCCTCCCCGGGGCGGAGAATCGCCGTGGCGCCGCGCCGCGGCGCATTTCCCCGGGAGGACACATGAAGCTCGAGATCCGTTACTGCACCGAGTGAAGCTATCAGCCTAGAGCCGCCCGGGTGGCGGACGAGCTGAAGGAACGGTTGGGCCTCGACGCCACGCTGATCCCCGGACACGGGGGAATCTTCGAAGTGAGCGTCGATGGAGCGGTCATCTTCTCGAAGAAGTCCGCCGGCCGCTTTCCCGAGCCGGGTGAGATCGCCGGCATGATCGAATCGAAAAAGCGTTGAGGGGGGATCGAATGCACCGTCGACCGTTCCGCATCCTGGGGGGGAGCCTGGCCGCGGCGCTCGCGCTCCTCTTCGTCGTCGCGACTCCGCTCCGCGTGGCCGCCCAGCCGTCCTCGGCGGTCGTGAAAGAGGTCCTTCCGAACGGCCTCACCCTCCTGATGCAGGAGGACCACTCCAAGCCTCTCGTCGGCGTCTGCATCTTCGTGAACGGCGGCAGCCGGACCGAGGACCCGACCCTCTCAGGCCTCAGCCACTACTACGAACACCTCATCTTCCGCGGCGGCTCCGTGCGGCAGAACGAGCTCGAGTTCCGGAAGCAGATGCAGCGGATCGGCGAGGAGAGCGGCGGCTACACGACCAACGACTACACCTGCTACGGCTTCACGGCGCCGGCCGCGAACCTGGATGAGGCGCTCTGGCGCTCGGTGGATGCGTGGATGGGCCTCAAGCTGACGCAGGCGAAGGTCGACCGCGAGCGCCAGGTGGTGATGGAGGAGTACAACCAGGGCGAAGACCGGCCCGACTACAAGGTCTACTACCAGATCGAGCACCTCATGTTCCACGACCACCCGTACAAGCGCGACACGATCGGGCTCAAGGACGTGATCGAGCACGCGTCGCTCGCGACGTTCCGCACGTTCTACGCGGAGCGGTACGTGCCGAACCAGATGATCCTCTCGGCGGTCGGCGATTTCGAGCCGCGGGCGATGCGCGCCAAGATCGAGCGCGCGTTCGCGGCCTACGCGCGCGGCAAGTCGAGCTTCGAGCAGGGCCTGGTCGAGAAGCCGCAGGGCGAGTTCCGGATGGGCGTCGAGAGCATGAAGACGCCGAACACGTGGACGATCGTCGGGTTCCACGTCCCTCCCTACGGCGACGCCGACGCGCCGGCGCTGACGGTCGTGGCCTCCCTCCTCGGCCACGGCAACTCCTCGCGCCTCTACCACGCGCTCAAGGACAAGCAGAACCTGGTCACCGACGTGAGCGCGGACCTCGAGGTCCGGAAGGATCCGGGGATGTTCACGATCAACGCGCAGATGCCCCCGGCGAACGAGGCGAAGGTGTTCGGGATCGTCCGGGACGAGCTGACGCGCCTCGCGACCGAGCCGACGCCCCAGGCGGAGCTCGATCGCGTGAAGACCGCGCTGGTCAACGACGACGCGTTCGCGGCACAGACGCACTTCGCGCGCGCCGAGCGGCTCTGCCTCTTCGGCCTGATGGCGGACGCCTCGGTGGCGGCGCTCTGGCCCAAGCTGATCCAGAGCGTGACGGCGGAGGACGTGCGGCGCGTCGCGCGCCGCTACTTCGGCCCCGACCTCGCGTCCTACTCGGTCGTGCGGCCCGCCGACGCGAGCGGCGGACCGGGCGAGGCCGACGTGCGCGCCATGGTCGACGCGTGGAAGGGCGCGTGGCCGGCCGGAGGCGCTGGGACGACCGTCGCGGCCGCGGCCGCCCCCCGTCGCGAGACGCTCCCGAACGGCCTGACGCTCCTCCTCAAGGAGGATCACGCGATCCCGATCGTCGCGGTGACGACCCTCGGCCGGGGAGGGCAATGGATCGAGCCCGACGGGAAGGCGGGCGTCTCCAACATGGCCGCGGCCCTCCTCGTGCGAGGCGCGGGATCGATGACCGCGCGCGACATTTCCGATCGCGCCGACGCGCTCGGGATGCGCCTCACGTCGGGCGGGAGCGCGGACTACGCCTCGGTGAGCTGGCAGGCTCCCTCTTCCGCCCTCGAGAAGGCATGGGACCTCTATCGCGCCGTGCTGACCGCGCCGACCTTTCCGGCGACCGAGGTCGCGAAGGTTCGAGAGGACCTGACCCAGCAGGTGAAGAGCCTCGGAGACCGGCCGTTCGAATTCACGAACGTCCGGTTCGCGCAGGCGCTCTACAAGAGCTCGCCCTACCGGCGCGCGACGATCGGCGACGAGGCCTCGCTCGCGAAGATCACGACGGCCGACCTGAGGAAGGCGTACGAGACGATGTTCTGCGGATCGAACCTCGTCGTGTCGGTGGTCGGCGACTTCGACTCGGACGCGGTACTCGCGATGGCCCGAAAGACGCTCGGGACGATCCCGAAGGGGGCCCCGGCCGTCGTGGGCGGCGTCAAGGACGAGGCGCCGGCGGCGACGAACGCGGCGTTCGTGCCGAAGGACCAGGAGCAGATCACGTACAACACCGGCTGGATCGGATGCTCGATCCTCGACCCCGACTACGTGGCGCTCCGGACCGGCGTGAGCCTGATCGGCGACCGCCTCTTCTTCAAGTACGTCTACGAGAAGGGAGTCGCCTACCGCTCCTGGTTCTACATGGTGGACCGGCTGGGGCAGGCGTCGGTGCAGAACGAGATGGGCGTCACGCCATCCAACTGGGACATGGCCTCGCGCGGCGTGCTGGACGACGTCGCGTCGTTCGTGAAGGGTCCGATCACCGACGCCGACGTGAAGACCGCCGTCGACAAGATCCTCGCCCGCTACTACCTCGGGGCGCAGGAGGACGCGGACGTCGCGTACCGCCTCGGCTTCTACGAGATGGCGGGGCTCGGCTACCAGTTCGCCGACCGCTATCCCGAGCAGCTCCGGAAGGTCACCGCCGCGGAAGTGGCGGCGGCGCTCCGGAAGTACCTGAAGCCGGACGCCTACACGCGGGTCGCGGTGGGGAACGAGCCGAAGGAGGCGGCCGGCTCGTCGTCCAAGCCGGCCAAGTGACGGGTCAGCGGGCCGGGCGCGTGCGCCCCGCCCTCGCCGTCGCGGCGCCGCACGCGCCGCCGATCAGCCCGCCCGCGGGAATGGTCTGGAGCCAGTTCCGGCCGTGGATCCCGGCCACGCCGCCGAGCACGAGCCCGATCGCGCCGCCGAGGAGGATCCCGCGCCAGACCGGGGTGCGACCCGGGGTGACGTAGGCGGCGAGTACCCCGTTGATGATTCCCTGGGAGGCCCGTCCCAGGACCATCGTGAAGACCTCGAACGCGCGCGGCTCGCCCCACCCCATGGCCAGCCCGTGCGCGGCGCCGAGCGCGATCCCCGTGAGCACGCCCGCGGTGACCTTGGTCATCTCCGATCCCTCCATCCCTGGCGCGAGGCCGGCCAACTTCTGTTTCCACGGCAGCATAGCCGCCCCCGGAGCGCCGGTAAAGCGAAGGCGGAGCGCCTCCAAGTCCTCCAGAACGGCCCCCGGGACGCCGATACGTGCATACCGGGCGCCCGCGGGGGCCCGCCACGGGAGGAACCGCCGCGCATGTCGTCGTCGAAGACCGATCCCTCGACCGGAACCGAGATCCTGACCGCCGCCCTCTGGCGCGAGCATTTCGAGCGCGCCCCGATCGGCATCATGCTGCTCTCGGCCGACCGCGCGATCGTGCGGGCGAACGACGCGCTGGCCGACGCCACCGGCTTGACGCCCGCGATCCTCCACGGATCTCCCTTCCGCCGGTTCCTTTCGAACGACGCGCCGCTCGACCTCGAGGACCGGATCTTCGCCGACATCGACCACTCGGGCCGGTGGATCGGCGAGCTCGACATCCGGACGTCGCTCGGCGAGTCGAGCCCGATGATGGTCACGATCACGCCCGTCGGCGCGGCTTCGGCGTCGGCGGGGACCCCCGAGCCCGGTCCCGCGGTCCGGTACGTCGCGACCGTGCTCGAGCTGGGCCACCAGCGCTGGATCGAGTCCGAGTCGAGTCGCCGCGCGGCGGAGCTGGCCGCGTTCGCGTCCCTTGCGGTGGCGACCGGCTCGAGCTCGGACCCGCAGGCGATGCTCTCGGTCGCGGCGAGAGAGATCGTGGAGGGGCTCGAGATCGACGCCTGCTGGATCTTCCGGTACGAGGGGGCGCACTCCTCGCTCGCCCTCGCCGCCGAAGCGTCGTACCTGAACCAGTCGCTCCACCTCTCGCCGCACATGATCCCCGACGCGATCAACCCCGGCGTCCTTCACGCGATCCAGAGCGGCGAGCAGGTCACCGAGTCGGAGCTCCTCGACCGGAGCATCGCCACGGTCGTCCACGTACCGCTCCTCGCGCGCGACGAGGTCGTCGGCGTCATGTCGCTCCTCTCCGTCGAGGGGGAGAAGCTCTCCACGCGAAATTCCGACCTCTTGCGCGCCGTGAGCTACCAGCTCGGGACCGCGATCCAGAACCTGTCGCTCCTCCAATCGGTCCGGGAGCAGGGGGCCGAGCTCCAGGAGACGAACGAGCAGCTCGAGGGCCTCGTCCAGGAGCTGCGCGAGGCCGATCGGTTGAAGAACGAGTTCCTCGCGAACACGAGCCACGAGCTCCGGACCCCGCTCAACTCGATCATCGGGTTCCTGAACCTCGTGATCGAGGGCCTCGTGGAGAGCGACGAGGAGCGGAACGAGCTCCTGACCCACGCGTCGAACGGCGCCCGGAACCTCCTCAACCTGATCAATGACGTGCTCGACCTGTCCCGGATCGAGGCCGGGCGCCTCCAGGTGGAGTGCGCCGACTTCGCGCTCGGCCCGCTCCTCGCCGAAGTCGAGCGGAGCATGGAAGTGCAGGCGCGCGACAAGGGGCTCACGCTCACGTTCGGGCCGGTGCCGGACGGGCTCCGGGTCACGGCGGACGAGGCGCGGCTCCGCCAGGTGCTCGTGAACGTGCTCGCGAACGCGATCAAGTTCACGCCCGAGGGGCTCGTCGGCGTCTTCGTCGAGGGATCGGAAGGGTCGCCCTTCATCGAGATCGCGGTCAGCGACTCCGGCATCGGCATCAATCCCGAGAAGCGGGCGCGGCTCTTCCGGAAGTTCTCGCAGGGGGACACGTCGACCACGCGGAAGTACGGCGGCACGGGGCTGGGGCTCGTGATCGTGAAGGAGCTGGTGGACATGATGGGCGGCGCGGTGCGCCTCGAGAGCCCCGGCGATGGGCTGGGGACGACGGTGACGCTCTCCTTGCCCCGCGCGGCTACGGCCGGTTGACCACGAAGACGAGGAGACTTCCTGAGCCGATCGTGATCCGCGCCGGCCGGGCGGTCACGACGTTCGAGAGCGAGTCCTGCTCTCCCAGCTCGAGGCGGCGGTCGCGGAGCGCGAAGCGGAGATTCTCGGTGGTCACGCCCTCCGCCGGCGTCCCGACGCCGAAGAACGAGATCACGGTCCCCGCCGGGTAGTCGAGGGAGACCGCGCCGCTCGCGATCCACGCGCGCGACTGGTCGTCCTCCAGCACGAGCGGCGCGCGGCCCGCGTAGCGCCGGAGGAGCGAGACGTGCCCGACCACGTGGTCGAGCCGCCCCGCGCTCGCGCCGAGGAGGACGATCTCGACGAAGGGGCCGCGGTCGAGCACGTAGCGGAGCGCCTTCTCGGTGTCGGGGCGCTCGGTGTCGTCGTCCTTCACCCGCGGGACGTCGGCGAAGTGGGCGAGCGTTGCCGGCGTCACCGAGTCGAAGTCGCCCACGATGGCGTGGGGCTTCAGGCCGTGGAGCCGCGCCGCGTTCGCTCCGCCGTCCGCGCAGACGAAGAGCGACGCGCGGCTCAGGTGGCGCTCCATCGTCGCGAGCGAGGGCGGCGTTCCGTTGGCCAGGATGACGGCGGTTGGCATGCGGTTCTACTGGCGCTCGTGCTATGGTGAGGTAGAAACAGGGACGTTGCCGCGCGGAGCGTATCACCGTCGAGGGAACGATGGCAAACCGACGCGATCTGAAGACGCTTCTCTGGATCGGCGCGCTCACGCTGGTCGTGGGCTCGGCCGGACTCTACCTTGGCTTCAGCACCGAGCATGGCCCCGACCACGGACCCCCCGTCCCGACGCCTCCCAACCGCGGCCCCATCATCTACGAGATGCGCTCGATGCGCTCCGACCCCGACCGCGTGCGCCTCGAGTGGTCGCCCATCGCCGCGGCGAAGGACTACGAGGTCACGGTCATGACCGCCGAGGACGAGTCGCTCTTCACGAGCCCGCCGCTCGAGACGGCGTCGTGGACGATTCCGCCCGCCCTGCGCTCCCGGCTGGCGCCCCAGACGGCCTATCACTGGCGGCTCACCGTGCGCCTGACGGACGGCAAGGTGGATCGGTCGGATCCCGCGGCGTTCGCGACGCAGTAGGGGGCGGAGGGCCCGCCGCCCGGCGGGTCCCTGTCAGGCGCGCGGCGCGAGGGGAGGCGCGTCCTCGAGCGGGAAGGTGACCTCCTGCCGCTGCATTTGCCGGAGTCGCTCCCGAAGCGCCGCCGCCTCGGCATTCCCGGCATCCACCTTCAGGAGCGCGCCGACGTATCGGAGCCCCGCCTCCGGACGCCCGTTCTCCGCGGACCAGCGCGCCAGGGTCAGCCATGCCTCGCGATCCCCGACGTCGAAGCCGAACGCTCTCAGCACGGAACCGTCGATCGGCTCGCCGGGCATCGGCTCGGCGAGAAACGCGGCGACGTTCGCCAGAGCGTAGTCCCGGGGAAGCGAGTCGAGCGGCGCGAGCAATCGCTCCGCTTCCTCGCGCCGCCCGGCCGCGAGGAGGAGCGCCGCCGCCAAGCGATGGTGGCTGTTCCGGATCGGCTCGTTGACCTCCGGCATTCCCGTGAGCATCGCCGTCGCGCCCGCCACGTCCCCGGAGGCGTAGAGGCCGAGCGCGTAGCCGCGGAAGGCGCACTCCGCCCAGGAGTACTCGACCGGCAGCCCCGCCGGCGTGAACGCGAACCGCGACGGGTCGATCTCCGCCACGTCGAGGCGCGGCGTGACGAGGAAGAAGCGCTCCGGACGTCGCCGCGTCCTTCGCGCGTCGGGCGGGAGGGTCTGGATCGACGCGTCGCGATACCACTGGCGGAGCACCTGGAGCTTGAAGAGGTGGGTGTGGACGACGTCGCCCACCTGCGTCGACAGGACGACGCGGGAGTCCGCGGGCAGGCGGGCGTGGAGCGATCGGAATCCGCGTTCGAGCTTGGCCAGCGCCGCCCCGGCGCTCTCGAAATTTCGCTCGGTCAGCATGTCGGGATCGAACGCCTGGCTCCGGGCGCGCACCCCGAGAACGACGAACGCGACGAGGATCGCCGCCGTGACGGCGGTCCTCTGTCGCACCAGCCAGGCGCCCGCGAGCATGGACAGTCCGATGCCGCCGATGGCGGTGTAGTACGGTTGCCAGATGCGCACGAACGCGGCGGTGAAGAGGACCGGCACGACCGTCATGTACAGGGACGCCGCCACGACGCGATTCCTCGGCCACGCGCCGGATGCCCGGCGGGCGGCGGGCAGGGAATTCGCGAGGCGGATGCCGGCGATCACGAGGACGATCGCGGCGGCGAGCAGCGGAGCCATCCACGGCAGCCAGGCCGCGGACCGGTCCGGCTGCGGAATGTTGAGGAGCGTCAAGAAGTAGCGTAGGAGGTGAAGGCCGCCTTCCCCGGGCTCCACGCCGCCGATGTACATCTGTTCCGCCCCCCCGAACCGGCGCTCGATCAGCCCGCGAATCCCGGGATGGATCGCGGCCCACGCGATGCCGATCACGGCGTACGGGGCGACGTCCCGGGCCCGGGGTCGCTCGGTCTTCCCCTCGATCCACGACAGGCACGCGACGACCGGAAGGAACACCGCCGCCGTCTCCTTGCAAAGGAGCGCGGCGACGGAAGCCGCGAGCGCCGCGCCGGTCGCTCCGCGGGTCCGAAGCGTCAGCGCGAGCAACACGAGGAACATGGCCAGGAGGTCCTGGGCCCCGCTCACCCATCCGGCCACGAACGAGAGGGCGCCGAGACCCGAGAAGACGAGGCCCGCGAGGAACGCGGCGCGGCGCCCGAGCATGGGCGTGGCGAAGCGGACGAGCAGGGATACGTCGGCGACGAGCACCACGAGGTTCAATAGATGCCCCACGACCGCCGCCCCGGCCCCGAACCGCTCGATCAGGCCGAAGTAGATCTCGCGCGTGATCGGCCGCCAGAACGGATCGATCGAGGGATGGAAGGGCGAGAGGTTCCCCAGCGAGAACGATCGGGCCTCGTTCAGGAACGTGTAGTCGTCCCAGAGGAACCCGTACCGGAGCATGGGAATCGAGAGGACGAGCGCCACGAGGGCGGGAAGGGCCCAGTCGAGCGATCCGAATTCCCTCCGGGGAGCGGTGCTCCGTGGCGCCGGCATGCGCGCGAGTCTATCCACCGCTCGGGCCGGGCGCAATCGGCGGGCTCCCCTTGACACCCCGCCCCGCACGGCGCATGCTCCGGAGGTCCGTTAGGGGTGGCCGGAATACCGGCCTGAGATCACACCCTAAGAACCTGATCTGGGTCATGCCAGCGTAGGGAAACTGGACGACGACGAAGCCGTTCCTTCGTGGCCGCCTCCCTCGCTTGGAGACGGCCCGATTCGTTCCCGGGAAGGAAGGTGGCTTCGATGTCCCGCTTCGCTTCGCTTCGTCACGCCGCCCTGTTCGCCTCCTGCCTCGCGGCCACGCTCTGCTTCGCGATCGCGCTCTGCGTCGCGCCGAGCGCGGGGCGCGCCCAGTCCCCCGACCTCACGGTATCGACCGACGTAGGGCTCGCGGCCACCCTCTCCGGCACGGTCGTCGACGCCCCGACCGGCCGCCCGCTGGCCGACGTCCGCGTGCGCACGATCGGCGCCGAGGCGGCGCTCGTCCGCGAGACCGCGACCGACGCCGCGGGAACGTTCCACCTGGCCCGCTTGCCCGCGGAGCAGGGCCGCCTCGTGGCGTCCCGCCTCGGCTACCAGCCCGACACTGTGGCGTACGACCTCGCCTCCGCCGCGACGATCACCATCCGCCTCACCCCCCGCGCGTTCCCGCTTCCGGGTATCGAGGTGACGACGACGCGCGCCACCGAGCGCGGCTCTCCCGTCGCGTTCACCGAGCTGAGCCGCGGCGAGATCCGCGACCGCTACTGGGCGCAGGACG
>DASVDZ010000089.1:0-15245 GCA_036380835.1 Candidatus Eiseniibacteriota bacterium | reverse complement strand
GGAATCCGGATGGCAGAGGCCGTTCGACTAAGTAGCTGTGACTGGGCAGCATACGCCCTTCTCCCGGCCGCATCAATGCTCCCGTTCGACGGCGTCGGTCAGTTGACGCGCTCGCCCGCAGTCGATGGGCGGCGAGGTGATCCGGTTTCTGATCCGGTTGGTGCTTCCAGAGCGGTCTATAAACGGGCCCAATCGTCTTCGAACCTCTCAGCAACGAAAGCGCCCCGCGTTCACGGGGCGCTCGCAACCTGTTCTCTCCGGTGTGCTTGTGGATCCGTCAGCTACATCGTTCGAATGCTAATGGCGGGGTCGACGGGACTCGAACCCGCGACCTCCTGCGTGACAGGCAGGCGTTCTAACCAGCTGAACTACGACCCCGCGATGGAGATTCCGAGCGCAGACGGAGCAGTATAGGCGGTCGCCGCACATGGGTCAATAGCGGGCGCGCGGCCCGAGCGGCCGTCCGCACCGCTACAAGTGCGCGATCTGGGTCGCCTTGTAGTAGTGGCGCAGGATCTCCTTGTAGCCCTTCCCCGCGCGGGCCATTCCCATCGCCCCCCACTGGCACATCCCAATCCCGTGGCCGTTCCCGGCGCCGCTCGCGACGACCATGAAGGGCGAGCCGTCCTGGCGGCGCACGACGCCGATCTTGAAGAAGGAGCTTCTCAAGATCGCGTCGCCGCCGGGCCGCCTTAGCGCCCACCGCGTGCGGTCGCCTCCGAGCGTGAAGTCCCCCTGCGTCGTCGTCACCACGAGGTCGCTCACGCGGCCGCAGCGCGACCGGTCCCCCACGCGCACGTCGAGCAGGTTGCCCGCGAAGACCGTGGCCGCGCCTCCCTCGAGCGGGCCGTACTTCCGGAGCATCGCCATGAAGGCGTCGACGTCCCACTCCTCGCGCCATCGGAAATTCGCCGCGATCGAGCAATAGGGCGTCGCGCCGGGGCCGTCGGCGTCGCGCACGCTGCGCAGATAGGGCGTCCAGGGCCACGGCCAGACGTCCTCGACGTTGGCGGTCCGGCCGCCGCACGCCGAGGAGTAGAGCGCGCGGATCGGGACTCCCTCGGACAGGAGGATCTCGCCGCGCGTGTCCCGGAGCGCGCGGTCGCTCTGCGCGTTCTCCTTCGCCGTGCCGCCGTAGACCTGGTCCTCGACGGTCGCCCAGAGGTCGAACCCCAGATCGGCGCGGCGCCCGAGGTAGGAGAGCGTGTAGGAGCGCGCGGCCACGGCCTGGGCCTTCACGGCCTCGTAGTCGGTGTCGGGCGGCTTACCGATCTCGTGCGGCAGGACGCCGCGGAGGTAGCTCTCCAGATCGACCTCGTTGACGAGCGTGAGCCCCTCCGGATACGAGGCGTAGATCCGGAACGTTCCCCGGTACCACGCGTTGCTATAGCCGGAGAGCCCGTCCTCCCCGGGATCGAGGAGGAGCGTGTCGCCGGGCCCCCCGGTCCAGAGCGGGGCCAGCTCGCCCCGCTTGTAGACCTCGACCGACCCCGGCCCCATCCGGATGATTTGGAGCACCGCGCCGGCCTTGGCGGAGGCCACGACGGCGCCTCCCGGGACCCGGAGGGCCCAGTCCTTGGACCCGGCCACGAGGAGCTTCGGGGCGGCCACGGCGAGGCCGATCCGAACCGTGGAGACGGTGCGCCATGCGTCCGAGACGGGTGGGGGCGCTGGCGGGCCTCCCGGGACCGGCAGGGCGGGCCGGGAGGGCGTTCCGGGCGCGGCGGCCCCTCCGGGGCGCTCCCCACCGGCGGCGGGCCCTGGAGTGGGCTCCGCGCCACCCCTGGGGCGGGTCACGGCGCAACCGGAGGCCAAGGCGAGGAGAAGGCCCGCCGCCAGGGCCAGGGCGACCGCGGGGGGGGTCGCTCCCCCGAGGCGCCTACCGCCTCGGAGCGGGCGCCGGCGTGACGCTGCCAAGCACGACCTCCTTCCCGGCTCCGGTGGCGGACGGCACATTCCCCGGGCGCTTCGCGAGCGTCTCGGCCGCGAGGAAGGCGAACGCCATCGCCTCCTTCGCCTCCGAGGGGACGCCGAGCGTATCGCTCGTCGCGACGGGCACGCCGCCGAGCGCCCCCTGGATCGCCGCCAGGAGCGTCGCGTTCCGGGTTCCGCCACCCGAGACGACCACCTCGTCGGGGAGCCCGGGACCGGAGAGCGCCACGGCCCGCGCCACGGCCCCCGCCGTGAGCGCTACCGCGGTCCGGAGCCGGTCGTCGACCGAGAGCGTCGCCGTCCGCTCGAGGAACGCGTCGCGGTAGGCGGCGCCGAACTCCTCCCGCCCTGCGCTCTTCGGGGGCTTCCGCGCGAAGAAGGGATCGCCAAGGAGCGCGCGGACCGTCTCGACGTCGGCGCGCCCGGCCGCGGCGCGGGTTCCGTCGCGGTCGTAGCGCGCGCCGTCGGGGAGAAGGGCCGCGGCGAGCGCGTCGAGCAGCATGTTGCCCGGGCCGCAGTCGAACGCCACGACCCGGTCGAGCCCGGCGCCGCGCGGGATCCGGGTCAGGTTGGCGATCCCGCCCAGGTTGAGGAGCACGCGATCCTTCTCGCGCGAGGCGAACTGGTGCCAGTCGAAGCGCGGCACGAGCGGCGCCCCTTCGCCACCCTCGAGCAGGTCGGCCATCCGGAAGTTGGAGACGACCGGCGCGCCGAGCGCGCGCGCGACCACCGTCGGCTCTCCGATCTGCGCCGTGAGCGGGATGCCCGAACGCTCGCCGCGCGGATCGTGGAAGACGGTCTGGCCGTGGTAGCCGACGACGTCGGGGGGCGCGTCCCACTTCGCGGCGAGCGCCGCCTCGCGCGCCACGTCGGCCGCCACGCGCGCCAGCTCGACCGAGAGCGCGAGGAGCCGCCGCATCGGGAGCGTCCCCTCCTGCGCGCCGAGGATCGCCTCCCGCATCTCGTCCGGGAAGGAGCGCGAGCGGAGCGCGAGGAGCGTCGCGCGGCGCGGCGCCGCCCCGCGCTCGATCCGGACCGCGGCGGCGTCGGCCCCGTCGGCCGACGTGCCGGTCATGACGCCGACGGCGTGGACGAATCCGCGGTTCATCGCCCGCTCCCCTGGAGAATCCCCTCCACGATCTGCCGCTGGAAGAAGGCGAACGCGAGCACCACCGGGATCGTCGCCACCGTGGAGCCGGCGAGGAGCGCGCCCCAGTCGACGCTGTACTCCGACTGCGCGAAGAGCGCGAGCCCGACCGGGAGCGTGCGCATCGCTTCCGACGTCGTGAGCACGAGCGGGTTCAGGAACGCGTTCCACGTCGTCAGGAAGCCGTTCACGCCGACGACGGCGAGCCCGGGGCCGCTCAGGGGGAGGAGGATCCTCCAGAAGATCGCGCGGGCCGAGAGCCCGTCCGTGCGCGCCGCCTCCTCAAGCTCCGTCGACATGGTCTGGTAATAGTGCGCCATGAAGAGGACGCCGAACGGGTCGGCCAGGTGCGGAAGGACCAGCGCCGGATACGTGTCGAGGAGCCCGAGCTTCGCGAGGAGGAGATAGAGCGGGATCAGCGTCACCTGCCGCGGGAGGATCAGGAACGCGGTCGCGAGCGCCAGGAAGACGCCGCGTCCGACGAACCGCGCGCGGGCGAGCGCGTGCCCGGCCGCCGCGGAGAGGAGGATCTGGATCGGCACCGCGACCCCGGTCACGACGAGCGAGTTCACGGTGAAGCGCGCCATCGGCCCGCCTGACCAGAGGTCGCGATAGTGGGCGAGCGTGAGCGCCTTCCCCCACCAGTCGGAAAGGGCCACGGGGAGGTCGCTCCCGACGCCGAGCGAGACGCGCGCCATGTAGAGGAGCGGCGCCGCGGAGAGGAGCGCGATCGCGGAGAGCGCGACGTAGGCACCCCAGGTTTGGCGGCGTGCGCTCACGCAGCCCCCACGACCGCTGCGTTCCGGCCCCGCGCGCTCACGCCGCCGCCCCCGGCGCGGTCCGCCCGAGGAGGCGCCGCTGCGCGAGCAGGATCACGCCGACGAAGAGGAGGAGGAGATACGCGATCGCCGAGGCGTAGCCCATCTCGAAGTGGTAGAACGCCCGCTCGTAGAGGTGATAGACGAGCGTCAACGTGCTCTCGAGCGGGCCTCCTCGCGTCAGCACGAAGACCTCGATGAAGATCTGGAAGGAGCGGATCGTGTTGAGGAGCACGACGAAGAGGATGACCGGGCGGAGGTGCGGGAAGACGATCCGCCGCTCCACCTCCCAGCGCGAGAGCCCCTCGAGCCGCGCCGCCTCGAGCTGCTCGGGCGGGAGGGTCTTCCGCCCCGCGAGGAGGAGGATCGCGTAGTAGCCGACGCTCGACCAGACGTCCATCGCCATGATCGAGGGGAGCGCCAAGCGCGGGTCCTGGAGCCAGTGGACGCTCCCGAGCCCGAGCGCCACGAGCCATCCGTTCAGGAGGCCCTCCTCCGCGTAGAGCGATTTGAAGACGAGCGCGATGACCACCATGCTCAGGGTCGAGGGGAAGAAGATCGCCGCGCGGAAGAAGCCCTCGCCCCGCCGGATCCCCGAGAGGAGCGCCGAGACGCCGTACGCGAGCGCCAGCGTCACCGGGAGCGTCCCCGCGACGAAGAGGGCCGTCGTCCGGAGCGCGTGCCAGAAGGAGGGCGACCCGAGCGCGCGGCCGTAGTTCTCGAAGCCGACGAAGCGCGTCAGGTCCGGGCGGAGCGGGTTCATCGAGGTGAAGGAGAGGACGAGCGCGTACGCGAGCGGGAAGAGCCCGAAGAGCGCGAAGCCGACCGTCCAGGGGAGGAGCCCGACCGAGGGACGGCCCGCCTTCATGGCTTCCGCGCCAACGCCTCGGTGATCCGCGCGTCGGCCGCGGCGAGGGCCGCCTCCGGGGTCTTGGTGCCGTAGATCGCCTGCTCCAGCTCTCCGTTCACGATCTCCTCGATCTCGACCCAGCGCGGATGGAGCGGCGGCGCGACCGCCGATTGGAGCTGCTCGAGGAAGATACGATCCGACGCGTGGGTCGCGAAGTACGAATCGGCGGCGGCGCTCGCCGCGGCGGGGAAGGCGTTCCCGGTCGCGAGGAAGAGCGGCATCGAGTTCTCGGGCCGGACGAGGAACCGGGCGAGGCGGAGCGCTTCCTCGGGATGCCTGGCGCCTCGGAAGATGCCGAGCACCTCCGCGCCCGCGAACGACGCGTGGGTGCCGCGGCCCGCGGCGGGGCGCGGCATCAGCGAAACCGCGTAGTGGAGATCCGGGGCGGTCCGCTCCAGCGTCCGGATCAGCCACGGCCCCGAGATCACGATGCCGAGCCGCCCCTTCGCGAACGCCTGCTCGTGCATCTCCTGGCGGTCGAGGAGCGAATAGGGCTTGAGCGAGAGGTAGAAGCGGAGCGCCTCGAGGTTCGCGGGGGACGCCATGACGCTCCGGTCGAGCGCCGAGTCGAGGATGGCCCCGCCGTTCCCCCAGGCGAACGGCATGAACTTCTTGAAGAGGATCTCGCGCTCCCCCGCGTTCATGCCGAATCCCTTCGCGCCGGGGACGCGCGCGGCGATCCGGCGCGCCGCCTCCCTGAGATCGGCCCACGTGTCGAGCGGCTTCGCGGGATCGAGCCCGGCCCGGCGGAGGAGGTCGGTGTTCACGTAGAGCGCCCGCGTTCCGACCATCCAGGGAAGCCCGTACGCGCGGCCGCGGTAGGAGGCCGCGTCCCAGCCGACGAGCGCGTCCTTGAGATCCGCGGTCCGGTCGGTCAGGTCTAGAAGGGTGCTGTCAGCCACGAGGCCCGGGAGGAAGGTCGAGCCCAGCTCGCAGAGGTCGGGCGGGCGGGCGGCGGCGATGGCGGCGACGATCTTCTCGCGGCCGCTCTGCCACGTGAGCTGCTCCACCTGGACGTCGAGGGTCGGATTCGCGGCGCGGAAGCGGTCGAGCACCGGCTGGATCGTCGCGAGCGGCGAGAACTGCCAGAAGACGAGCGTCGTCTTCGCGGGCGCCGACCGGCCGCACCCGGCGCCGCCCAACGCGACGGCGAGGAGGGTCGCGGCGGCGCCCGCCGCGACCGCGAGAACGCCGCGACGCGCCGCGGCGGCGCCCGCTATCCCTGCGCGGCCTTTCGCACCCATCCCTGGGCCCTCTTGAGACGCCGCTCCGCTTCGGCGCGCGTCACCTTGGCGCGCCGCATCACGATCGCCACCTTGAGCGAACCCCCGGCGCGCTTGAGCCACGGATCGGCCTCCTCGTAGCGCGCCCCCGTCGCGTGCATGAAGACGCGCTTCGTCCGCTCCTCGAGCTTCCGGCTCGCCGTCCGAAGATCGACCATGAGGTTCTCGTAGACCTTGCCGAGGCGCACCATCGTGGCGGTCGTGAGCATGTTGAGCACCAGCTTCTGCGCCGTCCCAGCCTTGAGACGGGTCGAGCCGGTCACGACCTCGGGGCCGACGCGCGGCGCGATCACCACGTCGGCGGCGAAGCGGGCGCCCGCGACCGGGTTCGCGGTGACGACGATCGTCGCGGCGCCGACCTTTCGCCCGTACGCGACGGCGCCGATCGCGTACGGCGTGCGCCGGCTCGCCATGATGCCGACGACCACGTCGCGCGGGCCGACCCGGCGCTTCCTGAGTTCGCGCGCCGCCGCCTTCGCGTCGTCCTCGGCCCCTTCGATCGAGCGGACGAGCGCGCGGCGGCCGCCCGCGATGATCCCCTGCACCATGGTGCGCGGCGTGCCGAAGGTGGGCGGGCACTCGGCCGCGTCGAGCACGCCGAGGCGTCCGCTCGTCCCCGCGCCGACGTAGATCAGCCGCCCGCCCTCGAGGAGCCGCTTCGCGATCAGGTCCACGGCACGGGCGATCCGGGGGATCTCGCGCCCCACCGCCGCCGGGACGCGCCGGTCCTCGCCGTTCATGAGGCGGAGGACCTGCGAGGTGGTCATCCGGTCGAGCCGCATGGAGCGTGGATTCCGCCGCTCGGTCACGAGCCGCGAGAGTTCGCGGAAGATGGCCTTTCCGCTCCGGCGGTCGGTCACCGGCTCCGGATGAAGCGGCCCTGGCGCGTCTGCGTGCGCCCGCCCGTATCGGTGGCCTGGATGCGGAAGAGGTAGAGCCCGATCGCCGCCTCGTGCCCCTGGGAGTCGCGCCCGTTCCAGCAGTAGACGTTGAAGCCCGCCTGGCCCGGCAGGTCGATCGAGGCGACGCGGCGTCCCGCGACCGTGTAGACGGCGAGGCGGACGTCGCGCGCCGCGGCGCTCAGCTCGTACTGGAAGACCGAGCCGCCGCACCCCGACGCGACCATGCGCGTGTCCACCACCGCGACGCCTCGGAGCGTGAACCGGCTCGTGATCTGGAACGTCCGCTGGTCGAATCCCGCGGTCCTCCCGTTGAACGCGACCTGGATCGTGTGCGGCCCCTCGCTCCGGTTCCCGGAGAGGCTCTCGAGCGTCCATTTCCGCCCGGTCCCGTCGGTCGCCGTCTTGGAGGAGGAGATGGGCACGCCGTCGAGCCAGAGCTCCAGGCTGTCGGCGGTCAGCGGGATCGGCGAGACCACGTCGGCGCGGAGGAGCGCGTTGCTCTCGACGAAGACGTTGTTCAGGATCTCGGTGCCGTTCGCGTAGAACTTGATCGGCGTCCGCACCTGCATCGTGAAGACGCGAAGGCGGCCGTTCACGTCGGAGGCGCGGACCTGGAGGTCGTAGTTCCCGAGGTGCGGCCGCACCTTCCCGGTGAGCGACGCGACGCGGCTCGAGTCGGAGAACGTGACGGCGAAGAGCGTCGAGTCGAGCGGCGTGATGGTCCCCGACGCCAGGTCGCGCTCCGCGACCGAGGCGCTCGCGATCCCGACCTCGTCCCGCATCGAGGCGACGATCACCAGGCTGTCGGTGGGCGAGTCGACCGTGAGGGGGTCGTTGTCGGGGAACGCCGCGCCGTCGAGCGTCACCTGGAAGATGCGCGGAGCCAGCGCGTCCATGTGGACCATCGGGTCGCCGAGGATGGCCGAGGTCTGGTTCATCGCGGCCAGGAAGTACGAGTAGGGGGCCATGCGGACCGCGGCCTCCAGGATCACCTCGCCGACGATCCACCGCGCCTGCCGCGGCGCGCCAGGCGCCGGGTCCGGCGACGGCGGGGTCAGGTAGAGGGCCCGGCCCACCTCCGCGTTGTAGACCGCGTTGGTCTGGAGATACTCGTAGCCCGAGCTGCCGTAGGAGGCGATGGCGCCCTGGTCGGGCATCATCGTCCAGACCTCGTTGATCGCCTGCGTGCTGTCGGTGGTGTTGGAGCCGGTGTTCACGGCGTCCGAGAAGGCGCTCGCGTGGCATCCCCAGACCATGAAGAAGTACGGCTTGCCGAAGTTCCCCACCTTGTCGGGCGAATTGGGGTCGGGGCATTGCAAGGTGTTCTCGGAGCAGAGCACGTCCTCGTGCGCGACCAGGTAGCGGTTCGCGTGGGTCTCGAGGTTGAAGACGAGCCCCCCGCGGTCGATGGCGGCGATGAGCGAATCGTATCCACCGAATGAGGAGAGCTGGCTCTTCACCGCCGTGAGGCTCCGGCACCCTCCCGGCGCGGGCACGGGATCGGTATACGTGTGGAGATCGAAGAAGTCGTTCTGGAGATCGACGCCGCCGGTGCCGGCGCCCGTGGTGTCCGCGTAGTCCTGGCTCGCGGCGAGGAACTCGGTCTCCTGAGGCTGGAAGCAGTAGCCCTGGTTGAACGTGATGGTCGTCGAGTACTCGTCGTCCGAGAAGAGGAGCTGGCGGCCGCGCCAGGTGTCGCTGGGGGCGAAGGTCTCGTAGCGGATCACCTTGCTCACGTATTGATCGAGATCCGCGGCGCTCCGGGCCGGAATCCGGCCGAGGCTCAGGCTCGGGAGGAAGTCCCCGGTCCCCGCGTCCGCGTTCGCGAGATTGATCGCGTAATAGGAGTCGTTCGCCACCAGCTCGTACCCGCTCGGCCCGGGGATGTGCTCGAAGCGGAGATAGGTCGGGATCCAGTCGACCGCGCTCGTGGCGAGGTCGTGCCTGTAGTCGAGGCTCCCGTCGCCGGCGAGCACGAGGAACTCGGGGGCGGGGGTCCACGACAGGAAGGCGTGCCGCGCGTAGCGCCGGATGGCGCGCGCCGACTTGAGCCCCCCATTGAACTCGTCGTAGACGTCCTCGATGGAGGCGACTTCCACGACGTAGCCCTGGCTCCGCCGGTAGTCGGCGAGGCGTGTCGCGGGCGTCAGGAAGGCGGCGGGGGCGATGATGATCGCGCGCCCGACGCTCCCGGCGCCGAACGTCCCCGGCGTCCTCAGGTCGGACGGCGTGTCCGCGGTCACGGCGCCGGTCCCGAGCGCGGTCTCCGATCCGACGGCGAGGGCGACGAACGTTCGCGGGCCGCCCGACGCGTCGGTCTGGAACGACACGGCGAAGCCGCCCCCCGACGGGCCGACCGTGGCGCCGGTCACCCGGAGCGGCGCGAGCGGATCGGTCACGTCGTAGACCTCGATCGCGGACGACGTGAAGCCCGTGACGTGGGGCTCGACGACGCCGGCCGTGGAGCCGCTCGTGAAGCGAAGGACGTTGCCCCGCGCCTTGTAGAGGCGGCTGTACGTCGCCTCGATGACGTCGAGCATCGCGGAGCTGCCCTGGCCCCAGCCGCCGAGCGCGTTCTGCTTCTCTCCGACGTGCTGGTAGTGGCCGCTCCCCGTGGCGAGGAGCGCGCCCGGGATCGTGAAGCCGGTGTCGAGGAAGTAGATGCTCTGGTCGAGGAAGACGTCCTGATAGGCGAGCGTGTCGATCGCGTTCCCCGCGCCCTGGAAGAAGATGCTCAGTCGATGGACGGATCCCAGCTTGCCGACGTAGCGGGACCGGATCCGGAAGGGCTGCGTCGCGTCGGGATCGGGGAACGTGATCGCCTGGTCGAAGAGATCCGGATCGAACCCGTTCGTCCAGAAGATGTGGTCGATCGCCTCGGGCGGCGAGGCGCCCGTGGTCGTGGGCGTCGTGAAGGCGTAGAGGTTCTGCTCGAGCCGCATCACGTCCTGGAACGACGCCGGGACCGTTCCGCCTCCGGTGATCGTCCCGTCCACCAGGCCGGGCACCGGCGCCGTCGACGCGCCCACCGAGAGCCAGTAGACGTTCGTGTCGGTGTAGCGGAGCTCGAGGTTTCCCGCGCCGAAGCGGTCGCGCACACCCCGCGCGTAGAACGTGATCGCGTCCCCGGCGTCGAACGTGCCGGTGACCCCGACGTCGCGCGCCACGACGGGGATCGGCGTGACGGTCGCGATGTCGCCGACGTCGTCGTAGCCCCGCTCCTCCACGCGGACATTCGCGATCGGCTCCCCCGACGGGAACCCGCTCGCGGCGAGGGTCGCGTAGGAAACCGAAACCCACCCCGTCTGCGTCACCGCGAGTTTCCACTCGGACGTCGTCGCGAGCGTCGATCGCGTGCGCGATCCCGAGCCCCCGATCGGCGCCGCGCCGAGGGCGCCGGGGCGGGGGCGGATCGCGAACGCGCGCGCCGCGTCGTAGTTCCGGACGAGGTTTCGCTGCACCCGGTCCCAGAGGCGGGCCTGCGCGCCGGGGCGCGGGGCCGGACGGAGCTTCATCTCCTGATCGGTCGCGGGGACGAAGTCGACGCGGAGGGACATCGTGCGGAGGACGCGGTACGCGCCCGACCGGGGATCCCATCGCACCGGATGGACGTAGATCGGCGCGACCCACCACTGCCCCACCATCGCCCCACTCCCGAAGACCGCCGCGTCGGTGGGATAGAGCGCCGCGCCGCGGTAGATCGTGGGGTCGGGCTCGGTCCGGTACTCGCTGACCGGCCCGGTCTTGGGCTCGTCGGAGACGAACGTCTCGCGCGTGACGGGGATCGGCGGGGGCGCCGAGCGGTCGTCCCACTGCTCCGCGGCGACCCGGAGCCGGGGGCTCATGCCGTCGGGAATCGCGACGCGCACTTCGATCGTCGGGAGCGCGGGGCGCCCGGGCGTCTCCACGACGACCGCTCCCGGCATCTTCACCCGCGAATAGACAGTGCCCGCGACGCTCGTGGTATCGAAGCGGGCGGCGTAGGGCGTCACGTCGAACGTGGCGCCGCGGAGATCCTGCGTGACGGTGCGGACCCCGGCGGGGCCCGGGGGCGTGCCGGGGCCGGGCGCCGACGCGCCGAGCGCCGCGAGCAGGAGCGGGACGGCCGTGGCGACCCCCGCGACGGCGCGCGCGGCGGACGCGATCCAACGGGCGCGGACGATGCTGGCCGGGCTGGGACGGATGGGCGCTTTCCCTCGGGGGTTTCGCGTGAAGGGCACCGCTGCCTCCGGAGTATAGGAAGGGGGCGAAAGGAGCGTCAAGGCGCAACGCCCGCGCGGAGCGCGTCGCCCCGGTTTGACACCCTTCGAAACCGGGTGGTACGATGACATGGATCCGATCGAACTCGTCCCGACGTGCACTCGAGGCTCCCGCCGATGCGTTTCCTGGGGCCGCTCGCGCTCCTCGTTTCCCTCGTCCTCATCGCCGCCTCCGATACCCCCGTCCCCGCGCAGCCGCGGGAGCGCGTCTACATCCTCGGGTTCGACGGCATGGATCCAGGGATGGTCGACCGGCTCATCGCCCAGGGGAAGCTCCCCCACCTCGCTTGGATGAAGGAGCACGGGACGTTTCGTCCGCTCGCCACGACGAACCCGGCGCAGTCCCCGGTCGCGTGGTCGAGCTTCTCCACCGGGATGAACCCGGGGAAGACGCGGATCTACGACTTCCTCCGCCGCAATCCGGACACGTACTACCCCGACTTCTCGACGGTCACGGTGCAGCGGGGAAGATTCGCGTTGGGGTTCCTCCCGACGAAGGCCCCCACGGTGACGAACAATCGTCAGGGGACGACCTTCTGGCAGATCGCGTCGCGAAGGGGGATCCGAACGGCGGTGATCGAGGCGCCCATCAACTTCCCCCCGGAGGCCTTACAGAATGGCGTACTCCTCTCGGGGCTCGGGGTTCCCGACATTCGAGGGACGATGGGCACCTTTTCCTATTACGCGACCGACGCCACCAACGCGGGCGACACGGAGATGGGGGGAAAGGTGGCGCGCCTCGACGTCGACGCGAACGGCCGCGCCCGCTCGGTCGTGCACGGACCGCGGAACCCGTTCGCGAGGCACGACCCCGAGGGGCGCATCCCCGATCTGACGATCCCGGTCGAGTTCCAGCGGGTGAAGGGGCGCGTGCCCGCGGTCCGGATCGCGCTCCAGGGCCAGGTGCGAACGGTCCGCCAGGGGGACTGGAGCGACTGGTACGACATCCGGTTCACCATCGCCCCGCTCGTCACCGTGAACGGAATCGGCCGCTTCCACGTGATGGAGGCGTCTCCCGAGCTTCGCGTCTACCTCTCCCCGATCAACCTCGACCCGCGCCGCCCCGCGATCCCGGTCTCGACGCCGGCCGCGTACAGCGCGGAGGTGGCGCGGCGCATCGGCCTCTACAAGACGCTCGGCTGGCCCGAGGACACGTGGGCGCTCAACGAGGAGAAGATCGACGAGAAGGTCTTCCTCGAGGACCTGAACTACTCCTTCGACCGCCAGCGCGCGGTCGTCTTCGACGCGCTCGACCGGCTGAATCCGGACCTCTTCGTCACGGTCTTCCAGGCGACCGACAAGGTGCAGCACATGTTCTGGCGCCTCATCGATCCGCAGCACCCGATGTACAACAGCCGCCTCGCCGCCCAGTACGGCGACGCCATCGACCGGACCTACATGCGCTGCGACTCGCTCGTGGGCCGATTCCTCGACCGGTGCCGGGACGGCCGCACCACGCTCCTCGTCGTTTCGGACCACGGCTTCTCCTCGTTCCGGAAGGCGGTGAACATCAACACGTGGCTCGTCCGGAACGGGTACATGACGCTCTCCAAGATCGACCCGGTCCGGGACCGGAACCTCGAGGACCTCTTCGGACGCGGCACCTTCTGGCCGAACGTCGACTGGTCGCGGACGCGCGCGTACGCGCTCGCGCTGGGACAGATCTACGTGAACCTCAAGGGGCGGGAGCGGCTCGGCATCGTGAGCCCGGGCCCCGAGTACCAGGCGCTTCGGAAGGATCTCGTCGCGAAGTTCGAGACGCTCCGCGATCCCGACACGAACGAGCGCGTCGTCCGGAAGGTCTACGAGCGGGAGGAGATCTTCTCGGGGCCCTACTTCAAGGAAGCGCCCGATCTCGTGGTCGGCTTCGAGAAGGGCTACCGCGTCTCGTGGCAGACCTCGCTGGGGGGGATCCCGCCGGCGATCATCGAGCCGAACGAACGGCGGTGGAGCGCCGACCACTGCTCGGTCGATCCGTCCGAGGTGCCCGGCGTCTTCTTCTCGAGCCGGGCGATCGGCCCGAGCGCGCCCTCGATCGAGGACGTCGCGCCCTCGGTCCTCGCGAAGTTCGGCATGACGCCCCCGTCCGACATGGACGGGAAGAACCTGGGCCTCCGCTGACGATCCCCTCATGAGATCGCGCGGCGCGATCTACTGGGAGCTGGCCCGTCCGTTCACGCTGATCGCGCCGGCGCTCGGCATGTTTACGGGGAGCGTGATCGCGCTCGGCGCCAGCCCGCCGATCCCGCTCTCGCCGTGGATCGTCGTCAAGATCGTTCTCGGGACCCTGATGGCGGCGGTCTTGAACGCCGCCTCGAACACGCTCAACCAGGTGACCGACCTCGAGGCCGACCTCGTCAACAAGCCGGGGCGGCCGATCCCCTCCGGGCGCGCGACGACCGGCGAGGCGCTCCGACTGGCGGGCCTTCTCTACCTGGCCGCGTTCGCGCTCGCGACGCCGGTCGGCCCGCAGTGCACGTTCCTCGCGGGGACCGCGGCCGTCCTCACGGTGCTCTACTCGGCGCCGCCCTTTCGGCTGAAGGCGATTCCCTTCCTCGCCAACGCGGTGATCGCGGTGCCGCGGGGGCTCCTGCTCAAGGTGGCGGGATGGACGTGCGTGCGCGATTTCGGGCGCGTGGAGCCGTGGTACATCGGGATGATCTTCGGGCTCTTCCTCCTGGGGGCGACCACCACGAAGGACTTCGCCGACATCCGGGGCGACCGGGCGGCGGGGTTCCGCACGATCCCCGTCGTCCTGGGCACGCGGCGGGCCGCCTGGCTCACCGCTCCCTTCCTCGTGCTCCCCTTCCTGCTCATCCCCTGGGGGCTACGGGAGGGGTTCCTGACCGGCGCGCCGCTCGTGCTCTACGCGCTGACGGCCCTCCTCTCCCTCTGGGGCGCCTACGTCGCCTACCTCATGCTCCGTCGGCCGGAGGACCTGGCCGCGACGGAGAACCACCCGTCATGGACCCACATGTACGTGATGATGTTCGCCGCGCAGGTGGGGTTCGCGCTCGCCTACGTGGGGCACGCGACGCGCTAGCCTGCGGGGCGTGGCCTGCGGGGCGGTGGCCCGCGGGGCGGGGGCCTACCGGTACGTCGCCCGGATCTTCTCCCAGGTCGTCCTGGCCGCCAGCCCGTTCCACGACGTGCCGCAGGAGTCCAGGAAGTCCGAGCCGAGCTTGATCGTGTCGTCGAAGTCGAGGCCCGGGCAGGGTGACCCGAACGACGTGAGCGCGGTCGTGTCGAGGGTCGGGTCGGTCGCGAGGAGCGAGAGCGCCCCCGGGCCGCTCACGGTGACGTTGAGCGTCCCCAACTTGTAATGCCCCGGGGGGAGCGGGCTCGAAGAGGCGCGCGCGAGCCACATGTCGTTTCCGGCCGTGCGTCCCCCCGCGTTCACGGGGAAGCCGAGGTTGTCGGTCCAACCCCCGTACGAGAACGCGCCCGGCCCGAGCGGGGTCCATCGGAGAATGAAGGTGTAGGAGTAGATCGAGAAGTCACCCTCGGGGCCCGCGCAGGAGGCGATGGTGCCGTCGGCGTGGTGGTTGGTGTCGACGTAGACGTCCACGGAGGACACCGACGGGTCCACGACGTCCGACGAGTTGCAGACGCCGTCGCCGTTCACGTCGAGGTACATGTACTGAGCCGACGCCGGCACGGCCGCGGCCGACGCCGCGAGGGCCCAGACCGCCGCTACCAGGGTGAGTCGCTTCACCACGAGCACCTCCCGCAGTAATGAAAAGGGGCGACGCCTTGAGAGCGTCGCCCGCCGCATCCGGTTGAAAGGAGGGGGGAACCGGAGCCACGCAACTCAGTCCTGGGAGAATACACCCTCCCGGGACCGTTTTTCTCCTAGGGGTTGCCGGGGGTATCGCAGTCGTGAGTGAGGTGCGCGGTGATGATGTTCAGGTCCGTCACCGCCACGCCGCCCGACGTGTCGAAGTCACGCCAGTAGCTCACGATGTTGTTCGCGCCGATCCCGTTCGCGATCGCG
>DASVDZ010000088.1:0-32570 GCA_036380835.1 Candidatus Eiseniibacteriota bacterium | reverse complement strand
GGGTCTCTTCGTCGCGCCCGGGAGGGACGCGCCGCCCTCATGCCCCAGACGAGTCGATTCGTCGCCGCCCTAGCCCTTCTCGCGGCCCTCGTGCCGGCCGCGGGACGCGCGGAGCTGTCCGACATCGAGACGGCCGATCTCCGCCTCGTCTACGACGCGCCGGCCCTCTCGTTCCTCGCCCCCTACGCCGCCCGCTGCTTCGAGAACTCGCTCCGCTTCCACGAGCGCCTGTTCGGCTACCGGCCGTCCGAGAAGGTGAACGTGATCCTCGACGACTTCGGCGACTACGGAAACGCCGGCGTCTGGGTGAATCCCCGGAACAGCATGGTCGTCCACGTCGCGCCCGTGAACTTCGTCTACGAGACCGGGCCGTCGAACGAGCGGATGAACTTCACCATGAACCACGAGGTGGTGCACGTCGTCGCGCTGGACCAGGCCGCGGGAAGCGACCGGTTCTTCCGCGCGCTCCTGGGCGGCAAGGTGCGCGAGACGTCGCGCCATCCGGAATCGATGCTCTACGGGTACCTGACGGTTCCGCGCCGGGCGGCGCCGCGCTGGTACCACGAGGGGATCGCCGTCTTCCTCGAGACCTGGATGGCCGGCGGCCTCGGCCGGGCCCAGGGCCCCTACGACGAGATGGTCTTCCGCTCGATGGTGAAGGACGGGAGCCGCTTCTACGATCCGCTGGGCCTCGAAGCCGAGGGGACGAAGGTCGACTTCCAGGTGGGCGTGAACTCCTACCTCTACGGGACCCGGTTCATGAGCTACCTCGCGTGGGAGCACGGCCCCGAGAGCGTCGTGCGCTGGGTTTCGCGGAGCCCCGGATCGAAGCCGACGTTCACGTCCCAGTTCCGCCGGGTCTTCGGCCGGTCGCTGAACGACGAGTGGAGCCGGTGGGTCGACTGGGAGCATGGCTTCCAGAGGACGAACCTGGATTCGATCCGGCTCCACGCGACGACGCCCTATCGAGACCTCTCGCCCCGCGCTCTGGGATCGGTCTCGCGCGCGTTCGTGGACTCGGCCGGCCGGGCCCTCGTCGCCGCGGTCTACTATCCGGGGGAAGTGGCGCACCTGACCGCCATCCCGCTCGACGGGGGCCCGGCGAAGGGGCTCGATGAGGTGAAGGGCCCGGCGCTCTACTTCGTGTCATCGCTCGCGTTCGACCCGGAGCGCCGGACGCTCTTCTACACCACCGACAACAACGAGTGGCGCGACCTCTGCTCCCTCGATCTCCGCACGGGAGCGCGGCGCGTGCTCCAGAAGGACGCGCGGATCGGCGACCTCGCGTGGAATCCGCGGGACCGCTCGCTCTGGGGGGTCCGGCACTTCAACGGCGCCTCCACGCTGGTGCGGATCCCGCCCCCCTACACCGACTACGCGCGCGTCTTCACCTGGCCCTACGGCCAGGACCTCTACGATCTCGACATCTCCCCCGACGGGTCGCGGCTCGTCGCGTCGATGGCCGAAGTGAGCGGCCGGCAGACGCTCCGGCTCTACCGCACCGACGCGCTCGTCGCCGGCGACAGCGCGTCGACGACGCTCTTCGATTTCGGATCGTCGATTCCCGCGGACTTCGTCTTCTCCCCGGACGGCCGCCGTCTCTACGGAAGTTCCTACTACACCGGCGTGTCGAACGTCTTTCGCTACGACCTGGACGGCGACTCGATGAGCGTCGTGACGAACGGCGAGACCGGATTCTTCCGGCCGATCCCCACGGGCGGCGATTCGCTGATCGTCTTCCGGTACACGGGAGCCGGCTTCGTTCCGGCGCGGATCGAGGGGAAGCCGCTCCAGGACGTGAGCGCGATCACGTTCCTGGGCCAGACGCTGGTCGACAAGTACCCGGTGCTCCGGACGTGGATCGCGCCGTCGCCGGCCCGCGTGCCGCTCGATTCGCTTCGCACCGGGGCCGGCGCGTACCACGCCCTCAGCAAAGTCGGGCTCGCCTCCTTCTACCCCGTCGTCGAGGGGTACAAGGACCACGCCGCCGTGGGACTCCATGCCGACCTCTCCGACCCGCTCTCGCTCCACACGCTCGAGCTGACGGCGACCGCGGCGCCCGACGCGCGACTCCCGAACGACGAGCGATGGCACCTCGACGCCGCGTACCGGCACGCCGGGTGGACCCTCGGCGCCCGGCTGAATCCCGCTTCCTTCTACGACCTCGTCGGGCCGACGAAGGTGAGCCGGAAAGGGTACGGCGCGAACGCGGGCTACGAAAGGACGCTCTGGGACGACGCGCCGAAGCGCCTCACGCTCGAGGCCGGCGTGAGCGGCTACGGCGGGATCGAGCGACTCCCCGACTATCAGAACGTGGCGACGTCGCCCGGCTTCGACAAGCTCCTGACCGGCGACCTGGCGCTCCGCTACCGGAACATGCGCGCCTCGATCGGCGCGGTCGACTACGAGAAGGGCTGGCAGTGGCGCCTCGGGGCGTCGGAGAATGGGGTCCGATTCGCGGGGGGCGGGGAGGCGACGTGGCGCGGTTTCCCGTTCGCGCAGGGGGCGCTCGACTTCGGCGTGCCGCTCCCGCTCCGGAACTCGTCGCTCTGGGTCCGGAACGCGGCAGGGATGTCGCCGGGCGATCGCGACGAGCCGTTCGCGAACTTCTATTTCGGCGGGTTCGGGAACAACTGGATCGACTACCAGGAGCCGAAGCGCTACCGGGACGCGGAGTCCTTCCCGGGCACCGCGCTGAACGCGATCGCGGGGAGGAACTACGCCAAGGTGCTGCTCGACTGGAACCTGCCGCCGGTCCGGTTCCGCCGCGTCGGGGGCCTGTCGCTCTACGCCACCTGGCTCCGGATGTCCCTCTTCACGTCCGGTCTCGTGACCAACGTGGACGACGGCGCGTCCCGCCGGACGCTCGGCGACGTGGGCGCCCAGGCCGACGTCCGGCTCCAGCTCCTCACCCAGCAGCCGCTCACGCTCTCGTTCGGATACGCTCGGGCCGTGGAACGGCACGGCGGGAGCGACGACGAGTGGATGGTCTCGCTCAAGCTCCTCTGATGGATCCGGTGCGCCTCTTCCTCGGACTCGTTCCGGTCGTCCTCTTCCTGGTCGCGCTCCTGGTGATGGACAGCTACAAGCTCGTGACGCGCCGCGGCGTCGCCGCGTCCCTCGCCGCCGGGGTCGCGGCGGCGGGCGCGGCGCTCGTGGTGAACGAGTGGCTGCTCGGCCCCGCGGGGATCCCGGGCGGGCTCGTGACGCGCTTCGCCGCGCCGTTGGTCGAGGAATCGCTCAAGGCGGCGTTCGTGATCTGGCTGATCCGCGCCGAGAGCGTCGGATTCATGGTCGACGCGGGAATCCACGGATTCGCCATCGGGACCGGCTTCGCGCTCGTCGAGAATCTCTACTACGCGCACGCGCTCGGGAACACCAGCCTGAGCCTCTGGATCGTCCGCGGCCTCGGGACGGCGGTGATGCACGGGTCCACGACGGCGATCGTCGGCATCCTCTCGAAGAACCTCGTCGACCGCCATGCCTCCAGGGGCCTCGTCCGCTTCCTGCCGGGCCTCGCGATCGCGTTCGCCGTGCACGCGCTCTTCAACCAGTTCCTCCTGAACCCGCTCCTCTCCACCGCGGCGCTGCTCGTCCTGATGCCGCTCCTCGTCGTGGCCGTGTTCGAGCGAAGCGAGCGGGCGACTCGCGAGTGGCTCGGCACCGGCCTCGACACCGACATCGAGCTCCTCGAGCTGATCCTGACCGGGGAGATCCGGCGGACCCACGTGGGGGAGTATCTGGAATCGCTCCGGACGCACTTCCCGGGCCAGGTCGTGGCCGACATGCTCTGCTACCTGCAGATCTACCTGGAGCTGGCGCTTCGGGCGAAGGGCGTCCTGATGGCCCGCGCGGCGGGCCTCGACCTGCCCGTCGATCCGTCGATCCGCGCGAACTTCGAGGAGATGCGGTTCCTGGAGCGCTCGATCGGACCGACCGGGAAGCTCGCGGTGCTTCCGTTCCTTCGCACGAGCGGCCGGGATCTCTGGCAGCTCACGATGCTGGGAGCGCCCTAGCTCAGAGGATCCGTTTGCCGAAGAGGCTCTGGGCGAGCTCGACCGTCAGGCGTCCGGTCACGTTCCCCGAGTCGAGCACCGGGTTCACCTCGACGAAGTCGACGGCCACGACGTTCGCCCGGTCGCCCAGCATCTCCATCGCGAGGTGCGCTTCCCGGTAGGTGATGCCGCCCATCACCGGGGTCCCGGTGCCCGGCGCGTCCTCGGGATCGACGACGTCGAGGTCGAAGGAGAGGTGGATCCCGGCGGTGCCGCCCCCGGCCACGCGGAGCGCGTCGTTCAACACGTCGCGCATTCCCCGCTCGTCGAGATCGCGGATCGTGTAGACGGCGACCCCGCTCCGTTGGAGGAGGTCGCGCTCTCCCGGGTCGAGGTCCCGCACGCCGATCAGCGCCGTCCGCTCGGGGAGCACCTTGGGCGCGCGCCCGCCCAGGCGGGCCAGGTCGGGGTCGCCGAGGCCGAGCGAGATCGCGAGCGACATGCCGTGGACGTTTCCCGACGGGGTCGTCTCCGGCGTGTTCGAGTCGCCGTGGGCGTCGAACCAGATGAGTCCGAGCGACTCGCCGCGCCGCGCGTAGTGGCTCGTCGAGCCCGCCACCGAGCCGATCGCGATCGAGTGGTCGCCCCCCAGCACGAGCGGCAGCCGGCCCTCTTCCAGGCTCCGCTCGACTTCCCGGCGGAGCGCCTCGCACGCGGCCAGGATCGCCGGCTTGTAGCGGAGCGTCCCGGCCCCGACCTCCTGCGTCTCGGGGATCATGACGTCGACGTCCCCGTAGTCGCTCACCCGGTGCCCCAGGGACTCGAGGCGGGCCTCCAGATCGGCGATCCGAATGGCCGAGGGGCCCATGTCGACGCCGCGGCGCCCGGCTCCCAGATCTAGCGGTACGCCAATGATTTCGATCCAACGCTTCGCGTGAGTCATGATGGACGGAAGCCTACACGAGGCGAGCCGCCGCGACCACCGTCACGGCGGGCGGCTAGATGCGGCGGCGGCGCATCCGCTCGGCCGCGGTGACCTTCCGGGGACGCCGGCCGTGGCCGCCGCCGGATTCGGGCGAGGCTCCGGCGCTGGGGGAGGCGGAAGGCCGGTCGGAGCGCGCGGGGCGTCCGCTCGAGCGCGCGGCGCGGTCGAAACGCCCTCCGTCGCGCCCCCCGCCGCGCCCTCCGCGGCCCTGGTCGCCGGCGCCGTTCCCGAAGCCGCCGCGCCGGTCGCCCCCGCGGCTCGGACCGCCTCGGCCCGGTCGGCGGGACGGACCCTCGTCGCCGGGGCGGCCGCGCTCCTCGCGCGGGCGGGCCTTGTAGTCGAAGTCGGGCAGCGTGACGCGGGGGATCGACCGGCCGAGGAACCGCTCGATCGCGGTCATTTGCTTCCCCTCTTCCGGCGACATCAGCGTGAAGGCGTCGCCGACCGCGTCGACCCGGCCCGTGCGTCCGATCCGGTGGACGTAGTCCTCGGGCGTATGGGGGACGTCGTAGTTGATCACGTGGGTGATCCCCTCGACGTCGAGTCCGCGCGAGGCGATGTCGGTCGCCACCAGGACCTGGACGCGGCCGCGTCTGAGATCGCCGAGCGCGCGCTCGCGCTGGCTCTGGCTCCGGTTCCCGTGCAGCGTGGCGATCGAGTGCCCGCGCCGCACGAGCGAGCGCGCGAGACGATCGGCGCCGTGCTTGGTCCGGGTGAAGACGAGCACGCTGCCCATGTTCCCGCGCGTGATGAGGTCGTCCAGGAGGTCGGTCTTGAGGTGGCGCGAGATCGGATAGACCGCCTGGGTGATCCCCGCGGCCGGCCGGGACGGCGGGGCGAGATCGACGCGGGCGGGATCGTGGAGCGCCTCCTGCGCGACGCGGTTCAATTCCGGCGGCATCGTCGCCGAGAAGAGCATCGTCTGCCGCTGCGTGGGGAGGTGGCGGAGAATCCGCTTCAGGTCGGGCGCGAACCCCATGTCCACCATCCGGTCGGCCTCGTCGAGCACGAGGATCTCGATGTAGTCGAGGCGGAGCGCGAGCCGGTCGTGGAGGTCGAGCAGGCGGCCGGGCGTCGCGACGAGCAGGTCGACCCCCTGTTGCTTGAGCATCCGCTCCTGGGGCGGCAGCGGGACGCCGCCGTAGACGACGCCGACCCGAAGCTCCGTGAAGCGGGCGTAGTCGCGGGCGTTCGTCTCGACCTGCGCGGCCAGCTCGCGCGTCGGCGTGAGGACGAGCGCCCGAAGCCGCGGCGGTCCGCCGAGGAGGCGCGCGAGGATCGGGAGCACGAACGCGGCGGTCTTCCCCGTGCCGGTCTGGGCGGCGGCGATCAGATCCTGCCCGGTGAGCACGATCGGGATCGCGCGCTGCTGGACCGGCGTCGGCTGGACGTATCCGGCGGCCCGGACTCCCTTGAGCACGGGGAGCGGTAATCCGAGTTTGTCGAATGGCATCCAACGAACATACAGTACCGGGGCCTCCCCCGGTTGTGAAATCGACGGCGCGGACGGGGCCCGCCCCAGCCCGCGTTCCGGATTCCCTCGCCAGGAAAGGAGTCGTCGCCTCATGCCCGCACCCGCCCGACCCGATCGCTCCGAGGTTCCCGAGTACTACCACCGGTACGTCGTGCTCGTGCCCGACGGCGACATCGTCCGGACGCTGCGCTCTCAGATCGAGGAGACATGGCGTCTCCTCGGGGCGCTCCCGGAGGAACGCGCCGGGTTCCGATACGGGCCGGAGAAGTGGAGCGTGAAGGAGGTGGTGGGCCATCTGTCCGACAGCGAGCGCGTCTTCGCGTATCGCTGCCTCCGATTCGCCCGCGCGGACCAGACGCCGCTTCCGGGATTCGAGCAGGACGACTACGTCGTGAACGGCGGGTTCGACGCGCGCACGCTCCGCGATCTCCTGGAGGAATTCGGCGCGGTCCGCGAAGCGACGATCCGCCTCGCGTCGAGCCTCGACCAGGAGGCGGGAGCGCGCCGCGGAACCGCCTCCGAGCGGGTGGTGAGCGCGCGCGGGCTCCTCTACATCATCGCGGGCCACGAGCTTCACCACCGCCGCGTCCTGGTCGAGCGGTACCTCGCCTGAGGGCCCGAATTCGCGCTCAAGATTCGCCGGTTCCTGCCGATTCCCGGATGCGGGGGAGCGCGATCCGGACTCGCAGGGGGGGGCCTGAATGGACAAGCACGAACGCGGATGGGAGATCCAGGAGGGGCGCCTGGACATGCCGCTGCCGCAGTGGAAGGGCGGCACGCGCGGCGACCGGCGGCGGCTGCCGAAGGTGGTTCAGAAGCTGCTGCAGAACCGCCCGCTCACGCCCGAGGAGAAGGCCGAGCTCCTCTGGCGGTTCCACGAGCTCGAACAGGCGCGGCGCGTCCGCCAGCGGGCGCTCTTCGGGACGTTCCTCGTCGTCGCGGCGCTGGGCGTCATGGCGGCGGTCGCCGCGTATCCGCCGCCGTGGCTAAGGGCGCAGATCCTCCGGGTGCTCGGCACGCCGCCGGGCTGAGCGCCGGCTTCAGCGTGCGTTCGGAATCGCCGCGGTGACGATCTCGGGCGCGCCCTCGGTGACGTGCACCGTGTCCTCGACCCGAACCCCGCCCTGGTCGAGCCACCGCTCGACCTTGCTCCAGAGAACCGACCCTCCCAGCTTCTCCCGCCGCTTCGGGTCGTGAACGAGCGGGGGGATGAAGTAGATTCCGGGCTCGATCGTCAGGACGTAGCCGGGCTTGAGCGGCAGGTCCATCCGCTGGAGACGGCGGCCGGGCCGCGAATCGGGCTGGCGCCCGGGGAGCTTTCCCGTGGCGTCGCGTACGCCGAGACCCACCATGTGGGCGATCCCGTGCGGCAGGAAGAGCTCGGTGACGCCCTGCTCGATCAGGCCGTCCACATCGCCGCGCACGAGCCCCAGCGCGAGAAGACCCTCGGTCGCCTCCCGGAACGCCTGCATGTGGATGTCGACCATCTCCGCGCCGGGCAGGCATCGAGCGCCCGCCCGCTCGGTGATCCCGAGGACGATCGCGTGGAGGTCGTGCTGCTCCGGCGTGAAGGCGGCTCCGGCGGGGAAGACCCGCGTGACGTCGCAGGCGTAGCGCCCCACGCACGCCGCCGCGTCGACGAGCACCATCTCGCCGTTTCGGACCGCGCGGTCGGTGGGGGAGAAGTGGAGGACGGCGGCGTTGGGACCCGCCCCGACGATCGTCTCGTACGCGACGCCGTCGCCGCCGCCGCGGCGAAAGGCGAACTCCAGCTCGAGGGCGATCGCGCGTTCGGTCACGCCCGGCCGGATGACCGCGGGCAGCACCGCGTAGCCGGCGGCGGTCGCGACCGCCGCGGCGCGGATCCGCCCCAGCTCCGATTCGTCCTTCGCCCGCCGGGCGTGGGTGAACCGCTCCCTGAGCTCAGCCGTCCGGGCCGCGTCGAACCGCTGGCCGTCCATCTCCACGCCGAGCATGACGAGGGGGCGTCCGCGCCGCGCGGCGAGCCAGGCGCCGAGCAGCGCGAGCGAGACCCCCTCCGCCTGGCGGCCGGCCTCCCAGACGCGCTCGCGCTCGGTGACGTCGGGAACGAAGTCGGTCCACCCCTCCTTCGGGTCGTAGGCGAGAACGGCCCCGGGGCATTCCCGGTCGGTCAGGTAGTAGTACTCGGGGTGGGACGTGAACGGGTAGTGCTGGTCGCCGGAGCCCGGGATCAGGATGCGATCGCCGGCTCCGATCAGGACGATCTCGTCCTTCGAATCGAAGGCGCTCGCGACGCGCTCGCGGCGCGCCGCCACGTGGGGGGTCATCGGGTCGCTAGCGAAGATCGGCGAGGCGGTAGAGCCGCTCGACGTTCTCCTGGGTCCAGGAGCGGAGCGACGCGACGGCCTCCTCGCGTCCGGGGCGCGCGACGAACCGGCCGCTCTCCGGGTCCTTCACGACCAGGTGGTGGAAGCGGCGCTGCGCGCCGAGGAACTCCTCGATCGGCGGGCGCTCGGCCAGGTCGAGCGAGCAGTCCTTCACCGAGCCGCCCTTTCCCCGCTCCCAGACGAACGCGGGGAAGACGCCCGCCTGGGCGCCCAGCGTCGCGATCCGCACGGTCTCACCGTCGTCGAACTTCCACCCGCTGATGCAGGGGGCCGGAACGTAGAGGACCGCGGTCTCCGGGCAGGCGAGCGAGCGCTCCACGGTCTTCACGAAGAGCTTCCCGTGCGCCGGGCTCACCTGGGACACCATGCCGGCGCCCGCGGCGATGGCGAGGTGGACGTAGTCGAGCGGGGGGCGCGGATTGCCGAGCGCCACGTCGCCGACCGGCGTGGTGCTCGTCTCGGCGAAGGGCGTCGTCGCCGGGCTGTACTGGAAGCCGGTGTTCGCGAAGATCTCGTTCACCAGCACCATCAGCGTCACGCGTGACTTCCGGTAGATCGTGTGGAGGAGCGAGCGGAGCCCGATGGCGAACGCGCCCCCGTCGCCGCTCGCGCCGATCACCTGGATCGGATGCGCGATGGCCCCGTGATCGGCCAGCAGGTCGGCGACGTCGCGCGCCGCCTCGGCAAGGGTCGGCGCCGACTCGAAGACGTTGTGGATGATCCCGAACGACGCCGCGTAGTCGTCGGGCGGCGCGTCGCCGCGCCCCCACGCCACCACGTTCGGAAACGCGAGGCTCGAGACCTCGGCGCACGACGTGCCGAGCGTGAAGATGGTCTTCGCCCCGTTGTCCGAGACCCGCCCCACGTTCTGGAGCGCGATCGATTCCATGCAGCCGGGGCAGAGCGTCGACCCCGGCCGGAAGCAGGATTCGCGGAGCGCGATTTCCTTGTAGCCGCTCACAGCGCCCTCCCTTCGTGGAAGACCGCCCAGGGAGGCGTGGGGCCGCCGCCCAGGGCGCCCCGCGCGTGCTCGAGCATGCGCTCCCACGTCTCGACCGAGACGTCGGCGCCGCCCAGCCCCGCGAAGACGCCGACGACGCGCGGCGGACGCGGGAGGTCGGCCAGCGCGTCGGCCACGTCCAGCGTGAGGTGGCCGCGCCCCCAGTGGTGCGCCTGGTTCACGACCAGGACGACCGACGCCCGCTCGAGCCGCCGCCGCACCGCCTCGCGCGGGAACGGCGTGAGGAGCCGCATCGCGATGCCGCCGACCCGGAGGTCGTACCGGCGCTCGAACTCCGCCCGCCGCGAGTCGAAGGTCCCGAAGTCGGGACCCATGCTCACGACGGCCACGTCGACGCCGCCGTCCTCGGGAAATCCCACCGAGTCGAAGGTCGCGAGGCCGGGCCGGCCGAAGGCGCGCTCGAAATCGGCGCCGATCTTCGGGAGGATGTCGAGCGCCCGCTCGAGGCGGCGCTTCTGCTCCACCTTGAACCCCTGGAAGTGGCGGGACGTGACGCAGTTGCCGAACGCCGTGTCGCCGTTCACGAGGCCCGGCAGCGGGCAGGGCTGGATCCAGCGGTCCTGGAAGGCATGGATCTCCCGATCGGCCTCCACGACGAGGCGCGCGTTTCGATGGCTGTCCTTGATCCCGTAGTAGCCCGGCATCGTCGGCGTCAGCACGTCGGGATGCATCCCGAGGCAGGGCGCCTGGAGGACGGTGTCGTAGATCTGTTGCTTGCCCCGGCACGCGATCTGGATGAACCCGTCGTCCCGGTGGGCCAGGGTGTCGGAAGGATCCCCCTCGATGCAGAGGGGGTAGTTGGCCGTCGCGCGATAGACGTCGATCAGGAGGACGTTGCCGAGGCCGCTCGCGCCGAGCGAGCGGGTCGTCTCGGTCATGTGGTCGAGGCCGACCGAGCTGGTCGCGGTCGGGAAGATCAGGTCGCGGCACGAGGCGGCGGCGCCCACCAGGTAGTCGGCCACCGCGTGCTCCGCCTCGAGGAGCTTCACGCGCTTCTTTCCCCCGCCCGAACCCGCGATGTGCGACGCGACCGTCTCGATCCACTTGGTCGAGGGGGTGATGGGGAAGCCGGCGAAGAGGATGCAGCGCCACATCTGGAGGGTCGCGATCGCTGCGGCCGTGTTGCCGTCGGCGGTGATCGTGTCCCTCGCCTCGTAGAGCGGGCGGTGCGCGGCGCGCACGCGCTCGAGGTCGATGGCGGTCGGGTAGAGCTCGCCCGACGGGGTCGGCCGGTGCGGCATCGGGGCCAAGTGGGTCGTCGCTTCCTTCACGTGGCAGCCACCTCCTCCCAGTGTTCCTCGAACGGCGCCTCGCAGAAGAGCTTCTCCGGACAGATCGCGATGCACTCGCCGCAGAGCTTGCAGAACGTGCTCACGTCGACGCCGGTCACGAGCAGCCCGCGTTCGGCGTCGGGCACGAACCGGATGATCCCCTCCGGGCAGTTGGTGATGCAGTGGGCGCACCCGGTGCAGGCCGTCTTCGGGTCCTCGAAGCGGAGCCGGAGCCCCGTGGGCGCGAAGTCGGCGGTGCGGTTCCGCTGCGAGAGGCGGAGCGGCGTCTGCGCGCCGACGGGAAGCTCGCCGTAGCCCTCCCAGGGGGCCGACGGATGATCGTCCGGCCCGGCCTCGTCGTGGATCCCCTCACGCACGGCTTCGGCGGAGGCGAGGAGCGCGTCCCGGTTCCGGGACAAGACGGCGGCGGGGACGTGGCGTCGTTTCAGGGCCTCGAGGAAGGCGTCCACCATCGCCTCCGGGCCCATGCCACCAACGGCCCGCGCCGCCGCGACGTACAGGGAGACGTTTCCGATCGGGTGCTTGAGGTACTTGGCGCCGATGGCGTCCCCCGCGATGGTGACCACGCGCCCCGAGAGGCGGTAGTGGCGCGCGCATTCCTCGGGGGTGTGGCGCGTGTTCAGCACGAACGTGCCCCCGGGGGGGACGCCCTGGGCGAAATCGACCGAGCGCGCCGCGCCCTCGTCCATCAGCACCGCCATGACCGGTCGCGTGACCTCGCAGGCGGCCTGGATGGGCCGGCGGCTGATCCTAAGGAAAGAGCGGATGTTGGCGCCTCTCCGGGCGCTCGAGAAGAAGGGCCACTCCTGCACGTGGACGTCCGGGTCGCGCAGCATGAGCCCGGCCAGGCTCTGGAAGGCGAGGACCAACCCGCCTCCGGCCTTGCCGTCCCCGCGGACCTCGAGGGTCGACTCCCGGATGGTGCGATCGAGATCGATCGGTTCCACGGGCCGCCTACTTCTTCTTCCAGAGAATGGCGTGTCCGGGGCAGTCGGCCATGATCTTGTCGAGCTTGGCCCGCTGCGCCTCGTCGATCGCCAGGTTGTAGACCTCCGCCACTTCCTCGTCCTCCACCTTCCGGAATGCCTGCGGCATCGCCTTGATGCAGTCGTTGCACTCCGTGCAGAGATCCGGGTCGACGTAGAACTCGGGGACGTTTCCCATGCGCGTCACCTCCTTCTAGGACATTGCCACGTGATCGCTTCGCTGCCTTCGGGTACTTTGGTATGCCACAGCGTAGGCCGACCGCGCCATCCACTTATGCGCGCGGTGGCCGTACTCTCCTGAACGGGGGGATCGGGGGTCGTCCCGGCGGCCCCCGACGTCGAAACCCACGCGGAGCGTGCCATGTCCCAGCCGAAACCGCACCACGTCGTCACGACCGAACCGGCGCCGCCTCGCCCGAACGACAGGCGGCGCTTCCTCGTTCAATTGGGCCTCCTGGCCGGCGCGGGGGCGATGGCGCTGGTGCCGCGGGTCGTCCGGGCCCCCCGCCGCCGCCGTCTCGAGACCGCGCGCCCCGCGCTGGGGACGTGGGTGCGCGTCGTCGTGAACGAGCCCGACGAGGCTCGCGCCGCGCGGGCCGTCGGCCGCGCGTTCGCGGCCATCGCCACGGTGGACGCCCAGATGAGCATCCATCGAGGCGACAGCCAAGTGGCGCGGGTGAACGCCCTCGCCGGGCGCGGGGATGCGGCGGTCGACCCCGCGGTCCTCGAGGTCGTGGACCGGGCGGTGGACGCCGCCCGCCGGACGGGCGGGATCTACGATCCGACGATCCTGCCCTTGATGCGACTCTACGGCTTCTACGACGCCAAGCGCCAGCACTACCCGAGCGACCGCGACGTCGCGGCCGTCCTCGGCGTCACGGGGTACGGCCGGGTGCGTCTCGATCGCGCGAGCGGCCGCCTCGGGCTCGACACGGCCGGCGCCGCGCTCGACCTCGGCTCGATCGGCAAGGGGTGGGCGCTCGACAGGGCCGTCGACGCGCTCCGCGCCGAGGGAATCGAATCGGCTCTGGTCGACGTGGGGGGGAACGTCTACGGGCTCGGGCTTCCGGGCGACGACGAGGCCGGCTGGTCGGTCGGCGTCGCCCATCCGAAGACCGGCCGGATCGACCGCGTCTTCACGCTCCGGGACACCGCGATCGCGACGAGCGGGAACGCGGAGCAGCATCACGCCCTCGACCGCGTCTTCGTGGGGCACCTCTTCGACGCGCGGCGCGGCCGCCCCGCCGACGGCCACCTGAGCGCGACCGTGTTGGCGCGCACCGGCGTCGAGTCCGATCTCCTCTCCACCGTCTCGTTCCTGATGGGCCCGGGCCGCTTCCGCGTGGTCCCCGGCGCGCTCGACGCGCACTTCATCGGGTGAGCGGCGTGGAGCGGATCGAGCTTCGCACCTTCGGCCGCGGCGGGATCCATCCCGACACGCACAAGCGGGACACGGCGGCGCTGCCCATCGAGCCGATCGCGCCGCCGCCGCCCGAGGTCTGGCTCCCCCTCTCGCAGCACCTGGGGGAGCCGGCGACGCCGCTCGTGAAGAAGGGCGACCGCGTCGTGCGCGGCCAGAAGATCGCGGAGGGGGGCGCGACCGGCTCGCCGATCCACGCCACGATCTCCGGCAAGGTGCGCCCGATCGACAAGCGCCCCCATCCCACGCTCGTGAGCGCCGAATCGATCGCGATCGTCCGCGAGAGCGACGAGGAGCTCGAGTTCCCGGAGGATCCGAACTGGAGGGATCTCCCGCGCGAGACGGCGCTCGAGCGGATCCGGGACGCCGGCATCGTCGGTCTCGGGGGCGCCGCGTTCCCGACGTATCGCAAGCTCGTCCTCCCCGAGGGAGTCCGGGTCGACACCTTCATCCTGAACGGCGCCGAGTGCGAGCCGTACCTCACGTCCGACTATCGACTGATGCTCGAGCATCCCGACGAAATCGTCGAGGGGGCGCTGGCGATGGCGCGCCTCCTCGGCGTCCATCGCGTGCTCGCGGGGGTCGAGGCCGACAAGATGCCGGCCGCGGAAGCCCTCGAGGCGGCCGCGCGCCGCGTGCCGCACGGCCTCGAGCGGTTTCGCGTGATCCCGTGCGAGGTCCGCTACCCCCAGGGGGCGGAACGGCAGCTCGTCGCGTCGCTCACCGGCCGCACGGTCCCGCCGCGCGCGCTCCCCTCGGCCGTCGGGGTGCTGGTCCAGAACGTCGCGACCGCCCACGCGGTCCACGACGCGCTCCGCTATGGCCGGCCGCTCCTCGACCGCGTCGTCACCGTGGGGGGGCCGGGCGTCTTCTCCCCGCGGAACGTCCGCGTCCCGATCGGGACGCTCCTCGAGAAGGTCGTCGACTTCTGCGGCGGTGTGAAGCCGACGGCGACGAGGATCGTCGCGGGGGGGCCCATGATGGGACGAGCGCTCCCGCGCCTCGACCTCCCCGTTCTCAAGGGGATGAACGGGCTCCTCCTCCTGACGGGGCGAGGGCCGATGGAGGAGGGGTACGGCCCCTGCATCCAGTGCGGCCGCTGCCTCGACGCCTGTCCGCTCGGCCTCGAGCCGGACCAGGTCTCGATCCGCGTCGAGGCGGGCCGCACGCTGGAGACCGAGCGGTACGGGACGCGCGACTGCTACGAATGCGGCTGCTGCACGTACGTCTGCCCCTCGGGGCGACCGCTTCTCCAGTTCATGCAGATCGCGAAGTCGGCGCTCCGGAGGGCGGCCGAGGTGAGGAAGACGACGTGAGCGGCGACGCGACCACCGGAACGCCGGCCTCGACGGCCCCGACGGCGACCCCGGCCGCGCCACCGTTCATCCTGGCGCCCGGCCCGCACGTCCATTCGGCGGAGACGACGCCGCGCATCATGTGGACCGTGAACGCTGCGCTCCTGCCGTCGGCGCTCTGGGGGATCTTCCTCTTCGGACTTCCGGCCCTGGCCGTGATCGCCGGCGCGATCGCCGGCGGAGTCGTCGCCGAGTGGGCGGCGGGCCGCGCGATGAGGAGCCGGACCTCGGTCGGCGACGGGAGCGCGGTGATGACCGGGCTCCTCCTCGCGATGACGCTCCCGCCGCGGGTCCCCGTCTGGGGAGCGGTCCTGGGCGGCGCGTTCGCGATTCTGTTCGGCAAGATGGTCTTCGGGGGATTGGGCTACAACCTCTTCAACCCCGCGCTCATCGGGCGCGCCTTCCTGATGGCGACGCTGCCCTTGGCGATGACCTCGGGGTGGTCGTCGCCCGCGCCTTGGCTCTCGCACCTGGACGCGGTCACCACGGCGACGCCGCTCGCGGCGCTCCGCGAGCACGGCCTCGCGGCGGCGATGCGTCTCGTGGGGGGGCCTGGATCTCCCTGGATCGGGCTCGTGGTGGGGCTCCGCCCCGGATCGATCGGGGAGGTCTCGGTGGTGCTCCTCCTCCTGGGCGGCGGCTTCCTCCTCGTGCGCCGCATCATCTCGCCGACGATCCCGCTCTCGATCGTGGCGGGGCTCGCGCTCACCGTCGCCCCCTCCGGGCTCCTCGGCCTCCACCTCCTCTCGGGGGGCCTCTGGCTCGGCGCCCTGTTCATGGCCACCGACTACGTCACGTCGCCCAACACGCGGAACGGACAGATCGTCTTCGGCCTCGTGATCGGCGCCCTGACGGGCGTCATCCGCCTCTACGGGGGATACCCGGAGGGGATCTGCTACGCGATCCTGCTCGCCAACACGCTCGTCCCGGCGCTCAATCTCTGGATGCGGCCGCGCCGGACGGCGCTCGCGGGGGCGCCGTCGTGAGCGCGACGCGTCCGGGCGGCGGAGGGGCCGCCGTGATGAAGCCGCTCTCCGGCGCCGAGATCCGGAAGATCGTGGTCTCGATGACCGCCGCCTGCGCCTTGGGCGCCGCGGTCCTGGGCGGCGTCTTCATCGCGACCGACCGGTACGCGGAGGAGGCGCGCGTTCGCGGCGAGCGGCGCGCGGTCTCCGACCTGCTCGGGCTCTCGCCCGACGCGCGCGTGCTCGAGGTCGACCAGTCGCTCGCGCCGGGCGGCGACGCCGTCGTCTATCGCACCGTCCCCGACGCGGGGCCCGGGCGCGAGGTCGTCTTCTCGCTCGACGGGGCGCTGGTTCGCGAGGGGGCGGCTCCGGCGGGCCCCGCGCCGAAGGGGACGAAGCCCTTGGGGCGGCTCTTCGTGGCGACCCGGAACGGGGCGCCCGACGGGTTCGTGACCGAAGGGGAAGCGCGAGGCTACAAGAACAAGATCCGGTTCTTCGTGGGAATCACGGCCGAAGGCGACGTCTCGGGGGTGCGCGTGCTGGAGCACGAGGAGGATCCGGGGCTGGGCGCGGAGGTGGCGACCCCTTGGTTTACCGGCCAGTTCTCCGGGCGGGGCGTCGCGTCGATCCCCGCGCTCGACGTGACGCGCGATCCGATGCCCGAAGACTGGCGCGCCGCGCTTCGGGAGCGAAGTCGGCTCACCCCGGCGGCCTGGGCGACCCGATTCGGCGCGCTCGCGAAGCGCGAGGGGGGGAAGCCGATCTACGCCGTGACCGGCGCCACGATCTCGAGCCGCGCGCTCACCGACGGGGTGCGCGCCACGATCGCCCACTTCGAGCGCCGGTGGGCGCTGGTCGGCCCGCATCTGTCCGCGGAGACGGGAGGGGACCGGTGAGCACGACACTCCTCATGCCCGAGCGGCCGCCGTCGCCGTGGGCCCTGATCCGGAACGGCATCTTCGGCGAGAACCCGGTCTTCCGCCTCGCCCTCTCGCTCTGCCCCGCGGTGGCGGTCACGACGACCGTCCTGAACGGGGTGATGCTCGGCGTCGCGGTCCTCTTCGTCCAGGTGCTCTCGAGCGTCACGGTGGCGCTGACGCGGCGGTGGATCCATCCCCGCGTCCGCATCCCCGTCTACACGATCATCATCGCCGTCTGGGTGAGCACGATCGACATGCTCCTCGCCGGATTCTTCCCGGCCCTCTACGCGCAGGTCGGCCTCTACGTGAAGCTGATCGTCGCCTTCGCCATCATCATCTCCAGGCTCGAGGTCTTCGCGTCGCGCATGCCGCTCGTGCCGACGTTCTGGGACGGCGTCGGGATGGGTCTCGGGTTCCTCTTCGCGCTGATCTCGATCGGCGCGGTCCGCGAGATCCTCGGATCGGGCGCGCTCCTCGGCTACGCCATCGTCCCCGAGAAGCCGCTCCTCTTCTTCGCGCTGCCCGCGGGCGGCTTCTTCACGATCGCGCTCCTGATGGCGCTCTTCAACTGGATCGAACGGCGCGGCGCGCGGAAGGCCCCCGCCGCCGGCGGAGGGGGAAGCCATGCATGATCCCCTGACGCGCTTCCTCCACTTCCTCGCCTGGCTCGCGGTCGCGCTGGCGGCGCTCCTCGCCGCGCCTTCGGCCGTCGGCGCGGCGCCTCAGGGCGGGGACGCGGGAGGCGTCCTCCGCGCCGGCCGGGTGATCGCTCCCGACCACGTGCGCCTCGCGCTCTCGGGACCCTTGACCCGCGTGACGCCCGACAACTTCCGGGTGACGGAGGCGAAGGCGCCCGACGTTCCGATTCCGATCCTCGCCGCGGAGCCGGAGCCGGGGAATCGCGTCCTCCTCACGGTCGGGGAACGCCTCGACGCGGCCGGATCCTACCGCGTCTCGATCCTCGACCCGGCCTCGGCGCGATCGGTCCATCCGGCGCCGTGGGCGCTCCTCCTGACCGTGATCCTGAGCTCGGCGCTCATCAACAACTTCGTCTTCACGCGCTATCTCGGCCTCTGCATCTTCTTCGGGGTCTCCAAGAAGCGGGACACGGCGATCGGAATGGGGCTCACGTTCAGCATCGTCATGGTCCTGAGCGCGATGCTCTCGTGGGGCCTCTACACGTTCGTCATGGCGCCGCTCGAACTCCGGTTCCTCCAGATCATCGTCTTCATCGGCATCGTCGCGTTCCTGGTGCAGGCGCTCGACACGATCCTGCGCAAGACGCACCGATCGCTCCACCAGCGGTGGGGCGTCTACCTCATGCTCATCACCACGAATTGCATCATCCTGGCCGTGCCGCTGTTGAACGCCGCCGCGGAGTCGGGACCCGGCGAGTCGTTCGCGCTCGCGCTCGGGTCGGGGGCGGGCTTCGCGCTCGCCCTCTTCCTGATGTCGTGCGCCCGGGAGCGGTTGGAGCTGGCGCGCGTCCCGGCCGTCTTCCAGGGGCTTCCGATCGCCTTCCTGCTCGCGGGGCTCTTCGCCCTCGCGTTCATGGGGTTCTCGGGGCTCGATTTCATGCGGTGAGGCCATGACACTCGATCCACTCCACATCGCGGTCTGGGGGCTGCTGATCTTCACGGCGATCGGCGCCGTGTTCGGCGTCACGCTCGCCGCCGTGGCCCGCCGCTTCCAGGTGCCGACGAACCCGCTCGTCGACCGCGTCCGCGCGTTCCTTCCCTCGGCGAATTGCGGCGCCTGCGGCTACGCGGGCTGCCAGGCGTACGCGGAGGCCCTGGTCGAGCAGGCCGACGTGCCGCCCAATCTCTGCGCGCCCGGCCGGGGCGCCGTGGCGGCGGCGCTCGCCAGCATGACCGGCAAGGAGATGGGGGCCGTTCTCGACCGGATCGTGGTCATGCGGTGCAACGGCACGAGCGCCTTCGCGCGCGCGGAAGCCCAGTACGCCGGCGTCGAGACGTGCGCGGCGGCGTCGCTCGTCTTCGGCGGGCCGAAGGCCTGCAAGAACGGCTGCCTCGGTCTGGGCGACTGCGTCCGCGCCTGCCCCTTCGACGCGCTCTATCTGGGGGACGAGGGGATCGCCGTCGTGAAGCCGGAGTCGTGCACGGGATGCGGCCTCTGCGTCCCGGCCTGTCCGAAGGACCTCTTCCAGCTCTATCCGCGCGAGCACCGCATCGAGCTGTCCTGCGTCGCCAAGGACAAGCAATCGGTGGTGCGCGCGACGTGCATGGTCGGCTGTACGCTCTGCCGCAAGTGCGTCGCCAAGTGCCCGGCGCAGGCGATCGAGTGGGACGGCCGCACGATCATCATCCACCACGACGCGTGCCTCGCGTACGGCCCCTCCTGTGAGGAGGTCTGCGTGGACATCTGCCCGAGCTTCATTCTGCATCGCGTCGGGCAGCGTCCGCGTCCCGAGCCCGCCGTCGAGCCCATGGAGGTATGAACCCGATGAAGGCTCCCGCGCCCGCGTCCCCGCCCGCTCCCCAGTCGTCGTCCACCCCGGGCGGCCCGTCTCCCTCGGGACCGCCGCGCTCGCTCGTCCTCGCGCTCGTGGGGAGCGGCGGCGACGGCGTCGCGCTCCTGGGTGACCTGATCCTGAACATGGCCGCGCAGGAGGGGCTCTACGGAATGATGGTGCAGTCCTACGGGCCGCAGATCCGCGGCGGCGAATCGGCCGCGATCGTCCGCCTCTCCGACACCGACGTCCAATACGAAGGAGAGCAGGTCGACGTCCTCCTCTGCTTCAGGCTGCGCGACCTGAACCGGTTCCGCGGCTACCTCCGCCTCCACGAGGGGAGCGCGGTCCTCCTCGATCAGGGGGAAACGGCGGAGATTCCGGAGTGGCTCGGCGCGGCCGCGTCGTCGCCCTATCGCTTCCCGTTCGCCCGCTACGAGGACGGGGTCGAGGTCGACGGGCCGCCCAAGAACATGCTCGGTCTGGGGATCCTCTGCCGCATGCTCGGCTGGCCGTCCGCGCTCGCCGAGGACACGCTGCGCCGGCGCTTCCCGCACCGTCGCGAGCGCCTGCAGCAGAATCTCGAGGCGTTCGCCACGGGGCTCGCGGCCCAGGGCGCGCCGGCGCGCCCCGCGCCGCGCGGCCACGGCCACGGCCTCTTCGCCGAGACCGGCAACGAGGCGATCGCGCGCGGGGCGATCGCCTCGGGGCTCCGCTTCTTCGCGGGCTACCCGATCACGCCGTCCTCGGAGGTCATGGAGACGCTCATCGAGGAGCTGCCGGCGGCGGGCGGGCGCGTGGTCCAGGCGGAGGACGAGATCGCGGCGATCGGCATGGTGCTGGGCGCCTCCTTCGGCGGCGTCCCGGCGATGACCGCGACGAGCGGTCCCGGGCTCTCGCTCATGACCGAGATGGTCGGGCTCGCCAGCATGGCCGAGCTTCCGGCGGTCATCGTCGATTGCCAGCGGGCCGGGCCGGCGACGGGGATGCCGTCGCGCACCGAGCAGTCGGATCTCTTCCACGCGATCTACGGGGGGCACGGCGACTTTCCGCGCGCGGTGCTCAGCGTCTTCGACGTCGTCCACGCGCGCGAGGCGATGTACCGCGCGTTCCTCCTGGCGGAGCGGTTCCAGCTGCCGGTCATGGTCCTCTCGGACGCCTACATCGCCCAGCGGCGCCAGATCCGCGACCCCGAGACGCCGCGACGGAACCCTCCCGAGCGACTCCGGTACACGGGAGAGGGGCCGGCGCGCTTCGACCTGAGCGGCGATCACGGCGTGAATCCGTTCCGCGTTCCGGGGGATCCCGGCGGCACGTACCTCGCGGCCGGGATCGAGCACGGCCCCGACGGGAACCCGACGGCCGACACGGCGATCCACCAGCGGATGAACGAGAAGCGCTTCCGGAAGCTCGCGGCCCTCGCCGAGGAGACGCGCTACTGGTTCCGGACGCTCGGCCCGGCGGCCGCGACGCGGGGGATCGTGGCGTGGGGCAGCCAGTACGGCCTCCTCCGGGAATGGATCGCGCTTCATCCCGACACGAGGGTCTTCCTTCCAGAGATCCTCCACCCGTTCCCGATCGAGGCGTTCACGGAGTGGCGGCGCGGGCTCGATTCGCTCGCCGTCGTCGAGCTCAACTACCAAGGCCAGTTCCACCGGTACCTGTCGAGCCTCGTCGACATTCGAGGCGTGAGGAGCATCGCGCGGAGCGGCGGCGTGCCGCTCACGGCGCTCGAGCTCGACCGGTTCCTCGCGAAGGAGCCCGCATGAAAGCGAAAGACTATCGGTCCGGCCTCGAGCCCGTCTGGTGCCCCGGCTGCGGCGACTACGGCGTCCTGAAGGGCCTGACGAGCGCGCTCGCCGATCTCGAGATCGATCCCGAGCGCCTCGCGGTGATCTCGGGCATCGGGTGCTCGAGCCGGCTCCCCGGGTACACGCGCTCCTATGCCTTCAACTCGATCCACGGGCGCGCGCTCCCGATCGCGACCGGGCTCAAGCTGTCGCGCCCCGAGATCACGACCGTCGTGGTCGGCGGCGACGGCGACGGATTCAGCATCGGCCTCGGCCACATCCCGCACGCGGTGCGGCGCAACGTGAACCTCACGTACGCCGTGCTCGACAACGGCATCTACGGGCTGACCAAGGGGCAGGCGTCGCCGACGACCGCTCCCGACTTCAAGCGCGATCGGGGGCTCGCGGGGCCCGACGAGCGCCCGCTCAATCCGGTGCTCCTCGTGCTCTCGTCGGGCTGCGGCTTCGTCGCGCGCACGCACGCCGGGAACCTCCCGCACCTCCGCGCGATGTTCCGGGAGGCGATCGCCTACCCGGGGTTCGCGTTCGTCCACGTCCTCGCGGGGTGCGTCACGTACCAGAGCCCATCGTACGCGGAGACGATCTACCAGCGGTGCGACCTGCTCCCGGCCGACTACGACCCGAGCGACCTGACGCGCGCCATGGACGTGGCGCGCGGCGAGCGGTTCGCGCTCGGCGTGCTCTTCCGGCGGCCGCCCGAGAAGCCGAACGCCGTGGCTCCCGCGGACTGGGCGGGCGAGGGAGGCATCTGGCCCCCCCTGGGCGCCGATCCGTCCGCGAAGAGCGAGGTCCCGGCGGAGGACTGACCGGACGCGCGCCGGTACGGCGCGCCGTCAGGCGAAGCGGGGCGGCCGATCGCGGTGGAACGCCGTCCGATCCTGGAAGCGCTCCCCGATGTCGAGGAGCGTCGCCTCCTCGAAGGCCGAGCCCATGACCTGAACGCTGAGCGGCATCCGGCCGCGTCCGAACCCGGCGGGGAGCGCGATGGCGGGGAGCCCGCAGGCGTTCCCGATCGCGCCGACCGGATCGGGGTAGGGGAGCGTCTCGTTCAGATCCTTGTCGATCGGCGGCGCGACCGAGAGGAAGTTGGGCGTCACGATCACGTCGTGGCGCCCGAAGAAGCCGACCATCGTCTCCTGCAAGATCGTGCGCATCCGCGACGCCTTCACGTAGTCCGACCCGCTCATCCCCCGCGCGATCTCCAGTTGATACGGCGCGTAGCGATCGGTCAACTCCCGCACGGAGCCGTCCCGGAAGAAGTTCTCGAACGTCGACGCCGCCTCGGCGGTCAGGATGCTCACCGCCACCTCCGTCGCGGGAAAGTCGGGGAGCGCCGCCGTTTCCAGGCGAAGCCCGGCGCCGCGCAGCGTCTCGACCGCGCGCTCGAAGGCGTCCTTCGCCTCGGGTTCGGCGCCGGCCGTCTTCGCGAAATCGGGCGCGATCAGCGCCCCGCGGAGCTTCGAGAGGTCGGCGCGCCCACGGTCGAGCCGCACGGGCTCGTCCGCCGCGCTCGGATCGTCCGGATCCGCCCCGGCGACGGCCTCGAGGATCACCCGGAGATCGCCCGCCGCGCGCGCCATCGGTCCGATCTTGTCGAGCGTGAACGAGCCGACCATGCCTCCGGCGCGGCTCACGCGACCGTACGTCGGGCGGAGCCCGGTGACGCCGCAGAAGGCGGAGGGGCAGAGGATGGAGCCCCACGTCTCGGTGCCGATCGCGAACCCGACGAGCGCCGCCGCCACCGCCGCGCCCGACCCCGACGACGATCCGCCCGTCCAGCGCTCGGGATCCCACGGGTTTCGCCCCGGTCCGGTCAGGGACGCGTTGGCGAACCGGTAGCCCAGACAGCCGGCGAACTCCACCATCGCCGTCTTGCCGAGCAGGATCGCTCCGGCGTCGCGGAGGCGCCGGATCACCGTCGCGTCCCGGTCGAACGTCTGGTTTCGCGTCGGCTTCGCCCCCCACGTCGTCTTGGTCCCGACCGTGGCGAGGAGATCCTTGGCGCCGTACGGAATGCCGTGGAGCGGCCCGCGGTAGCGCCCTCCGGAGATCTCGCGCTCGGCGGAGCGCGCCTCCGCGAGGGCGATGTCCTCCGTGACGGTCACGAACGCGTTCAGCCCGTCCGCGTACTTCCGGATGCGGGCCAGATATCCCTCCGTCAATTCGACGGGCGAGAGATGGCGCGACCGGATCCGGCGCGCGAGCTCGGTCACGGGAAGGTAGAGGACGTCGTCGCCGACCATGTCAGCGCTCCTTCCGCTTCATCGCCCGGAACACCGAAGCGGGCGCGCTCCCGGGCGGGAGCACGTAGTCGCGGATCACCTTCATCGTGTCGGCGAGCGACTTCTTCTGCTTGGCCACTTCGCGGGCGATCGCGGGCGGCGTCTCGGGAGGCGCGCCGGGGCGGCGTCGCGGCGGCGCGGCGGCCGCGGCGAGCGTCCCGCCGGGCGTCGTGGGGACGAGGAGGGAGGCGGCGCCGGCCGCCATCAGCTTCACGAAGCGCCTTCGCTGCATTGGATCGATACGGTCCATGACGGTCTCCTTGATCGAACGGTGTCGGCTCGACGACCGACGTAGCCTAGCACCCGCGCCCCGGACGCGCCATCGACGGGAGCGCGGGGGCGACCGTTCTTTTCGTGTCACGGACGCCGCGATCCGGCGTATCGTACCCGGCGACCTTCGTCCACCGGGGAGCGACGTGACCGATTCGCAGACGGAACTCGACCGCGCCGAGCGACGGGGCGCGCTTCGCTTCGCCCGCGGCCCGACGCGGTCCCGCCGGGTCGCTCGCGCCGCCTGTCTCGCCGCGGCCCTCGCCGCCCTCGCGGTCGCGCCGCGTCCCGCGCGCGCCCAGTCCCAGGAGGGAGGATCGGCGGCGCCCGGACACGTCGTGCGCGCTCCGGGAGGCGATCTCGCCCTCTCGGGGTCGCTCTATCTGTTCGAGTACCGGCCGGCGATGAAGGACGTCCCGAGCCGCCTCGAGGTCTATGCGTTCCTCCTCGACCTGGACGGGATCACGCGGGATCGGAACGCGGGCGTGCACGCCGAGCTCCGCGTGCGCGACACGAAGCTCCGCTCCTTCTTCCTCTCGAACGTCTGGTTCCAGGAGGTCTATGGATACCTGACCACCGCGGCGGGCGACCTGCGCGCCGGGAAGGTCTTCCGAAAGGTCGGCCTCCTCTGGGATGACTCGTTCTTCGGCAACGTCCCGTACTTCAACGGACTCAAGCTGAACCCGGGGTATGGCGTCGAGCTGGCCGGCTCGCGGGGCCGGGGATCGCGGATCACGGTGGCCTACTCGGGCCAGCTGATCGCGAACAACGACCACGTGGACGGCGCGCTCCCGGGCCGGGACGTCGAGAGCGATTCCCTGGCGCGGATGTCGGACGAGTGGAACGCGCGGATCGTCCCGACGATCGCTCTCTCGCCGGGCGCGTCCCTCGCGATCGGCCTTTCCGGGTCGACGGCGGGCATCCGGCGCGCGTCGCTCGCCGGAAAGGACTTCCGCGTCACGCAGGCGGCGGTCGACGCGACGCTCTCGGCGGGGCCCTCGGTCTCCTACGCCGAGCTTCTCTCTCAGGTGGGGGAGCGCGACGACGCCGCGCACCCGCTCTCGAGGCCGGGATACGACACGGCGTCGTATTTCCTCGCGGGATCGCGCTGGCAGGTCCACCCACGACTCAACCTCCGCCTCAACGTGAGCCAGGCGCTCTACCGCGGGGGCGACGCGCGGGAGTTCGAGACCGTGCCCGGTCTCGTCTATCGGGTCCGGGAGGGAGTCAGCGTGATCGCCGAATTCGACTACTGGGAGCTCAGGCCGCGGCGCGCGCCTCGCGCGATCCTCGACCGGAGCGGCGACTTCGTCCTGAACGTCACCTTCTAGGAGCCCTCATGCGCCCCCTTCGCATCGGTCAGGCCCTCGCGGTTCTCGCCCTGCTCGCGTCCGGCGCCGCGTGCACGGCCCGAGAGAAGGTCGTGATCCAGTACGACTGCATTCCCAACTACGCGAACTGGGGCGGCGTCACGGCGCTTTACAAGGCGGTCGCGGGGGTGACCATCCCCCCCGATCCGAAGGGCTCCTCGGTGGCGATGGCGGCGCTCGAGAAGGAGGCCCGCCACCCGGTGGCCGATTGCGCCTACTACTCCGGAGCGATCGGCTACCAGGCGGCGGCGAAGGGGCTCCATCAACCGTACCGTCCGAAGGGTTGGGAGCGGATCCCCGGCGACCTGAAGGACGCGCGGGGTCTCTGGTGGACGGTCCACACCGCGACGATCGCCTTCATCGTGAACACGAAGGCCCTGAATGGGGCGCCCGTGCCGCGCTCCTGGGCGGATCTCCTGAAGCCGGACTACAAGGGGATGATCGCGTACGACGATCCGACGTGGGGCGGCACGTCGTACACGCTCGTCTACGGGATCAACGTCCTCGAGGGAGGGGACGCGACCCACTGGAAGCCGGGCCTCGACTACCTGAAGCGCCTCGACCGGAACGTGGCGGCCTATCCGCGGGAGTCGATCTACAACGGCGTCCTTCGCGGCGAGACCCCGATCTGGATCAACGCGGACGGGAACGGCTACAAGATGAGGTACGTGGACGGCGCCCCGGTCGAGGTCGTGATCCCTTCCGAGGGGACCTTCACGATGCCGCTCGTGATGGGCATGGCGAAGGGCGCGCCCCATCCCGAGGCGACGCGGCGCTACTTCGACTGGCTCCTGACGCCGGCGGCGCAGGCCGAGTTCGCCAAGGCCTTCTTTCGCCCGGTGGTCGCGGGGACGCTCCCGGCGGACCTCGCGGCGAAGTTCCTCCCCGCGTCGGAGTACGGGCGCGCCCGGTCCCTCGATCTCGCCGCGATGGCGGGCGCCGCCGACGGCCTGAAGCGGGCCTGGCTCGAGACGGTTCGTGGGGCGCGCTAGCGCGGAACGCGCGCGGGCGGCGCCGGGCGGGTTCCTGCTGGCGCTTCCGCTCCTTCTCTTCTTCGCGTCGGCGGTCCTCTGGCCGGTCCTCGACCTGCTTCGCTCCTCCCTCGGACGCGAGGGAGGCGAGGCCCTTCGCGCCGTCCTCCGGGAGGACCGCTACCGTCTGGCGCTCCTCCACTCGGTGCTCCTCTCGGCCGCCGCGTCGGCCGGCTCGCTCCTCCTCGCGGCGATTCCCGCCTGGGTCCTCGCCCGGGACGACTTCCCTGGGAAGCGCGTGGCGCGCGCGCTGATCCTCCTCCCGCTCACGTTCTCCGGCGTGATGGTGGGATTCCTCACGCTGGTGATGCTCGGGCGCGTCGGGGCCGTGCCGACCGTGGCGCGGTTCCTCACCGGCGCGCCGATCGGGTCCGGGGCGGCGTACACCCTCGTCGGCCTCTTCCTCGCCTACCTCTACTTCGAGGTTCCGCGCGCCACGGTCGCGCTCGAGTCGGCCTTCCGCCGCCTCCCGCGCGACGTCGATCGCGCGGCGCGCACGCTTGGCGCGGGCCGCTGGACGCGCCTCCGCCGCCTGACCATCCCGATGCTCGCGCCGGCGATCCGGTCGACGCTCGCGATCACGTTCTCCGCCTCGATGGGCAGCTTCGGCGTGGCGCTGATCCTGGCACGCCGGTTCAGCGTGGCCCCGCTCGAGGTCTACACGGAGCTGACCGGATTCCAGAACGACGCGGCCGCGGGCGTCCTCTGCCTCCTCCTGGCCGCGATCACGCTCGTCGTCGATCGCCTCCTCGCGCGGGGGCGCGCGTGAGCGCGGGGGCGGGAGGCCTCGCGCCGCGGCGCCCGCGGGCGGGCCGGGCGGGGGCCGCGCGGATCGCGGCGCGGGCCTGGACGGCGTCGCTCGCGTTCCTCCTCGTCACGCCGCTCCTCGTGACGGCGTGGGGCGCCTTCTCGCGCTCGGAGTGGTACGGCCGGCGGTCGGAGGGCGCGGCCGTCGCGGGGGCGGGGACGCTCTTCCACTACGTCTGGTCGACCTGGGGCTCGGCGCTCCTCCTCTCCGCGAGCCTCGTGGCCGTGGTGGTGCCGATCGCGCTCCTGATCGGCGTCCCCGCGGCGATCGCGTTCGAACGACGGCCCTTCCGCGGCTCCTCCTGGCTCGAGGCCGCGACCCTCTCGATCCTCTCGGTGCCCGGCATCGCCCTCTCCGTCGCGCTCCTCTTCGCCGCGGGGGGCTCGCCGCGCTTCTGGCTCCTCGTCGCGGGGCACCTCGCCTACACCGTGCCGCTGGTCGTCCGCACGGTGCGGCACGCGCTCGCGCTGATCGATCCACGCCTCGAGGACGCGGGGCGGACGCTCGGCGCGCCGCCCGGCCGCGTCGCCCGGCGGATCCTCTTGCCGATGCTCCGTCCCTCGGTCACCCTGGCGGCGCTCCTCGTCTTCACCGTCTCCTGGGGCGAGTTCAACGCCAGCTACCTCTTGACGACCCCCCTCGTGCAGACCTTCCCGGCGGCGCTCTTCGCGACCTACACCACGAATTCGTTCCCGGTGGCGGCCGCCGCCACGGTGATCTTCCTCCTGCCGGTCGTTCCGGCGCTCCTCGCCATCCAGGCGCTCGGCGGCGAGGCGCTCACGCGGGGACTCCAGGCGTGAAGGCGGCGTTCGAGGCGATCGGCTACGCGTACGGCGCCGTCGAGGCGGTGCGCGACGTTTCGTTCGAGATGCCCGAGGGCCGCATCACCGTCGTGATCGGCCCGTCGGGATCGGGGAAGACGACGCTCCTCCTTCTCGCGGCGGGGCTTCTCGCCCCCGCGTCGGGGCGCGTCCTCTTCGACGGGGCCGACATGGCCGGCCGCCCTCCGGAGCGCCGCGACGTCGGCGTCGTCTTCCAGTCCTACGCGCTCTTCCCCCACCTGACGGTGGCGGAGAACATCGCCTTCGGCCTGACCTCCGGGCGGAACCGGCTGGGGCGGGCCGAGGTGGCGCGCCGGGTCGAGGAGACCGCCGCGCTCGTCAGCGTGACGCCGCTCCTTCCGCGGACGCCTCCGTCCCTCTCGGGCGGCGAGCAGCAGCGGGTGGCCGTGGCGCGCGCGATCGCGACCCGCCCCGGGCTCCTCCTGCTCGACGAGCCGCTCTCGGCGATCGACGCGATGCTCCGGCGCGCCCTTCGGGAGGAGCTGGCGTCGCTCCTCAGACGGATCGGCATCACCACGCTCTACGTGACCCACGACCAGGAGGAGGCGCTCTTCCTCGCCGACCGTCTCGTCGTCCTCAGGGAGGGGCGGGTGGAGCAGGAGGGAGCGCCGCTCGAGGCGTACCGCCGGCCGCGCACGCGATTCGTGGCCTCGTTCCTGGGCGACGCGAACCTGGTCCCCGCCGTCGTCGAGGGGACCGACCCGGCCACGGGGCGGGCCCGCGTGCGGACCGCCCTCGGAACGGCCGACGTGGAGGCGAACGGGATCGCGCCCAAGGCGCGCGGCACGCTCGTCCTCCGGCCGGAGGATCTCGAAGCGGGGACAGAGGGCATCCCGGCGACCGTGATCGAAGCGCGCGGGCTCGGCCCCTACGATCGCGTCACGGCGCGCGTCGCGGCGGACGTCGAGCTGACGCTTCGCGTCGCGCCGGGAGCGTCGCCCCTCGTCGGCGCGTCGATCCGCGTCGCGCCGATCGCGGGGCGGGGGCATTTCCTTCCGGATTGAGCGGTGCCCGGATGGGCGGGTTTCGGCGGGGTCGGGGTTCCGGGACGCGCTACGTCGCCCGGGCTTCGGCCGGGGCGGCGGCCCCGGCGCCGAGGCGCTTCAGCATGACGTAGTGCGATCGGATCGCCCGGAAGAGCGTCGGGTGGGCGTGGTACGGCACGCCGTGCTCCGCCGCGACCTCGCGCACGATGCGCGCGATCGCCGGGTAGTGGGTGCTGCAGACCTTCGGGAAGAGGTGGTGCTCCACCTGGAAGTTGAGCCCGCCGACGTACCAGGAGAGAACCCGGTTCTCCTGCGCGAAGTCGGACGTCGTCTCCATCTGATGGACCGCCCAGACGCTGCCCATCCGACCCGTCTCGTCGGCCACCGGGTGCTCGGTTCCCTCGACCACGTGGGCGAGCTGGAACACGACGCCGAGGATGACCCCCGCGGTCAGGTGCATCGCCACGAAGCCGATCAGGAACTGCCACCAGGCGACGTGGAGGACGAGGAGCGGGACGACGATCGTGTACCCGTAGTAGGCCGCCTTCCAGACGGCCAGCTTCACGATCTCGCGGGGCGGATGGACGCGATTCTGGTACGGCCCGAGGTCGCGTCGCAGGAAGTACTGGTAGTCCTTGATGAAGACCCAGTTCAGGGTCGAGAGGGCGTACGTGAAGAAGGCGTACAGGTGCTGGAACCGGTGGTATGGGCGATGCTTCGACTCGGGCGAGAGCCGGAGGAGGGGCGACACCTCGAGGTCCTCGTCGATCCCCTGGACGTTCGTGTACGTGTGGTGGATCACGTTGTGCGTGAGGCACCACATGTAGCTGTTCGCGCCGACGAGATCGAACGTCAGGCCGAGCACGCGGTTGACCCTCGGATTCGACGAGTAGGCCCCGTGGAGCGCGTCGTGGGCCACCCCGAATCCGATTCCCGCGACGCCGATCCCCATCACGATCGCGAGCCCGAGCATCTGCCAGGGGGAGAACCGGTTCGAGAGGATGAGCGCGTACGCCCCGAACGTGATCGTGAAGACGAGGATCGTCCGGAGGATCATCGAGGCGTTCGCCTTGGAGGAGATCCCGCGCGACTGGAAGTACTCGCCGACGCGCTGCTTCACGTTCGCCGCGAACTGGTGGGGGTGCAGCGTGGGGAAGACAACCCGCGAACCGGTGCGGCTCTCGGACGTGAGGCTCACGATTCGTTCCTCCCGGAGGGATGCGATCGGTCGCGGCCTCGAAGCGTCGAGTCGTCGTGGGGATGGGCGCCGCGTCTTTGTTACACCCCGGTGCAAGGACCCCGGTTCCGAAACAACCTAGCAGAAGCCGGATCGAAAGGATACCGAATCGGCGGCGCGGGGGAGGGTGCCACGCGCGACACGACCCTCAACGCTGGCGGGCCAGCACCGTCCGCTCCAGGAATCGCTCCATCCGCTCCGCGGCGTCGCGCCGCGTCTCTTCCCGCACGAACCCGTGTCCTTCGCCCTCGTAGGAGACGAGCTCCGCCACGCCCCCCTGGCGCCGCACCGCCTCCGCGAATTCCACCGATTGCGCGTGCGGGACGGCCTTGTCCTCGGTCCCGTGGAAGAGGAGCACCGGAGCGCGCACGCGCGCGACGTGCGTGAGGGGAGAGCGCTCGCGCCAGAGATCGCCCGACTGGGGGAGCGGGCCGATCAGCCCCTGCTCGTAGTGGACCTCGAAGCGATGCGAACCGGCGATGAGCGCGTGGAGGTTGCCGATGCCGAAGAAGGAGACGCCGGCCGTCCAGAATTCGGGATCGCGGGTCAAGGCGAGGAGCGTCGCGTAGCCGCCCGCGCTCCCGCCGGTGATCACCATTCGGGACCGATCGGCGAGGCCCCGGTCGATGAGGTGCTGCGCGCCGCTCCGGTAGTCGTCCTGGTCGATCTCCCCCCAGCGGCCCCGCAGCGCCTCCTGATAGGCGCGGCCGTAGCCGGTCCCGCCGCGATGGTTCACGCAGAGCACGTGCCAACCGCGCGTGGCGAAGTACTGGGCGTCGGGAAACGGGCCGAGATACCAGCCGAGCGCGTACTCCGACGTCGGGCCGCCGTGCACGAGGACCATCGTCGGACGCGGGCCCGACCCCTCGGGGCCGGTCGCGGGGTAGAAGACGCCCCACGCGTCCGCGCCGTCGCCCGTCCTCCACGAGATCACCTCGGGGCGGGAGAGCGAGTCCTCGGCGATCACCCCGACCGCCGACGTGGCGCGCGGGATCTCCCTTCCGGTGGCGAGGTCGAGCGTCGCGAGATAGGTCGGCGCCGTCGGGCTCGACCCGAGGAGGGCGAGCCGTTCCGCGCGCAGGGCCAGGGCGTCGATGCGCGTCATGGCGGTGGGGATCTCCGCGGCCGCGCCGCCCGGGACCGGAACGCGCCAGAGCGAGTCGCGGCTCCGGGACCGCCGCACGACGAAGAGCGCCCGGCCGTCCTCGGAGAAGCGGAACGGCGTCTGCCCGGGGACCCAGTCGGGGCGGCCGATCTCTCCCTCGCCCAGATCGATCCGCGCGGCGTTTCCGCCGTCGGACGACGCGATCCAGAGCGAGCGCCAGCCGGTCTCGTCGCTGGTGAAGGCGAGGCGGGTTCCGTCCGGCGTGAAGAGGGGCGTCGAACGGCTGACGCGCGGCGAGCCGAGCGCCGCGGTCTCCGCGACGCGGAGGTCGTGGAGCCCCGCCGCCGCGCCGGCGGGCGCGGCGAATCGCGCGATCCGGAGCGAGGCCTCGTCCCACGGCATGTCGCGCTCGCCCCACTCCTGCCACGCGAGGCGCGCGCCGTCGCCGGAGAAGGTCGGATTGAAGGCGTACCACGGATCCGACGAGACGCGCGTCGGGTAGGAGCCGCCGCCCGTCTCCGCGAGGAAGACGTTGCAGCGGGCGTCCTGCTCGGCGAGGAACGCGACGAACCGCCCGCAGGGGGAGATCGCCGGGGCGGCCACCCCCTCGAAGGGAGGGGTCAACGTCCGTTGCCGTCCCGAGGCGAGATCGAGCCCGTGGAGGCGGCCATCCTTGCCCGCGTAGACGAGGCGCTCGCCGCGCACCGCGAAGAGCCCGCCCCCGTAGCCGATTCCGCCCGTGGGCGCGGGTTCCGTGGTCACCGGATGCGCGAGTCCGGTTCGGAGCGACAGGCGGACGACGCTTCGCCGACCGTCGGCCGACTGGACGAAGAAGAGGTCGTCCGGATCGGCGCCGAAAGCCGGCTCGCTCAGGCTCCTGGCGAGGTAGACGCGGTCGATCGGGAGAGGCGCGTGGGGCATGGGCGGCTTCCGGCGCTCAGCGGCGCGGCGGGGCCGCCATGAAGGGGGGCTTCGATTCGACCGCCGCGACGTCGGGGGCCGCGTAATAGGCCGCGGCGAACGCGTGGAGCTCCGGCCGCGTGTACGCCTCCGCCCGGGGGGACCGGATGACGTCGAGGATCACGTCGACCACCTCGCCGACCGGCTGCGCGTTCGGGAGCGCGCGCGAATCGGGGCCGCCGCCCAAGGCGTGGGCCCCGAACTCGGTGGCGACGACCCCCGGCAACACCGTCGTCACGTGGATGCCCGGATGCGTCGCCCGGAGATCGACCCGGAGATTCGCCGTCAAGGCGTTGAGGGCGTGTTTGGCGGCGCTGTAGGCCGACCGGAAGGACGCGAAGGGGACGCGGCCGAGCATCGAGGAGACGTTGATGATGTGGCCGCGGCCCCGTTCGATGAAGTGGGGGAGCACGGCCTGGACGCCGTAGAGCGCTGACTTGACGTTGACGAGCATCATCTCGTCGAAGTCCTCGTCGGTCAGCTCGGCCACGGGGCGGGTGATGCCGCGCCCGGCGTTGTTGATCCAGACGTCGATCGCGCCGCGCCCCGCGATCGCCTCCGCGACGACGCGCCGCACGTCGTCCCGGCGCGTCACGTCGGCCCGGATCGCGAGGGC
>DASVDZ010000087.1:0-2574 GCA_036380835.1 Candidatus Eiseniibacteriota bacterium | reverse complement strand
ATCGCAGATGCCGAGGAGCCCGTCCTCGCCCCAGCGGTAGGCGCGGCTCCGCGCGTGGTCGTGGGGGAAGTAGTTCCAGGTGTCGCCGTCCGCGGAATAGTCCTCGCGCACGGTGCCCCACTGCCGCTCCGCCAGGTAGGGGCCCCAGCGCTTCCAGTTCCGCTCGCGGAGCGCGTCCTCCGCGAGTCGCGCGGTCTCGGCGTCGGGGCGATCGGCGGTCGGGTTCATGGCTAACGCTCCATCATACGCGGCGCCGCGGCGGGCTGCAGCACGTCCCTCTTCCCACGGCGCGGCCGGACGCGTAGAGTCCACGGGATGCGGCGGTCCGGCTCCCGGGCCCCGCCCGACCGGAAGACCCGCGGCGACACGGATCGCGCGCCGCCCCAGACCGCCTTCGACACGGAGGGATCCGATGCGCCTTTTCGCCGTGCTTCTCCTGGCTTCGATTTCCGGATGCGCCGGCGTGAACCAGCTGGCCGCGCTCCATCAGGTGGAATTCCGCTTCGACGGCATCACCGATCCGCGCGTCGCCGGCATTCACCTCTCGAGCCTCCGCTCGCCGGACGACGTCAACCCGCTCGACCTCGGCCGCCTCACGCTCGCCATCGCCTCGAAGGACGTGCCGCTCGACCTGACCGTCCGCATCGTGGGCCGGAACCCCGAGACCAACAAGATCACCGCCAAGCTGATCGGCCTCGACTGGTGGTACTTGGTGGACGGACGCGAGACGGTGAGCGGCAGGATCACCGAGGGATATCAGTTTCCGCCGGGCCAGCCGACGGAGATGCCGGTGCTCGTCACGTTCAATCTCGTGAGCTTCTTCGGGAGCGACGGCAAGGCGCTTCTCGACACGGCCCTCGCGCTGGCGGGGCAGCGGACCAGCACGCACCAGGTGGTCATGCGCCTCCAGCCGGTGATCGACACGCCCTACGGGCACATGAAGTACCCGGTGCCGCTCGAGCTGGACCTGGCCCAGTTGGCGAGGTAGCGGACTAGAAGTACGCGGCGAACCCCAGGATGCCGTTCGAGGTGGCGGACGCCGCGGTCGTGCCGTCGAACCTCCTAATCGAGATGGCCGTGGAGGTCCCGTCGGAGAACCTTTCCTCGTCCCGCGAGTGCCTCTTGCCGAAGCCGACGCTCGCGCCGAGCCGGCCCAGGAGGCTCAGCTTGGGCCGGAAGAACCACTCGAACCCCGCCGCGACGGAGCCCCCGACCTCCGAATTCCGGTTGTCGAATTCGCGATAGTCCGAGGCGATGCCGCCGTAGGTCGAGGGATACTCGAACAGGTATTGCTGAAGGGATCGTTCCTGGGTCCAGTAGGGGCCGACGCCCAGGAACATCGTGACGGGGCCATCGCCGTCCAGGTACCGTGCGAATTCGCCGGATACGGTGATCGCGTGGTGGCGGTCCCTCTCGACCCTGGTTTCGCCCGTTCCCGGCGGCGTATCTCCATTGGCGTTATCGAGGCTGAACTCGGCGCCGATCCGGACGGCATTTCGCGCCGTCAGATGGTGCTTCACGTAGACGCCGGTCGTCCGGAACGGCGTTCGGCTACCCCCGACGGCGAGGAACTGGAGGGCGGTCGCGCCGGCGTGGAGCGAATTGGTCCCCTCGGCCGAGGCGGGCGAAGGGGGCAGGGCGGCGAACGCGCCGGCAAGCAGGGCCAGTGCGAGCGGGGTGCGACGAGGACGATGGGCCATGGAGCCTCCGGGGCTCTGGCGTGGCGGGGACGGCCTGGACGCTACGCCGTTCCCAACACCGCCGCCACACCGATCTGCCCGCGCGCCGGCGGGCATGCGCGGACGCGTACTCCCTCGGTCGAATTGACCCCGGGCCTGGCACGCGAGACCCTGGTAGGAGGTGATCCGCTTGGCGGACCCGCCCGCAAACCATGAGCCACGCCAACGCCGCCGCCATCGCCTTCGGCCCGATTCCCTCGAGGCGCCTCGGGCAGAGCCTGGGGATCAACAACATCCCTCCGAAACACTGCACCTATTCCTGCGTCTATTGCCAGGTCGGCCCGACGGAGGGCACCGAGCTGGCCCGGCGCGAGTTCTACGACACCGCGGAGGTCGTGGGGGCCGTGACGCGGAAGGTCGCGGAGCTGCGCGCCGCGGGGGAGCGGATCGACCACCTCTCCTTCGTGCCCGACGGCGAGCCGACCCTGGACGTGAATCTCGGCGCCGAGATCCGCGCGCTCGAGCCGCTCGGCATCCCGATCGCCGTGATCACGAGCGGGGCGCTCCTCTGGATGCCCGACGTGAGGGCCGACCTCGCCGCGGCCGATCTCGTCTCGGTGAAGGTGGACGCCACGGTGGAGAGCGTCTGGCGCCGCGTCGACCGCCCCAACGGCCGGATCGACTTCGCGACGATGCAGGAGGGCGTGCTCCAGTTCGCGCGCGAATACAAGGGCGAGCTGCTGACCGACACGATGCTGGTCGCGGGGATGAACGACGACGAGGCGAGTCTCGAGGGCGTCGCCTCGTTCCTCGAGAAGGTGGCGCCGAGGCGCGCCTACCTCGCCATTCCCACGCGCCCGCCCGCCGACGCGCGCGTCCACCCGCCCGACGACGA
>DASVDZ010000086.1:0-27933 GCA_036380835.1 Candidatus Eiseniibacteriota bacterium | reverse complement strand
TCTCCGCCCGTGAAGGTGATGTACGTCGTGCCGGCGCCATCCGTCGGCGCGTCGGCGAACACCTCGCGCACGTCGGGGCAGAGGGGCGAGACGTTCCAGGTGCTGTTCGAGATGATCGAGTCGGCTCCCGGGCCCAAGAATCCCTGGGCTGGGGTGCCTCCGTTGAAGAGCATGTAGATCTGATTCGCGGGAACGCCGACGAGCGGCGCCCCGGTCGCGTCTAGGAGGACGACCTTGATCCGCGCGCTGTTCGGGAAGCTGGCGCCGCCGTCGTTGTTCGGGCAGCCTCGGAAGAATCGGTACGCGGAGGCGCCCTCGGTCGGTGTCGCGACCGGGCCGCTCTGGGGCACGTAGAACGACTGGCTCGGATCGGGGAGCGGGCACTGGGCCGCCGCCCACTGCGGAGCGGCGATCGCCAGCGCGAGAAGCGAGGCGAGGGAAAGGGCGCGAGGGGTCATCGTCGATTCCTTTCGTTGTCGCGCTCGGCGCGGGGGGTACGGCGAGCGAAGCGGTCGGACTCGTGGCCTGCGATGCGGTGTTCCGGAAGCTCGAAGCGCGGGGGAGGGCGAGCGGAAGAGGGCATCCGGTGTCGTCGCGTAGCCGCGAGCCTCCACGATCGGAATCAGCGCCCCTGATCCAACGCGAACCTACGACGTCGCGTCGATCGAGTCAATGCGCGAGCGACGGATCGAGCGCCTCGCGCTCGCCGCGATTCAGCGAACGATGACGAACGGCGTTCCCCGTCGTTCGGTCCGGCCCGGCCGCTCGAGCCTCGCCCAGTAGCGCCCCGACGCGACCGGCCGGCCGGCCCCATCGAGGCCGTCCCATAGCACGCGGTAAGCGACACCGTCGCCGCGCATGGACAAGCGTCGCACCAACCTGCCGCGCACGTCGAAGATCGCGACGCCAGCCGACGCATCGGGCGGGCGATCGCTCCCCAGCGTCGCCTCGACCCAGGCGGCCCCGGGCGCCGGGTTCGGCGCGACGCGGAGCCGGACCCTTCCGGGAAGCGGGGAGCTCGGCACGCGTTCCACGGCGGTCACGGCCGCGGCGCCGGGCCGGAGCACGAGGAGCCGGGCCCCGTCGCTCACGAGGAGATCGGGCGCGACGGCCGCGGGCTCCTCGAAGCGAAGCGACGTCGCGGAGGTCGCCCAGCTCAGGTGGAGCGCCGCCTCGAGCAAGCCGCTCACCCCCCAGATCTGTCCGCGCGCCAGCGTGACCGGCTGCGCATAGGGCGCGGGCGCGCCGGGGGCGATCTTCCCGAGCTCCGACGCGGACGGCACGCGGAAGAGCGCCACGCCGCCGCTCTGCATCGCCGCTCCGACCGTTCCGGTCCAGGTCCCCGCGACGCCGACCGCCGGAGCGCTCGTCTGCTGTGCCAGGACGGCGCTCGGAGCGCCGGACCCTTGCGGCGCGCGCACGATCTGAAGCCCTCCCGCGCCCGCGGCCACGGCGACGTAGGCGCTGTCGCCTGTGTTCGGGATCCAGGCGAGGTCGCGGGCGTAGGGCGATCCCCACGTCGGGACGAGGGTCGCCACGCCGCGCGGGTTGAAGGTGACGTTCGCGGGCGTTCCCGCCGACGCGGCGAGGCCGTAGAGCGCCACCTGGCCGGCGCCGTCCGCGATCGCCAGCTCCGCGCCGGTGCCGCCGCCGCGCACCTCCAGGTCGAGGGCGGACCCCGGCGTCGCGAGCGACCCCGCCGCGTACGGAACGCCCCCGAGCGAGTCGATCGCGGCCGTCAGGTCGACCGCGATCACGCCGGCTCCCGTGCCGGCGACGACGTGTGAGGGGTCGAAGTCGGCCGCCACGGGGACCGACCCGGTATCGGCGTCGGCGACGAGCGCCACGACGCGCCCCGACGGAGCCCGGAACCACGCGGCGTCCGCCGCGAATCCCGGCGTGGGGATCGTCCGGAGGATCCGGTCGTCGATTCCGTTTCCGTCGACGTCGAAGAAATCGCTCCACGCCCCGAACGGATAGTCTTCGACGACGCGAAGGTCGAGGAGCATGAGGCCGCCCCTTCCGGCGGCCAGGAGGCCGACGTCTAGCGTCTCCCCTTGGGCGGTGACGAAGCGCGGGACGATCGAGAGGCCGGCCGCGTAGGACGGGATCCGGATCTGGCCGACGATGCGATCGTCCCGGCCGTCTCCGTTTACGTCGGTGAGCCCGATCGAGTCCGAGGACGCCGCGCGCGTCACCAGGACGCCGTCCGGCCCGCTCGGGATGAGCCAGTCGCCGCGCGAGGCGAGGAGCGTGGGTCCGTCGCGCCCGGCCGTGACACCCCCAACCGGCGTGACTCCCACGGGAACGAGCGCCGTCGGCAGGGAGTCGGAGAGCGAGGCGCTCGCGAGCGCGAACGCCACCGCGTTCGAGATGCCGCCGTTGCTCGTCACGCTGAGCTGGACGGCGTTGCCGGTTCCCGCGTAGGCCCTCGCAGGGACCGTGGTCGGCACGCTCACCGTCGTGGTCGCGCCTCCGCCGAGCGTGACGGGCGACGGGGCCGCGCCGCCGCCGAAGAGTCCCCCTGCGTTGTTGGGGTCGGGATCGTAGCGGCCGGTGGTGAGGACGAGCTGCTCCGATCCGCCGATCATGCTGTGGACCTGGAACGAGACCGAGCCCGACGTGCCCGCGGGCGCGCTCCAGGTCCCCGGCGCCGGGAGGATTTCCGGCCGTCCCCCGGTCGCGGCCTGGATCGCCGCCTGGGCTCGCGCGACCCGCGCGCCGCCGATGACGTCGGACAGGTCCACGGTGACCGAGCCGGTCCCGATCGCCGTGTCCGGCAGCGACACCGAGAAGTCGACGGTGGCGATGCCGTTCGCGGCGACATTGAGCGATCCCGTCGCCGGCGTGACGCCGAATGCGAAGGGACCCGCGGTGGCGACGCTCCACGCGAGCCAGGCGCCGGGACCGTTGGCGCGGATCGTGAGCGTGACCGTGTGGGTCGAATTCGGCGCGAAGACCGCGCTCGGAAGGAGCGCCGTGACGGGGCGCGGCGGGATCCAGTCCGTGGCCGCGGCGGACGAGGCCGAGGCCGCCGCGACCAGGGCGAGGAGCATCGCGCGAAGAACAAGGAAGGGGCCGGCGACGCGCGCCGGCCCCCCCATGCTGCGTCGAGTCACGGAATCCGAAGGGCTACTTCAAGATCGTGACGCGAGCGTCCTGCCGCCATGACCCCGCTTCCATGCGGGCGAAGTACGTGCCCGAGGCGACGCTCCGGCCGTCGCGATCGTGCCCGTCCCAGAGAATCGTGTGCGGTCCGGCCGCCGCGTTCGCGTCGATCAGCGTCCGCACGAGCCGTCCCTTGACGTCGAACACGTTGATCCGGACGTTTTGCCCGTCCGCGCTCCGCGGGACCGAGAAGACGAACTTGGCGACCGGGTTCGCCGGATTCGGCCCGCTGTTCGCGAAGAAGAACTCGTCCGGGTTGATCGTGCGTCCGCCGATCCGCGCCGCGAGGGCCGGCGTGGTCACCTTGGCGTTCAGCACGTAGGTCTGCGGCACGACGACCCGAGGCGTCCCCGTCGGATTGAGCGCCGATCCGCGGAAGTCGGTCACCAGGATCGAGAACTTTCTCGCGGCCTTGGAGGCGGAATTGCCGCTCGGCGGCGGCACCGTGTACGTGATCTTCGGATTCAGCCCCGTGAAGTCGTCGTTGAAGGCCACGAGGTCGCCGTTCGTGTCGAGGAGGAACATCACGAGGTCGAGATCGTTCCGGCCGTCCAGCCCGGTCGCGTTCGCGCTCGCCTCGATCACGTCGCCCACCTTCGCGGTGAGCGAGTACCAATCCTGGTCCCCCGCGGGAGAATAGGTCTCCGCGCGGTTGACGACCGGCGTGGTCAAGACCGTCGCCTCGTTCGAGCGCCCGTTCGGCTCGTCCGCGTCCTCGCTCAGCCCGAGGATCGAGACGCTCGACTGGAGGCTGCGATGCCCGCTCTTGTCCACCGCCTGCGCCGCCCAGATGGTGGCCGGCGTGGCCGCGGGGCTCGGGCTCACGGTGATCTTGCTCGCTCCCGCGCCGCCGCTCGCCATCGTGCTCCACGAGATGGGCGCCCGCTCGATCAGGTCGACGTGATCGAGGCTGTTGTTCGGGAGCGCGAATCCGTCCGCCCGCGTGTCGCCGGGAGGCGTGTAACTGAACTCGGTGTTGGTCGCCCGGCGATTCGCTCCGAACTGGGTCGCCTCGACGATCGGCGCCATGTCAGGCGACGCGAGCTGGCAGGTCATGCTCACCGCGATGTTCCGGTCGATGAGAACGCCGCCGCCGCCGGCCGCCGTGGCCGAGTACGAATTGGCGTAGAGCCCCTTCTCGAGCGACGTGAAGTCCATCCGCACGAACGGGAAGTTGTTCGGGAACGATCCCGGTTGCGGCGGGAACTGGAGCGCCCAGAAGAAGGTCTGGCCGGCCTGCGTCACCGGCAGGTTGAGCGTCGCGATGTTGATGCCGTTCGGGCTGCCGACGAACGGGGTCGCCTTGACGATCGGATTGGCCAGGTCGGGGAGCCCGTTCGACTTCATCGGGTAGAGGCCGGCGCTGACGAACGTCGCGGGGACGCCGTTGAACGTGAACGACGGGAATTGGATGTCGCTGATCGTGTACGGCGGGTCGAACGGCGGATCGAAGCGGACCGCGAGATAGTTGTTGTTGTTCGTGAACGTGACGATGTTCTCGAACGCGCCGTACTGCGCGATGATCACGCGGCCGGGATACGTGTTGGTGATGAAGTCGACGCCGCCCGAGTTCGCGCCCGCGTTGACGTCGACCTGCGTGTACAGGTTCGGGTTGTCGTTGAATCCGTTCCCGCTCTCGCCCGCTCCGTTCCAGAACTCGGGCTCGAAGTTGGTGTCGATCCCGTTGTACGGACCGCCGATGTTGTCGTCGGCCGCGACGGTGTGGACGCCGTCGAGCGGTACGATCGCGATCGCGTAGGGCCCCGGAGGGAGCCCGTGGATCGTGAACTCGCCGTGCCCGTTCCGGAGCGTCAGCTCCCCGGAGATGGCGCTGATCGTGTGATCAGGCGTCGGCGCGAGAAGCGAATACGCCTCCACGTGCGCGCAGAAGATCGCCGATCCGTTGTAGCCGCTCACGACGGTCCCCGAGACGGTACCCGTGGTGGCGGCGAAGTCGATCGCGCCGGGCGAGAGGCCCCGGGCCGCCGATTCGGGATAGATCGTGGAATTGCCGGCGCGGTCATCCAGCTCCAGCGTTCGCTGCGTCGTGTCGTTCGAGATGAACGGCACCATGGTGCAGCCGGCGACGCTGGTGTGGTCGAGGCCGAACGCGTGGCCCAGCTCGTGCGTGATCACCGCCTGGAGATCGACGCTGGTCTGGCCCGCAGGGGCCGGGGTCAGCGCCGGCGATGTCGTGGACGAGTAGAAGTCGCGGTCGTTGTACACGAGGTCCGCGTCGAGGGTCTGTCCCGCGGTCAGCTCGATGACCGAGCGCGTGAACGCGATGACCGTCCCGCCGGGCGGGAAGTTGACGCCGGCGACGTCGAAGAAGACGCTGTTCTGCCCGTCGAAGGCCAAGGCGGGCGGGAGCTCCGTGCCGCCCCACGCGTGGGCGTCCGCGGTGAAGTACGAGGTGTTGATGTCCTGCCACGTCTGCGCCGATGTCTGCACGATCGACACCGCCATCGCCGTCGGGATGTCGGAGTTCGTGCCGTCGATCGCGATCGGCAGGGGCAGGTCGGTGTCGAGCCAGTGCGCCTGGACGACCGGGCTGGTCGGGGAGGCCTGGCGGGCGATGCGAACGAACGCCGCGGCGGGATGCGCGATCGCGAGGGCGAGCGCTCCGCAGACGAACGCGGCGACGATGCTGAATCGAGTCGGTTTCATGGCTGATCGTCCTCCGCGTTACTCGGTCGGGGGTGCGGGATCGATCTCGACCTTGCCGGACTCCTTGAGGTCGGTCTTGATCCCATCGAGGAAGGCCTGGAGCGGCATGTCGGACACGGTCTTCGCGCCCTCGGCCGCCTTGCCGCTCAGCGAGAGGAATTCGGCGCCGGAGGCTTCGTTCCGGACGCGCTTCTGGCCCTTCTCGTCGAGGAAGACCGAGTACTTGCCCTGCTGGAGGCCCATCACCCACGGATATCCGGTCGCGTCCTTCTGGGTGAGGAAGACGACGACCTCTTCCCCGTTCTGGAAGCGCGGCATCCCGGGCACCACCGACGCGATGTTGTCGATGACGCCGCCGAGCTGGCGGATGGTGATCGTCTGCTCGCTCTTGGCGCCCTTGACCGGCTCGAGAACGTGCAGCGTGTAATAGGTGTAGATCTCCTTGCCCTGTTCGTAGCGGGAGACCTGGTCGTCGACGCGCGCGAGGACGATGGCGTCGGACTTCTTGGCGAGATCCTTGAGGGAAAGCTTGAGTACGGTGGTCGCGGAGGCCGTGGCCGCGATGGCGAGGGCGGTCACGGCGAACACGATCGCGGCAATCCGAGTTGCGCGATTCATCGCCTGTTCTCCTGGGGTCATGCGTTGCAGCGCCGGAGCGACCCTGCTCCGGGCGCCGCGTGAGGTAAGGCGTGACGACTGCTCGCACGTGAATGGAATGTGTTGCGGGTTCTCTGCCGGCTCTCACCCCCCCTGGCGCCGCCCTGGGTGGGACGGGGAATCGTTGAGACCGATCGAATCGATCGCGCGCCGGGCCGGCGGCGCGAGGGGGCCGTCGTTCGTTGGCGTGCGGGCTGCGAGGCGAAGGCGTAATTATAGCAAAATACGTGGCTTATGTCAACGGATGCCTGGCTGGAGGGGGGCCCGCGGGGCCGATCAGAGGGGCCAGCCGGCCACGGAAAGGCGGATGGTCTCGGAGCCGTGCACCGCGTGCACCTCGGCGGGGCCGGCCAGCGCTTCCGTGGAGAGGTAGCCCATGCCCAGGCCGTCGCCGGTTCCGGGCTCGAACGCGCTGCTCGTGACGTAGCCCACGATCGAGCCGCCGGCTCGAAGCTCGGCGCCTGGAGGGAGCGCCTCTCCGGGCCACGGAAATCGAAAGCCGACGCGATGGCGGCGCACCTGGCCCCGATTCGACGTGCGCGCCACGACCTCCTGCCCCACGTAGCATCCCTTACCGGGCGAGAGGGCCTCGGGCAGGCTGAGTTCGGTCGCGAGCCGATCCGTGCCGAAGTCCGTTCCCCCGCGCGGAAGGCCGACGGCCAAGCGCCACGCCTCGGCGGCCTCGGGAAGGGCGAAGCGGGGCAGGCGCTCCGCCGCCGTTTCGAGCGGGGCGAGCAGGAAGGAGAGCGGTTCCGCGCGCGCCTCGATCGACCCGGGAATGTCGGCCAGGAGCGACGCCAGCCGCGCGGCGCGGCGCGGGCCCGCCACGCCGATCACGCGCCAGGTTCCCTCGGGCCCCTCGAACTCCACGTCCTCCATGATCCGGAACCGCTCGAAGTGAGCGCGGAGGGCGGCGCGCCCCCCTTCGTCCACGATCACGTGGGCCGCGGCTTCCCCTGAATCGGGCCGCACCCAGGCGAGCGCGACGGGGCGCCCCTTCTCGGTCAGGAAGAAGGTCGTCGCCGCGAGCGGCGCTTCGACGCGGCCAAGGTCTTGAGTGGCCGTTCCCTGCAGGAAGTCGCGCGCGTCGGGGCCCTGGAGCCGGAGGACGCCCCAGCCCGCGAGGTCGATCGCGCCCCCGTCCTCCCTGAGCGAGCGATAGTCTTCGACGATTCGGTCCATGACCATCGAGGATACCACGCGCGAAAATTCCTCTTGACGCTCAGCGGGTTTAATCGTACATTTACGATGTACGATTTAGGGAGGGATCCATGACGACGACCACGACACGAGGCATCCGACTGCCGCTCACACCGCGGGGACGGAAGGCGATCACGGCGGAAGACGCGGAGCTGGCCCGCCTCGCGAAGGCGATCGGCCACCCGGCGCGGGCCGCGATCCTCCGTCTCCTGCTCGGAAAGGGGGAATGCGTCTGCGGCGTGATCGTGGAGCGGCTCCCGCTGGCGCAGGCGACGGTGTCGCAGCACCTCAAGGTATTGAAGGAAGCGGGCTGGATCCAAGGAACGATCGACGGGCCGCGCGTCTGCTACTGCGCGAGGCCCGAAACGGCGCGCCGGCTCCTCGAGCTGACGAGCGAGCTGGCCGAAATCAAGGAGAGGAAGACGTCATGAGCGCGACGCAGGACATTCGAGAGATCGTGCGGCAGAAGTACGGTGAGATCGCGGACGGGGGCTCGTGTGGCTGCGGGTGCCGCCCGGCTTCGGCGAACGCTTCGGAGCGCAAGACGGCCACGGGCGATTCCGGCTGCTGCGGCGATTCGGGACTCGGCGCCCTCGGCTACACGCCGGAGCAGGCCGCCGCGATTCCCGAAGGCGCGAACCTGGGGCTCGGCTGCGGGAATCCGCTCGGCCACGCGGAAGTGAAGCCCGGCGAGACGGTGCTCGACCTCGGCTCCGGCGCCGGGATCGACGCCTTCCTCGCCTCGCGGCAGGTCGGCCCGGGCGGGCGGGTGATCGGCGTCGACATGACGCCCTCCATGCTCTCCCGCGCTCGCGACAACGCCGCGGCCGGGGGCTACGCGAACGTCGAGTTCCGTCTAGGCGAGATCGAGAGTCTTCCCGTGGCCGACGCGTCGGTCGACGTGATCATCTCGAACTGCGTGATCAATCTCTCTCCCGACAAGCCCCGCGTCTTCGCGGAGGCCCTCCGGGTCCTCAAGCCGGGCGGCCGCATGGTGGTGAGCGACCTCATGCTCACGCGTCCGCTTCCCGACGAAGTGCGCGAATCGGTCGCGGCGTACGTCGGATGCGTGGCCGGCGCGCCGCTTCGCGATGAATACGTTCGCATGGCGCGCGAGGCGGGGTTCCGCGACGTGACGATCGTGGAGGAGCGGGCGTACGGCAACGCGGGCGACCTGCTGCCCGAGGTCGTCCGCGACGCGAAGGCGTGGGACGCGATCCTCTCCGTCAAGGTGCGGGCGACGAAACCCGCGGCTCCCGGACGGTGACCCCTCCCGCGGCGTCATAGGCGATCACGGCATGTACGGGGGCCGCGCCGCCGAGCTTGGCGCGGCCCTCGAGGAAGAGAAGCTCCACCAGGAAGGCGAATCCGACCGGCGCCAAGCCGATCGCCCTCGCGAGCGCCAGCGCGGCCGTGGCCGTGCCGCCGGTCGCGAGCACGTCGTCCGCGATCAGCACGCGCGTTCCCGACCGCACCAGGTCGCGGTGCGTTTCGAGCGAGGCCCGCCCGTACTCGAGCTCGTAGTCCTCCCGATGCGCGGCGGCCGGGAGCTTCCCCGGCTTTCGCGCGAGCAGCATGCCCACTCGCCATCGCGCGGCGAGCGCGGCGGCGACCAGGAATCCACGCGCCTCGATTCCGAGGATCATGTCGGGCGGCGCCGCGTCGAACGGCGCGGCCAGGGCCGAGACGGCGCGTTCCCACGCGAGGCCGTCCGCCCAGAGCGGCGTCAGGTCGCGGAAGAGGACGCCGCGCTGCGGCCAATCGGGGACGTCGCGCACCCAGGCCGAGAGCGGCGCGGTTGCCGAAGTGGGAGACGACCAGTTCACGCGCCCACGCTACCCTCTCCGCGTCGAGCGGGGCAACCCTTACAATGCGGCGCATGCGCCTCCTCGTCGCCGGCTCGAGCGGCCTGATCGGCTCCGCCCTCGTTCCGCGGCTCCGCGCGCGGGGCCACCGCGTGATCCGGCTGACGCGCGCGGCGCGCGGCGCGGGGCGGGTCGCGGCGGACCGAGCGCCGGGATTGGCCGAGGACACGGCGCCCTGGGACCCCGACGCCGGCGCGCTCGATCCGGCGGTCCTCCGGGACGCGGACGCGGTGGTTCATCTGGGCGGCGTCGGGATCGCGGGGATCTGGACCGGCAGACGCAAGGAACGGATTCGAGCGAGCCGGGTCCGCTCGACCGCCCTCCTCGCCGGCGCGATGGCCGCCGCGGGCCGCCCCTCGGTCCTCGTCCATGCCTCCGGAGTCGGCTACTACGGGGACCGGGCAGACGAGATCCTCTCCGAGTCGAGCGCCCCGGGAACCGGGTTCCTCGCGGGCGTCTGCCGCGACTGGGAAGCGGCCTCACGGCCGGTCGAAGAGGCCGGCGGGCGCGTCGTGCGCGTCCGGACCGGGCTCGCGATGAGCCGGAACGGCGGCGTGCTCGGGAGCATCGCTCCGCTCTTCCGCCTGGGCCTCGGCGGCCGCCTCGGCGGCGGACGGCAGTGGATGGCGTGGGTCGCGCTCGACGACCTGGTCGAGATCTACGTCCGCGGGATCGAGGACGCTTCACTCCGCGGCGCCATCAACGCGGTCGCGCCCGAGTCCGCGACGAACGCCGACTTCACGCGCGCGCTGGGCCGCGCGCTCCACCGCCCGACTCCGTTCCCCGTGCCCGCGTTCCTGCTCCGCCTCCTCCCCGGCGGCATGGGGGCGGAAACGCTCCTCGCGAGCCAGCGGGCCGTCCCGGCGCGACTCTCGAGCGCGGGGTTCACGTTCCGCCACCCATCCCTCGACGAGACGCTCGCCGAGCTCTTCGGCCCGCCGCGCCCCTGATCCGCGCGACGCGCGCCGCATGCCAACCCCGCGGCGCGCGTGCTATCCTTGGGCGATGGCTGGAAAGCGCCTCCTCATCCTCGGCGGCGGCTTCGCGGGACTCGACGTGTCGCGGGCGATCGGGCGGTCGCGCGCCGCGCGCGAGTACTGGGATACGCTCCTCATCGACAAGGAGAACTTCTTCCAGTTCAATCCCCTCCTTCCGGCCGTCGCCGTCGGCTCGGTGGAGACGCGGCACATCGTCTACCCCCTCCGCCAGATGGCGCTCCACCGCCACATCCGCTTCCACAAGAACAAGGTCAAACGGATCGACCTCGCGCGGCGCGAGGTGCTCCTCCACAACGAGCTCGCCGAACCGTTCGATACGCTGGTCATCGCCGTCGGCAGCGTCACCAACTACTACGGGGTGCCGGGCGCCGAGGAGCACTCGCGCCCGTTCAAGACGATCGCCGACGCCATGACGCTCCGCGCGCGCGTCGTCGAGCTGTTCGAGATGGCCGAGCAGGCCGAGACCGTGGAACAGAGGCGGCGCCTCCTCGCGTTCGGGATCGTCGGGGGAGGGGTCACCGGCGTCGAGGTCGCGGCCGAGATCATCGAGATGGCCCGCGAGACGCTCCTGCCCCGCTATCCGGGCCTCCGTGCCCCGGACATCTCCATCACCATCGTCGAAGCCGGCGACCGCGTCGTGCCGACCGCGCGCCCCGAGCACTCGGAGTACGTGCGTCGCTTCCTCGAGCGGCGCGGCGTGAACGTGATCCTCGGGGCGCCGGTCGAGCGGCTCACGGCGAACCGGATCCACGCGGCGAACGGGCGGACGATCGACGCCTTCACGATCGTTTGGACCGCCGGCGTCCATCCGCCGGACATCGTGCGCGATCTCCCGGCGCGACATCACAAGGATGGGCGCGTGGTCGTGGACGAGTACCTGCGCGCCGTCGGTCCGGACGGGACGCCGATCGACGACGTCTACGTGCTGGGCGACTGCGCGGCCTCGCTTCGGCCCGACGGAAGGATGCAGCCCGCCCTGTCGCAGACGGCGATCGCCATGGGAAGCTACGTCGGCGAGCGGCTCGTGGGCCGTGCCAAGGGACGAAGCGCGGAGCCGTTTCGCTTCAAGGACGCGGGGTACATCATCTCGCTCGGCAAACATTCCTCCGTGCTCGAGCTGTTCGGCGTCCCGCTCTCGGGAAAGCTCGCGTGGCTCCTCTGGGCCGGAGCCTACCTGGTGAAGATGGTGGGGTTCCGAAAGCAGCTCGAGGTCGGCATCGACCACGTGACCCATCTCTTCTTCGACCACGACACGTCGCAGATCCTGAACCGGCGGGCGGTCTTGAGCGACCAGGAGCTCAACCTGTCGCTCAAGGTCACTCCTACCGAGTCGGCTCGTACCCCCGATGGCGCCCCGGTCGAGGCCGGGCGGGGGCCGCGGGGGTGAACCCGCGCCGGCCGTGGGCCAGAACGATCGTCGCGCCAAAGGGTTGAAGTCTGGACCCGGCCCCGCTATCGTGGGGTTTAACAACTCGTTACCCCAGCACATCCCAGAGCGATGGACGCTTTGGGCGAACCCACAGGAGGAGCTGAATGAAAAGGATTCTCACGCTTCTGGTCGCCGTCGCCGCGGTCGCGGGCTTCACGTTCGCCGTCGCGTACGCCGCCGAGAAGGCCGAAGGGAAGATGGAGGCGAAGCCGGCCACGATGACGGGAGAGATCGTGGACATGGGCTGCTACCTCGGTCACGGCGCGATGGGCGAGAAGCACGCGGAGTGCGCGGCGAAGTGCATCGCCGGCGGCATGCCGATGGGCCTTCTCACCGCCAAGGGGGAGCTCTACCTGCTCACCATGGACCACATGAACGCCGATCCCTTCAATCACACGAAGGAGTGGGCGTCGAAGCAGGTGAAGGTCACGGGCGAAGTCCACACCAAGAACGGCATGAAGTCGATCGAAGTCGCGTCCGCGGAGCTGGCCGAAGCTCCGGCCGCGGCCAAGTAATCCCGAATCGCGCGCGTCGGGCGGCGAACCGTCCGGCGCGCGCCTTCGCATCCCACCCTTGAGCGTCCGCGTTCCGTTCCGGCCCGTCCTCCTCGCGATCGCCGCGCTGGTCGTCGCGGGCGTCGTCGCGTTCTCGTTCGTCTTCCATCCCAACCTCACCCCGGTGGAGCGGGGGCGCCGCGTCGCCGAAGCGAACGGCTGCTTCGGATGCCACGGCCCCGAAGGGACGCACGGCACCGCCAATCCCGGACGGACCGACGGCTCCGTCCCCAGCTACTCCGGCTCGCTGATGATGTACGCCTCGAACGCCGAGGAAGTCCGCGAGTGGATCGAGGACGGGATGACGAAGAAGAAGGCCGCGAGCGAATCCTGGAAGGAGGACCGGAGGAAGGGCACGCTCCGGATGCCGGCGTACGGGCGCCGCCTCTCCGACTCCGAGATCGACGATCTCGTGGCCTTCGTCCTCGCCGCCGCGGGCGAGCCGGCCCCGGAGGATTCGCTCCCATTGGCCGGACGCGATCGCGCCGAAGCGCTCGGCTGCGTCGGGTGCCACGGAACCGGAGGCCGGTTCGCGCGCCCCAACCCGGGCTCGTTCAAGGGCTACGTCCCGCCCTGGGACGGCGCCGACTTCACGGATCTCGTCCGCGACAAGGCCGAGTTCCGCGAGTGGGTGGAGGAGGGCATGGGCAAGCGGTTCCGCTCGAATCCCATGGCGCTCTTCTTCTTGCGGCGGGCGGCGCTCCACATGCCGGCCTACCGGGCCCATCTCGCGCCGGGAGACGTCGAGGCGCTCTGGGCCTACGTATCGTGGCTCAGGTCGCCGCAGGCGGCCACGGTACTACCCAGGTAGTATTTTCGCCTGGACCGGCTGGACCGTGGAAACGGGCGGCCGGGACCTATAAACTAATGGGGCGATGAAAACTTCCGTGACTCGCTTCCTCGCCGTCGCCCTGCTCTCCACCGTGATCGCCGCGGCTCCTCCGCCCCCCAAGAGAACCACACCCCCGAAGATGGTCACGCTCACCGGCGAGATCCTCGACATGGGGTGCTACCTCTCTCGCGGGCTCCGCGGGGAGCTCCACCGCGACTGCGCGCTGAAGTGCATCCACAGCGGCATTCCGATGGGCCTCGCGACCGCCGACAGCACGATCTACCTCCTCACGCAGAATCACGACCGCGCGATGGACCCAAAGTTCTTTCCTCCGCCCGATCCGTACGAAGTCTGCAAGCTGAACGCCGCGCGGCAGATGATCGTCAGTGGCTGGATCTGGGAGCGGGACGGGATCAAGGAATTCGAGGTGAAGGCGGCTAAAGTGGCTCCCGCGCCGCCTCCCGCGACGCCGTAGCATCATGCGCGACGCCGCATTCCTCCCGTCCCCGCTTCCCCGTCTTCGCCGCCGAATCGCCATCGGCGTGATCGTCGGGGCGCTCGCCCTGCTCGTCGCCGGTCCCAAGGACGCGACGCTGGCCCAGAAGCCCGCGGCGAAGAAGCCCGTGGTGAAGAAGCAGGCGGCCGCGCCGGACACCGGCGGCGCCTCCTGCATCACCAAGCGGACCCTCATGACGGTCCGCGGCGAAGTCGTCGACTACTACTGCTACATCGAGAAGGGGGCGCGCGGGCCGGAGCATCTTCCCTGCGCGGTCCAGTGCGTGGCGGGCGACGTCTGCATGGGGATCGTCACCACCGACGATCAGCTCTTCATGATCTCCGTGAACCACATGCGCGCCATGACGCCGCTCCAGTTCAAGGGCATCGTCGATCCGTTCAATACCTGCCGCGGGCTCCTCGCCCAGACGGTGGACCTGACCGGCTACGCCATGGAGCGGAAGGGCCAGAAGATCATCGAGATCATGGCGGTCAAGAAGACCGTCCCCGGCACCCCACTGCCAAAACCTCGGCCAGTCGCAGGCGCACCCGCCCCTGGCCCTCGCTAGGATCCAGCGACTCCCGCGCCTTTCCCGTCGCACTCCGTAGCATCGCCAGGAGTACCGCGCGCGTCGACGCGTCCACCGACATCCGGTCCATCCACGTGTCGAAGTCGCGGGCCTTCCAAAACGACTCCGCGTGCACGATCGCGAGGCCCGCGTCGCGGAAGAACGCGAGCCACTCGCGTTCGGTGTACGCCCAGTGGTGGCTCGGATCGCGCCGCTTCTCGAGGGCGTTGATGAACGCCGCGGCCTCCTCGTCGTCCGGCACGACGTTGTCGATCACGGCGACGAGCCCGCCCGGGCGGACGACGCGGGCCGCCTCCCGGACGAACCGCGCGCAGTCGGGGAAATGGTGCGGCGCGATCCGGCAGGTGACGAGGTCGAACGACGCGTCTTCGAAGGGAAGATCGAGCGCGTCGGCCTCGGCGACGCGGATGTTCGTCGCGCCGCGCTCGTGGAAGAAGCGCGCCGCCGCCTCGAGCATGGCCACGGTGAGATCGGTCGCGACGACCTCGCGGACGAGGGGCGAGAGCGCGAGCGCCGTGTGCCCGCCTCCCGTCGCCACGTCGAGGACGCGCCAGTCCGGTTGCGGCCGGACGATCTCGATCAGGCGATCGAGGCTCTCCCCCTGCGCGTGATCGGCTGAGCGGACGTACCGTTCGGCCGCGTCGCCGAACCGCCGCTTGACCTCCTCGCGCGTGTCCTCGTCCGAAGGGATCACTTCTTCTTGGCGCGCGCCCCCCGGGTTCGCTTCGCCGCCGCGCGGGCGCGGGGCCGCCGGCCGGCGCGAGTGGTGCCCTTCCGGGCGCCTCGTTTCGGCGCGGCGGGGCCATCGCCGCCCAGGGCCGCCTTGAGCTCGCGGATCCCCTTCTCGCGGAGCGCGCGCCATGCCGCGAGGACGCCGCGCCGGGGGCGCGTCTTCCCCGACTCCCAGAGCAGGATGGTCTGCGGGGAGACGCCGACGAGCCGCGCGTAGGCCTTCCGGCTCATCTTGAGCTTGGCGCGGTGAACGCGGACCCAGCGCGGCGAGAACCGGATCTGCTGCCCGGACTCGTCCCCACCGGCCGCCGCCGCCTGGGACGTGGGAGCGGCCCCGCGCCGCGCCAGGCGCTCCAGGTCCCCCATCTCCCGCTTCGCCGCGGCCATGCGACGGCGCATCGCCGCGACCTGCCGCTTCAAGTCCCGCACCGCTTCCTTCGTCTCCTTACGCGCCAGGCGGCGAATCTCCGCGCGAAGCACGCTCATTACGTTCGGCATCGTGGTCTCCCCTTCGAGTGGACCGACCGTCTATCGCTTCCCCGAGGCGCCGGCCGCTTCGCGCGGTCGCGCCCCACCCGTAAATTCGACGTTCATGCCCGCGTGGAACCGCTCCCCGCCCAGCGCCATCCGCTGGAGCCGGCCGCAGGGTCCGTAGCGCGCGCCCGCCTGCTGGCGTCGCGCGAGGCGCTCGACGATCGTCCCGACGCCCACCGAGTCGGCGTGCCGGAGGAGTCCGCCCCGGAAGGGCGGAAATCCGGTGCCGAAGACCATGGCGAGGTCGACGTCCTCCGGCGCCTCCACCACGCGGTCATCGAGCGCGAGCGCCGCCTCGTTCACCATCGCGTCCACCATGCGATCGGCCAGCTCGGAGGCGGGCGTCGCCGCGGACGAGGAGGCGAGCGTCGCCAGCGCCGGATTGACGCCCTCCCGCTTGCCGTTCACGTACCGGTAGAAGCCGAGGCCGGACTTCTTGCCGAGCGCGCCCTCGGCCACGAGCTTGTCGAGGAGCGCGACCGATGGCATCCGTTCGCCGAACGCCTCGGCGAGGATGTGCGCCACCTTGCGCGCCACGTCGAGGCCGATCTCGTCCAAGAGCGCGAGCGGACCCATCGGCATCCCGAACGAGCGGAGCGCCGCGTCGATGGGGCGGATCGACTCGCCGCGCTCGACGAAGCCGACCGCCTCGGCGAGATAGGGCATGAGGATCCGGTTCACGAGGAAACCCGGCGCGTCGCGCACCAGGACCGGCGTCTTCTTGAGGCGCCGCGTCAGCGCGATCACGGTGTCGAGCGCGGCGGGGTCGGTCAGCTCGGTGCGGATCACCTCGACCAGCGGCATCCGGGTCGCGGGGTTGAAGAAGTGCATGCCGACGACGCGCTCCGGATGCCGGAGCCCCTTCATCATCGCCGCGACCGAGAGCGACGAGGTGTTGGTCGCGAAGACGCAGGTCGGCGCGACCTGCGCTTCCAGCTCGCGGAAGAGCGCCTGCTTGATGCCCAGATCCTCCACCACCGCCTCCAGCACCAGCTCGACGCGCGCGAATCCGGTCATCGCGACGGTCGGCTCGATGCGCGCCATCGCGCGCTCGCGCTCCGCGCGGGTCATCCGCCTTCGCGAGACCTCGCGGTCGAAGAGCGAGCGGGCATGCGCGAGCGAGCGGAGGATCGGTTCGGGCTTGATGTCCCGGAGACGCACCCTGAGGTCTCGCTGGCTCATCAAGAACGCGATCTCGCCGCCCATCGTCCCCGCGCCCACGACGGCCGCGTTCGCGACCGGGCGCGCCGCATCGGCCGGCGGCACGCGCTTCGCGCGCTCGCGCAGATGGAAGATGCCGCGCAGATGCACCGCCTCGGGCGTGAAGAGGAGCTTCGCGACCGCCTTCCGCTCGATCCTAAGCGCCTCGGACACCGGCTTGCCCCACGACGCCCCGACGACGCGGAGGATCTCGAGCGGGGCGGGATAGTGGCCGCCCGTCTCTCGTAGGACGCTCTTCCGAGCCTGGCCGAGCGCGTAGGAGCGCGAGGGCGGCACCGACTGGAGCGCGCGATTGAGGAGCGACGGCGCGGCGCGGCGCGGCCGCGGCTTCGCGAGGAGCGCCTCGGTCCACGCGACGGCGCGTTCCACGAAGCGGGGCGCCGGGAGCACGTCGTCGACGAGCCCCGCGCTCCGCGCGCGGCGCGAGTCGAGCGTACGGCCCGAGAGGAGGAGCCCGAGCGCCGGCACGAGGCCGATCAGGCGCGGCAGGCGCGTCGTCCCCCCGAACCCGGGAAGGATGCCGAGCTGCACCTCGGGGAGCCCGATCGATACGTCGCGCGCGTCCGACGCCACGCGATAGCGGAGGGCGAGCGCCAGCTCCGTGCCGCCTCCGAGGCAGGGGCCGTTGATCGCGGCCACCGTCGGGAAGGGGAGCGCGCCGAGATCCTCGAAGAGCTGCTGCGCGTCCTTGACCTTCGACTCCGCCTCGGCGGCGTTCGCGATCCGCTCGAACTCGGCGACGTCGGCGCCCGCGACGAACTGGCCCTCCTTCCCGCTCGCGACCACCAGCGCGCGCGGGAAGGAGGCGTCGGCGCGCTGCTTGAGCGCGTCGTGCGCGCGGCGGAGCGACTCGAGCGCGCGCGAGTCGAGGAGGTTCACGCGACGGTCGGGATCGTCGAACCAGAGAATGGCGATCCCCGATCCGTGCGCCTCGAGGCGGAAGGGGCCGAATTGCGTGGCGAGATCCTTCACGCGCGCACCCGGCACGCGCGCCCCGGGCGCGGTTCGCGGCGTCTCACGCGGCGCGCTCCAGCACGAGCGCCGCGCCCTGGCCGCCGCCCACGCAGAGCGTCGCGAGCCCGAGCGCCACGTCGCGGTGCCGCATTTCGCGGAGCAGCGTCAGCACGAGGCGCGTGCCCGAGACGCCGACCGGATGGCCCAGCGCGATCGCCCCGCCGTTCACGTTGAGCCGGTCCCGGTCGATCTCGCCGATCGCCCCAGGGAGCCCCAGGTGCTCGCGGCAGTACGGCGCCGACGCCATCGCGATCTCGTTCGCGATCACCTGCGCCGCGAAGGCCTCGTTCAGCTCGATCAGGCCCAGATCGCGGAAGGCGGCGCCCGCGCGCTCGAGCGCGACCGGCGTCGCGTAGGTCGGGCCGAGCCCCATGCGCGCCGGATCGAGCCCGACGAACGCGTAGCCGCGGATCCGTCCCACGGGGGTCAGTCCGAGCGCGCTCGCCTTCTCCGCGGAGGCGACGAGGATCGCGGCCGCGCCGTCGGTGATCGGGCAGGAGTTCCCCGGAGTGACGGTGCCGGTTCGCCGGTCGAAGAAGGGGCGAAGCTTGGCGAGCGCCTCGAGCGACTGGTTCTTGCGCGGGCCGACGTCCTCGACGACCGCCTCTCGGTACGGTGGCTCGAAGACGGGGACGATCTCCTCCCCCATCCTTCCCGTCTCCATCGCGGCGACCGCGCGGCGATGGCTGGTGAGGGCGAAGTCGTCCTGCGCCTCTCGCGAGATCCCGAACTCCTTCGCCAGGACTTCGGCCGTTTCCCCCATGTTGAGCCCGGAGACCGGATCGGTGAGCCCTTCGAGGATGGCGACCCTCGGGGTGAAATCCTTGGGCCTTACCGACGCGAAAGCGGCAAGGCGCGCGCCGAGCGACCTCGCCCGGGAGGCGCGCTCGAAGGCGCGCGTCATGCCGTCGCTCACGTAGAGCGGAATCTGGCTCATCGATTCGACGCCGCCCGCCACGATCAGCTCCGCGTGGCCCGCGGCGATCTTCTCGTGGGCCTGCGCGATCGCTTCCATGCCCGACGCGCAATTGCGGTGCACCGTGAAGGCCGGGACGCGTTCGGGAATTCCGGCGAGGAGGGAAACGACGCGAGCGACGTTGGCGGAATCGGAGGGCCCGGCGACGTTCCCGATGATGACCTCGTCGACCTCCCGGGGGTCGACGCCGGCGCGCGCGAGCAACTCGGAAACCGCGACGCGCCCCAGCTCGCGAGGGGCCACCGACGCGAGCGCGGTGCCGGCCTTGGCGAACGGAGTCCGAAGCCCATCCATGAGCACGACGTCACGCACGTTCGGAGCGCTCCGGCCGATGTCGAGCAACGATAGGAGGTGGCTACGCTTTGCGGAGTGTGTCACAGTGTTCGAAGGAGGTCAACGCATGGACGTGAAAACCACCCCCGATCTACTTTCGTATGCCCGCGAAACGCATCGCAAGGCCGACGCGTTTCTTGTCAAACGGGCGGGCCAGTGGGTGCCGATTTCGATCGAGGCGTTCCAGGGCGACGTCGAACGCGCCGCGGGCTGGCTCCGCGGCCAGGGCATCGGCCGGGGCGACCGCGTGCTCCTCCTCTCCGAGAGTCGGTACGAATGGGCCGTCACCGACCTGGCCATCCTTTCCCTGGCCGCCATCTCGGTGCCGATCTATCCGACGCTTCCGGTGAGCCAGATCGCGCCCCTCGTCCGGGATTCGGGAGCGGTCGCCGCGTTCGTCTCGAGCCAGGGGCAACGGGAGAAGATCGAGGCCGTCCAGGGGGCGGGCCATCCGCTCCGCTGGATCTGGATGTTCGACCGGGATGGGCTGCCGGCGCAGGAGGGCGGCGGCGCGGGCGGCGCGGGCGGCGCGGGCGCGGCACGCGGCGCCGCCGACGGGCCGGGGCCGGACGACGTGGCGACGATCATCTACACGTCGGGCACCACCGGAGCGCCCAAGGGCGTCATGCTGACCCACGCCAACTTCGTGGCGGAGGTGAAGGCGGCGACCAAGGCGATGCAGCTCCGGGAGGACGACGTCTACCTGTCGTTCCTTCCCTTGAGCCATGTACTCGAGCGCTGTTCGGGGTTCTACACGATGTTGTGGGCCGGGGTCACGATCGCCTACGCGGAATCGTTCGACCGGCTGCCGTACAACCTGCGCGAGGTGCGCCCCACCGTGATCCTCGCGGTGCCGCGCCTCTACGAGAAGGTTCTCTCCCGCGCCCACGAGACGGCCGCCGGCGCGGGGCGCTTCACGCGGTCGATCTTCTCGTGGGCGTACCGGGTGGCGGTCGAGTGGGGACGGCTCGCGGACGAGCGAAAGCCCGTTCCGCCGTGGCTTTCCCTGCAGCGCGCGGCCGCCTCGACGCTCGTCTACCGGAAGATCGCGCGCGGCATGGGCGGCCGGACACGGATCCGCGTCTCGGGCGGGGCGCCGCTCAACCGCGAGGTCGGGCTCTTCTATCTCGGCGCCGGCCTCCCGATCTTCGAGGGCTACGGATTGACGGAGACGTCGTCGGCGATCTCGGTGAACACGTTCGAGCGTCACAGGGTCAGCACCGTCGGTCCGCTCTTCGACGGCGTGGAGGCCCGGATCGAGCCCGACGGCGAGATCGTGGTGCGCGGCCCCACGGTGATGAAGGGTTACTGGCAGAAGCCGGCAGAAACCGCGGAGGCGCTCCAGGACGGCTGGTTCCACACCGGGGACATCGGCGAGATCGACGCCGAGGGACTCCTCCGGATCACCGACCGGAAGAAGGACCTCCTCGTGACGAGCGTCGGCAAGAAGGTGGCGCCGCAGCCGATCGAGGAGGCGCTCAAGGCGTCGCCCCGCATCGCCGAGGCGCTCGTGGTGGGCGACGGGCAGAAGTACGTCGCCGCCCTGATCGTCCCCGCGGCGGGCGCGACGCGCGAGGCGATCGCCGAGGACGTGGAGCGCGTGAACGGCCCGCTCGCGCCATTCGAGAAGATCAAGCGATTCGAGTTGATTCCGAACGACCTGACCATCGAGAACGGATTCATGACACCGTCGCTCAAGCTCAAACGCAAAGCCGTCCTCGACCACCATCGCCAACTGGTGGAGCGGCTCTTCCACGGAGCCTAGCCCCTGACCGCGATCTTCAGGCCCGCATCGCCGGCGCGCCCCGCGATGCGCCGCGGCTCGAACGCCGCCGTCGCCGCCGCCGCGCTCGTCGCGCTCCTTGCCGCGCTCGCCGGCGATTCATCGCCCTGCGCGGCGCGCGGGCTCACGGCGTCCGACGTCGAGATCGGCACCGCGCCCGCGGCCGAGGTCCTGGCGCTCTGGAAGGACGGCGCGATGACCGATCCCGCCAAGCGCCGCCGCGCCGTGGTGCGGATCGGCACGAGCGCCCCCTACCGGATGCTCCGCGAATTCCAAGGGGGCCAGAACCGCTGCGTGATCAGCGACGACGACTTCGCGCGCGCGCTCCTCTACCCCGACTCCGGAAGTTGCGGGCTGTCGTTCTACCAGGCGCGCGAGGGGCGCGCCTCGATCGATTCGCTCGTACGCGAGGTGGCGCGGCGCGTCCCGGCCCTGCGCGGGCAGATCGCCGCGCAAGTGTCGCGCTATCTCCCCGACGCGAACGATTGGAAACCGATCCGAATCTGGTTCGTCGTCTCGAGCCGTTGGTCGTTCGACGCCATGACGCGGCGATGGGACGATCCGGGCGAGGGGGACGAGCCGATCGTCCTCGTCAACGCGACCGACGTCATGGAGTACGGCAATTCGACCGAGGAGCGGATGGCCGCGCTCGAGCACGTGCTGGCGCACGAGTCGTTCCACGCCGCGCTCTGGCAGATCCAGGGCTCGCTCCCCGGATGGGACGGCTACCGGAGCGAAACGCCTCCGCCCTTCGTCTACATCGCGCGCGTCGTGCTCGACGAGGGCGTGGCGCACTACATCGACTGGCGGACGCGCCCCGGCTCGGACACGCTCTTCGTCGCGAAGCCCGGCCCGCGGGAGACCCACGCCTTCTCGCAGCTCGCGCTCGCGTGCAAGCGGATCCGCGAGCGCACGGGCGACTTCGGCTCGCGGATGGAGGTGCTCCAGCTCGCGTCCACCGGGCCCCTCTGGAGCAAGTACGGCGCGATCAGCGGGATGTTCGCGGCCTACCGGATCGAGTCCAAGCTCGGCGTCGATTCGCTCCGCGCCGCCGTCCAGGGCGGCCCACCCGCGTTCTTCCGGATCTACCGCGGGCTCGCCGCCGCCGACACGACACTGAAGGGCGTCCCGGACGACCTCGCGCCGCAGAGGTAGGGGGCCGCCGGAGGCACGAGGGCGCCGCCGGCGCCGCTCGACGCTACCAGGAGCGCCTGCGAAGTGAGCCACATTGGCTCGCTTGCGGCGATTTTTCCCCCGAACTCCTGGGGTAATTCCCACGAAGCGTGGCTGTGCCCCGCCATCTTGTTTAATCAATTACGGTACAAATAGTTAGCACGCTAAAGGGGCCCCGCTCCGCTCGGTGAGGGGGCGAACGCGCCAATCCCCCCACGCAGGCCCCCGCAGGAGGTCCGAGCGGCCAATTTCTGGCCGCTGGCCTTACCCCGTAACTGACCGTTCAGGAACCAGTTGGACACCTTCCCGGAATCGGTGGCCTCCGGCACGCCCCTGCCACCCGTGGCACCGCGGTTGCCCTATGAGAGGGCAGGAGCTGGGGGCACGCCAGGGAAGGCAGGCGAAACAAGGAGGCAGCAATGGAACGGACGAAGGGAATGAAGAGCGGACTGAAGGCCCTGGCGGTGGGGCTGGTTCTGGTGGCGGCGATGGCTTCGACGGGCTGCGGCCAGAACGCGCTGCTCAATCCGACGGCGGATCAGGTGGCGGCGGGCCAGGACGGCGGCTCCAGCCTGGCCAAGTCGACGACCACGGTCGATTCGGGCGGACAGATCGCCAACCCAGGTGGCCAGCTCTCTCACCCGTAGCGAAGCCTCAACATGCGGTGACGCTGTCTATTGATTGACCGCCATCGCATCGAGCGCGGAGCGGACACGGCGAGACGCCAGATAGGAGCCACGATGAGACGGCTCGAGGCGCTGAGAAATCTCCCGAATGATACGCACGGATTGCGAGAAGTAGGCCTGCCGCTCTCTGCGGGACTCTGCACGATTCGCCAAGCATCCCAGGTAATAACTCAGCCTCCAGCTCATCTCCAGTACTCCGCTGCTGCTGGAAGTGGTCAACGCCTCGATCAGCGTGTCTCTGCTGGAGCCGTCATCGCCCCCGGCTTCGGCGAGGATCTCGCCGATGGCGGCTGCCGCCGAGACGAACGGCAGCAACACCTTCGCGGATTTCGCGTCCCGCGCAATGCGGGACAAAGTCGCGAGATGGTCTCGAGAACGATCCTCCCGATACCGGAGGAGACCCAGTTCGACTTGGATCCCTAGGAGATCCTCCAGGTCGCGTATTTGAAGTAGCGCCCTTTCCGCCCGTTCGAGGAGGTTCTTCCCTTCCGCCATATTGCCTTCATCAACCAGTATTACTGCGAGCAGCCAATCCAGCCTCGGCGCCGTTTCGACGTACTCGTGGTTACGCAAGAGCTCTACCGCATCCCGAATCAACTCCTTGGCCTGTTTCGGATCCCCCAGGTGGTAGTGCGCTAGAGCCTCAAGTTCGATAGCCTTCGCCAGGTGAATTTCATTCTTGGCTCGCTGGCCTGCAATGCGTGCCTCCCGTGCGCAACGAAGCGCCCGCTCATAGTCCGCTAGGGCAAGGTAATTTACCGCTGCCCCCGAGAGTCCGGCCTCGTACTCGAACGGATTTCCAATCTTGAGACCCCACTCGGCCGAGAGCATGTCCTGCTCGGCAGATTCCTTGAGCCGTCCCATTGCATAGAGGGTTGCGCCACGATTCGCGAGTATTCTCGGCTTGAACGCGTCAGCCCCCAACCTATCCGCGAGGTCCCAGGCCCTTCCTGCCCACCGAAGAGCGCTCGCATAGTCCGAAAGGTACTTCTCAGCGGCGTTCAGGCCATTGGCGATCCGCATCTGCCAGTAGTCCGAGCACTTGAGGTTGGCCCCCTCCAAGAGCACACGCTTCCCGCCCCCACGATCCCCTGCCCATATGAGCGCAGCGCCAAGTCCATATGTTAGGGCAGCCCTTTCGTCGTCCAACCCAGACAAGGGCCCGACTTCCGCGAGGGCGGCCCGCATTCTCTCTATCGCGGCCGCTCGCTCCTCCTGTGTCCCAAATTCCCAGTCAATCTGGCCCAGGTCCGCGTGCGCGATCGTCCAGAGCGCCAGCAAGTGTTCGCTCTTCGCGAGGGCTATACATTCTTGAAACCATTTGCGCGCCTCTTCGAGCCTGCTACCAGTGCGATGGAGTATTCCGAGCCTGTGTGCTCGGATCGCGCGCGCCTCGGCGGGCACCGATGGCTCCTGCCATTGAGTAGACTCGCCGAGCAGGGCAATCGCCCGCGCGTCTTCCCCGATAGCATTGAGGGACGCTGCGAGGGCCAGGGCGCCCTCGATCCACTTGACCCTCAGCCCCAACTGCTCGCAGCGCGCAAGCACACTTGTCAGGCGCCTGATTGCGAGGGCGTGATCCCCAGAGGCCGCAGCTGCACTTGCGGCCGCTATGCCGGGATCGACGGCTTCTTGCCCGTCGCTCGCAAGGAGCAACAGGTCGGCCCGTTCACCCTCATCAAGCCCGCGGGATGAGCCGCTCAAGAGTGCTTTCGCTGCCGCAGCCTGGCTATCAGGGGTGGCGTGGCGGAGAACAATCCGCCGCGCCACTCCGGAGGAGATGCTCCACAGCCCGTCCCGCGATCGGAGCCAGCCCCGTGATTGAAGTCGAGCCAGGGCAGGAGGGATCTGGGCTGCCTCACAAATCGGCGCTAGCCCCTCCCCGGCACATTCCGAGATCAAGGCTAAGGCGGTGAGCAAAGCACGCTCGGTCTCCGCCAGCCTTACCCAATCGCGCGCAAGAGGGTCACCGATGGCCCCGTACGAGGCCTCGGCGAGCGATTCGGACGGGCGCAGCCGCCATTCCCCCTCCCCTCGGTACAGGATCTTGCGCTCAATGAGATCAGCGACCAGAGCAGCTGTGGTGCCGGGGATCCCTCCGGTGATCGAGTGCAACTGGGAGGCAACAGCGTGGCTAAGGCGGGCGTTGCCGAGGATGCCGGATACCTGCTCTTGCAGGGTCCGGACCGAGAACGGCTCGAGTGACACTTGCATTTCGAACGGCTCCCTCTCGCTTGGGGCCTCATCAAATGCTAGGACGAATACGATGCCTTTGCCACCCACGGGTGGCGTGCCTGATCGCTTGACGAGCGTGTAGCGCGCAAGGCCTCGGACGGTCCTCACGCTTGCCTGGTCTGCGGTGGCACGCCCATCGAAGAGAACCGCCACTTGACTCACTGCTGACTGCTCAACCAGGTACTCGGCGAGCGCGTCCAACGGGGACGCCGGCATCCGTGCAGCCCATTTGCGGGCCGGTGCGCGAGGGATCTGGGAGGCGACCGCACGGAGCAGTGCCTCGGCCGTCGACGCCTGAGCCGCTTCGATTCCAATAACGACCCCGTTATCGTGCAGTACCTTAGAGCGGAATTCCTCCATGAGGGCGGCCCGCCCGCTCCCCTGTGGCCCGATAAGGAGGCATACGAGAGAGGAATCGCTCCCCGGACCGCCGACCTGCTGACCCAAGAGCGAGAGTTCCTGGTCGCGGTCGACGAATCTTCCACCGAGGATCTCGCCGACTCGATCCTCTAAGCCTATCCCTTCCATGAGTTCATCAGCGGTAGGTTGTCTATGCGCTGGGTTTCTCTCAAGCGCGCGCATTACGACACGCTCCAGGTCCGCGCCCACCCTCGCGCCGTGGGCAGCAGGGGAGGGGACCCACCCTTGCATCTGCCCAGCTACGACTTCCCGGATCGTCTTGGCGCCAAACGGGTGCTTCCCGGTCAATGCCTCATAGGCCATCACGCCTACCGAGTAGAGATCACTCCTGGCGTCTGCTGATCTCCCCTCCCAAACCTCTGGCGCCGCATAGCCCGGGGTCCCGGAGATCCCCGCCCGCCCTCCTCCCCCTCCCATTCCTGCATCGGCGACCTTCACAAGCCCACCCGTGCCAAGAAGGATGTTACCGGGCTTTAGGTCTCCGTGAACCTCGCCATGGCAGTGCAAGTGCGCGATGCCTCGAAGGAGCCCTGTCAGGATGCGCCGGACCTCCGACTCGACTTGGGGTACTCCCATGCGGTACCCCCAGTCCTCGCCCTCGATCAACTCCATGGTGTAGTAGGCCTCGCCGGATGTAAGCCAGCCCCAGTCGAACACCCGGATCAGGTTCTCGTGGCGGACTTGGCGGAGGGTGTCAAACTCGCGGCGGAGGAATGCACTCTCCTTCGGCGTAACAAGCTTGAGCGCTAGGACCCGGTCCCGGAGGCGATCCTTGACGCGGTAGACGCGACCGGACCCGCCCTCGCCGAGTAGGGCGCCAGCTTCGTACCGGTCCGGTAGGTCGCGTCGGGTCATGTGGTTCTCCAGCGAGGTATTCGGGTCATCCTACGCGGTTCACACTCCGCAGGAAAGGCGGGCTTATGCGAACACTTGGCGGAGGCACCAGCAGAGCAAATCTGCTTGCCTCCGCGATGAAATTCGGCTATCCTGCCAGCGTCGTAACCCGCATGATAGTGGCGAGCAGGGGGTTTCGTGAGCGTCCACCGTCCCAACGGCCGTTACGCCCGACGCACTCCGTTTCTCCTCGGTGCGCCCAAGTGTTTGAGGAATCACGTCCCGCCCTTGACCGTCCCCCCGGTCTGTTGTGCAGCCGGCACTGCAGCAAAGGTTGGAACGCCATGAGGGCTTCCATCGGGTCAAAGGTTTCATCTGGGTACTTCAGCGCACTCTTGGTCTTAGTTTGCGTGTTTGGTGGATTCGCCCTCCCACCGCCCGCTCAGGCTAAGCCTGCGATTCTGCTGGGCGACCCGGATTCACCCGACAATTCGCCGTCGCCAGGACCAGGAAAGACGACCACCCAGAAGACCAGCATGGCTGTGATGCCTTCGACAACCTTATCTGGGAGCGTAGTTTCTTCCCGTCGCATTGACTACGGCGCCGCTCTCCCTTTGCTCATCCGACTTTGGGCCCGGCTGCTCTGGCGGACCTCCATCTAGGACAATGCCTGACAACATTTCTGATGCACTAGAGGCGGCCGAGCGGGCGCGGACCACGGGCGATTACGCACTCGCCTTGCGAGCGCTCGATGATGCTTTGACCGAGGGCGCTACCTTCTCGGAAACACTGGTCGCGTTCGTCAGGCTGAAGGCAGTCTGCCTGGTGAAGCTCACGCAATGGTCGGACCTCGTTCCGTTCTGCTCTCAATTCATCGGGCCCCTCAGGAAGTACGGCGTCTACCATGCGCTTTGTGAGTTTCATGGATACCTGGGCACAGCACTTCTTCGCTTGGGACGCTACGCAGAGTCCGAGGTTCATTTCCGCGCCGCGATGCACGTCGCTATCTGGGACGTGGGTGATGACTCTTTGGCGTTGTGGCACCAACGCCAACTTGCTCTGATGTACAAGAACCTAGGTCTTTGGCATCAGGCCGCACATGAATGCCGAGCCGCCCTGGCTACCGCGGAACGCAAACACGTTACGGACCAACTTGGGGTTCTTAGAAAGAACCTCGCTATCATCCTTCTCAAGAGCGGGCCGGTCTCAGACGTCCAACAGCTGCTCGATAGAGCGGACTCAGAAGTCGCTGCGACAGGAAAGCGACATTGGAGCATACGTGCTCGTTTAGTTCGCGCGAGGTATCTTCGGATGATCGGAGAACATCAGGATGGTCTTGATGTTCTCAGCGCGATTCTCCCGACCACAAGGGAGGGAGAATACTCACGAGAGGAAGCCATCTGCCTCGAATACATGGGCGACTGCCTCCTTGCGGAGGGACGGCACAAGGAGGCCCTCGAGCACTACGAGGCGGCGCAGAAGATCGCGGAGGTGACCGCCCCGCAGGGCGACCTCATTCCCGAACTGGGCCACCGAC
>DASVDZ010000085.1:0-2595 GCA_036380835.1 Candidatus Eiseniibacteriota bacterium | reverse complement strand
CCCCGTGCGCGCGCGCAGGTCGCCCCCGCGCAGGCGGTCGGCCGCGGCGGCGAGCGAGCGAACGGGGCGGAGGATCAGCGCTTCGCCGCCGAGCCACGCGAGGAATACCGCCAGGAGGGTGACGAAGACCAGTACCGCGATCGCCCAGGCGAAGGCCCGGTTGGCGCCGGCGTAGAGGACGTCCTTGGAGTAGCCCGCGGTGACGAGGATCCGGCCATCGTGGGCGCCGCTCATCGTGGCGTAGGCGTAGATACGCGGGACGCCGTCGAGGCCGGTCTCCTCCACGAGCCCCTCGGGCCGGCTCTGCGCCGCCTCCAGCAGCGCGTGCTCCTCGATCCTTTGCCCGACCCACTCGGGTCCGTCCGGCTGGCGGGCAAGGATGGTGCCGTTTCCGTCCACGACGCGGAGCGTGGCGCCCGGGGGCAGATCGACCTGGGACGCGAGGCGCGCGAGCCAGTCGAGCCCGAGCGCGACGAAGAGCACGCCGCGCACCCGGCCGTCCCGTCCGAAGACGGGCCGCGCGAAGTTGACCGTCGCCTTCTTGGTGATGCGCCCGATCTGGTAGTCGCCGACCGCGAACGCCCGCGTCGCCATGGCGCGCTGGAAGAAGGGCCGGTCGGAGGAATTGATCCGTTGCGCGAGCGGGAGCGCGCTCGCGACGATCCATCCGTCCGCGTCCATCAATCCGATGTTCTGGTAGACGGGGAAGGAGGAGAGGAGGTGGGCGAACAGACTGTCGGCGGCCGCGACGTCCATGTCCTTCACGGCCGGCACGTCGTCCAGGGCGGCCAGGAACTGGCTCGCCCCCGCCACGAAGTGCTGCTGGTCTCCCGCCGCGATGCGCGCGAGGCGCGACACCTCGGCCTCGGCCGTCCGCTTCGCCTCCTGGCGCTGCGCGGTCGCGCCCCAGATCGTGAGCGCGATCGCGGGCGAGACGGCGAGGAGGATCAGGAGCAGGAGCCGCACCTGAAGCCAGCAGAGGAAGCGAGGTGTCCGAGGCGCCTGAGCCATCTTCGATTCCTCCCGGGCGGAGATCTTCGGCACCATAGCCCGGCGCCCTGCCCGTGTCTAGCATTGACCCGGCACCGCCCGCGTCCCTACCCTCCGGGGAATGCGACGCCGTCACGTGGGAGGGCTTCGAGGATTCGCCGTGGCCGTCGCGCTGCTCGCCGCGGGGCGCGCGGACGCGAGCACGCTCCCCTACATCCCGCTCGACCACTGGGCCACGCCGCTCATCACCGAGGCGATCGGACGGGGCCTCCTCCCGCGCCTATCGCTCTCCGATCGCCCCTATGCGCGGACCGCCGTCGCCGAGGCGCTCCGCGAAGCGCGCTCCCTCGCCGACTCGCTGGGTCAGGAGTGGTCGCCGTACGAGTCGTGGCTCCTCGAGCGCCTCGAGGGCGAGGTGGACCCGGAAGCTCCCGCCCCGACGGCCGCCTTCTCACGCGCGACCGGCGATTGGTCGGCGGGCTACGGCGTCGAGGCTCGCGCGCGGGCCGTGACCGGCGAAGATCACCGGCGTTTCGGGCGGCGCGACGTGAAGGGAATCCTCCTTCCCTACGCCGGGTTCCGCTCGGAGCGGGGCCTCGCGGGCGGCATCCGCTTCCGCATGGACGCGGACGGCGCGCGCGTCCCGGACTTCGACGGGCGCCCGTGGCGCCACGGGTGGACGGGCGACGCGAAGAACGCGTACGTCCTGCTCGACTTGGGGCACGCCGACGTGATCCTCGGTCGCGACGACCTCCGCTGGGGCGCCTCCGATCACGCCTCGCTCCTCCTCTCGGCCTACGCGCCCGCGTTCGACCAGGCGGGGCTCCGCGTCCGCCTCGGCCCGGTCACCGCCTCCTCGTTCTTCGCGAACCTCGACGACATGGTGCTGACGGCGCCGACGGCCCAGGCGCGCGGCGACACGCTGGCCGCGGGGACGCGCGTGAAGCGGCATATCAGCGGGCACCGCGTCCGGTGGCGCGTGAACGACCGCCTCGCGCTCGGCTTCGCGGAGGCGGTCGTCTACGGGGGCGTCGACCGCGGCCTCGAGCCCGAGTACATGATCCCCGTCTCCGTCTACTACGCGGCCCAGTGGAACGCGAACAAGAACGACAACATGCTCGGCGCGTTCACGGCCGATCTCCGCCCCAAGAAGGACGTCCAGGTCTACGGCGAGCTGCTCGTGGACGACTTCCAGATCGATCACAAGTCGCCCGGCGACAAGGAGCCGTTCGAGGGCGGCTTCCTCGTGGGGCAGCGGATCTACAATCCGCTCGGACTCGACGGCGGCCTGCTGCGAGTGGAGTGGGGGAAGGTGCAGCCCTTCACGTACAACCAGGTCCTGCCGTGGAACCGGTACCTCTACAAGGGAGAGCCGATCGGCTTCGACCTCGGTTCGGACGCCCAGGCGATCGAGGTGGAGTTCCGCCAGTGGGTGTCGGAGCAGGTGAGCTGGTCGCTCTGCTACCGGCTCGAGGAGCGGGGCGCGACGCGCGCGACCGATCCCTGGCCCGTGCCGGTCACCGGGCCGAGCGACGCGACGCCGTTCCCCACGTTCGAGAACGTCCCGACGGGCGAGGTGGAGCGCCGGGCGCGCTATTCCACGGA
>DASVDZ010000084.1:0-8685 GCA_036380835.1 Candidatus Eiseniibacteriota bacterium | reverse complement strand
ACGGCTTCATGGGCGGCGGCAAGGGGGTCATGGCGCACAAGCTGGACGGGATCATCTTCATGCAGGGTCCGGGGATCCGCCCCGGCGCGAACATCTCGGGCGCGACCGTGCTCGACATGACGCCGACCATCCTCGCGCTCTACGGGCTCCCAACAGCGGCGGACATGGACGGACGCCCGATCGCCGACGCGCTAGAGCCGTCGGTGATGAAGAAGCTGTCGCGCGCCTCGCAGCTCAAGACCTACGAGACGGGAGTCGCGAGGACAAACACGGAGCAGCCGATCGAGTCGCCGGTGGACCAGGAGCTGAAGGAGCGATTGAGGTCCCTGGGATACATTCAGTAGACGCTACGCGGACGGGGCGGGGCGATGTTCATCGCCCGCCCCACACACGAAGAGGCCCCTGAGAGTTACCCCAGAGGCCTCGGTTGCTTCAGTACTGCGGCGCCGCCGTCAGAACGGCAAGTCGTCGTCCGAACCGCCGCCGCCGCCGGGAGTGTTCGCGGGCTGATAGGTCTCATCGGGCGCCGAGCCGCCGCGCGGGGGCGCGTCGAATCCGCCCTCGCCGTTCCGTTCGCCGGCGCGGCCGAGCATCTGGAAGTTGTCGCAGATGACCTCGGTCTTGTAGCGCGTCTGACCCTCCTTGTCCTGCCAGGAGCGGGTCTCGAGGCGTCCTTCGAGATAGATCTGCTTCCCCTTCGTCAGGTACTTCTCGGCGATGTCGGCCTGCTTGCCCCAGATGACGATCGAATGCCACTCGGTCTTCTCCTGGCGCTGGCCGTCCTGGCTGGTCCACTGCCGCGACGTCGCGAGACGGATGTTCGCGACCCGCTGACCGCCCGGCGTCGACCGGACCTCCGGATCCGCGCCCAGGTTGCCGACCAGAATGACCTTGTTGACTCCTGCCACGTTGCACCCCCAGTGCGATGATGGTCTGTATCGGGGTAATGCCTTGACGATAGGAGGCGAAGGGGCCCCCGTCAAGGCGTTAGCGGCGGGCCGTGCGTGCCCCGGAGGCGATTGACTCGGAATCACTTGGAGCGGTAGAGTATGCGACTCGGCGCCGGCAGAAACCGGGGCGTGGCGCAGCCCGGTAGCGCACCTGCCTTGGGCGCAGGGGGTCGGAGGTTCGAATCCTCTCGCCCCGATTTGTGGCCGGCGCCCCCCGACTCCCTATGCGCGACTTCTATCGCCGTGGGGCCTGTAGCTCAGTTGGATAGAGCAACGGATTTCTAATCCGTCGGTCGGGGGTTCGATTCCCTCCAGGCCCGAAACCATCTCGATGGATGGTGGATGTAGCTCAATGGTAGAGCACTGGACTGTGGCTCCAGTGGTTGCGGGTTCGATCCCCGTCATCCACCCCATCTTTACCCCGCCTGAAACCGCCGCGCCGCCTCCGCCAGCACCTGTGCCGTTCGCGTGACCGACTCCGCGTCCACCCACTCGACCGCCTCGTGCGCTCCGGCGCCCGAGGGGCCGTAGTCGACGGCGGGGATCCCCGCCTCCGCGAAGATCGCCGCGTCCATCCAGTAGGCGACGCCGCGCTCGGCGGGCTCCCGCCCCGTGACCGCCTCGATCGCCGCGCGCGTGGCGCGCGCGACCGGAGCGTCGGCCGGCGTCGTGAGCGGGGCCCTGAAGGTGCGGATCGTGACCGTGGCCTCCTCCCCCGCGTCGCGCACGACCCCTCGCAGCTCCTCGAGCACCTGGTCCGCGGTCTCGCCTGGCAGCGTGCGCCGTTCCACCTGGAGCGCGCAGTCGGGCGCGTACGTCGAGAGGCCGACGCCGCCCCGCACCACGGCGCAGTGCATCGAGGCGCGTCCGACGTAGGGCGCCTCGCGCTTCCGGAGCACCTCGGTGTCGAACCGGTCGAGCGCCGCGATGATCCTTCCCATCCGCGCCACGGCGCTCACGCCGAGGTCGTAGCGGCTTCCGTGCGCCGCCCGTCCCTGCGTCACCACGTCGGCCCAGACGAATCCCTTGTGCGCGATGATCAGGTCGCCTTCGCTCGCCTCGGTCAGGATGCAGCCGTCGGCCTTGTGGCGGCGGACGAAGTCGGCGGCGCCGACGCTCTCGTACTCCTCGTCGGCGACCAAGGCGAGAAGGACGCGGCCGCCGAACTCCTCGCGCGCGAGCGCGGCGGCCGCGGCCATGCACGCGGCGACGCCGCCCTTCATGTCGTAGGCGCCGCGTCCGTACACGTGGCCGCCGTCGATCCGGGGCTCGAACGGGGGGATCGTCATGCCTGCGGTGCCGACCGTGTCGAGATGCGCGCAGAGGACGAGCGTGCGGACGCCCGGGCCCTCGGGCCGTCCGACCTCTGCGACGGCGTTGGGCCGTCCCGGCGTGGCCTCCTCGAGCCAGGCGCGGACGCCGCGCGCGAGGAGCCAGTCGCGCGCGAACTCGGCGACGGCGCGCTCGCCGTGCGCCTCGTCGGGCGCGATCGCGGGATTGACGGAGGGGATGCGGACGAGCGATTGGAGGAGCCCGATCACGACGTCGTGATCGAGCGGCCCGCCCGTCACGCCTTGGCCGTTGCCGCCGATGCCGGGACCGACGCGGAAGCCTCGGCGACCGCGCCCGCGCCCGCGCTCGCCAGCCCCACCAGAGTGCCCCGGAGCACGGTCACCGCGCGGCCGCCCAGGGCGACGCGATCGCCGCGCACCTCGACGCGCACGATGCCGCCGCGCGCCGAGACCTGGCGGCCGACCATCGCCGCGCGCCCGAGCCGCGCCTGCCAGTAGGGCGCGAGCGCGCAGTGGGCGGATCCGGTCACCGGGTCCTCGGCGATACCGACCGCGGGAGCGAAGAAGCGTGAGACGAAATCGGCGCCCTCCCGCTCGGAGCGCGCGGTGACGATGATGCCGCGCGCCTCGGCGGCGGCGAGCCGCGCGAAGTCGGGCGTGAGCGACCGAACCGCGGCCTCGCTCTCCAGCTCGACGAGACAGTCCATCCGCGTCTTCCCGACGAAGCGGGCCTTGGCGCCGAGCGCGTCGAGCAGGCCGGACGGGGCCGGCGCCTCCTCCACGGGCAGCGCGGGAAAGTCCATCTCGATCCAGACGCCGTTTCGGGACGCGGCGAGCCGCCCGCTCTTCGTGTGGAAGACCGCGGCGCGCCCGGCGGCGAGCGCGCCCGACTCCCAGAGCATATGCGCGCTCGCGAGCGTGGCGTGGCCGCAGAGCGCGACCTCGGCGGCGGGCGTGAACCAGCGGAGCCCGTACTCGCCGTCGGGGCGGGAGCGAACGAACGCCGTCTCGGAGAGGTTCATCTCCGCGCCGACGGCCTGCATCCACGCCTCGGGCGGATCGTGCTCGAGGAGCACGACGGCCGCGGGATTCCCCCCGAACGGCTCCTCCGTGAAGGCGTCGACCTGCCAGCAGGCGAGCTCGGCCATGTCAGCGCGCCTCCGCGACGCGGCGCGCGCGCTCCCGGGCCGCCGCCTGGACCAGCGCGACCGCGAACGGATGCGGCACCCCGGGCCGTGACTTCCGCTGCGGCTGGAAGAGCGTCGCGACGTAGAAGGGGTGCTTCGGGATCTCGTAGATGCGCGACTCGCCGCGGTCGCCGAAGCCCGTGAACTCGAGCTGCGAGTCCTCGAAGAGCTCGTCGTAATCCGGATTGATCTCGTAGTTGCAGAAGTACTCCTCCTCGATCCGGTCCGTGCCGAGGATCTCGCGCGCCTTCGAGTCCTCGCGGATGTGGATCCGGAGGGCGCCGGAGAGCGCGGGAGCGCCGGCCTTCCGGTCCGGCACGGGGCAGGAGACCGGGACGAGCAGCTGGCGCGGCGCGTCCGGCGCGTCCTCCGCGTGCTCGAGGTCGCTCCGACCGAGGACGTTGTGCGCGAACTCGAGGAGCCCGACCTGGAATCCGCCGCAGGTGGCGAAGATCGGCTTCCCGTCCTCCCGCGCGTAGCGGATCGCCGCCATCGCGCCGGGGCGGCTCCGATACGGGGTCCCCGCCGCGATCCAGAAGCCGTCGTATTCATCGAGCATGGCCGACGGACCTGTCGGCGGGATGGAGTCGGTGCCGACCCAGGCCGCCACGACCGGGATGCCGAGGTCGGCGGCGGCGTGGTCGATCGCCGGCGCGTTCGTGACGTGGGAGACGTATTCGGGATTGAAGTCGCCGATGATGGCGATGCGGACGGGCGATGGCATGGCGCCTCCTCGAGTCGGTCGGTCTAGGTCTTGACGCGCGCCGCGAGGGCGGCGCGGAGTGCCGCGGCCGCTCGGGCGCGGTGGCTGATCGAATCCTTCACGCCGGGAGGAAGCTCGGCGAACGTGCGCGTCTCCCCGTCCGGAAGAAAAAGAGGGTCGTATCCGAACCCTTGGATTCCGCGAGGAGCCTCGGCGATCCGGCCTTCGCACGATCCCTCGACGACGACCTCTTCGTCCGCGGCGAGGGCGAGCGCGAGCGCGCACCGGAAGCGCGCGGTCCGCTCCGCCGGAGGCCGGCCCCGGAGCGCCGCGAGCAGCCGGTCGTTGTTCGCGGCGTCGGTCGCTCCCTCGCCGGCGAACCGCGCCGAGCGTACACCCGGAGCGCCGTCGAGCGCATCCACGTCGAGACCCGAGTCGTCGCCCAACGCGGGGCGCCCCAGCGCGGCACGCACCGCCCTCGCCTTCGCGAGCGCGTTCTCGCGGTACGACGACTCCCCTTCCGGCGGCAGGGCGACTCCGGGGTGGTCCTTCAGGCTCTCGAACCGGACCGCGACCCCTTGGAGCAGATCTCGAAGCTCGCGCGCTTTCCCTTCGTTCCCGGTCGCGAGGACGATCAGATCCACGTCTTGAGGCCGCCTCGGAGCGAGAGCGTCTGCTTCTGATGCGTGACCAGCTTCCGAATGCCCGCCTTCCCGAGGGCCATGAGCTGCGCCAGCTCACGCTCGGTGAACGCCTCGCCCTCGGCGGTGCCCTGGATCTCGACGAGACGCCCCGATCCGGTCATGACGAGGTTCATGTCGACCTGGGCCTTCGAGTCCTCGGCGTAGCAGAGGTCGAGCGACGGCACGCCCTCCACGATCCCTACCGAGACGGCGGCGACCAGGTCGTGGAGCGGCGGCGCGGCGAAGGCCACGCGCTTCGAGAGCCAGCGGATCGCGTCGGCGAGCGCGACGAAGGAGCCGGTGATCGCCGCGGTGCGCGTTCCGCCGTCGGCTTCGATCACGTCGCAGTCGATCAGGATCTGCCGCTCGCCGAGCGCTTCGAGGTTCGTGACGGCCCTAAGCGAGCGGCCGATGAGCCGCTGGATCTCGTGCGTGCGGCCGCCCACGTGGCCCCGATTCACCTCGCGCTGGATCCGCTCGTGCGAGGAGCGGGGGAGCATGCTGTACTCCGCGGTGACCCAGCCGCGGCCGGTGTTCCGCATCCAGGGCGGCACCCGCTCCTCGACCGTCGCGGCGCAGAGGACCCGCGTCCCGCCCATCTCGATCAGCGCGGAGCCCTCGGCGTGCTTCAGGTAGCCGCGCCGGATCGACACCGGGCGAAGCTCCGCCGCCTTTCGTCCGTCGACCCGCGCCTTCGAACCGCCCTTCGTCGTCGTCACGTCAGCGTCCTCCCGAGACCGGCGGCCGTTCGAACCACGGCAGGTCGTCCTGCGGCACCCAGAGCGTGCGCCCCATCGGATGCCCCAGGAAGCGGCGGCCGACGGTCTCGAACTGGCGCGGAATGTCGGAGACATAGCAGCGGAGCGATCCGCGCCCCTCGCGGCGCGCCCGGCGGGCGCGCTGGCGGCGCGCGCCACGGGCGGCGCCGTCGGCCGCGCCGATCTCGCGCCGGAGCCTCCGCGCGGTCGCCTCGCCCGAATCGATCAGCGTGACACGCCGGCCCAGGAGCGAGCGGATCGCGCGCTTGAACGGCGGGTAGTGGGTGCAGCCGAGGATCAGCGTGTCGATGCGGCGCCTTTGGAGTGGCGCCAGATAGATTCGGAGCGCCTCGCGCGCCGCCTTCGAGTTCTCGAGCCCCTCCTCGGCCAATGGCACGAGGAGCGGGCAGGGCGCCGACCACGCGCGCGCCGCGACCCCGCGCCGTTTCGCGGCGGCGGCGATCGCGTGCTCGTAGGCGCGGCTCGCCACCGTCGCGCGCGTTCCGATCACGCCGATCCGGCCGCTCCGCGTCGCGCGCACGGCCGCGTCGGCGCCCGGCTCGATCACGCCCGTGATCGGAAGCTCGTGGAACTCGCGCTCGAGGTGGCGGAGCGCGACGGCCGAGACCGTGTTGCACGCGACGACCACCCGGTCGATCCGGAACTGCGCGAGGAAGCGGACCGCCTCGGACGCGAACCGGCGCACCGTCGCGTCCGACTTGGTGCCGTACGGCACCCGCGCCGTGTCCCCGAAGTAGACGATCGACCACGCGGGGAAGAGGCGCCGGAGGTGGCGGACCACGGTCAGCCCGCCGATGCCCGAGTCGAAGACGCCGAGGCGCATGCTATCTCCAGTCCGCCACGTCGAGCGGCGCGAGGATGTCGTAGTGGCCGCCGAGCGTCGGCACCGGGTTCCCCTCCACGAGGATCACGACGTGCTGGACCTCGGGAAGGTTGTCGCCCGCGGTGAGGACGATCGAGGAGAGGATCTGGCGTTCGTGACCGGTTCCGCCCCGGAATCCGGTGACGAACGTCCGGTTCCAGTCGAGGTAGAGCGTCCCGCGCGCGGTCTCGTACGTGTTCAGGAGCTCGGTGCCGTCCGGGAACGGCGAGGTGCCGCCGGTCGGGCCCGCGATCAGCTCGCGGTAGATCGCGCGCACGCGGTCGCTCGAGCGGTCCTTCACCACGATGTCGCGATACTCCGCCATCATGCTGTCGCTCCCCGGCACGCCGAAGTAGAGATAGACGCCGCGGATTCCTTCCAGCTCGGCCGCGAGCGGGACGAAGTGCTCGGGCATCGCCGCGTTCCGGCGTCCCGGGCCCGCCGCGAACCACCACCAGACGCCGAGCGCGAGGACGCCCGCGGCGACGCCGAGCGAGGTCCAGCGCCGGCGCCGCACGGTGTCGACGCCCACGCCGATCGCGTCCCGGATGACGACCGCGGCCTGGTCCATGTGGAACGGCACGGCGTGGGACGGGGGCGGGGGTGGCTCCTCGAGCGTCGCGGGCGGGGGCTCCGGCGCCGTGGGCTCGGCCAGCTCGGGCTCCTTCGTCGCGGGCGGCGTCGGCGGCGGGGCCGCCTCGACCGGCGGAGGCACTGCCTCCGACGCCGGGGGAGGCACTGCCTCCGGCGCCGGGGGACTCACTGCCTCCGGCGCGGCGGCGCCGCGCTCCTCGTCGCGCTCTTCGGTCACGCCTTCGACCTCCGGATGAAGTCCTCGATCGCATGCGCCACCGTCTGCGTGTAGTCGTAGATCGTATAGCCGCGGAGGCTCATCGCCTCCGGTCCCGTGCGCGCCGCGGGCGCCGATTCGAGCAGGATCGCCGGGCAGAGCACCGGCTCGAGCATGCTCATCCTCCCCGTGCGGAAGACAACGGGCGACTGGGGGAACGTCCTCGCGAGCGCGTCGGCCACAGACTGCGCGAGCGCCATGCTGCTCCCCACCGAAGCGAGCTGCGCCGTGCGCCAGGGCCGCATCTCGACGTCGCCGTGGCCGCCCGGCAGGAGAAGCGGCGGCACCGCGTCGACCGCGGGCGCGACCGGCGTCTCCGTGAAGACGCGGAACCCGCCCCCCTTGACGACGCCCTCGGCGTCGAGATGGATGCTGATGAAGAGATCGGCCGACTGCTCGTTCGCGATCTCGGCGCGGCGCGACGGCGGGAGATCGACGTCGCCGTCCCGCGTGAGGAGCACGCGCGCGCCGAGGCTCGCCTGGAGCGCGCTTCGGAGCGAGCGCGCCACGTCGAGCGCCACGTCCTTCTCGGCGAATCCGCCGGGAAGCGCGGCGCCGAGATCGGAGCCACCGTGCCCCGGATCGATCACGATCGTCCGAACCGTCCCGTCGGCTCCGCCCAAGCGGATCGGCTCGAGCGGCTGGAAGAGTCCCGCGTCGACGAGCCCTCCTTCCGCCGTCACCGCGACCCGGAAGCGGTTCGAGCCGACCGAGATCTGGTAACCCTTCGCCCCTTCCCCGAGCGTCAGGCGGAACTCGACGCCGCTCGGATTCTCGCGCACCTCGCCCCCCGTGACGATCCCCCCCTGGAAGACCTGAGCGGTGTCGAGCGTTCCCCCCTCGAGCAGCACGCAGACCTCGGTCGGGGTGGCGTAGAGGACGCGCGCCGGGAGGCTCTTCCCGAGCGTCGCCGAGACCTCGGTCACGTTGCCCCGGATGTAGAGCTGCGCCTGGCGGACGGAGTGGACCAGCCCGCGGAACCGGATGGTGCGGGTCGCTTCGTCCCATGTCGCGTCGGTCGTCGCGCCCCACTCGAAGAGGTCGCCGACGATCGACTCGGGAACGTAGACGGTGCCCTGCACGAGCCTGACCGGCGCGACCAGGTTCGTCGCCTCCTCGTCCACGAGCACGACGGGGGCGTCCACCGTGAAGCGGATCGTCCGCTCCCCGATCCGGAGCGACAGCTTCCGGATCTCCGGCCTCCAGAACTTGGTGGCGTCCAGCACGCGTGCCAGGTCGTCGGTCGAGACGTAGCGAACGTTGTCGATCAGGATCGGCGCGATCCGCTCGGCCGGGCGCGGCTCGGGGTAGAGGACGGTGATGGGCGGCAGGCCGCGCTGCGCGAGCGCCGGAACGACGGCGAGGAGGGCCGCGACGAG
>DASVDZ010000083.1:0-17808 GCA_036380835.1 Candidatus Eiseniibacteriota bacterium | reverse complement strand
CCACGCCCCGGACGTGAACCGGAACCTGGCGCTCGCCGAGGCGCGCGTGGCGGAATCGACCGGAGCCGGCACGGCGCCGCCGCCACCATCCCCGATCGCGCTCTCGCCCGCCGAATCGTGGTGGCTCGCGGCGCTCCTCGTCGCCGGCGCCGCCGCGCTCGGCGCCGCCGTCGCGCTCCGCCCCGGTCGTGCCGGGCGCTCGCGGGCCGCGCGGATCGCCGCGCTCGCGCTCGCCGTCGCGGGAGTCCTCCTCGGCGGGTGGCGCGTCACGCGCGCGGTCGAGGATCGGACGCACCCCGAGGCCGTCGTGATCGCCCCGTCGCTCGAGGCGCGCCGCGGCCCCGACGAGCCGACGCGCCCGCCCGTCGAGCTCAGGGCCGGCGAGCGGGTGCGGCTCGGACGCGCGCGAGGCGGTGACGTGGAGGTGCGGCTCGGCGGGAGCGCGATCGGCTGGGCGTCCCGCGAGGGGCTGTGGCGCGTCTCCGACGCGGCACGGTATACTGCCGCTTTCCGGCCTCGGTAGCATCCAAGGAGGGAACGTTCGGTGCCTCGGCTCGAGACGGCGCTGATCACGGGCGGGACCGGAGCGGTGGGGCGCCACGTCGCCTCCCGCTTCCTGGCGGACGGATTCCGCGTGGCGACCACGTATCGCGTCCCGGAGGAGTGGGACTCGATGGCGGCCGCGCACGCCGACGCCGTCGCGGCCGGCCGATTGATCCCGCTCGAAGCGGACGTGACGGACCACGACGCGATGGGCGACGCGGTCCGGCGATCGATCGCGGCCCTGGGCGGGCTCCGCGTGCTGATCCACGTCGCGGGCGGGTACCGGGGCGGAGTGACGGTGGACGCGGTGGACGAGAAGACGGTTCGGCTCATGATCGACCTGAATCTCGTCTCGGCCTTCTGGGCCGCGAAGCACTCGATTCCCGCCATTCGGGAGAGCGGCGCGGGGCGCCTCCTCTTCTTCTCCTCGCGCGGCGCCGTCGAGACCTATCCGGGGGCGGCCGCCTACGCGGCGTCCAAGGCAGGCCTCCACGCGCTCGTCGGGACGCTGGCGAAGGAGCTCAAGGCGACGGGCGCCACCGCCAACGCGATCCTGCCGAGCGTCATCGACACCGAGGCCAACCGGGCGGCGATGCCGGACGCCGCGCGCGACGCGTGGGTGCGCCCCGAGCAGGTGGCGTCGCTCCTCGCGTTCCTGGCGTCCGACGCGGCCGCGGCCGTGTCGGGCGCGCTGATCCCCATCTACGGGAGGGCATGAGCCCCATGACGACACCCCGAACCGCGAAGGGCCCGCGCATCGCGCCCGACCCGATCACGCCGGGCGTCACCGTCGACCGCCTGGTCGACTCCGCGTTCCTCGCGTACAACGGAGCGCGGCTGCGAGAGGCGTGCCGGCTCCTCGCGGAGAAGATGCTCGAGCCCGACGTCACCGTCGGCCTCACGTTGAGCGGCGCGCTCACGCCGGCGGGGCTCGGGCGCTCGTGTCTCATTCCGCTCCTCAAGGCGGGATTCGTCGACTGGGTCGTCTCGACCGGCGCGAATCTCTACCACGACACCCACTTCGGGCTCGGGCTGACGATGCACCAGGGGCGCTCGAACGCCGACGACGTGGCGCTCCGGGAACAGGGGATCGTCCGGATCTTCGACATCTTCTTCGACTACGAGGTGCTCCTCTCCACCGACGCGTTCTTCCGCGAGGTGATGCGCCAGCCGGAGTTCCGCGCGCCGATGAGCACGGCCGAGTTCCACTACCGGGCGGGACGGTACGTCGCCGAGCGGGAGCGGGCGCTGGGACAGGAGGAGGTCTCGTTCCTGGCCGCCGCCCACCGCCTCGAGGTACCCGTCTACACGTCCTCGCCGGGCGACTCCTCGATCGGCATGAACGCCGCGGCGATCTCGCTCGAGGGGGACCCGATCCAGTGGGACGTCTTTCGCGACGTGAACGAGACCGCGGCGATCGTCTACGGCGCGAAGAGCGGCGGCGGGAAGAGCGCCGTGTTCATCCTCGGCGGCGGCTCGCCGAAGAATTTCGCGCTCCAGACCGAGCCTCAGATCCAGGAGGTGCTCGGCCTCGACGAGGCGGGGCACGACTACTTCCTCCAGGTGACCGACGCGCGCGCCGACACCGGAGGACTCTCCGGGGCCACGCCGGCCGAGGCGGTCTCGTGGGGGAAGATCGATCCGGACCGCCTGCCCGACGCCGTCGTCGCGTACGTGGACAGCACGGTCGCCCTCCCGCTCCTGACGGCCTACGCGCTCAGCAAGCGGAAGGCGCGGCCCCTGAAACGCCTCTACGGGAAACGCGACGCGCTGATGGAGCGCCTCCGCGCCGCCCACGCGTCGAAGGTCTCCGCCGGATCGACCGGAGGCGGCCGTTGAGCCGGCCTCGATGACGCGCGCCCCCGTCGCCACGCCGATCCCGCTCCTCGACCTCTCGCGCGTCCACGGCCCGCTCCAGGCGGCGCTCGAGGCGGACTTCGCCCGCGTGCTCCGCTCCGGGCAGTTCATCCTCGGGCCCGAGCACGACGCCTTCGAGCGGGAGCTCGCCGCGGCGACGGGCGTGCGGCACGCCATCGGCCTCTCGTCCGGCACGTCGGCGCTCTCGATCGCGCTCCTGGCGCTGGGCGTGAAGCCGGGGGACGAGGTGATCGTTCCCGCCTTCACGTACTTCGCGAGCGCCAGCGCCGTGACGCAGATCGGCGCCCGGCCGGTTTTCGCGGACGTCGAGCCCGCGCGATTCGGGCTCGATCCCGCGTCGGTGCGCGCGCGGATCGGCGAGCGCACGCGCGCGATCATGGCGGTCCATCTCTACGGCCTCGCCTGCTCGCTCGCGCCGATCCGCGCCGCCGCGGCCGAGCGGGGGATCCCGGTCCTCGAGGACGGAGCCCAGGCGATCGGCGCCACCGACGAGGGCCGGCCGATCGGGATCACGACCGCCGGCGCGACGCTCTCCTTCTTCCCGACGAAGAACCTCGGCGCCCTCGGCGACGCGGGCGCGTTCCTCACCGAGGACGACGGAACGGCGGCGCGCGTCCGCCTCCTCCGGGTCCACGGCGACGCCGGGAACTACCGTCACGTGGCGCTCGGAACGAACGCGCGCCTGGACGCGCTCCAGGCGGCGTTCCTCCGCACGAAGCTCCGGTTCCTTCCCGAATGGACGAAGGCGAGGCGCGCGCTCGCCGCGCGGTACCGGCGCGCGCTCGACGGCGTGCCGGTCACGCTCCCGGTCGAGCCCGCCGGAGCGAACCACACGTACCACCAGTTCACGATCCGCGCTCCCGAGCGGGACCACCTCCAGGCCTGGCTCCACGAACGCGCGATCGGATCGAGGGTCTACTACCCGATCACGCTCCCCGCGCAGCCCTGCTTCTCGGAATGGGGCCATCGCGCGGGCGACTTCCCGGTTTCGGAGCGGCTCGCGTCCGAGGTCCTCTCGCTCCCCGTCTTCCCGGGGATGACGGAGGACGAGGTGGACCGGGTCGCGGCGTCGATCGTCGAGTTCTACGAGACGCGCGCGAGGGGAGGCGTCTGATGCCCCGCGCCGCCCGCGTCGCGCTGATCGCCCTCGGAGGCTTCGTCGGTCTCGTCGCCCTCGTCTTCGCGGCCGCGTTCCTGCTCATGCCCCGGGACTGGATCGAGCGGGAGGCGCGCGCGCAGGCGGCGCAGATCCCCGGGATGACCGTGACGTGGACCCGCCTCACGCCGGGGTTCCGCTGGCTCGCCGTCGGGGTGCGCGTCGAGGGGCTCGCGATCCGCGCGCCGAAGACGGGCGACCCGACGCTCAACGCGCGAATCCAGGACGTCTTCGTCGAGTTCCGGCTCCTGCCGCTCCTCTCCCGCCGCGTGGAGATCGCGACCGCGCGCGTGAAGGGAGGAGGGATCGCGATGACCGACCGGGGCGTGACGCCTCCGCCGCCCCCTCCGGGGGCGACGGGCGCCGGGGGGATGGCGCTCGCGCTGCCGCGCGTCACCGTCGAGGACCTCGACCTGCGCACGCGGGACGCGCTGGGGAGCGGCTTCGACCTGCGACGCCTCCACGGCGAGACGCGCATCGAGGGGACCCTTCAGAAGCCGGTCGCCGTCAGCGCGACGTTCGGCGTCGACAGCATCTTCTGGAAGCCCTCGGCGCGCGACTCCCTGGTGCCGGTCCCGTCGCCCCTCGAGGTCGCGGTGACGCTCGCCGCGCGCGACGGAGGGAAGCGGCTCGCCGTCACGCGCGGCACCGCGACGCTCGGCCCCTTGGAGAGCGCCGTCGCCGGTGACGTCCTCCTCCCGGATCCGCCGGCCCAGCCGACGCTCGCGCTCCGGATCACGGGCGCGCCGCAGACGATCCGGTCGTCGGACGCGGCCATCCGTCCTCTCGCGTCCCGGTCGCCCGCGATCTGGAGCGCGACCGCGTCGTGGGACGTCCAGGTGACGGGTCCGGCCGCGACTCCGGTCTCGAGCGGGCGGGTCGTGCTCCGGCCGCTCGCCGTGACGGCCCAGTCGAACACCTTCACGCTCGATCAGGCGAGCGCCTCCTTCACGAGCCGCCCCGACCGCACCTTCACCGCGCGCGTCGAGGGAGCGGGAAGCGGCATCACCCTCACCGCGGAGATGCACGGCTCGAGCGCGCCCGGGGGGGCGACGAGCGGGCAGTTCTTCTTCCGGGCGCCCGCGCAAAGACTGAACGGGATCCTGCCCAACACGCCGACGTGGAATTCCGGGCTCCTCGAAGGGAGCGGGACCTTCTCCGTCCGTCCGCCGGATCCGCCCGTGGTGACGTGGAAGGTGACGGGGAGCGACATGAGCGGCACGGTCCCGGGCGTCGCGCGGCCGGTCCGGAAGCTCGAGTTCCAGGCGCAGGGAGACGCCGGGTCGATCGCGCTCCAGCGCTGCGACATCCTCGTCGGCTCCACCGACGCCTCGATCACGGGACGGATCCAGCAGGGCAAGCCGCTCGGCACGGGATCGTTCCAGGCCAAGCTCGACCGCCTCGTCGCCGAGGAGTGGGACACGGGGGCGCCGACGGGCGGCGGAGCGGCGCGCGCCGGGCTCAAGGGCGGCGCGCCGCCGCCGGTTCCGCTCCAGTCCTTCGACGGGAACCTGACGATCGGGGAGGTCCGGAGCCACGGGCTCTCGATCCACGACGTCGTGGTGCCGGTCAAGTTCGAGAAGGGGGCGCTCTCGGCGGCTCCGTTTCACGGCACCGTGGGGACCGGATCGATGGCCGGCTCCCTCGACGTCGCGGACCTGTTCACGAGCCCCGAGTTCTCGCTCCACCTCGATCTCAAGAAGGCGCCCGTCGAGGACGTGATCGGAGGGCTCCTTCCGCTCAAGCTGCCGGTGACGGGGCTGGTGAACGGGATCGTCGACCTGACGGGACCCGGGCTCCCGGGCCCGGACGTGGTCGACTCCTTGCGAGGAAATCTCTCGGGCACGATCGAGCAGGGGGCGATCCGCGCGAACCCGGTGATCCGCTCGATCCGCGACGCGCTCGGCGCCCAGGCGTCCCAGGAGATCTCCTTCCGGACCCTGACCCAGTCGATCCGGATCGCGGGCGGGAAGATGATCCTCGACACGGTGAAGGGCGATCTCGGGAAGGACACCTTCGAAATGACCGGCTCGATGGGGCTCGATCAGTCGCTCGACCTGCATCTCCTCCTCGGCCTCGGACCGGAGCGCGTCAAGGACGCGGGGGCGATCAGCCAGATCGCCGGATACGTGAAGGACGCGCAGGGCCGCGTCCCCGTGCAGGTCCGGATCACCGGCACCGCTCTCGCGCCCAAGGTGTCGATCGAGCCCGGCAAGCTGCTCCAATCGGCGGGCGGCGCGCTCAAGCAGGAGCTGGTGAAGGGGCTGACCGAGCGGGCCCGCCCGGACAGCGGCACAACCGCCACCATCGACACGACCAAGGCCAAGGCCATCGAGAAGGGCCGGGAAGCGCTGAAGCGCCTTCTCGGCAAGTGACCCTCGACCGCGTGACCCCGCCGGCCGCGATCGAGACGGTCGGGCTGACGCGTCTCTTCCGGAGCCGCCGCGAGCGCGAGGTGCGCGCGCTCCAGGGCGTGGATCTCGTGGTTCGGCCGGGCGAGTGCTTCGGGCTCCTCGGCCCGAACGGGGCCGGGAAGAGCACCCTCATCAAGATCCTCACGACGCTCCTCCTCCCGACGTCGGGGCGCGCCCTCGTGTCGGGGCGAGACGTGGCCCGCGACCCGATCGGGGTCCGCCGCCGAATCAACCTCGTCTCCGGCGGGGACACGTCGGGCTACGGCATCCTCACCGTCCGTGAGACGCTCCACCTCTTCGCGCGCTTCTACGGCGTTCCACACGCCGAGGCCCGCCGGCGCGCGGGCGAGCTGATGGAGACGGTCGGCCTCACCGCCCGCGCCGACTCGCGCCTCTCGAGCCTCTCCACCGGATTGAAGCAGAAGCTCAACTTCGCGCGCGGATTCATGAGCGATCCCGAGATCGTCTTCCTCGACGAGCCGACCCTCGGTCTCGACGTGGAGGCCTCGCGCCAGGTGCGCGGCTTCATCGCGCGGTGGGTGCGAGAGCGCCCCGGGCGCACCGTGCTCCTGACCACGCACTACATGGCCGAGGCGGACGAGCTCTGCGGGCGCGTGGCGATCATCGACCAGGGGCGCATCCTCGCGCTCGACACGCCGAGGGCGCTCAAGCGCTCCGTCCCGGCGGAGCCGGTCTTCGAGCTCCAGGTCGGAGCCGGGGCCGCGGGATTCGAGGGATTGGACGGGCTCGCGGGAGTGCGCTCGGTGTCCCACCACGCGCATCCGGGCACCGGCGCGATCGAGCTGCGCGTCGCCGTCGAGGAGGACTTCGTGATCGGGGAGGTGCTCGGGCTCCTGAAGGGGATGGGGCACCCGGTGCTCCACCTGACGAAGATGGAGCCGACGCTCGAGACCGTCTTCATCCACATGGTGGGCCGGGGGCTCGCCGACGAGACCGGATCCGGGGAGGGGACGGCGTGAACGGCGACACGATCTCGCGCGCCGAGATCCTGCGCGTCAACCTGGGTGCCGTGATGGCGCGCGCGAGCGTCCGCATCCGCGCCTCGTTCCGGGAGCGCTCGTGGCTCATCGGGGAAACCCTCTTCCCCTTCCTCACGATGTCGGCGTTCGTGCTCGTCTACCGGGGACTCAAGGCGCCGCCCGTCTACGAGGCGTTCGTGGTGCTCGGCGGGGCGATGACCGCCTACTGGAACAACGTGCTCTGGAGCATGGCGAGCCAGTTCTTCTGGGAGAAGGAGCAGGGGCAGCTCCAGCTCTACCTCATCACCCCCGTCTCGAGGATGAGCATCCTCTTCGGCATGGCCCTCGGCGGCATGGCGATGACGACCACGCGCGCGATCGCGATCCTGGTGGGCGGGACGCTCCTCTACAAGGTGCCGCTTCCGGTCGACCGCGCGCTTCCGGCGCTCGGCCTCTTCCTCATCACGCTGGCCGCCGTCTACGCGCTGGGCATGATCCTGAGCAGCGTCTTCCTGCTGTGGGGAAGAGAGGCGTGGCACACCGCGACGCTCTTCCAGGAGCCGATCTACTTCCTCTCGGGATTCTACTTCCCGGTCCGATTCCTCGGGCTCGCGGCCGGGTCGGTGGCCGCGCTCCTCCCGATCACGCTCGGCCTCGACGGAATCCGCCAGATCTTCTACGGCGAGGCGGCGCACGGTTTCGTTCCGCTCCGCTTCATCGTGCCGATCGAGATCGTCCTCTTCGCGCTCTTCCTTTTCCTCGCCCATCGCGCGCTCCTCCTGCTCGAGCGGCTGGGAAAGGAGGAGGGGCGCCTCACGCTCCGGGGCGCGTGAAGCGGACCTGGGATACGATCCGGGCCGGTGCCTGGCTCGGCTGGCAGGTCGAGGCGAACTGGACCGATCCGTTCCTCTTCATCGTATTCGCGATCGCCAAGCCGCTCGCCACCACGCTGATCCTCTTCTTCATGGTGCGCGTCGTCTCGCCGGCCCACGCGACGGGCGCGGCGTTCCTCTTCCTCTTTCTGGGCAACACGTTCTTTCTCTACGTGAGCGAGGTGCTCGTCGGGATCTCGTGGGCGGTCTTCCGCGACCGGGAGGACTACGAGACGCTCAAGTACATCTACACGGCGCCGATCCGGCTCCTCTCGTATCTCGTCGGTCGGGGGCTGACGAAGATCGCGACGGCGTCCCTGGGCATCGCGATCGCGCTCCTCTTCGGCCGCTGGGTGCTCCGGCTCCCGATCGACGCGTCGCCCGGAGCGTGGGCGCTCCTCGTGGCGGCGGTCGCGCTCGGGCTCGTCTCGGTGGCGATGCTCGGAATCGCCCTCGCGGGCGCGTCGCTCGTCGTGGCGCGGCACAGCATGAATCTGAACGAGGGGCTGACCGGGCTCTTCTACCTTCTCTCGGGGGCGGTCTTCCCGATCGAAGTGCTTCCGCGATGGGCGCAGTCGGTGTCGCTCGCGCTACCGTTCACGTACTGGCTCGAGCTGATCCGGAGGATCCTGACCGGGCACCCCTACGTGGCGGCGCTTAGGACGTGGGGGGACGGAACGCTCTGGCTCGTGCTCGCGGCGTCGACGGTGGGACTCTCGGCGGCGTCGCTCGCGTGGTTCGCGTGGTGCGAGCGGCTCGCGCGCGCGCGCGGGCTCATCGACTGGAAGACGAACTACTGAGGAGGGCGGCGGTCGGGGCCGTTAGCGGGCGCCGGCCGTGGCGCGTGGGCGGCGCCGGAACGTCTTGCCAAGGATCACGTTCACCGGGTGGCTGCGCGGCAGGATCGGCAGGATGGGAGGCCGCCTCACGCCGAGCTTCCGGAGCGCGTCCTGCGCCGGCTCGTAGCTGGGATTCCAGGAGAGCGCCTGGTTGTAGCACTTGATCGCGTCGTTCTTCCGCCCGGAGAGGAGGAAGACCTCGGCGAGATTGTAGTAGTGCTCGGCTCGGTGGTACTCGGCCTCGATCGCCCTGCGGCAGAGCTGCTCGGCGTCGGCGAACTTCCGGTGCGCGTGCGCCGTCGCGAGCCCCAGGTAGCTCAGGTATCCCTTCGCGGTCGGCTCGAGGAGGGAGGCCTCCTGGAAATGGGTGAGCGCGTCCTGGTAACGGCAGGCGTAGAGCATCCGGACCCCGGTCATGAAGTGCTCGTGGCCGATGGCTCCCACGACGGCCAACTGCTTTTGCCTGCGCTGCTTCGGCGTCACCATGAGAAATCCCTCCCTGCCCCTTCCGGGTCGCAAGGCTCGTGCCGATGCCGCACCCCGAGCGAAGATCGCGCCCTGGCCCGTTAAGTGACGCCACCGAAGGCTCTTGGCGGTCCACGGCTGAGAAGCGCCGGGAGCGCGAAATGCAAGGTCCCGGCGAATTTCGGGAGCAAACTACGATCTTGCCAGCCGAGGATTGCGTCCTGTAACGTAAGGGACCGGGGGAATCGAGCAGTTAGCCCCGAGGGCTAGGAAGAACGGAAGTTATGCCGTACGTCAGTGCCGCCGCCACCGAGCCGACCTCCGTCGTCGCACCCCACCTCAGACCCGAACTATTCATTTCCGAGCTCCGCTCCCGAAAGAAGAGCTCCGTGCTCGAGGAGATGGTGGCCACGCTGGCCCTGGCCCGCGTTACCCGCCATCCCGACGCGGTCCTCGACGTCTTGCGGCGGCGCGAGGCCCTGGGAAGCACCGGGATCGGAAGGGGGATCGCCGTGCCGCACGCCCGCGCCACGATGGTCTCCGAACGCGCGCTCGTGGTGGCGCGTTCGAAGAAGGGGGTCGCTTTCGACGCCATGGACGGGAACCCGTCCCACCTGCTCTTCCTGATCGTGGCGCCCCCGATCGAGCGGGACCCGATCTACCTGAAGCTGGTCGCGGAGATCGTGAAGGCCGTCCGGCTGGCCCGGACACGGCAGCGGATTCTCGAAGCGCCCGGCTTCGACGCGGTCCGCGACACGCTGGTGCAGGCGCTATGACGAATCCGCTCGACGCCCTGATCGAGCTCCAGGACATCGATCTGATGCTCCGGGAGATGCGCGATCCCGAGATCGCCTCGCACGAGGAGCGGCTCGGCTTCCCGGTGGAGAACGTGGAGACGCTCGAGCGGGCGAGGCGGCGTCTCGCGGCCCGGATCGACGGCCGCCTTCTCCAGACCTACGAACGGATGAGCCGCCGGCTCACGCGGGTGGTCGTTCCGGTGACCTCCGGCATCTGCCCGGCGTGCCGCATGAGCCTCCCGACGGCGACCTGCAACTCGCGGAACGACGATCTTCTAACGATCGAAAACTGCGAGAATTGCGGCCGCATCCTCTACCGCCGCTAGAAGCGTTTCGCCTCCCGCGCGGGGCCCCCCATGGGGTATAATCATGGGGAGCCAAGGACGGCCGTCCGGGCTCCGGGCGGTCGTTCCGATCCAGAGCCCGGAGGTGTTCCGCACCATGCTTCGACATCGCGTCCTCCTCGTCGTCGCGGCCGCGCTGGCCGTGACGCTCTTCGCCCCGCCCGCGCGGTCCCAGGTCACCTACGTCGGGCCGACCGACATCCTGCTCGTGAAGGGCGACTCGGTGGCGATGCTCCGCACCACCGACTGGCAGTCGAAATACGTCCGGCACCAGGAGAAGCTCCTCCTCGTTTCGCTCCGCATGAAGTTCTGGCGCGACCATCTGCCGGCCGACATGCGAGCGGTCTTCGACGCGCTTGGCTACCCGACGGGCCGCGTCCTCCTCACGCCCGTGGGACACACCGAGGAGTGGTGGTATTACGGCACGCTCCAGCCGCCGCTACGATTTCGTGACGGCGAGTTGATCGACGTCGACCGCTTCGATTCGCTCCGCTCCCGCTGAGGGACGCCGCTCCGCTCCGAGGCCGCGCCCGCCCGGGGCGCCGCTCTCTCGAACGCTCCCCCTTCTGCCGATCCATCCGTTTGGATTACAATGCGTGAATCGGTGGGGTCAGCCACACCCAATCGGGAGGACTGACATGAGTCGGGTCGCTTGGAATGCACGCAGGGATTGGACTATGCTCGCTTGGGTGGTGCTCGCGGCGCTCGTCGGCTGGGCGCCCGCGGCGCGCGCGACCATTCCGGACGCGAACATCGAAGCGGGCGTGAACCGCGGCGGCTTCGGGGTCATCTCGGGGGCGTACGGGCAGGCGGACTTCTCGCTCTCGGGGCACAGCGCGGTGGGGGCCTATTTCGGGTTCGATCAGAATGATCTCTTCTTCGGGGACTACGGCCGGAACGACAACACGTTCAACGACGACCTCGTCGTCGGCGGCCACTACATGTATCAGTTCCTCGAAGGCACGCGCCACGATCCCTCGATCGCGGGGATCTTCGGCGCGTTCGCGAATCGCGCCGGGCTCCGTCCCGAGTTCGGCATCGGTCTCTCGTACCCCTTCGACGCCAAGTGGACCGGGCGCGCCAACATCGTCTACGGCCCGTCCTGGGGCTTCGAAGTGGGCTATCGCTTCAATCCGGAGATCGAGGGGACGTTCGGCATCACGGGGATGGGTGTACTCGGCCTCGGCTTCCGGTTCTGATCGGCGACCTCGCGCCGCGTCGCGCGCGGGGCTCCTGCCCTTGCTCCTGATCGCGGGGATGGCCGGCACGGCGTTCCCGCGATTTCTTCTCTGGATGCCGCTCGACGTCGCGGAGGCGGCCACGGTCGCGGCGACGCAGACGCCGCCCGATTCGTCGGACGCCGATTCGGCGGACAGCGCCGGCGTTTCGCAGCCGGTCGTGCCCGGCGTTTCGCAGCCGGTCGCGCCCGGCGACTCCACCGCCGCGCGCGCCGACTCGACGAAGGCCCCTCAAGGATTCGAATCCGAGGCCCCGGAGACGCTCCGCTACATTCCGCCGAGCGATCTTCCCGCGGGACCGCCTCCTTCGGTCGCAGGGACGAACCCGCCGCCCGCTCCGCCCATCGCCGAGCCGAACCGCCCCTACGGTCCGATGCCGAAGGGGGGGGCCGGGTCGGGCGATGCGCCGAAGGAGCGCATCGGGTTTCTGGGCCTCGCTCCCGCGGCGATCATCCTCGGCCTCGTCGTGATCCACGTCCTTGTCGTTCGAACGGTGACCCGCTGATGGCGGCTCGACGTTCGACGGACGATCCCGGCGCCGGGGCCACGCCGCGGATCCGGTGGCAGCCCGCCGACTTTCCGCTCCGCGACGTGGCCGATCGGGTGCTGCGCGAGGCCGTGCGCGAGCTGGGCCTGGGCGACGTGGTCCGCGACGTCCAGGTGCACGTCGATCTCTCCAATCGCGACGACCACGCGTACATCGAGTGGAACACGCACGACCATCGGGCGGCCCGCCTCTCGTTCGCGGTCGGGAACTTCGTCACGCGGGCGCGGCGCCGCGCGTGGAGCCGCACGTGGGGCCGGCGGGCCGGCCCGCCGCCGCTCCCGCCGCGGTGGTTCTCCGCGCGGAGCTTCGCCGAGGGATGCCTGCACGAGCTCTCGCACCTGAAGGACGACCACGACTCGGGGGTCGACTTCACCGGCGCGACCGAGGCGGACCGGGAGGCCTTGAACGAGCTCTGGAACGTCTGGATCGACGGAAGACTCCATCGCCGCGGGCTTCCGGCGATGACGCGGCGCGAACGGCGCCGCATCTACGAGCGCACGCTCGCGCACGCGCCCTCCTTCAGGGCGCGCGGGGCGCGCGTCTTCACGGCCCTCTGGACCGCCGATCACCTGGGACCGACGGAGCTCCGCGCCTTCCTCGAGGAGCTGATGGCGTCGCGCCCCGCGCGGGCCACCCACCGCCGCCCTCGCTCCGCATGACCGACCAAGCCGCCGTGAAGACCGGGGTCGCGACCGAGGAGGAGCGCCTCCGGTTCCTCGTCCGCGCCTCGCGGGAGCTGGCGCTCCTCAAGCGCGACGCCCTCGCGCGGCGCGCGCGCGAGCTCTTCCTCGCGGCCGGCGGCTTCGCCGAGTTCTCGCTCTGGGTGCTCGATCCGCGGACCGAGCTCCTCTACCCGTGGACGCTCTGCAACACGCCGGTCGTGGGGCGGCGCCCGCGCATCCAGGTGGGGCAGGGGCTCGCCGGGCAGGCGGTGGCGGACGACGCGCCCGCGTTCCACGCGGAGATCCCCGAGGGCGCCTACGTTCCCGCCGAGTGGGGCGGCCGGCCGCGCGGCCAGCTAGGCGGCGTCGTCACGATCCCGCTCCGCCGCGGAAGCGATCCGCTAGGCGTCGTCGTGCTGCTCGGGGGCGGGGCACCCCCGTCGCCGGAGGAGATCGCGTTCCTCGGCGACCTCGGCGTCCAGCTCGCGATCGCCGTCGGCAACGCGCGGGTCTACGCCGAGGCGATGCGCGAGAAGGTGCAGAACCAGCTCCTCCTCGAGCTAGGGACCAAGATCTCGGGGAGCCTCGAGACCGAACGGCTGCTCGAGCAGATCCTCGACCTCGTCTACCAGGTGGTGCGCTACGACGCGGCCGGCATCTACCTCGTCGACAAGAGGACCCAGTGGATCACCCGCCAGACGATCCGCGGCTACGACCCGGCGCGCGACGACGCCGTGCGGCTCAAGGTTGGGAAAGGGCTCATCGGCTGGGTCGTCAAGACGGGCCGCGGCGTGATCGTGCCCGACGTCCAGACCGACCCGCGCTACATGAACGCGCGCGAGGACACGAGGAGCGAGATGGTCGCGCCGATCCGGATCGGGAGCGAGGTGATCGGCGGATTCAATCTCGAGTCGGACGAGCCCGACGCGTACGAGTCGGAGGATCTGGACCTCCTGATGGCGTTCGCCGCCCAGGCGGCCGTCGCCATCGAGCGTACCCGGCTCCACGAAGAGGTGCTCGAGAAGCGCCGCCTCGAGGAGGAGGTGACGATCGGGCAGCGGATCCAGCGCTCGTTCCTCCCCGACCGGCGACCCGAGGTGCCGCACTTCGACGTGGCGGGCGCCAACTTCTCCTCCGACCGGGTCGGGGGAGACTACTACGACTTCGTGCGGATCGCCGACCAGCACTTAGGCGTCGTCGTGGGCGACGTTTCCGGGAAGGGGATCGCCGCGGCGCTGATCATGGCGTCCTTCCGGGCGTTCCTGATCGCGGAGATCCGGAACAACTACGCGATCCGGACGACGATGACCAAGGTGAATCGCCTCCTCTGGGAGAGCATCGAGCCCGACCGCTTCGTGACCGCGCTCTTCGGCGTCCTCGACACCGAGCAGCGGCGGTTCACGTACGTGAACGCCGGGCACAACCCGGGCTTTCTCCTCCGCGCCGCGACGGGCAATTTCGAGACGCTCGACGCCACCGGACCCCTCCTGGGCACGTTCGACGCCGCCACGTACAAGGAGCGGGTCGCCGAGCTGCGTCCGGGCGACGTGCTGGTGCTCTACACGGACGGCGTGACGGAGGCGATGACCGACAGCGGCGAGCTCTTCGGCGACGACCGCCTGAAGGACGTGATCCGGACGCTGCGAGAGCAGGACGCCCCGGCGATCGTCCGGGGGATCTGGGAGGCCGCGCGGACGTTCCGGGATGGGGAGCAGGACGACGATGTGACGATCGTCGCCGTCAAGGCGAAGGGGGACTAGCCGCGGGGCCGCGGCGGGGGAGGCCGGGGGGAAAAGAGAACGGCGGGCCGAGGAAGCCCGCCGCTCGAATATTGGAAGTTCCCCGATTAAACCGTGCCTAAACGACCTGTTGAGGTCTTGGGCAACCCACCGGCAACCGCCGGGTCAAGCCGTCTAGGGAACGTGAATCCCAGGGAACTTCACTACCCGCGTTCGAAATGATTAGACGCTGGGAACGTTGAAAAGTTCCACGGGGGGACCTAGCTTCCGTATTACGCGAGACATTATAGCTAAGTCGTTGCTGTATTGTCAATTGAAATTGAAATGCCCGGGCCGGCGCCCGCCTTGACCGACTCGCCGCCGCCCTGATATCGTCACGAAAGCCAAAGAGTTACCCGATTCGCCGGAGTGGTGAAATTGGCAGACGCGCCGGACTCAAAATCCGGTGGGGCTTAAACCCCGTGGGGGTTCGATTCCCCCCTCCGGCACCACCCTATCGCTCCACCACCTCGACCCGCACCTTGGCCACGCCGTCCCGGACGAATCCAAGCTTCCGGGCCGCGGCGTAGGAGACGTCGATCACGCGGTCCTTCCGCCACGGGCCGCGGTCGTTGATGCGCAACACGACCTTCTCCCCGTTCTCGAGGTTCGTGACGCGGACCATCGTACCCGGGGGGAGGGAAGGGTGCGCCGCCGTGAAGTCGTGCTCGTCGTACCGCTCGCCGTACGCGGTCCGATGGCCGTCGAAGCGGTGGGCGTAATAGGAGGCGTAGCCCACTTCGGCGTCGTCCCCCGAAGCCGACGCCCGGTCCGGCACGGAGATCTCGGGCCCGATGCCGCCGCCCGACCCGGCGCAGCCGAGAGGCGCGACCGAGAGAAGGCAAGCGAGGAAGATGCGCGGTGATATCCGGGACCAAAGCATACGAGGGAATCATCGGCACGATGACCCCCTCGCTCCAGTCCCGATTCTGCGCTCTCAGCGCCGGCGGACGGGCCGCGACGCGAGCGCGGCTGCCTCAGCTGATGCCGTGGAACATCCGGTTGAACCGGATCGTGTGGCCGTCCGGATCCCAGGAGAAGTACGTGAACATCGCCTTCCCCTTGACCATCCCCTCCTTGAGCGGGCCCCAGAAGCGGCTGTCGAGGCTGTTGTCGCGATTGTCGCCCATCATGAAGAGCGAGCCCTTCGGGACGGTGATGGGCCCGAAGTTGTCGCGCACGGTGACCTCCCGTGGCAGGATCCGCGCGTCGTCGTGCACGGCGTAGGGCTCGACCTGGCGCTTCCCGTCCACGAAGAGCACCTTGTTCCGGATCTCGACCGTCTGGCCGCCCACGGCCACGCACCGCTTGATGAAGTCCTGGCGCGGATTGACGGGGTACCGGAAGACGATGATGTCGCCCGGCTTCGGCTCCCGGAAGGCGGGGAAGCGGTGGTAGAAGAAACGGTGCCCCTGGAATCCGATGTCGATCTCGGAGCCGTAGAGCATCTTGTTGATGTAGAGGTAGTCGCCGACCAGGAGCGTCCGCTCCATCGAGCCGGTCGGGATCTGGTAGGCCTGGGCGACGACGCCGCGGAAGGTGATGACGACGGCCAGGACGATGGCCAGGGTCTTGAGCCATTCCTTGAGCGACTCGCCCTGGCTGGGGGCGGCCGGACGGCGCTTCTTCTTGTCGGACACGGGGTTTCTCCTCCGGGAATGGGCGGAAAGGGCCCCGCCCGACCGATCGACGTTCTTCCCTAGTATCGATCCAGGGGCCGTTTTGGTTCCATTGTGAATATAGATTCACTTTTTGGTGGATCGATCCGAATCTCTGGCCGATAATGTGAATCATGATTCACATGAGGGCCGAGAAGAAGGACACCGAACTCCGCCGGAGGCAGATCGCGGAAGCCGCGCTCGACGTGATGTCGGCGAACGGGCTCCGCGGTCTCAGCATTGCCGCGGTCGCGCGCCGGGTCGGGCTCACCCCGTCGGCGATCTACCGCCACTACACGGGGAAGGACCAGGTGCTCGACGCCGCGCTCGAGCACCTGAGGCAGACCTTCCTGGGCAACGTGGCCGCCGTGCGCGCCGAGACCGACGACCCGCTCGAGCGCCTCCGGCGACTCGTCCAGCGCCATCTCGCATTCTTCATGCAGAACATCGCCCTTCCGCGCATCATCTTCTCCGACGAGACGATCGCCGCCCACTCGGAGCGCCGCGCCCGCGTCTACCGCCTCGTGCGGGGCTACCTCGACGCGATCGCGGACGTCGTCCGCGACGGACAGGCGCGCGGCCTCCTCGGGCGGAGGATCGATCCCGACACGGCGTCGCTCCTCTTCCTCGGCATGGTTCAACCGGGCGGATTCCTCCGCCTCCTGAGCGGCGGACAGTTCGACGTCGCCGCCCATCTCGATCGCGTCTGGCCTCTGTACGAATCGTTGCTGCTCGATTCCGGACCCGAGCCCGCGCCGGCCGCCAAGCGGCGCGCCCCGGGCCGGCGCCCAGGGAGGACTCCGAAATGACCCGATTCACGCGCGGCGCCGTGACGGCTGCGTTCCTCATCGGCTGGCTGGCCGCCCCGGGGTCCGCCGCGGCGAACGCCCCGAACGACGCCGCGAACGCTGCCGCCACGGCGGATGCCCCGGCGCCCGCCACGGCCGCGGGCTCCGACTCGACCCGTTCGCTCCAGGCCGCCGTGGCGCGCGCGCTGAGCACGTTCCCGTCCGTGCGGGCGGCGGAGTCGCGCCGAGACGAGGCGAAGGCCGCTTCCAAGGAGGCGGCGGCCGCCTTCTTCCCGACGCTCGCGATCCAGAGCGACGCCACCCGATTCGAGGAGCCCGCGCTGGTCACGCCGATCCACAGCTTCGCGCTCACGACGCTCCCTCCCTTCAACCGGACGCTGGTCCAGTCCTCGCTCACCGCGGGGATCACCCTGTTCGACGGCGGCGCGCGCGTGAACCGATACCGGAGCGCGCGTGAAACCTCGCAGGGATCCGAAGCGTCGCTCGACCAGGCCCGCCAATCGCTCCTCACCCAGACGGTCGCGGCGTACCTCACGGTGCTCGGCGATCGGGAGCTGCTCGAGGCGCACGACCATCGCCTGGCCGCGCTTCGCGGGGAGCGGGATCGCGTCCAGCGGCTCCTCGACACGGGGAAGGCGGCCCGCGTCGAGCTCCTGCGCGTCGAGGCGGAGCTGGCGAGCGCCGAGGCCGATCGCGTGCGCGCCGCCGCGTCGCTCGACGACGCCGAGCGGCAGCTCGGGCGCCTGACCGGCCTCGACGCCGAGCGGACCCGCGCGGGGAATCTAGCCGAGGTGGCCCTCGTCGACACGACGCTCACGCCGCGCGCCG